>NZ_LYPI01000007.1:0-833173 GCF_001938575.1 Pseudoalteromonas sp. PAB 2.2
GCGTGTTTTTTGACATCAGGCTGTGATTTTTTATTTGATAAAGCACATGGTTATCGTGGGCCCATTGTTGTGACGATTGAAACAGAGGATGGCTCAGTGCCAGAATTTCCTTTTTTAATAGAGTCGGGCTATTCGGAATCGTGTGGTCACAGTAGTTGTGGTATTGAATTTGGTTATAAATATTTTAAAACTGCCTATGCTAATGAGCCAATTACCTTCCCTCGTGAGCGTTTGGATTTATTACAGCCCAACGCCTATGCATCGATTGAGTTTACGGTTACCCATCCTAATTATCACCAAGGCGGATTTCCGCGAGGTTTTGGGCCTACCGATGCTGATGATCCTATTCATATTACGTTTACCGTTAAGCCGTTTGCTGAACAAATGAATAAAGTAGCTGGGTGGGCGACTGGCCCTAAGCAAGACATGCAAAACTTTACACCTGATAGCAGGGAATATAAAAAAGCAGACATTCGGTATCGCCAAGCGCGCTTTAATTTGGGGGCGACGATTACAAGGCACATTACGGTGATCAAAACTATGTACTTACCTCATTTTTCAAAACGTATGCAACAACGCGTAATTGAAAAGTATCAACCGATTTTTAGAGCGTGGTATTACGGTGTACCCGAAACGGATTGTTGGAACAAAATGACTTGCCAAGAACATATTTTAAAGCCAAGGGAAGCTGAATATGAAGGATTATAAGCGTAAAACTGCACTGCAATTTTACTGTGTGCTACTGGCGTGTTTTTTGACAACAAGTTGCACTACGGTATTCGATAAGGCTCATGGCTATCGTGGGCCTATTGTTGTGACGATTGAAACAGAGGATGGCTCAGTGCCAGAATTCCCTTTTTTGATAGAGTCCGTGTACACAGAGTCATGCGGTCACAGTAGTTGTGGCATAGACTCCGGTTATAGATACTTTAAAACCACGCATGCTAATGAGCCAATTACCTTCCCACGGGAGCGTTTGGATTTATTACAGCCCAACGCCTATGCAACAATTCTTTTTAAGGTTACTCATCCTAATTATCACTACAATGTATTTACGCGAGGCTTTGGGCCCACTGATGCTGATGACCCCACTCATATCACGTTTACCGTTAAGCCGTTTACTGAACAAATGAAAAAAGTAGCTGGCTGGGCGACTGGCCCTAAGCAAGACATGCAAAACTTTACACCTGATAGCAGGGAATATAAAAAAGCAGACATTCTGTATCGCCAAGCGCGCTTTAATTTAGGAGATATGATCACAAGGCACATTACGGTGATCAAAACTATGTACTTACCTCATTTTTCAAAACGTATGCAACAACGTGTAATTGAAAAGTATCAACCGATTTTTAGAGCGTGGTATTACGGTGTACCCGAAACGGATTGTTGGAGTATGGTTAAATGTAGAAAGCAAATTTTAAAGCCAAGGGAAGCTGAATATGAAGGATTATAAGCGTAAAGCTGCACTGCTTTTTGGGGCGGTAATGGTATTTAATTGTGCAGCGCACGATACCAATACCAGCCCAATACCAGCCACCCACGTATTACAGAAGCAGTTTATTTTTCAATGCTAGGCCTAGATAAAGAAAGCTTTTCTTACTACCAGCTTTATCAAACCCAACCAGGTTATGTCACTAAGCTTGTGGGGGATGCGCACCTAATAAAATTTTTTTTAATTTCAAAAAATACTGAAAATGGCTACTTAATCCAGGTCATCGATAAAAAATATAATTACTCAGTCAATAACGACGGATAATACTGTAACAATAGACACGATAAATTACTTAAGTATTTTAGCTGATGGAGGAGTTCTCCAGATCATTCATCCAATAGAAAAAAAGGAAATATATACACCTAAATTTTTAGATTTTATTACTCATAAGATTGATATACAGCTGAGTTGTTGGTGCGCTGATGAAACATACCCAGAGGAACAAGATTTATCTTTAGTTTATCTCCACTTTGTTGATTTAAAAGAACACTATATTAAGAATGTAGATGTTGTTAGTCGGAGAAAGGCTATTGAAGGAAGGAGTCGAGCACTTGATTCTCTCGTTGCCGTCGCAAGCTCTAGTGTCAATGAATCAAGGAAGCTACATAAGAGCCAAGTAAGTCAAATGAAAAAAGAGATGGGGAAGATAATAGGTGATTTATATGTTGATCAAAGCTTAAGTTACTAGTAAAAACCTTGTAGGCAAATGCGTACAAGGTTTTTTCATGACCGAATAAAGTTTATGACTTATTGCGGTTTTCTTTCGCAAATGCACGTATTTTACGTTTTTGCGATAAGGTCACTTTATTGGTGCGGCCTGCGTATGGGTTATCACCTTCTCTAAATTCAATTTTGATAGGTGTGCCCATGATATTCAATGCTTTACGATAGTAGTTCATTAGGTAGCGTTTATAGCTATCAGGTAAGTCATGAACTTGGTTACCGTGAATAACGATACGTGGTGGGTTATAACCACCGGCATGCGCATATTTAAGCTTAACACGACGGCCACGAACGAGAGGTGGCTGATGATCCGCTTGAGCCATGTCCATGATACGACGTAGCATTGCAGTACTAATACGCTTAGTCGCAGACTCATATGCTTCATCAACTGATTCAAATAAGTGACCCACACCGGTGCCGTGTAACGCAGAGATAAAGTGTAAACGTGCAAAGTCAATAAAGCCTAAACGACGGTCAAGCTCAGATTTGATTCGCTCTTTAACGTAATCGTCTAAGCCGTCCCATTTGTTTACGGCTACAACGAGCGAACGACCTGCATTTAAGGCAAACCCTAATAAGCTTAAGTCTTGATCTGAAATGCCTTCGCGAGCATCAACAACCAGTAATACAACGTTTGCATCTTCAATAGCTTGCAGCGTTTTGATAACAGAAAATTTCTCAACAACGTCGCTTACTTTTTTACGCTTACGAACACCAGCGGTATCAATAAGGATGTACTCTTTGTCATTACGCGTCATCGGAATGTAGATAGAGTCGCGCGTAGTACCTGGCATATCGTAAACGATAACGCGTTCTTCACCTAAAATACGGTTAGTCAGCGTAGACTTACCCACATTTGGGCGACCAATGATTGCGAGTTTTACAGGTTTATCTGCAAATGCTTGTTGGTTCTCTTCGCTGTCGTCGTCTTCACTGTAAAGATCAATTAATTCGTCATCACTTTCTTCAACATCATCGTTTTGTGCAGCCATTTCAGCGATAACTGGTTGAAGTGTTGTTTCAAGTAACTGCGTAATACCACGACCGTGAGCCGCGGCAATGTGGTGAATATCACCCAAGCTTAATTGAAAAAACTCTGCACAGTATGAGTCAGCATCAATACCATCTACTTTGTTTGCGACAACAAAGCATTTCTTTTGCTGTTTACGTAGGTGATTAGCAATTGCTTGGTCTGCGGCTGTCATGCCTGCGCGCGCATCAACTAAAAATAATACGATATCGGCTTCTTCAATCGCGAGTAACGATTGCTCGGCCATTTCAGTTTCGATACCTTGCTCAGAGCCGTCAATACCGCCCGTGTCTACCACGATAAATTCATAGCCATCATAGTCAGCTTGGCCATATTTTCTATCTCGTGTTAAGCCTGGAAAATCGGCAACGAGGGCGTCACGAGTACGTGTTAAACGGTTAAATAATGTGGATTTGCCCACATTGGGTCGCCCAACAAGAGCGATCACGGGAAGCATAAACTACCTCTTTAAAAAACAACAAAAGGCTTCGCCAAGCGAAGCCTTAGAAAAATAACGTTTACTATTAGTAAGTTAGTCTGGAATTTTAACCGCGCTAACTTCACCATCTCGGGTGTATAAAATTAACTTGTCACCGGCAACAACAGGCTCAATAAAGAAACCTGAGCTGTCAAAGTCTTCACGCGATACAAGCTCGCCCGACTCTTTATCTAACCAGTGTAGGTTACCTTCTTGGTCACCCAATGCTAAATATTTTCCAGCAACTGTTGGGCCTGTTAAGTACCAGCCACGTAGAGCAGGTTGGCTCCAACGTTCAATACCAGACACTTTATCTAAGCCGTATACCACACCGTTGCTGTCAACAATATAGATATATTGGCTGTCCATCGATAAATCACGGTAGCTGCTGTACTCACGTTTCCATACAACATTACCAGAGCGAATATCCACGGCTGCTAAGTTACCATTATAGGCGATAGCATAAGCATATGGGCCGCTAATTAAAGCTTGTGTATCGACATCAACTAAACGCTCAAACTCAGAAGCCCCTTTTGGTGACGCAATTTCAGCGCTCCAAGCAGAATAACCGTTTTCTGAAATTAATACGTTGAGCTTGCCTGTTTCAAGGCCTATTAATACCCCACCATTCGCAACCGTTGGTGAGCTTTGGCCACGCAGTGTTAGTGGCGGTACTTCTTGCTCATAACGCCAGCGTTCTTCACCTGTGTCTGGGTGAATGGCCAGTAATTTACCAGAACCCAAATTAACGAATATTAGGCCATCGCCCGCAGCTGGTTTTGAAAGTACTTCGCCCGGCACTGTTTTGCGCCAAATAATTTCACCCGTTTCGCGGTCAAGAGCAGTTAAATAGCCGTGCTCAGAGCCAACGAATATTTTACCATAAGCTTGTAAAATACCGCCTGATAATTTAGCACTCTCAGATGTTTCCCAAGGCCAAAAAGCGGGGTTTTCACGTACATCGGTATGCCAAAGAGTATCGCCATTTTCAAGCGATAAGGCTTCTACTTCACCTTCACGGTTGGCAACATACACAACGTCGTTATATACCGCTGGAGTGAGGCGAGAAAAATAGTGCTGAACACCATCACCAATCGACTCTTGCCAAACAACCTTTGTTTCAAACTGATTAACAATTTCTGGTAATACTAATTCATCTTCGTCATCACTTGATGAACACCCCGTTAGGGTCGCAATACACAGAGCAAGTGTTGCCGCTGTTAACTTCTTCATCTTAACCCCTTATGCCGCTGGGCTAGTTTGTGCTAAGTCATCAAGTTTAATTTGTAATAACGGGTTATTTTCAAGGCCACCTTTATCAGCCGCAGCTTGATATTGGCTGCGCGCTTGGTCTTTGTCACCTTGTGCAGCAAACACATCGCCTTTTAATTCCGCAACCGTTGCAGCAAATGATTCTGGTAATGTTGAGTTTAATGTTGCTAATGCTTGCTCATACTGCTTTTGTGCAAGATGAACACGAGCAAGACGCGTTGCAGCTGTGGCTTTTAACTCGGTGTTTTTCTCGTGCGTGATAATCCAATTAAGTTTTTCACTTGCCGCATCAAGATCATTTTTTTCTACGGCTTCTTTAGCTGCAACGAAAGCAACTAAGGTACTGTAGCTTGATTCATTATTATCTTTGATAAACGTTTCTGCTTTGTCTAGCACGGCACCGCTATCAACAAGTTGAGTGAATGAGTCTGATGCATTTTCAGCACTGGTGATTTGGTGTTGATTATATGCTTTCCAGCCATACAAACCACCTAGGCCTGCGATAATACCCACTGCCAGTGCGACACCGTTTTCACGAAAAAAGCGTTTAATCGCTTCTGCTTGTTGTTCTTCTGTTGAATAAATTTCCATGCTTACCTCTGTTGCTAACTGAACTTAAATAAGTTCAGCTAGTAGCGTTTTCGCTTCTTCTAGTTTTAAGGTGACTTGTTCTTTACGCTCACGTAAATATTTTACAGTCACAACGCCTTGTTCTAATTCATCTTCGCCGATAATGAGCGCAACTAATGCATCGCTTTTATCAGCGCGTTTTAATTGCTTTTTAAAATTGCCGCCGCCAGCGTGAACCATCACTCGAAGACCCGCCACATCTTTGCGAAGTTGAGCTGCGATGATAGGCGCTTGAATACTGGCTTTGTCGCCCATGGCTGCCAAATATACATCAGCACTGCGACGAATGTCACCTACACATTCTAATGCTTGTAGTAGCAGAACTAAACGTTCAAGACCCATTGCAAAACCAACGGCTGGGGTTGCTTTACCACCTAGTTGCTCAACTAGGCCGTCGTAGCGACCACCGGCACATACGGTTCCTTGTGCGCCCAGACTATCTGTCACCCACTCAAAAACTGTGCGGTTGTAATAGTCAAGGCCACGTACAAGCTTTTCGTTTACCGTGTATTCGACGCCAGCTGCGTCTAAACGTTCACATAAATTTTCAAAATGTTCTTTTGATTCAGCATCTAAATGCTCAGACAGCTTTGGCGCATCAGTTAAGATTGCTTGTACATCTGGATTTTTACTGTCTAAAACACGTAATGGGTTAGAATACATGCGACGTTTTGAGTCTTCATCTAGCACATCAACATGTTGCTCTAAGTAGGCAACAAGGGCATCGCGATAGTCAGCACGTGCTTCATTAGAGCCTAATGAGTTAAGCTCTAGACGAACGTGTTCGCTAATACCAAATTCTTTCCATAATTGGGCTGTAAGCAAAATAACTTCTGCATCAATATCGGCAGTGGCAATGCCGAATGTTTCTAAACCAAATTGGTGGAATTGGCGATAACGGCCTTTTTGTGGACGTTCATGGCGGAACATCGGTCCCATGTACCATAAACGTTGCTCTTGATTGTACAGTAAGCCATTTTGGTTACCTGCACGTACACACACCGCGGTTCCTTCAGGGCGAAGTGTTAGGTTATCGCCATTACGGTCAGCAAATGTGTACATTTCTTTTTCAACGATATCAGTAACTTCACCAATAGAGCGTTTAAATAGATCGGTTGACTCAACAATTGGAAAACGAATTTCTTGATAACCAAACGATGAAACGGTATCACGTAAGATATTTTCTACTTTCTGCCAAATCTGCGTGTCGCCTGGCAGACAATCGTTCATACCACGAACTGCCTGAATTTGTTTTGCCACTGATAAATCCTAAATACTGTACTTGCGTAAATAATCATTACGCATCAAGAAAACTAAAAATTGACCCGCTATTATAACGTCTGAGCGGTAAAGGTAAACGGCAAACCGCTGGGTTTGCCGACTATATTCGTATTATTCAACTATTTTGATGTCGATTGGCGTTTCTTTCTCTTTTTTAGCGATAAAGTCGCGCACATAGCCTTCGAGCTGGTCAACAATGTTGTCGTTATCGATACGTGCTTTTTGACGCTCGCCATTAATGTAAAGGCCTGAACGACGGTTTGCACCCGCAAGGCCAATATCACTCACGAGGGCTTCACCGGGACCATTAACCACACACCCAATGACAGACACTGACATGGGTTCAACAACGTCTTCAAGACGTTCTTCGAGTTGGTTCATCGTGCTAACAACATCAAACTCTTGACGCGAACAGCTTGGACACGCAATAAAGTTGATACCACGCGAGCGAATACGCAACGATTTTAATATATCGAAGCCAACTTTGATCTCTTGCACTGGATCAGCCGCAAGTGACACACGTAATGTGTCGCCAATACCTTCGGCAAGCAGCATACCTAAACCCACAGCTGACTTGACTGAGCCAGAACGCATACCGCCAGCTTCCGTAATACCTAAATGCAGAGGCTGATCAATTTCTTTGGCAAGGAGTCGGTACGCACCGACTGCTAAGAATACGTCTGATGCTTTAACCGAGACTTTAAATTGATCAAAGTCTAAACGTTGCAAAATCTCAACATGGCGCATTGCTGATTCCAGTAATGCTTCGGGCGTTGGCTCGCCGTATTTCTCTTGTAAATCGCGCTCTAATGAGCCGCCATTTACACCAATACGAATAGGAATCTTGTGTTCGCGTGCAGAGTCTACCACTGCACGAATACGTTCTTCACTGCCAATATTACCTGGGTTGATACGTAAACAATCTGCGCCATACTGCGCTACTTTTAGTGCAATGCGGTAGTCAAAGTGAATATCAGTCACCAGTGGAATAGTGACCTGTTCTTTTATGCTTTTAAATGCTTCAGCCGCTTCCATGGTAGGCACTGAAACACGAACGATATCGGCTCCAGCGTCTTGAATGGCTTGAATTTGTGCAACCGTCGCATCGACATCTAATGTGTTGGTGTTAGTCATCGACTGAACAGCAATCGGTGCACCATCACCAATGGGGACATTGCCTACGTTAATGCGTGTCGATTTTCTGCGTTTAATAGGAGATTCTGAAAACATTGCGGTTACTCTGATAACGGTAAAGTAAATTTAGCTAATCGGTTTTTGGCAAAATGTGAGGTGTCGACAGGTTGACCTTCAAACGTAATATCAACCATTTGGTGTTTGCCTAGCACGACATTAAATGGCTGTGGACCTGTGACAGTCATGACGTAGCCGGCTTTTTTTACGCCAAATGCTACGCGGTCACCGTTGCCATCGTGAATTTCAACCCAGCTGTCTTCATTAAAGTGCATGACAATGGTGCTTTGTTCAGGATCGCTTGAGCTTGCTTGCTCTGGTGTCACAGGTGGTGTTGTCGCAGAGGCTGGTTCAGACTCTGCAACAGCTAAATCAGTACTGATTGGTGCTGCACTTTCAGTGTGTTCTTGGCCAACGGGAGGCTCTTGAACAGGGGACGAAAGTTCACTTGTTTCAAGTTGATTTGGCTGAATTGTCTTAATGGGCTCTTCAATCGCTGGTGCGCTATTTTGCCACCACCAAAAAACAGACGAGCCAATGATTACAGCTAAAATAAAGTAGCTGAACAACATTAAGCGGCTGTCATGTGCTTCTTTTTCAGTACGACGAGAGAAACTTTGCATTTTTGACTTTTTCGCAGGTTCTATCTGCTCAGGCAGTAATGCAAGCATGGCTTGACTGTCAATTTTAAGCTCTCGGCAATAACTTTTAATATAGCCTTTAACAAACGTGGCAGGGCCAAGTAACTCGTGTTCGTCGTTTTCTAGTCTCTGTAATTGTAAAACAGATAATTTTAATGCTCCAGCAAGTTGCTCAAGGCTCACTCCCGCATTTTCGCGGTGCTTTTTTAGCGCTTGGCCGAGCGTTTCTTGCGGTTGTTCTAACGTGTTTTCTTCATTCATAATGCGTATGAGTCTGGGTCTACCAATAAGAGTCTATGCCCAGGTTTTAGGGCTACATCTGGGCTCAATTTGTTCCAGCGCATTAATTGATCGATCAATACGCTATGCTGGGTGGCTATGCCATAAAGAGTATCGCCAGCGTTAATGTCATGGTAAATGTGCGGATCATTTAAATAGATTTTTGTGCCGTTTTGCACACGATCCGATTCTTTTAAGCCATTCCATTGCAAAATCTTCTGTAGTTTAACATTGTATCGCACCGAAATGCTAAATAGGTTTTCACCATTTTGAATAACATGGTAAGGAATATTTAATGCGGCGACACTGGGGTTCAGCATGGGCAGTTGTAATTGCTCTGTGCTGACGCTGTAGCGCGTGTTACTTGTTTGCGCAGAACGAGAAGAACGGGTGTTAAATACATCGGCATCTTTTTCTGCTTCGTAAAAAACTACGGTGCCAGTGTCTTTTTTTACCGCGTTTGTAGATGGCTCAATTTGCTGTTTTATTTCAGGTGTTTGTGGAGCACCAAATGAAACAATTTTTACGTCATCACTGTTTGTTTGTGTGGGCTCAGCTGCTGGCATTGTGGTTTGTGATGAACCAAGTGCATTCACAACTGCTGAGGTATCGTTAGCCACCGCGGTTTTTACTACTGGGCGTGATGACACGGTGGTAAAACCGCCTATTTTAGGCTGCGTTTTTTGTACGGTTGCCACTGGCTGTTGTTTAGGTGCCGTGACAGCGGCCTCTTCTTCGACTGCGGCCTTTTCTTCCACTGCGGCAACGTGCTCAATATCAGCTTGCGCAACTTCAACAGATTTTACTTCTGGTAATGAGTCTGCGGGCGTTGGCATGGTTGCCACAGGTTGTGTGTCTGTTGGTTCTGCAGCGACAGACACCGCTGCTGATTCTTCAGTTGCGACAGGTTTAATTGTCGCGACAGGCTCTATTGTTGTGTTTGCAGCTACTGTTGTGCTCGCCGAACTTGCTTGTTGTGGCTTAGGCGGTGCTTTTTTCTTTACGATACGGATTTTTGGCTGATCTTTACTTACCGACGAGTAATCGCTTGAAATGAGCAGTTCTTCTAACTGAGAAAGGCGGTATTTTTCTCGTAAAATCTCAAATTCAGTGCTCTTTAACTGCTGAGAGGAGATGGCTTTAGCTTCACTTGAGCCGGGGTAAGTTTGTAAAATAATGGCCGCCGTGGTTTCTGCTTTTTCAATGTGGCCCATGCGTTGTTGAATAAGGTAACTTAGCATTAAAGCGCGAGGAGTGACACGGCCTGTAGATTCAAATTGTTCCACGACTTCCTGTGCTTTATGTAAGTCGCTTTTAGCATAATATAAACCTGCAAGGTTTATTAATGATGATGGGCGTTGTGAGCTGTGGCTTAATGCTGATTTAAAATATTTTTCAGCATTTTCAAAATCATTAAACTCAACGGCGCATAACGCTAAGTTTTCGTAACTTTCGGCTACACGAATATAGCTTGGAATCGCAATGGCTTTAAGGAGTTCTTCTGCGGCGCGGTCATATTCACCGATACCACATAAAAAGACCCCATAGTTATTTAAGGTATTAGGATCGTCGGGATCAAGTTTTAATGCTTGTTGATAGGCCCTGTCGGCCAACTCATTTTCATCAACTTGCTGATAATAATATGCCAGAGAATAGTGTACTTCAGGTAGTTGTGGTGCGAAGTCAGCTGCACGCTCCAAATTATACTTTGCTTGCGAGTTATTGCCTGTTTTTAAGTACTGTAAAGCAAGGGCTATACGAGTACGCGCGGCACCAGTATTATTGATTTTATTTTCAACAACAGGTTTGTTACTTCCGTTGTAGCTGTTTTCTGTGACACACCCAGCTAATGCTAAAGCACTAACAGTTATGGCAAGTAAAGATCGCATTACCTAATCTCTTGTTTGATTCCGTATGCCTATCTTACCGAAAAGCCTTTGTCTTGCATCTATTATTTTAAAAATAAGCTGCTTAACACAAAGGCTTGTCTTGGATTTAACGATTATGCTTGATGAATATTAACAGCAATTGCGTTGTCATCGCGCATTTTCTTTTTCGCTAAACGCTTTGTTCTGTCAACCACATCGCCCACTAATTGACCGCAGGCTGCATCAATATCGTCACCACGAGTACGTCGAACAATACAGGTAATGCCTGCCGCTTGTAGTACTTTAGAAAAACGGTCAATACGGCTATTACTTGAGCGACCATATTCGTTGCCAGGGAATGGGTTAAACGGAATAAGGTTTACTTTAGACGGTGTCCCTTTTAATGTTTTAACCAGTTCATGGGCTTGGTCGGTGCTGTCGTTAATGCCTTGCAACATGACGTACTCAATAGTGACATCTTTATTTGCTTTTGAGCCATCGATGTAACGACGACACGCCGCTAAAAACTCTTCAATTGGGTACTTTTTATTGATAGGCACTAGCACGTCACGCAGCTCGTTGTTTGGCGCGTGAAGAGAGATGGCCAACGCAACGTCGATTTTTTCTTTTAGTAAATCAAGAGCAGGAACAACACCAGATGTGCTCAGTGTAACGCGACGCTTTGATAGACCAAAACCCCAGTCATCCATCATCAGTTCCATTGCTGGCACAACATTCTTAAGGTTTAAAAGTGGCTCACCCATACCCATCATTACAACATTAGTAACAGGGCGTTTGGTGCTATCGCCATCAAGGCCAATATCTTTAGCAACACGCCATACTTGGCCAATAATTTCAGATACCGTTAGGTTACGGTTAAAGCCTTGCTGCGCTGTTGAGCAGAAAGTACATTCTAGCGCACAGCCTACTTGTGACGATACACATAAGGTTGCACGGTCTTTTTCAGGGATCCACACAGCTTCAACTTCTTGGCCACCTTGTAGCAATAAGGCATATTTAATTGTGCCATCACTTGCTACTTGTTTTACTGAGATCTCGGGTGCAACAATTTCACATTCAGCTTTAAGCTTTTCTTTTAACTTTTTATTGACGTTGCTCATGTCGTCAAAATTATCTACACCAAAATGATAAATCCATTTCATCACCTGATCGCCACGGAACGGCTTTTCGCCGAAGGATACAAAAAGCTCACGCATTGCATCTCGGTTTAAATCTAATAAATTAATCTTTTTTTCTGTGGTCATGAAACAACCTCAATCAGTGACGGTGGTATAAGTATTTAGGGTGCGCGATTGTATATTATTTAATCGACTTAGTCATTAGCTAAACAGACGAATAATAAGCTTAGCTAATGACTAAAAAAGGGCTCGAAAGCCCTTTTTCTTCTGCATCACAGACTTAGCTGTGAACTCGATATTAACGAGTACGTGGGCAGATTTCTTCGTCAGCGAAGAAGTATGCGATTTCACGTGCAGCTGATTCAACAGCGTCTGAACCGTGAACAGCATTTTCGTCGATGCTGTCAGCGTAGTCAGCACGTAATGTACCTGCTAGCGCTTCAGCTGGGTTAGTAGCACCCATGATTTCACGGTTTTTAAGTACAGCGTTCTCACCTTCAAGAACAGTAACCATTACTGGACCAGATGTCATGAACTCAACTAAAGCACCGAAGAAAGGACGCTCGCTGTGCTCAGCGTAGAAGCCTTCAGCTTTTTCTTTTGAAAGGTGAACCATTTTAGCTGCAACGATCTTAAGACCTGCAGTTTCGAAACGGTTGTAGATAGCGCCGATGTGGTTTTTAGCAACTGCATCAGGTTTTACGATTGAAAAAGTACGCTCTAAAGCCATCTTTGTGCTCCAATAATTTTATATATAAAAGGTTAAATATTAACGGGCGCGAATTATACGCGCTTTACGCTAAAATTCCTAATTTTATTAAATAGAGCATAGATGGCATTTTTATGATCCTTTTGGCGATTGCCCTAAAAGGCTGCCTTTAATTCAATTATGACTGCAAAGTTGTTACTGCAGAGGGATTTTGAGCTATCATTTTCAGCAAGGAAAATAGAGTACTAAAATAAGGAAAAACAATGAAAAAACTTCTTTTAATAGGTTTACTTGCTAGTGTTTTAGCTGGCTGTAATTCAGATTCAAATGATGAATTAACATGTCCGCCTTCACCTGTAGCCATCGATATTGCTAACTACGCTGTGGTAGCTGAACAGAATAGCGCAAATACACTTACACCCATTGCCTTTGACACCTATAAAATCAAGCTAAGCGGAATGGGTGACGGTGTTTATCAAGACGGTAACGAACCAGATCCTAATAAAGAATACGCTGATTGCCCAGTGGCGGCTGTGGTGCTTGGTAGTATTAATAGCATCACTGCAATTAATGTTTATTCAAGCGCCGATTATAGCAGCGAACTAACGGCTGGTATGAGCTTGAATAGTATCTTCAATGTCACAGAGATGTATGTGAATGACTTTGACTACTTTAATGAGGGAGGCTATGCCAGTGTCGCTGATTTTGCTGACATATTACCTACTACAGCACCTGTGTTTATTGAACTAAAACCAAATCAAGCGCCTGAACTGCAAAGCAGTCATATTTTTTATATAGATATTTATTTTGCAAATGGTAAAACGTTCACACTCGAAACAGAAGAAGTTGCGCTTTTTTAGGCAATCATAAAAGGCACTAGAACTAGATAAGTGAAGTTACTTTGCATATCGCTACTTTACTTATCTAGGTGGAACATTCCTTTTTACAACCTTATTTTTGTTAACCTTTCATTCACTTTTGCACTGTTAACGTATACCAATGTGTTATGCTGCTATAACTTTAACTTTCTGAATATATAGGTTTTAAATTCACTTTTCTTCTTTTTACCCTACCTTAAAATAAAAAATAAGCACCTTTTAAATTGTAACCGAAATGTTAAATTTAAGTGTACAAAAGGCTACATGTTTTTGCGTGAACTCTTGTCTTTATTCAACCATAAATAATTAGTGATTAGGTTTTTTGTAGTTATAAATCCTTATTTAAAACAATAAATACACGAATTAAAGAATGATAGGAGATAAGAATGAAACTACGCAGGTCATTAACCAAGCTGTCATGTGCATCTATTTTTGCACTAGGCACTGCGATGGCATTGTCGCCAGCTGCCAATGCAATGAAATTAAAGCAACAAAACTTACAAGAACTAACGCAAGCATCTCAAAGTATTATTACTGGCGAGGTTATTAAAGTAACCGATGGGTTTGACAACAAGCGTCCTTACACTGAAGTCACTATTCAAGTTGGGTCTGATGCAAAAGGCAAATTAAAAGAAAACTCGACCTACACTTTTCGTCAATTTGGTTTAATTAAGCCTCGCTCAATGGGCAATGGCAAAGTGTATTTAGGGGTTACTCCAGATGGTTTCGCAAAGTGGCATGAAGGTGAAAACGTCATTGCTTTTATGTACAAACCAGCTTCTATTACCGGTTTTCAAACAACTGCGGGCATGGCACAAGGTAAGTTTGTTGTACGCGATGGCAAAGTCGTAAACGAATTTGCAAATGCCGGTCTATTTGAAGACATGGATACATCTAATTTTTCAAATGAAGAACGCAATATGCTCACCAGTCCGGGAGCAGTTAAGGCCGATGTATTTATAAATTTGGTGGGTAAACTGACTGGAGTACAACAATAATGAAATTTTCAAAAATTACAGCAGCCCTTGCCTTAGCCACTCTTTCAGCCAGTTCACTCGCTGGCGGCCCTTTATATATTCATGATAAAACCATGGCACCGTATAAATGGGACACCTCCAAAGGCACTATTCCTGTATGGACGGATGGTGGTCAAGTTATTAAAGACAAAGACGGTAACGACGTTCAGGCTTTTACCATATTAGAGCAAGGCACGACATTCAATGTCGATATAACTTTACCAGATGGCACTGTGTTACCAAAATACGTTCCTTTAGACCGAGATTACACTTTTCTAACGATTGAGCAGGCGAATGCAGTCACAGCAGATGCTGTCGCACAGTGGTCAAATGTTGAAACCTCAACCTTAGACATGGCACTTGCAGGCACAATTGAAAGTCAAACCGGTATTAGCGATGTTAACGCTTCTAATGTTGACCAAATATATGGCGCCGAAAACGGCTACGGTTTTTGGGTTAACTATGATACTGACGGTGCGATCCTCGAAAATTACTTTGGAGTTCCTCGTTCATCTGTGCTCGGTATTGCTTTTCCTGAATGGGCAGATGAAGAAACGGGTGAAATTCTAGAAGCAACTGCGCTGATGAATGGATGGTATGTCGATATCAACGACACCGAGGGTAAGATGATACAAGGCGTATTTACTCATGAGTTTGGCCACGCGATGAATATGTCACACTCACAGGCAAATGGTCACTTTACCTATATAGCTAACCCGAACTACCTTATGTATGATGGTGTTGCTGGTTGTGCGGGTACGAATTCGTACACTGGGCGGAATAGTGCGCCTGTCGACAGTATCGAAACAATGTTTCCATTTATTAATGTACGTGGTATCGAGGGCGAAGCACAGGGTACGGTCAATGTACGCGATGATATCGTCAATATCTCTGATTTATATCCAACTGCGGATTACAAAACCAAATACGGAACCATTAAAGGAAAACTTTACACCAAAGAAGGTGTTGAGTATGCAGGCATGAATATGGTTGCCCGTAACCTCGATAATCCATTGCAAGACGTAATCACCCAACAAAGTGGGAATATGACCCAAGGGCGTATAGGCCCTGATGGCTCATTCACAATCAACGGCTTAACGCCTGGTGGCCGCTATGCGCTGTATATGGATCCAATTCGTGCTGGCGGCTACCCCACGACACCAACCGATATCATTTCTGAAAATGAATATTGGAATGAAGATGAAGGCACTTCACCAGCGCTTGACAATGCGTGTAACATGACCGAAATCATTGTCGCTGGAGGTGAAACTAAAGAAGTTGAAATGTACTTCAATGGCTATCAAGATGGTATTCAATACACCCCGCTTGTGGCAGCCTGGGTAAGCGATCATGCAAAAAATGGCAAGAAAGCATTAGGTACTACTCAGGGTGGTACACCATTTATTTATAACAGCACACAGAATACTTTTGAAACACTGGAGACGCCGCAAGGTTTTGCGCCTTTAAAAGCCACTTCTGCTGCGATGAGTAAAACAGCCACAAAGGCGGCAGTTATTGCTGATCTTGACGGTAACGGCATTGGTCAAGGTGCAGTATGGGATATCAGTTCAGGCCACCTCTCTGTGCTTGAAGACCCAAGCAATAACACCTGTGCGCTGGCAAGTCAGTCAGGTGTGAGTTCGCACTCTATTTGGGATATGGATGATGCTGGTAAAACCGTTGTTGGTAATTCTCGCCGCCCCAATACTGGTGGCGTAGAGTGTGCACCAGACAAGGCGTCAAGTTCATATGGCGTTCCAACAGTCTGGGATGTTAAAACAGGCAAAGCAACACCATTAACTGATGGCTTAGAGTTTATTCCTCGCTCTTGGGGAGATGGCTATGAAGTACGTATTAATGGTGAGCGAACCGAAGCATGGGTGCGTGCAGATAAAATCTCTGGTAACGGTAAAACAGTGACCGGCTCAGGCAACAACAATAACTCTCAGCTTGCGTGGGTGGATGGTAAGTTACGAGACCTCTACAAGGACTTCGGAGCACTCAACTCTTCTGTAATTTCTTATGATGGTGAGCGTATCGCCTTTGGTGCACAACGTGGATTTGGCCGTCGAGCGTTCGGTGAGGGGGTGAAAGTCTGGAATGCTAAAACAGATGAAGTGACTAATCTCGGTGGTCTACGTTGGTGCGAAGATGTTCCATACTATCAGTTCATCTACAACCTATGTGCGGCACCTTATAATATGAGCCATGAAGAAATTGCTGAAATTGCTGGTTTACCATTGAACATGGTACTTGATGCCAATGATGATTTATCTGTTATCACAGGCCGCCTGCTTATCAATGGCATGCCTGCTGGGTCGACCATCTATATGGAAGGTATTGGTTGGATGACAGGTCAGGAGTTCTTTGGTAAGCAAGGTGTCGTAGAAGCGAAAAACTTCATGACCAATGGCATTTTCGGTGTCAGTGCCAACGGCTCCGAAATGATGGCTGGTATTGTCGGACTTCCCACACCAGTGACCATTGAAGTCGATGCCAACAAAGCCTTTGTATGTAAAGATGGCATAAACCAAGAACTAAGTTTCCCGAAGCAGGTTGTTGAAGCGGTGAAAGGCGGAGCAGAGTTTGGTCGCTGTGAACACATAGATGACTAGTATTTTGCTAGGTTAGTGGATGGCCCACTCAAAATGTGGGCCATTTTATTGTTACAACAAAGAATTGTTTATGTTTAAAAATATAATAAAAATAATGTGCTTATTATCTGTGATTGGCACAGCTGAAAACTTACATGCACAAATCAATCAAGAATCGAACCCTGTAGAGGCTGAGTTTCCAACTGAACTTGAGACAACATGGGAACTTGATGAGGCTGCATCAATTGAGTACGCAAAGCGCTCTGTGTACTGGAATGATAATATCGCAAAGTTACTGCCTAAACTCATAGCGACGAATAAGCAAATAAAATATCGTTTTAATGAAAATGAGCTGGTGAGTGTACTCGAAGACACTAAACAGAAAATAGCGATTACCTTAAATAAACAAACCCTTACAACGTTTTTATTTAACTTTCAGCATGATGACAAGCAAGGTCATTTGAAAGTTGAAAAAGCGGCGGGCGGGCGAATTAACATTCAAGCTGAAGGCTTGCTTGGCTATCAATTTCTGTTGTGGAAAAAGCGCCGCGAACGCTTAACAGGCGTGTAAAAATTTTTATGAGAATGGCTTTGCTGTTAACATAACTAAATCAAAACCAATTATCCTGGATAGTTAATTGCGTTTGATCTAAAAAAGGTGGCCATAGGATTGGTCACCTTTTTTTCTTTTCTCTGTTAGTTTTTCGTGTTTCAAAGCCACTCATCTCATTAAGCGAATGGGTATCACAATGCACTATAACCACAGTGCAACAGTGTTTAATTAAGATCTTTTAATGTGCTATTTGGTGCTTGATTACACTTTGGTACAAACTGGTACATATGAACGCTGTGTTAATTTAATTTTAACAAGTTGTAAATAAAGGCGTTTTTTCTGCTTACATTTGTGCTGTTCATTTTTGCTTATTTCTGCGTATTGAATTCTCTTATTGGTTGCTCTAATACTGTGCTGTCGCTCTTAACTAGATGTATATACTAGAAATATTAGTTTGCGTCACAGTGGATAAAACGATAATGAAAACAAACTACAAGGAAAAAAATATGAAACTAACACAGTTAGGGTTGTTAATTGCAACAGCCGCTATATTGAGTGGCTGTGCAAAAATAGATGCACGAGTGTCAGCTGGTGGAACGCTTAATTCAAAAGGCGGAGCGGGCAAAGCTGTCTTTACTGCGCATGCTGCGCGATGCGATGGTGATGTATCTGGACAGGTTAATTATAAGGATTTAACAGCAATTGATTGGCAGCAAATGGGCGGTGTAGCGTTTAATGCAAACGTGTATGGTGCTGGATTATGCAGCGAAGAGCCCGTTGATCCTGAGGGCGCAGAGTCGGGTGATGAGCGTTTGTACTGTAAGCAAGATATTTGCACTGAGGGAATGTATCAGGTGGAGTTTAATTATAGCTCAACCAACCCAACAGCGCCGGGAGAGGGCGTTGGCTTTGCCTGTATGATGGATATTTCAGAAGGCGTTAAAACAGGGATTGGTGCAAACGGGCTCTTAAATGTGATGTTGCTTGAGTCTGGGCCATATCAAGGTTACAGCAATGCAGGAACAATCAGTGGTAACGTTCAGTTGCATGATTGCCCAGCGAGCAAAAACGATAATACTGCACAATAACAAGGAGCCCAACGATGATTAATAAAAAAACAGTACTTGCTGCAAGTGTGGCTCTCGCATGTAGTTTCCCCAGTTTTGCAGAACAGACGTTTCGCATAGTGGTTGAAGCGAACAATAATAAAGCGTCAATTGTGAAATCGGCACTTCAGGCTAAAAATGTCAAAATAGAAAAAGAAATTAAGTCACTCGAGAGTTTTGCAGTCACTATTAATAAAGCGCAATTGGCAGAGATAGCAGGTTTATCCAATATTAAAGCGTTTTACCCCGATGTACCTCGTAAACTGATGTCAGAAGAGCCGATGCAGTTCTTACCTTATGGCTATACGATGGTTCAGGCAGATAAAGTGCAGTATCAAGGCGGTCAAAAGGTGTGTGTCATTGATAGTGGTTATGGATTAAGTCACCCTGATTTACCGAGTGCGGGCGTGACCGGTTCAGCGGATGGTGGCGCGGGTGTTTGGTATGAAGACCCATTTGGTCATGGCACGCATGTTGCGGGCACGATTGCTGCAATTGATGACAACAAAGGCAGTGCCGGTATTGTGGGTGACCACTCTCTGGATATGCACATTGTGCGTGTATTTGCAGGCAACGGTAGTTGGGCTTATGCCTCTGATTTAGCTGGGGCCATTGATGAGTGTCAGCAAGCGGGTTCAACAGTGATCTCCATGAGCTTAGGGGGCAAATATTCAAGTCCGATTGAAGAAAGAGCAATTAATAAAGTGGCGCGTAATAATATTTTAATGATTGCAGCAGCAGGTAACTCAGGCGATGCATCACACAGTTATCCTGCGTCTTACGATAGTGTGGTTTCAGTTGCCGCCGTGGATAGTGTTAAGCAACATGCAAGCTTTTCACAGCGCAGTTCACAGGTTGAGTTATCAGCGCCAGGGGTTGGGGTGTTCTCAACAATTCCTGTTGGTAAAGGACGTTTTTCAAAATTTAGTGTAATGCAGGATGATGTGAACTTTCAGCACTATGCATTGGATGGATCACGTTTTGGCTCGGTCACAGGTGAGCTTGTCGATTGTGGACGCGGCACCGAAAGCTGTGGTGATGTAACAGGCAAAATTTGTTTAGTTGAGCGTGGTGATAGCCCGTTTTATAGCAAGGTTGAGCAATGCGAAGCCGATGGCGGGGTGGGGGTTATTATTCGTAATAACATCGAAGGCCAGCTTGTGGGTAATATTAATCCAACGACACTGGTTGTGGGCGCGGTAATGATGAATGAGGGGCTTCATTTAATGGAGCAACTAGGGCAAGAAACCACAATAAGTGTTGCCGAGTTTACAGATCATGACTTCAAGTCAGGCACTTCAATGGCCACACCTCATGTATCTGGCGTGGCTGCTGTGGTGTGGAGTAATTTCCCTGAATGCACTGCAAATGGTATTCGCTTAGCGCTTCGTGCGTCAGCGGATGATCAGGGCGAGGCTGGGTATGATCATGCTTATGGCTGGGGGGTTGTTCAAGCAAAAGCCGCCGTTGATTATATTTCTGAGCATGGCTGTAGTGCGCCAAAAGGCGTGTTACGCGGGGGCGATGGCTCGGCTCATTAATTCACGAGTTATAAGATACATTGTTATTGATACCAAAGCGCCAAAAGGCGCTTTTTTTCGTTGTGTTTCGCAAGCAGCAATGTTTGGCGTTAATTAGCGGCTTAGTTACCTGCAATTATGATCTAGATCAATAAAATATAGTCACAGATTATTATACTCCCGCGCTCGTTAATCATATTAATTCATGCAACCGACTTGTACTCGGTTCGATGTGTGGAGCATTCATGTCGTCACCTATTTTGACCCCTCGCCCTTTTACGCCTGAGTTGTTATCACCCGCAGGTAGTTTAAAAAATATGCGTTATGCTTTTGCTTATGGCGCAGATGCCGTTTATGCAGGTCAGCCTCGTTATAGCCTTCGTGTTCGTAACAACGAGTTTGATTTAGATAACTTGCAAATCGGTATTAATGAGGCACATGCACAAAATAAAAAGTTGTACGTTGTGTCGAACATTGCTCCCCACAATGCCAAAGTAAAGTCGTATTTACGCGATATTGAACCTGTGATCGCAATGCAGCCAGATGCGCTGATTATGTCAGATCCGGGCTTAATTATGCTGGTCCGTGAAAAATGGCCAGACATGCCAATTCACTTATCTGTACAAGCTAACGCAGTTAACTATGCCACGGTAAATTTCTGGGCAAAACAAGGCATTGAACGTGTTATTTTGTCGCGTGAATTATCACTTGAAGAAATTGCAGAAATACGCGAATTATGCCCAAGCACAGAGCTTGAAGTCTTTGTTCATGGGGCATTATGTATGGCGTACTCTGGACGCTGTTTGTTGTCGGGTTATATTAATAAGCGCGATCCTAACCAAGGCACGTGTACGAATGCATGCCGTTGGAATTACGATGTAAAACCGGGCACCGAAAACGAAACGGGCGAAATGGTTCATAAAATTGATCCTAAATCAGTGATCCCCACACTCGGTGAAGGCGCGCCAAGTAATGAAGTCTATATGCTGGAAGAGCAAGGTCGCCCTGGTGAATACATGCCTGCATTTGAAGACGAGCATGGCACTTACATCATGAATTCAAAAGACTTACGCGCCGTACAATATGTTGATCAGCTTACAAAAATGGGCGTACATAGCCTAAAAATTGAAGGGCGCACAAAGTCTTTCTATTATGTGGCGCGTACCGCACAAGTTTACCGTAAAGCAATTGATGATGCCGTTGCTGGGCGTCCTTTTGATGCAAACTTATTTAAAACGCTTGAGAACTTAGCACACCGAGGTTACACCGAAGGCTTTTTAAAGCGCCATGCACACCAAGACTATCAAAACTATGAGTACGGTCATTCGGTATCAGATAAACAACAGTTTGTTGGTGAAGTGCTGGGGCGTACTAGCAATGGGTTGGTTGAAATTGATGTTAAAAATAAATTTTGTACGGGTCACTCGCTTGAGTTAATGACACCTAAAGGCAATATCAACTTTAACCTTGAGTTTATGGAAAACAAAAAGGGCGAGTCAATCAGCGATGCAAAAGGCTCAGGCCATATTGTAAAAATCCCTCTACCGGAAGATATTGATTTAGACCACGCAATTTTGATGCGTAACCTCGATGCTAATCAAGATACACGGAATCCTTTTAATAAAGGTTAGTTTTCATTCTGTTGCGCTAAGCAATAGTTAGCGCAACACCGACAGATTTTTTCATTATTTATCTACACTTAACTGTTATTTTTACTATCCTTTTTAGTAATACTTATAAAAATAGTTAAAAGCTTAGTGAAACAGTTTGTACATACTTCTCATCATAAAGAACTTGTAAATACCTTACCTTACATTGGTGTCGGTGTGTTGCTATTAGCCATCGTATTACTGCTAGAAAAGGTCGGTTTAATTGCTACTGAACCTTTTTATGTAGGCATGCACACCAGTGTTGAGCTTTTCTCAGTTGTTATTTCATTCTTAATTTTTGCTATTGGATGGAATACATGGCACTTCACCCGGAATAGCAAGTTATTGTTGCTATCTTGTCTTATGCTGTGTGTTGCTATTTTTGATGCGTTGCACTTTTTGAGTTTTTCAAGTGTCAGTGATCACGAGAAAAACATGGAGCAAGTGTTTGCTTTTTGGCTGTTTGCCCGGTTTTTTAATGCCGCTGCATTTTTAGTGATTGCAACCGCTATTTGGGTGAATTATAAGCTGTTTAATGCGCGTGTTGTGTTGAGTACTTTACTTAGTGTGACCGCGTGTATTGTGGCTGTTGTATTTTATTTACCCGATTGGTTGCCCACGTTGTACATTGAAGGAGGTGGCAGCAGTCAACAAAAGTGGCTGATAGAAATAACACTGATTACGCTCTACAGCCTTGCTGCGTGTATGTTTGCATCGCAATTAAGAAAACCAAGAAACACTCTAAATATCGCCGGGAAAACGCTTGTTTGTTTGTTGGCGATATTAAGTGAGGCGTGTTTTACGCTCTATAATGATGCCTCGCATGTAACCGATACACTTAACTTCTTTGGTCATATTTATAAAGGTTTGACCTACTTTTTATTATATAAAATCGTGTTTGTTGAAACCGTCACCAAACCCTACGCTGATCTTGAAAATTCAACAGAGCAGTTATCTGCAACGCTCACCGCTTTACCTGATTCTGTTTTTGAGCTTGAGCGAGATGGCACGTTTAAAGCTATTTACAGTGACAATTCGCCGAATCGTGTCTTTTCGAACAATGTGTTAGGTCACAATATTTGCCAGCTTTTTGCTCCTCAACATGCACTGCAGTTTATACACTCACTGCAACAAAATCATTTATTTGGATTATTTACTATCGATGCATTACCTCTCTTAATTAATGGACGTACGCATCATTTTGAATTCTCTGTGACGTTGTTTACTTATGAAAATGAGCATGAAACTTATTTAGTTGTCGCGCGTGACGTAACAGAAAAAATAGGGCAAATGGCAGCACTGCTTCAACAAAGTAAGTTTAATAAGGGATTGCTTACATTGACCGAAATTTCGTTTCAGGAAGATCAAGAAACCTTGCTTAATTATGCCGTTGAGCAAGCCCGTGAAATTGCAAATTGTGATGGTGCATCGCTCTATATTTGTAATGAACATAAGCAGCTCGCTTACCGTGCGGTGCATGGCTCAAAACTGGATGTATGTACCAGTAAGTTGCAAGAAAAAGTCGCTGTTGGAGAAGCAATCATTGTTAATCGCAAGCAAGCAAAAGAGTTTGGCTTGCCAAGTAATGCCAGCTCTTTGCTGGTGGTGCCGGTTGTGCGTCATGGCAAATGTCAGTTAGCGATTATTTTGCAACACACAGAAAAAACATTTTCAGTTCATGATAAAAACATGCTCACCGTGTGGGCCGAATCAGTGTGGCAGTGGTTTAATAAAATCACGTTGAATAAACGCATGCATATTTTATCTCAAGCTGTAGAGCAAAATCCGCACCCTATTATGTTTACGAATACGGATGCCAAAATTGAATATATGAATCGGGCGTACTTAGACATGTGTCAGTATGGTTACGATGAACTTATAGGCCAAAGTCCGAACATGATCAGCGCAGGTCAAACGGATTTAGGTGTTTATCAGGGGATGTGGCAACAGCTAAATAATAAACAAGCGTGGGTTGGTTCATTGGTTAATAAAACTAAACACGGAGATGCTATTGTAGAGCAAACAACCATATACCCCATTTTTGATAAGCAAGGAGCAATCAGTAATTACATTTCTTTTCAACATGATATGACTAAGCAAGTCGAAAGTGAAAGCTTAATACATCAGCTTTCTTACTTTGATCAGCAAACAGGGCTTGCCAATCAAGTGAAGTTACAAATGGAATTTGAGCAGGTCATAAAAGCGCATGTCGGTATTAAATCAGCCTTTATCTTAATTGGCTTAGACAACTTTAAAATTCTTAATAAGGCTCTGGGAATAGGGAATTGCAACTTAATACTGCAGAACTTGAGTGCAAGAATGAGTAATTTTATGGGTGAACAAGTCATGGTTGCGCGTTTACAAGGTGACCGCTTTGCATTTATTACCCCCTATACATCGACAGAAGAGATTGATAAGTGTGCTCATATCTTACTCAAAGTGATCAGAGAACCCTTATCAATTAACGACGAGTTAATTGTTGTAACGGCCTCGATAGGGGTTGCCCTGTGCCCGCTGGATGCCAGTGACTTTGAATCTTTATTGCAGATGGCTGAGTCGGCTATGTTTGAGGTGAAGAAACTAGGCCGTAATAATGTCTTGTTTTATGCTGAAGAAATGAATAAAGCAGGTGTGAGGCACGCTCAGATCATTAATGCTATCAATTACGCACTAAAAAATAACGAATTTTCACTCGTATTTCATCCTCAAATAGAACTAGCAACAAACAAAATGGTAGCCGCTGAGGTTTTATTGCGCTGGCATTCAGCTTCGTTAGGCTGTGTTTCACCCGCTGAGTTTATTCCGATTGCAGAACGTTGTGGCCGAATTAGTGACATTGATGATTGGGTTTTTGAAAATACCGTAAAAACGATTCGTCAATGGCGCGATAATGGGATGCCAGCGCTCACTTTTGCCATCAATTTATCGGCTACCAAATTTGTTAAAAAGAACTTGCTACGTAGTTTGACCACGGTACTGCAAAAATATTCCATTGAGCCGTGCTGTATTGAACTTGAGCTGACTGAGACGATTGCGATTGGTAATCCACAGTTTGCATTAAACACGATAACTAAACTGCGTGAAGCTGGATTTAAAATGTCGATTGATGATTTTGGGACGGGTTACTCATCAATGGGTTACCTTAAGGAATTTGCACTAGATAAGTTAAAAATTGATAAGTCATTTATTGATAATTTAGAACATCCGACTAAAGCAGATATTGCTATTGTAAAAGCCATGATTGATCTGGCGAAAGCACTTGATATGGAGTCGATAGCAGAAGGCGTTGAGTCAGAAAAACAATTACAAACCCTAAAAGAGTTAGGCTGCATTCAGATCCAAGGTTATTACCACAGTAAACCAATGCCAATTGATGCGTTTTATACATACGCTACTCATGAACGCGATAAGAATTGACGATTATTTATTAAGAAACTAATTACCTTTATTAGGTATTATTTTGGGTTGTTTAATTTAATATTTAATTACCTTTATTAGGTATTTCATCAAATTATTTGCTGTATAGTATTGTATTATAAAAAGTGTTTTTTTAAATTAAATTGCAATTATCTTTTTTGATTCATAGTCTTAGCTTGTTTCTGATTTATATTGATGTAATTTAACTTTTTAAGTAAAATAGAACGACTAAAGGATGAATTGTCAATGGGAAGACGATGAGTAACTAATGTTTTTTTATTACAAGGTTACTTAGATTGAAAAAAATACAATCCAATCAATTAAAGAAAGGTATGTTAGTTAGGGTCAATGAACACTGGCTAAAAACTCCTTTTTTTACAAATAAAGTTAAAATTAAGTCTGAAGGCGATAAGCACAAACTCAAGCAATTTGAGGGATCGTTATATGTCTCTGAAGACAAATCGGTTGGTGCGCTGAATAAAGGGTTATCAATCCTTAAAGTGGCACTTGAAGACTGTGGCCAATCAGATGTATTAAACAACAAGGCGATAACTCAAGCCGTTACAAATATTGTTTTATTTGTGCTTAATGATGCCAGTCGTCTGGATTTAATATACGAAAAAATTAGCGAAGACTCCCAATCATTTCGAGAGTCTGTGCGGTTATTGGTGTTAATTACTTTATTCTCAAAAGAAATAAAATTAAGAAAAGACAAACTCATCCCTTTTGCAAAGTCAGCATTCTTAAAAGACATTGGCATGTCTTTGATCCCGCCTGATTACAAGCAAAGTAAGCAGTTAAGCGCGAAAGCAATTGACAGTGTTCATGAGCACGTTGTGTTGGGCTGCCGCGAGTTGCAAAGCCGCGGCATTGAAGACAATGTGATCAAGATTATCAAGTGCCACCATGAAAATTGTGATGGCTCTGGTTACCCTCATGGCCTAATAAAACCTGAAATCCCCCTTGAAGCACGCATAATTCGTATTATTGATACATACGTTGCTTTAACTTCACAGCGTCATTATCGCGAAAAATTCTCACGTGTAGAAGCGATTGAGAAAGTTTATCACGCCGCTCAAATTGGTAAGTTTGATCATATATTAACGACTAAATTTATTAACTTTATTCGTCTTTATCCAAAAGGTGCAAAGGTTGAATTAAATGATAGGTCGCAGGCTATTGTTAATAAAGATCTCGCGAATGGCACCGTTGAGTTAGCTGATAGCCACACAGTTGAAAAATCAATTGTTGACAAAGTTAATATAGCTAAATGTCTGTGGTTTATATAACACGCCTCTATTTTTATTTTTAATCTAGCTAAATAAAACCCTTTATATTGAACTGGCATTTTTAAATGAGCCAGTAAATGTTGTGCATTTAATTTTTAAATCCATTAAAAGACTGTAAATGGAACAGATATCATGCGAAGTGATTTACCAATAAATAATTTAGAAAAAATACTCTCGACTTTAAATAGTTCACTGTTTCTTTCACAAAAAGTAGGTGTTCATGAAGAACAGTTAATTGGTAAAGATTTTAATTTTTTATGCTGCTTTGAGTTTTCAAAAGCTGTGTTTTATACAATGAAAAAACAATTAAAAACCTTGAATTTAAAGGTTTTAAAAAGTCATGCTGTTGCTCAAAGTAAGCATGATGAAGACGCTTTAGCTACGCCTATGTTTGCTGTAATTTGGCAAGGAGAATAGACAATGTACATCTCTAAAGCGGGTTTTAAGTGTCAGGGTGTAAATAACCATTATTTTGTTTTGTTTTCGAGCTTAATTATTGGGGCTTTAATATGCTTTTTTGTGCTTGAAAGTATCGATATATTTTCACAAAAAAATACTGAAATACTGCATTTAACAACGGAGCTATTGTCAGTTTTTGTTTTCTCATCAGTGGTACTGCTTGAATTTCAGCGCCTTGACGGCCGCTACGCAGAACAAACGAATATCATCATATTCGGATTTAGTATTGTCCTAATGATGGACTACATGAACGCGATTTCGTTTGCTGGTATGCCAGCGTTTATTACGCCCAGCTCAAGTCAAAAGTCGATTTTCTTTTCTTTAGCTGCGCGAATGTTTGAATTACTGACGTTTGCAGCCATTGCGGCCTCACTGACTTTTCATGGCAGGAAAATGGTATGGCTAAGCTGTGGGTTAATTGTTTCAGTTATTTTAATCGCGTTCGGCACCTTGTTTGCTTATAACCTACCGTCTCTCTTTATTTATGGCGAAGGCGTGTCCATTGTAAAAATAACCTTAGAAAATGTTCTATTAATTGGTTATGTCGTCGTGGCTTATTTGTTTTACAAGAAACATAACGTAGATGGTGAAAAAAGGTACCTTCATTTTGCATTATCATCAGTTTGTATGGCGTTGTTTTCATTGTTGGTTACCCAGTATCAAACCCTGTCTGATACCTACCTTGTCATTGCGCATTTGGTGAAGTTATGTGGTGCGTTATTTATCTATAAAAGCGTATTTATTGAGGGGGTTTTATATCCTTATTCAATGGTGAACAAGGCTGAGCTGTATGCATCTAAAAAGAAAAATGAGCTGAAAACAATCTTAGATAATATGAACATAGGTGTGCTCAGATTAAGCGCTGATTTTAAGTTGAGTTATTACAATCAGAATGCGCTAAAAACCTACTTTTATTTACGTACACCGACTCAGGGTAAGTATATTCATGATGTTTTCCCTCCCGATGTTATCGATAAAGTATTGCCTTTTTTAAGGACGGCATTAAAGGGAGAACAAGTTAAGTTTTCGATAAACCTCAAAGGGCTCGATGAGGAAACGTTGTTTCTTGATGTTAATGTGATCCCAGAAAATGATAAGTCAGAAAAAGTAATTAGCCTGTTATGTTTGATTGAAAACATGACCGAAATGAAGCTCGCCGAAAAAGAAAATGAAGAGCTCAATAGAAGTCGAGCAGAACTAAAAAAGGCCCTTGATCAGCATGCGATTGTCGCGACCACCAATAGCAAGGGAGTAATCACGAGTGTGAATGAAAAGTTTTGCAACATATCGCAATTTTCTGCTGCAGAGCTTATCGGAAAAACCCATGCGTTAGTCAATTCTGGAACGCATCCCCCGCGCTTTTTTAAAACTATGTGGCAAACAATTCGCAGTGGTCAAGTGTGGTCAGGAGAAGTCTGTAACCGTGCCAAAGATGGCAGCTTATATTGGGTTAACTCAACCGTCGTTCCTTTTATTGATGAAAATAACAAGCCGTATAAGTACATTGCTATTAGAGCTGATATTACCGACCGTAAACTTGCAGAACAAAATGTTCATCGCTTAGCAATGTATGACGAGTTAACTAATTTACCTAACCGACGTCATCTTATCGACAAAGCAAAGTCATTGGCTAAATCAAAGCATCATACCCAAGGCCACAGTTACGCCTTACTGCTGATTGATTTAGATAACTTTAAAATGATCAATGACACTTTAGGGCACAGTATTGGTGACTTACTGTTAAAAGAAGTCTCGCGCCGTTTAGAAAGTATTGTTTTATCGCCTAATTTAATTGCCAGATTAGGGGGCGATGAATTCGTTATTTTACTGGATGATCCTACGTGCATAAAAGATGGTGACTTTCATTCTGTGGATAGCTTTGCGCAAAACATACGTGAAACGATTTCGCGCGTTTTTTACCTTGATGGGTATGAAGTTCATACAACACCTAGCATTGGCCTCACAATCATTAATGCATGCGACTTTGAATTGTCAGAGGCACTGAAGCAGGCTGATATTGCGATGTATCACTCTAAGGAGCGAGGGCGAAATATGATTAGTTTTTATGACCCGAAATTACAAGCATCTATTTTAGAGCGAAATGAAATAAACCAAGGGTTGATCAATGCCATTGCCAAAAAAGAGCTAAACGTTGTGTATCAACCTATTCATAACACCAGCAAAGAACTCATTGGTTATGAGGCATTACTGCGATGGGATAGCCCTAAATTAGGGAGCGTCTCACCAGATGTTTTTATACCTATAGCAGAAGAAACAAAACAAATTAATCAAATAGGGCAGTGGGTTCTTGAGCAAGTGTGTGAAGAAATGAGCAAAAATGATGCATATTCAAACCCTAATTTAAGTGTGGCTGTTAACGTCAGCGCGCTCCAATTTCAAGACCCTAACTTTGTTCCGCAAGTGCTGGAGACAATTAATCGATTTTCAATACAACCTTCACGGTTAAAACTAGAGTTAACCGAAGGGGTTATTTTAATGGGCACCGAGATGCTCATAAAGCGAATGAAGGATCTAAAAAACTTGGGTATCAACCTCTCTTTAGATGATTTTGGAACCGGTTATTCTTCGCTTAGCTACTTAACGCGGTTTCCGATTGATACGTTAAAAATCGATAAGTCATTCATCGATAAAATGCTGATTAGCTCCGAAGACGAGTCGGTTGTGAAAGCGATTCTCACCTTAGCGACAAGCTTAGGAAAAAATGTGATAGCCGAGGGGGTTGAATCAGAAGAGCAATTTCAATACTTAAAACGTTTAGGGTGTCAGTTTTTCCAAGGTTATCTATTAGGTAAGCCACAAAGTTTTAACCACCGTGAATAATGATTGATGGGTGCACGTAAGGCATTTTATTTATTCTCGCTGAGAGAGTGGCAAATAACATGCCTTACGTTAAACACGATTAAAAAAACATACCTTCAATACGCTCAATAAGCCAAAAACAGGCAAGGCTACCAATACCGTATGCCGCAAACGTAGCCGCGGGTTTTGGCACTTTAATAAGGTGCTTAGTAATGGCAACGGTGCCTAAAATAGCGGTAATGAAAAACAATTGGCCAAGCTCAACCCCTAAGTTAAAAAACAAGAGAGCTGCAGGCACATCGACTTGTGGTAAGCCAATGTCTTTTAGTGCTCCCGCAAAACCAAAGCCATGCAATAAACCAAATATAAATGCGACTAACCAAGGCCATTTTGTTGTTAGGCTGTGTTGATTGTGTCTAATACGTATTGATTCAGCTGCAATCAGTAAAATACTCAATGCGATGAGTGCCTCAACGGGAGGAGGTGGCAGTGATACATAACCAAATGTTGCTAAACCGAGCGTGATTGAATGTGCTAATGTAAACGCGGTGATTGTTTTAAATAACGTGACCCAGCCTCTAACAATTAACATCAATGCTGCAACAAATGCCAGGTGATCCCAGCCCTCTAAAATATGCTCAATTCCGAGTTTTGTATAAGAGGTGATGATTTGCCAAATACTGCCTTCGCTTGGAATCGAAAGCGTATTTTCATTCGGCTTCATTAATAAACTATATTGACTCCCGTTCAACAATTTTATGTTGATTAAAGTATCGATAGTGGTGCGGTTTAGGTTTTCAATTGTCAGTGTTGTTCCTGCAAGTTCTGTATCGGCATTTAACCGATATTGAAACAATACAAATCCATTTATTACCATGTGATTCGGTAATGGAGAAAGTGAAAACTGAGGCTCGAAAACAGGGCGTATATTCTGCACTAAGTTATTGTTAGTGGGTACTTTCCAAAGTAAATTATACTCGTGTTCAGTCACTTGATTAATTTGTAAATACGCGGGGCGAATTTCATGTGCAAACCCTGAACTTCCCCATATTAATAGCAAGGCAAAACAAAATACTTTCATTCTCATAATGCGGCAAACTCTTGCTCTATTTCCGTCGGAATGGTGTCAGCTTCCAATCGAACGCGATACTTTTTAAGCAACGTTTCGAACATTTTTTGCTGTGAGTCGATGACTGCATAGTATTTATACTGCTCTAAAACATAGTCTTTAATATCACTGAAAGGGGCTAAATGTTCGGGGGTATTATTGGCAATTTTAACGAGGTGCAAACCAAAACCAGACTCAATGGGCCCAACCCATTGCTCTGTTGGCTGCTTAGCGAGTTGCTCAACAAAGGTGCCTCCAAATGCATTCTTGAGGGTGTTTTCAGGCATGAGAGGCCAGCTGTTAGGCACTGAACGGCGATTCTCAAAACTGTTTAGTGTATTTGGATTTGCTATTAGTTGGGCGCGAATTTCACTCAGTTTTGGCTCTTGAGCCTCTTGTGGCGTTAATATAACTTGCTCAAACGCGAATGATTGCGCAATGGTAAACAGTTCTGGGCGAGCTTGATGAAACTCTTTAAGTTGTTGCTCAGAAGGGAGCTGCATTAAATTGCTGAGATCGCTGGCAACTGCTTCCATTTTCTGTGCAAGTCGCGTACGAATTATTTCATCACTTTGATCAAGACCCATGGTTAACGCTTCACGGTAAAATACCTCTTTGCGAATATGTCGCTCAAGAATGGCAGCAATATCCTCATTCGAAGGTTCATGTTTCCACTGCGCTTTCCAAAGGGTTTTTAGGTGATCAAACTTAGCTTGATCGACCACTATTACATACTCATTGTTTTCTGATTCTTGCGAAGGTGCAAGGTAATTCCATGCTGCAAATAAGAGTGAGCCTAATACCAGAAAATGAGTAATAGGCTCTTTTAAAATACGTTTAATCATTAATTATACTTACTCTACTTCGTACCAAATAGGTGAGGCCCATGCGCGTTCTACAATTTGACGTTTTACATCATCAGGGTATTTTACACCGGCATTTATTTCGTCATATAACGTCCAACGTGCTGTTGGCAGTTGCAAAACACGCACATAATAAAATGCTTCTTGATTTGGGTCCCAGTCAGGGTCTGTCCATACTGACATAAGTTCAACAGCCCCTTTTACTTGATTGAATTCACCCGTTTTAAGATTTATAGGGGCATCAATAGGGGTAACACTTCCATCTGCTTTTAGGCGATCTCCCGAGGCTACAACGTCATAAACGTGGTCTTTCATTTCACCGTTTTCGTACCACCCTTTAATAATTTGGATACGATCTAAGTTTGGGCCAATAGGATCTTTGATTGCCCATACTAAAAACTCAGGGGCTTTTTTACCTTTGTAGTCGCCGCCCATCGGCACGCCCTTTTCATAACCATCTTTTACAAGGTCGGTGTAATTTTTGTAACTTTTATTGAACCCTTGGCCTGCAAAAAAACGGACTTTCATACGTGGGCCGCTGGTGGCAAAGGTTTCTTTTGCTTGCATTGAATCCCAAATTGCACTGCGCGTATTTGAATTAGCCCACACAGCAGTCAACGCGCCAGGACTGGAGTCTGCAATCAGCATTTCGCCTTCAAGCATTGCCTTAGAACGTACATCGGCTGTTTGGTCGGCATAGCCGTGACTACCGACAGCGTAATTGTCTTCTTCAACGTTACTTGGTGTGCCATTATGGCTGTCTGTTCCGCCAACAAACCCATATTTAAAAGGGTTAACTCCAAGCTCTGCATGATATTTAATGCCGCGTCCTAGTCCATAACGCACATAGTTTTCTTTTATGAACGCACGACCATTAAACTTTTGAATTGACACTGCATTTTCAAAGTCTGCAAATTCGTCATTGGGCCAAAAGTTGGGTATAACTTCTGAATTACCCTTAACTTGCATCATTTCAATGAGTGGCTCCATACTGGCCCGTTTTTCAGCATATTCTTTGTTTACGGGTACGCCTGAAAGACTTGCTTCAGCAAATAATAAGCCTTTCGATTCATTTGAGTTATGTGGTATTGCGAACACTTTTTTGCCACTGTCGCGTTGTGTTTGCATCCATGCCCATAACTGCTCAGGATCGGCCCCTTCGTTTGATGAAAAAGGCATATCAGGGACATTGTTATCTCTAAAGAAAACATTGCGATGTTGGTTTGCCCCCCCAGGAGCAGATGTCCACTCGTAGGCATGTATAGTGGTGAATTTACCTGGTTGATAATGCTTTTCAGTGGCTTCTATATTTTTTTGCCATGTAGATTTAATGGCTTCTTGGCCTTGAAAAAATGCAGGGTGAGGTTCTCCACCGCCTGCTAATGGGGCTAATACGTACTTATTATAAAGTTTTAATGCCGTTTCTAAATCTGGAGCTTCACGAAAAGCAACGGCTATTTCGTGGTCGTAACCAGGTGCCCCTTCATTCATTAGGCTAAAGGCTTCTCCCATAAACTCTGAGTGATCTGTAACAGCAACAAAATCAAGTGGTCGTTTTATTTTGTGGAGACTGCCATTCACCATCATTTCTTCGCCTTTAGCAAAGCGATAGGCATCATCAGGCGTTAGTCTATTACCCGCAATAAACGCATCCATCGACACACCTGTATGGACATGTTGCTCACCGAAGAACGCTTCTTTTAATGGGTAGACCTTGGCATTGTTAGGTTTTTGTTCGGCTTTTGCAGAAAAAGCTAACGGCAAAGAGCAGGCTAAAGCGATTGAAATAGTTGTAGATATAAGTGAAATCCGTGCACACATTTTGAGCACTCCTCGCAGTAAATGTGGTGATGTATATTTTTTAGATACTAACTGATTAAAAAATAGCAGGCTTTGCGAAAAAGAACCATCGAAAGCGTAATGCAGATCAGTTAAGGAAAAACCAATAAAATAAAGGGTTACAGCGATGATTTATAAAAATCTTACTGTAGCCCTTTTGCTATATGGTCTTTAGCTAATTTTATCCCCACCTGCTTTAAGCAGCTTTAACTGAATAATATTCACATATTTATTCAAAAAACTGCTTAACTGACTGGCATTAATCGAAAGCGGCTTTTTTTTTTGCACGAATAAGGAGTGCTGAACTTTTGTTTGATGAAGGAAGTTATTTCTAAGTCGGTTGAATTAACAGTCATTACTGCAAATGATGAAGATAACGTTAGAAAGGAGAAAACGTAAATCAAACGTTGCAATTAATGTTAAACCACTTAAGTATAGTTAACAGTTTAGTTGGCCAAGCAGGTTTATCTGCGTTTTATAGCATGTGATAAAAATTGAAAGGCGTATTACTTGAAAGAATTAGATGTACAGGAAGTTGGAATGCAAAATAAGCTATTAAAAATGAGCTTACTCTTTTTGATTGCGGTGCTTGGGCTCGTCAGTATTGATGTGTTGGCACATGGTGTAGATGACAACACCCGTGCATTTTTAGAGCAAAATCAGGGAATACAATTTGTCCCGTTTTTGTATATTGGTGCAAAACATATGATCACAGGCTATGACCATTTATTATTTTTAGTCGGTGTGATTTTCTTTTTATATCGCAGCAAAGATGTGTTGCTCTATGTGACGATGTTCACTCTTGGTCACAGTACTACGCTTTTGCTCGGTGTACTGGGTGATATTAACGTTAATGCTAACTTAATTGATGCGATTATCGGTTTTTCTGTTATTTACAAAGGGTTTGATAACCTAGGTGGGTTTAAACGCTGCTTTAACTGGCAACCCAATACAAAAGCAGCGGTGCTGATTTTTGGCTTGTTTCATGGTTTTGGTTTAGCGACGAAGTTACAAGAGTTTCAATTACCAGAGGATGGTTTATTAGTTAATTTAATTGCGTTTAATATTGGTGTTGAATTGGGGCAATTTGCAGCGCTTATCTTTATTTTAATTGCCATAAATGCTTGGCGACATTTTCCATCATTCCAACGTTTTTCGACCTTAACAAATACAGCACTCATGAGTGCTGGTGTGATGTTAGTTGGTTTTCAATTAACGGGTTATTTCGTTAGTTAACACATAAAAAAAGAGATGAGTATGCAACACACAGTGAGTTTAAAGACCTTAATTATAGCGAGCGTATCGTCAACGGTTGTTGCGGCCATTGCTCTGGTGACTTTAATTCTTCCGGCCGAATATAACATTGACCCAACGGGTATTGGCCATAAGCTTGGCCTAACCAGCATTGCGATAGCTGCAGAGACAGACGCACAACCAAGTCAATCACCGACAGGGAATAAAGGCACCGATGAATTTCAGATCATTGAAGTAATCGTTCCTGCAGGTAGAGGAGTTGAATATAAGTTTGCAATGCCCCAACATGCCAAAATGACCTATGAATGGTTAACAGAGGGTGAGTCATTGTATTTCGATTTGCATGGTGAACCAGAAGGTGACACAACGGGGTATTTTGAAAGCTATACGATTGCCACGAGTAATGAAATGAAAGGAAGCTTCACAGCTCCCTTTGCCGGTTCACACGGTTGGTACTGGAAAAATAAAACAGATAACCCAATTGCCTTACAGCTGCTTGTTAAGGGTGAATATGAAGTGATTGGCTTAAAAAAATAAACGGCATAATTAAGCACATGGTAAAAGTAAAAACCAGGAGAGAAAAGTAATGAATCGATTAATTACAACAGCGTTAATCTGCATTGCATTAGTGAGTGTTGGGGCGTTGGCGCACAGTGGCCATGACCCTATTAATGACCAAAAAGCAATGAATATTGCTGCCAAGTCAATCAAGAAAATGACTTTTAAGGATTATGGGTTTGAAGTTGGTAAACTCGATGCTTCATGGAAAGAGGTAGCAAACGATAAGCTCTCAATAGTCCATGTTGAAGAGGGCTATTATGTTGTCAAAGCAGAAAATAACCAAAATGAGAAAAATATCTTCTTTAAGATAGCTAAGACTGGCGAATTGTTAGATGTGAAGTCCAATCATGATTTTGAATAGCTGAAAGCCATCAGCGTGCAATATAAATGAGCCACGCTGATAACTTGCTGTGCAATTCATCTATCAATAAACATGACCTTAATTTAGATAAGTGCAACGGGGCTACTTTCAGGTATACAGTGGAGAGGTGGGGAGCAATACATTTCAATATTTTTATTGAAAATGATGTTTTTTGCCTTGTTTTCATTTCATGCATAGATAATAAATAAGCCAAAAAGTGACAGAAAACGTATCATCAATTTGGTTCTTATTTAGAGTGAGATTGAGATTGAACTGCTACTGTAATATCAAATGAGGATTAAGTTTGATGTTACTTGCTATCATGATGGCAGAACTCTAAGGCGGAGTTGGCATTCTTCAAATATAGGAAGATGAAGGCAGTGAGGTATATTGCCAGTATGCGACTTATTAAAAAGTAAGTGACTGAACTTTAGAGTACAAAAGTCTCAAGTGAGCGTTCAAGAGACAATAACTCACTTTTGGACAATTCCGTGTTGGCTCTAGTAGCATGAGCTGAAAGGTCTCGATTGTGCTGAAGACATTGTCCTTAAGTTTTTTGCCATATATTTTCTAATGAATTGCTTTTGTTTTATTACTAAGAAGTCTCCATAATAAATTTATTAAAGCATACTAGCGGTTAACAGGACGTTATCTATGAAGGGTAAGTCAACAAAACACTCAAGATTAAAATTAGCAAAATATTTGAATGAGCACCTTTGCTCATTTGGCAATGGGTTTGAAAATAAAGTCATATGTCCAACATGCGTAAAGGAGTTTGATTTGAATTCAGGTCAACGCAGCTTTACGGCAGGTCATATCTTACCAGAAGCTTCTGGAGGGAATGAATGGACTTTTCTTTGTAAGGATTGTAATAGTCAATTTGGTGAAAAACAGGATAAGTGGTTAGGCGAATATCTTAATATACTGAATAACCCTATGGGGACGCTTTTAGATGCCAAAACAAAGAGTAGGTACATAAGTATTAATGACAAAACTGTTAATGGATCAATAAGTGTCTCGGACGTTGACGGAGGTATTGATATTGCTTTACCTATCAATAGAAACCCACCCGGTAAATTAGAATCAATGAAGTTTGGTGAAAACCTCGAAATTAACTTTGAAATACCATTAACGCTTCACGAAAACGAAATTGCAGTTGGATATATAACTGCCGCTTATTTAATGTGGTTCAATGAAATAGGTTATAACTGGGTTTTCCAAAGTTCACTAGATAATGTGCGAAAGCAGATATTGAACTGTAATCGAGATATTGATGGTGCGAAGGTAATCGATTTACCTACGGACAAGATGGAAATGCAAGGGGTTGGAGTCATTATCAATTCAGGTACTTTATATCCATGCTGTGTAGTTGTCGATAAATTGGTTGTATTTCCTACGCCACCTACTGTAGCTTCACCCACACCTAAAAATGTAAAGTTTGAGTCGCCTTGTAATATAGAGTTTTTAAATCTGGCTGTTTTGAATTTTCCTTATCTAACTCTATTTGACGGGTATCATGTTGTTGTGCCTAATCGTTTAAGAAAATGTCCCCCCATTCCAGATAAACTATTCAACATTTATTCTGAGCAGGGGAAAGAAGCCGGATTATTTTCATTAGTAAATGAGGATATGACAAATTTAACCAATTGAAGATACAAAAACTAATCCAAATCACCTTTTTTAGTGCAATTGACTAATGCCTCCAAAGTGGCATTAGTGATCGTTTTTTGCCTGATTAAGGGTGGTGACTCAACTCGTTTTGGGGCATAAACGAGTTATGACTGAAGGTTCGCTTTTTGCACATTTGCGACGGTCAGATGTGACTAAACCCCATTTTCGAATTTGACAGACCAGATCAAGGCTTACTTAATTAGTAACGGTTACTCATTTAACAACATGTAAAAGTATTCACAGGTTTCCTGTCATGGGGAAACCTTACTCTTTATGTTTATTGTGCCTATTTGGTGGGGTTGCATGGCAACTCCAGGGTTTGTGAGTGACGTTATCTTTTATATTTTGATCGACAAATTGGTAGTAACTTTCTTTGGTGTGTGTCCACCAGTCATTGTGAAGATCGGCACTGTGTTTGCGAATAACGGTTTCGATCCCTTCTAAGTTTAGGTGGGTTGCGTCATAGGCCAAGTGTATTACGTTTTCACGAATATTGTAGCTCACTTCATCGATGCCAAAGAGTCTATCAATCTCTTCAATGAGTGCATCACAATTTTCATCTGTCACTTTACACAGCCGCAGATTGCGAACGACTAAGTTTGCTTCTTTTACGCCGACTCTATGTTCTAAATCACTCATAATAATCTCTCCAAGCTGTTTTATTTTCACTTCACAATCTCATTCGACTGCAGTGATAACACCTTTGTACATTTGCATTTGGCAGTGAAAAACATGTTCTCCCGGTGGGATATTTTGCAGGTGTATTTTTGTCACTTTGTTTAGGGTCAGTTGCTCACTTATATCTAAGGAGGGAATGAGCAGTGTTTCGGAGCAAGGTGACGGATCTTTTCGCAAAAAAGATAAGGTTATTGGGTGGTTAGCTGTAACTTGTAGAGAAGCAGGCGAATAAACCCCTTCTTTTACCTCAATGAGTACGTCGGTACTAGTTGCAACAACGTTGTTTGGTTTATACAGCCAAAACCACCAAATGATCAGCACGATGAGTGAAATACCGATAAAGTTAATAATCATCATAATGTGGCTCCTTAGTGATCTTGTGCTTTAAATAAACGAAGCCTGTTTGCATTCGTCACCACGGTAAGCGAAGAAAAAGCCATCGCAGCACCCGCGATAACAGGGCTCAGCAGTAGACCAAAAAATGGATACAGAATACCTGCCGCCACTGGAATACCTGCCACGTTATAGATAAATGCACCAAATAGGTTTTGTTTTATATTGCGTAACGTGGCTTTGCTCACTGCAATGGCATCAGCTAAGCCATGAAGAGAGCCTCGCATGAGTGTGATGTCGGCACTTTCAATGGCAACATCAGTGCCTGTTCCAATCGCAAAACCAACATCGGCGAGGGCAAGTGCGGGGGCATCATTGATCCCATCGCCTGTCATACCGACAATTTCGCCTTGTTGTTGGAGTTCGCGCACTTTATTGGCTTTGTCTTCAGGTAGAACGTCAGCAAAGAATTCAGTAATTTGTGCTTTTTTTGCTATCGCCGAGGCGGTTTCTTTATTATCGCCAGTAAGCATAATAACGCGGATACCATTGGCTTGAAGACGCTTGATTGCACAAAGTGAATCAGACTTCATCGGGTCCGCTACCGCGATAATTGCGGCTAGCTGCCCATCTACAGCAAAATACATTGGCGTTTTTGCTTCTTTCGCTAAGGCCTGTGCTTTCGTTGTGAAGTCAGAGAGTTCAATTTCTTTCATTTTCATTAATTTACTATTGCCAAATAGCAGCGACTTACCATTACACGTGGCTTCGACACCATAGCCTGTAATTGCGTTAAAGGCGTCTATTTTCAGCAGCTCGATTTCTTGCTCCATGGCACTTTCGACAATTGCTTGCGCAAGAGGGTGCTCTGAGCCACTTTCTAAACTGGCTGCTAGCTGTAATATGGTTTTTTCATCACTCTCATTTGCTAAAATAACGTCAGTGACTTTGGGGGAGCCTTCGGTAATGGTGCCCGTTTTATCTAAAATCATGGCTGTAATTTTGGAAGCTGTTTGCAGTGCTTCACCATTTCGAATAAGAACACCGGCCTCAGCTGCTTTGCCCACACCGACCATAACCGACATTGGCGTAGCAAGTCCTAACGCACACGGACACGCGATGATAAGCACCGTTGTCGCAGACACAATTGCAAAGGCAAGAGTGGGCTCTGGGCCAAAGTTTAACCATGCTAGTGCACTGACGATAGATATAATCATGACAACCGGCACAAAATACGCAGATATAACATCGGCTAGTCGCCCTATTGGGGGTTTTGAGTTTTGGGCACGTTTTACCATCGCAATAATTTGTGCAAGCGCGGTGTCTTTTCCTACCCGTGTTGCTTTAAATAGGATCATGCCAGATTTATTGAGCGTACCCGCGGTGACGTCGTCTTTTTCTGATTTTTCAACAGGCATGGGTTCACCTGTTAGCATTGATTCATCAATGCTGGTGTGGCCTTCGATTACTTCACCATCAACGGGGATTTTCTCACCCGGTCTGACTTTGATAATGTCATTGAGCAACACTTGGTCGATATTTATTTGAACGTCTTTGTTATCCCTAACAACAGTGGCGGTTTTGGCTTGTAAGCCGATTAAGCGTTTGATTGCTTCTGAGGTTTTTCCTCGTGCTTTTAGCTCTAACGCTAAACCAAGGTTGATTAAGCCAATAATCATGGCGGTGGCTTCAAAATATACATGCCTTGCCATTAGCGGAATAGCATCGGGAATAAAGACAACCAGCATTGAGTAGACCCATGCTGTACCGGTGCCCAGTGCAATGAGGGTATCCATGTTGGCAGAATGATTTTTAAAGCTTTTCCATGCGCCAATATAAAAATGTTTACCAGAGAAAAACATAACCGCAAGCGTTAAAAGACCAACAATTAACCACGCGAGCCGCTCAGTATTGGTTGCTACGGTCATCTCGCCAATAGCGATACCATAGATCATAAGAGGCACACCCAGTGAGAGTGCGATAATGGTGTCGCGCATCAGCTTTTTATAATATGCCCAATCGGCTGCTTCTTTTTCATCAAGGGAGTCTGTGTGCGAACTGTCATTGAACGGTTTGGCATTGTATCCAGCAGATTCAATGGCTTTAACTAGGTCTTGGGAATTGGCTGTCCCACTGACGAGTACGGTTCGGTCTGCAAAATTCATCTCTGCGCTGTTCACGCCAGGTGTGTTTTGCAGTGCTGCTTCAATTTTCCCTACGCAACTGGCGCAGCCTGCGCCCTCAATGATTAGCTGCTGCTCTGTTTGGGCTTTACTCATGCGGTGTTCCTTTTTGCTTAAAGCCCTTAGCTTAGTGAGATGGTTGCTTTTGGGCTTTATTTTCATTAATTTTTACAGTGTCGTAAAAATGATGAAGTGAGGTACTATTTTTGTAATCACCTAGTTATAGCGTATGCCTAATTCATTAAAATTGCTCGGCATATTGTTCAATATATTGATAACTTACAGCGGGTGAATCTATTGTTAGTAAATTAATGTTGTATTTATGGAATACGTTCCCCATTTCCATCCCTGGCGTACCCACGGGCATGGCAGGAACACTTAAGCCTATCGTACCTTCAGGGTGTTGCTCTGATAAGAATTGCTTAACAAATTTAGCGGGAACATGCCCCTCAAAAATAAAGCCATCGGCTGACACCGCCGTGTGGCATGAGCGCTGATTTGGTTTTATCTGATAGTTATTTTTTATGGTGCCCATATCAACAACATCAATGGCTGTTGTGTTAAAGCCATTTTTGTTCATATGTGTGACCCACTCTTTGCAACAGCCACAATTTTTACTTTTATACACAGTGAGTTCACTATTTGAATCATGTGTGTGTTGATTGCTGTTATGGGTTAAGGGTTGATTACTAGTTGTTGCCATCACTGGCAAATTGCTCATAAAAAGTAGTAATGAAGCAAGGTAAGCTGTTCGCATGTTGTACTCCTTAATTGGACCAGTGGATATGAGTGATTTTCCATCCATTGTCGGTATTTTTGAGTGTTATTGTTTCCATTCCAATACTCTTTATTTCTTTCCCTTTGTAGCTGCCTTCGGTTGAGCTTCTGGCAATTGAGAAAGCTATATCGCCCTGCGTGAATACCTGATGCTCTAATAATGTGCTTTCAACGGCTTTTAAAAATGCCATATCTGCATGCATATGGTGATTTGCGTATTCATCTGCTGAGCGTTCAATACCGCCTCCTTCAAAAATAATAACATTGTCAGCGAGTAGTTTACGAGCTGTGACTTGATCACCCTGTTTTAGTGCTTTTTTAAACGCGGTTACAGTGTGTGCGGGTTCACTGTCGATACCAACAAATAAGGTGCTTTTGTTTGGATGAGCTTCATCACCGTGTGCGTTAACAGCAAACGAGCTGAGTGCACCTAAAAGTAGCAGTGATATCATTTTTAATTGTGATGTGTTTTTTAGCATGCGTTTTTTCTCTACTTCATAGTTAAATAGGAGGGCCAACAAGTGTGGTAAAAACACTTGTTGTGATAAGTACAAAAAGCGCTATGACCATTTCAACAGCGATAGAGCCTTTTAAGGTTTCAAAATACCGTTGCCGGTTAATATTAGGGACTAAAAATAGTTTATGCCATGCGCCAAGCAAAAGCATGGCGCTGACAAGCAGTAACTTCAGTAAAATTAATTGGCCATAAGTTGAAGTAAATAATGCAGAAAATGAGTGCAGATACTGTTGTAAAAGCGCCAAGCCAGACACAAGCAATACAACGACAATAATGATGGCCATTTGTCCAAAGTGATGCATTATTTTTTCAACGTCGGTTTTGATAAGCAAGGTGCAGCTTTTAAGCAATGGCCATAATGCGCCAATCCAACAGGCTAAAGCCGCAAGATGAAAGGTCAAAATACTTTTTACTAAGGCATTTTCATTGGCACTGTGACCAGTAATAGAAAAACTATACGCAATAAGAGCCGCTATGATTAGCATAAGAGCAAAGTTGAATTTTTCTGCGTTGTTATTTTCTGCCTTCACATTCCACAAGGAGGCAACCATAAGTGCGACTAAGAAACTAACAATCCTTAAACGCGCTTGCTCGCCAATTACCGAGTACCAAACAATCTCGAGCATTGGGCGATCTAACATTCCCATAAAACCTGATTCGGCAATGGCACCTGCCTCTATTGGTGTTTGCAAAACAGCTGCTATTAAACCAACCATTAAACATTTGATTTGCCAGTGCTTCAAGAAATATAAAAACGCAGTATGCTGGTTTCCATTAAGGTGAAAATGGCTAATAAAACGTATCAGTAATGTACCTGCAAGTGCTGCTATAGCCGTATAGTTTGCTAGTTTCATTAACAGTAAAAGCAGCGACCACTCACTAAATTGCATTGTCATGACCTAAGGCTAGTGATTATGATTACCATGGCCATTTTCTGGCATTTTTGTTTTATTACTATGCTTTGTAGCATGGATCATGAAAGTGAATTCCCCTGTCATTTTATGGCCATCACCACCGAGTGCGATCCATTTTACCGTGTAATTGCCTTGCTTTAAGTGCGGCAGTGGCCAACTAAAATCACTACTTGGAGCTGCTGTAGGCTTAAAATCGAAGTCGATTGGTTGTTTATGTGCATCTTGAACGACTATTTTTGCTAATCTTACTTTTCCGCTAAACGCGAGCGATAGCTGCTCAGGGCTACTCATTAACATTGCTTTATCTTGTGGCAGAGTGTGTGTTACTGAGACATGAGCCGATGCCATAAATGGCATTGTTAGTACGAACATGAATGCGACATACTTAAAAAATTTCATAATTACCTTCTTACTTGTTATTAAAAATTAAACAGATTGCAACAAAGTGTGACGTAAAAAACGATTACTGACTCTGTTAATAAATAGAAAAACATGCCATAAGTTTAGAAAGTTGACCTGTCTTCAGCATGACGTGAACATGACAAAGTTGTAATCTTGGTGTCATGTTGCTGTTGTGATTAAAACACCATAATAATAACGGCTATGATTTTGATGAAGGATTGAAATGCGCTTACTAATAGTTGAAGACGAATTAAAAACAGGAAATTACCTAAAACAAGGTTTAACTGAAGCCGGTTTTCAAGTGTCACTAGCGCGAAATGGACTCGATGGTCATCATTTAGCCATGACAGAATTATTTGACGTAATAATTCTCGATGTGATGTTACCTGATGTATCTGGGTGGCGAATTTTACAATCACTTCGCGAAGCAAAAAAACAGACCCCTGTTCTTTTTTTATCAGCGCGAGACAGTGTCGATGACAGAGTTAAAGGACTTGAACTAGGGGCTGATGATTATTTAATTAAACCATTCGCATTTTCTGAAGTGTTAGCAAGAGTGCGCACTTTACTTAGGCGAGGCGGCACACAAAAAGTAGAAGATGTCTTAAAAATAGCCGACCTAGAAATGAATATTCCAAAAAGAAAAGTTCAACGTGCAGGCCAACGCATTACCTTAAGTAATAAAGAGTTTAGTTTACTCGAGCTATTACTGCGCCGTGAAGGGGAAGTACTGCCTCGTTCATTAATCGCTTCACAAGTGTGGGACATGAATTTTGATAGTGATACCAACGTGATTGATGTTGCAATAAGAAGGCTTCGCAGCAAAGTGGATGATGATTTTACAGTAAAGCTAATACACACAGTAAGAGGGATGGGATACAAGTTAGAGGCAATGCCTAATGCGAGTTAGCACGCGACCCTTGTCATTAACGATGCGAGTTTTGTTATTTGTAGCAATAACAATTATTGGCTGTTTCACCTTTGTGGCCTCACTCATAAATAGCTCAATAGAGCATCATTTTTTGCAACAAGACAGTGGCGAGTTACAGGTTATCACGCAATCAGTTGAGTCTGTATTATCACAGCCTTTTCAATCACAAAAACAGCTTGAAAACGCATTGTCGATTGCTGTTGTTGGGCATCATGGGGTGTACTACCAAGTAAATACGTTAGAGGGAGAGCTTGTATATCAAAGCTCCCATAATGATTTTACTGAATTAGCAATGCGCGCGAAAGCTTCTCAGGGGTTTAAAAAGGAGAACATAATTACATGGCATACAGGCAGTAAGGCGTATCGTGCATTAGTCAGTGAGCTAGAGACATCTAAACAGCATTATAAAATAGCCGTTGCGATTGATATGAGCTTCCATCTGCGCTTTTTAACCCAGTTTAAACAGAGTTTATGGGTCATTATGTTAGGCTCGGCTGTGTTAGTGTTGCTTGTCGCATGGATTGCTATACATCAAGGTCTTAACCCTTTACGTGGGTTAACTCAAAAAATGCTTGATATACAAACCAATAAAATGGATGTCAGGTTAGATCATAATAATGTTCCTGTTGAGCTTGAAAACATGGTGCAGTCTTTTAATGTGATGTTAGATAGGCTGCAAAGTGAGTTTATTCGCTTATCTAACTTTTCCAGCGATATAGCTCATGAGTTAAGAACCCCCTTAACAAATATCATTACCCAAACGCAGGTGGGCTTATCAAAATCAAGAGCGGTTGTTGACTATCAAGAGCTGTTATTCTCAAATCTTGAAGAGTTAGAAAGATTAACAAAAATGGTCAATGACATGCTGTGGCTTGCAAAAACTCAGAACGGTTTAATAAAGCCAAAACAACAAATTTTGCAAAGTCATGACGAGATAGCGTCGCTATTTGACTACTTTGATGCGTTGGCGGAAGAAGTAGGTATTTGTTTTAAAACAGAGGGTGAAAACCTGCGTTTTTACTGTGATCAGTTACATTTTAGACAGCTGTTATCAAACTTACTCTCTAACGCTATTCGGTATACCCCAAAAGGGGCTTCAATTTCAGTTAAAAGCGAAAAAGTAAGCGCAGATACAGTGTGTATTTCGGTTGTGAATCCCGGTGAGAAAATACCCGCTGAACATTTACCGTATTTGTTCGACCGTTTTTATCGGCCGGATAAATCAAGACAAAAACACAGTGATGGTGTGGGGCTCGGTTTAGCCATTGTTAAAGCGCTCGCAGAGGCCAATGATGGCGCGATAAAAGTTTACTCCGACGAGCACGAAACGTGTTTTAGTGTGTATTTAAAGTCAGCTAAATTAACGTGAGCGCACCTATCTGAGGATATTAAAACGCAGCGCTCACTGTAAAAACGCTATTGTAAAAATAAAAGCAAGAGTAAAATACTTTAATCAGTCGTGATCAAAACCCTCCAGTTCTTCGTATAACACTTTTATTAATCGTTAAAGTTAATTAATCTCTCAATGTATGAAACAGCGTTAATCACATGGGGTCGTGTTTTACACGTATAACCTCATTTCACCCGACCTTTTATGTAGTCATGCCTTACCTTTATTAAATACAGTTATTGGCAAAAAACGTAATCTTCCTAGACACTTGATTCTGAGTGCTCTACTTTTAGCGTATGTAACCTAAAGGAAACCAGTTTATGTGGTTCACTAATCGCAAGTTGCTGTCTGAAATTGCTGAATTAAAAAAGCAAACAGTTGAGTTTGAAAATATAAAGCAAGAATTGAAAGAGGAAATGCTGTACTTTTTGCTAAGCAAAGATGGCCGTATTCTCGAAGTTAATCAACTATTTGCAACCGCGATAGAATACAAAGAAAGTGAGCTTGTTGGTTTAAATTTCAATGACCTGATTGTTAAAAAGTCGCTCAAAAAACCTCACACACAAAAAATGCTTTCAGCCATAAAAAAAGTGAGCCATTGGCATGGCGCTTTGCAGCTCGTAACGCAGTCTGGGCGTGAGTTATGGCTTAGAAGTATTGTACAACCAATTAATAATGAGTTAGCTGTTTACTCGGCAGAGCTTACGCGCACTATTTCTCAATCAAGAGAAAAAGAAGATATGCTTGCGGCTTTGAGTCGTTCATCTGCGGTTATCGAATTCAGCTTAGACGGTATTATTTTAAACGCCAATGATAACTTTCTGACCTCTATGGGTTACTCCAAAAGCCAAATATTGGGTAAACACCACAGTATGTTTTGCGACCCTGAAGAAGCTAAATCGAACGCTTATAAACAGTTTTGGTCTGAATTAAAACACGGACGGTTTATTTCTGATCGTTTTAAAAGATTAGATAGTTACGGTAACGAAGTATGGTTAGAAGCCTCGTACAATCCAATTCATAACAATGATGGAGAACTCTATAAAGTCGTAAAGTTTGCAACAGTAATAACCGATCAGATGCAAAGAGAATTTGCAATATCTGAAACGGCTGGTATTGCTTATGACATTTCTAAACGAACAGATGCCGACGCTGAAATAGGGTTAGGTGTCGTAAAGCAAACAATTGTTACAGTGAATAACTTATCAAAGAAACTCGAAGTAGCCAGCGAAAGTGTTAATAACCTCGACGTACAGTCGTCTAAGATTGCTCAATTAGTCGAAAGTATTAAAGGTATTGCCGATCAAACTAATTTGCTGGCATTAAACGCTGCTATCGAAGCCGCGAGGGCGGGTGACCAAGGACGAGGTTTCTCCGTTGTTGCAGATGAAGTTAGGCAACTGGCATCAAGAACGAGTTTGGCCACAGAGCAAATAATCAACGTCGTGTCTGAGAATAAAGCGCTTACTCAAGATGCTGTAACCGAAATTGAGTCGAGTTTAGCTGAGGCCAAAGATGCCTTGGAGTTATCGAATAAATCAGGCTCTGTTATTAATGATATTCAAAAAGGGGCTAAGGAAGTTGTTGAGGCCGTCGGGCAGTTTAGAACCAGTCTTTAGGCACCAATGTGCCTAAAAACCTGTGTAGGCCAGAAAATGATAAATTTTCACTCCTGCTGCTGTAGTAGCTAAGCACTGAATATGCATGAACGAAGCCGTTGTTTTAAAAATAGATAGATTAGCGCTTTAAAGCTATAAATATACCAACTTCCTCGTTCATGTAGGGGAGCCTACAGTTATCTCTCTCGACATTACTCTTGTAAGCTCTATTTTGGAATAGAGTAAAATAAATATGCTTTCTTATGTCCTTGGCAATCAAACTATAATCTTTTTGGAATTTATACTACGTGATAGTATTATTTTAAATATCAACTAACTGATATAAAAGAAATAAATATTAATTAATCCCTTTGTAAGTTCGCCTTCTTAAAGCTCACTTTAGGAGGGTATGTGTTTTCGCTATATGTAATCTTCATAGAAAACAGCCTATGTAATAAATTCTTCATCATAAAAATTGTCTGCTTTTTGAAAAAAAAAGCTCTTTAAGAGTGTTCTGCCATTTAACTATTTAACCAGTAACACGGAATTTTTATGGACACTCTATTAAAGAAAAGCATTATTTCAAGCGCTATTTTATCGGCGTTAAGTATTACTCCCCAAGTAGCTGCACAAGCTGATGAGCAAATAAAAGATATGGAAGTGATTGAAGTTTCCTCTTTCAGACGCTCTCTTATCAAAGCAAAAGATATGAAAAGAGAGGCAATGATTGCCCGAGATTCTATTTTGGCTGAGGATATCGCAGATTTTCCAGATTTGAATTTAGCAGATGCGCTGCAACGTGTACCAGGTGTGACTATTACACGTGAAGCCGGTGAGGGAAGACAAATTTCTTTGCGTGGTCTCGGCCCTGATTTCACTCGCGTACAAGTCAATGGCATGGAGGCAATGGGAACATCATCATCTCCTATGGATGCTAAAGGCGGAGTAAGTCGAACACGTGGTTTTGACTTTAATGTATTCGCAGCAGAACTGTTCAACCGTATCGACGTGAATAAAACATTTTCTGCTGATCAAGAAGAAGGGGGGATCGGCGGAACTGTTGGTTTGTATTCAGCCAAACCATTTGATTATGACGGTGCCAAGGGGGCAATTTCAGTTAAAGGCGGTTATAACGATAATAGCGAAGAAACTGACCCGCGTTTTGCAGGCTTGCTTTCTAATACTTGGGGGAATTTCGGTGCATTAGCTTCTGTTGCTTACAGCGAGCGCTCAACAACTGAGTTCGGTACAAATACAACTCGTTGGCGTAAAGAAGGTGGAAAAATAACGGCAGATGAAAGTAACACTGAACTTCAAGCTGAATTGGATTCTACAGAGCTTTGGTTTCCAAGAGGTCATAGATACTCTTTATGGAACAATAATCAAAAAAGATTGGGTGTTACGGCCGCACTTCAATTTAAGCCAAGTGATGACGTAAGTTTAACGCTTGATGTATTACATGCGAAATTAGAAAACGAGCAAAATGAGCATCACTCTGCGGTAAAAGATAATAAAACAGTTAAAGATTTAGAGTGGATTGATAATGATGGGCAAAAGGAAGTCATCTATGCGAGTTACGCAGATGCAACGTGGCGTAATGAAAATTCAGCACGATATAACGAGTCTGTATTTGATCAATATACGCTAACTTTGGATTGGTCCTTAAATGATGACCTAAGCATGATGGCACTCGTTGGAACGAGTTCTTCAGATTTTGATCAACCACGAGTTCAAAAGTCTAATATTCATGCAAAAGGTAAAGTTGACATTATTACTGATTTTACCCAGGACAGATTTTATGGCCTTAGCTACTCGCCGGATTTTAATACGACAAGCCGTGATCAGTTCGAGATAAAAGATATTTACCTTCAAGAAGACTACATAACAAATGATTTTGATACAGCTAAAGTTGATTTCACTTATTTAGTAGGTGACTCCGGCACAGTGAAGTTCGGGTTAAATTATAAAAAGTTTGAAAACAGTGCCTACCAACTTACGCAAAGTAACGCGCAAAATATTGCGAATCAAAATACAGGTATTCTTACTTTAGACGATAACCTTGTAAACGTATTTACTCAGCATCCTGATCATCAATGGGTACAAGGCGATTTAAGTGCATTACTAGATTTTTATGGTTTATCTAACTATCGAATCGACGCCTCAATGCTAACTGAAAATGACAAATCTCCAGTAAGTGAAACAACCCAGGCTGCTTATGCTGAGTATCAATTTGAAAGTTCTATAGCAGGTAAGCCTTTACATGTTAGTGCTGGCCTGCGTTACTTTGATACAGAAATTAAAGCGTCGGGTATCTCAAATGGTATCGATATTGAGTCAACGCGAAACTACTCAGATATATTACCTACCTTAAACATGGTTTATGAGCTAGATGAAGATATTTTATGGCGCTTTTCTGCCAGTAAGAACATCACTCGTCCTTCACTGGGCTCGTTAAGTTATAACGCGACAGTGTCTCAAACTTCCGGTGAGGCGATTACTAGCGTGAATATGGGTAATCCTGAACTAGAGCCGTTCGAGTCAGTGAGCTTTGATACCTCGTTTGAATGGTACTTCGAAGATGTTGGCTACGCATCAGCTGCTTTTTACTACAAAGACATTGATAACTTTATTGTAAGTACAACAACGGAAGTTGTGTATTCATCTTTAGGTTTACCCGCAGAACTGCTACCTGCGGATAAGTCGATGGACAGTATATTTTACTTACAACGGCCTGAAAATATGGATTCATCAAAAATCAAAGGCGCTGAAATTGCATTCTCTAGAGACTTTGATTTTTTAAGTGCACCATTTAACAACTTGGGTATCGTCGCAAATTATACCTATGCCGATGGTGAAGCTATGTATCGTGACATTTACGGGGTTGAAGGTAATAACCAAACTAAGCCATTCACAGGCCTCTCAAAAAATAGTTATAACTTTACTCTTTATTACGAAGTTGACTCATGGGGAGCGCGCGTTTCAGCTGCTTATCGTAGTCCTTATATTGCAGGAGCGTCATCAAGTGGTGATCAAGATGAAAGTGGCTTCCATAGTACAACATATATTGATTTTTCAGCATTTTATCAGTTAACAGACAGTGTAAAGTTAAGCCTTGAAGGTATTAATTTAACTGATGAGCGCGAAGAGTTTTATAGCGACTCACATGACAGAGCGTATAACACGACGACAAGTGGACGTACTTATATGCTCGGCTTGACAGCTGAATTTTAACTTTATTTAAAAGCCACAAAACACCTGTTTTGTGGCTTTGCTGAGATTTTTATAATGATTAATCGATATACGCTTTTTTTTGTAACTTTTATTTCTGGCTGTTCAACTCATTCTCCTCAAAGCCAGAATGAAGAATTTATCATCCCTGAAGGAGAAAGGACTTGGCTAGCCGGTGATCATCACATCCACGGTAAGTACAGTGCAAAGTGGAACTTAGAAACAAGCCCTCCGACTCCAATTCTCTTTGGCGACGCACATTATTTTACTGCGCTCAATGCGACGATGGCGAAAATGCATGGTTTAGATTGGATGGTGACGACAGACCATGGTGGCCCCGGGCACAGTAAACTGAATTTAGAGCAGGCTTACCCAGAATTGCTAGATTCAAGAAAGGCTGTTCCGCAGGTATTACAGTTTTATGGTATGGAGTTTGACATGCCATCTGCTCGTCATGGCAGTTTAATTATTCCAAAGAGTGAAAAAGAGGCTGCACAACTTTTCGAAATTGAAAGTAAATTTAATCGTCGAGAAGTATCACCTCATGAGTATTTAAGAGGTACGCAAGCGTTTATGCTCAAAGCGCTTGAGTATATGCAAACAATGTCACCCAAGCCCATATTGGCAGTTAACCACCCCTCACGACAAGCACCAAAACTAAATGTGTTTACTAAAGTAACGCCTGAAAAGATGCGTCAATGGCAAGATGCTGCACCGGATGTTATTACTGGTATGACTGCAATTCCAGGTCATCAGGCTGCAAGTATTAACCCTGATGGTTCAAATGACCCCACAGCCGAACGTGCTGAATATTATGGCTACCCAACCCATGGTGGAACAGATCAAATGTCGGCGATTGTAGGGGGTGTTTGGGATAGTTTATTGGGTGAGGGGCGCAAATGGAGTGTCACAGCTGTTTCTGATAGCCATGCACATTACACTGAAGGGCGCACAGACTTTTGGCCAGGAGAATATGCGAAAACATATGTGTATGCTAAAAAAGATTACGCTAGCGTATTAGAGGCATTTAGAGCAGGAAATGTGTTTATAACTACAGGTGATCTCATCGATAGCTTATTTGTCTCTGTTTCACAAGGTGAACAAAAGGCACAAATTGGAGAGTCACTAACGAATAATAACTCAGCTCCTCTTGTCGTAAACATTGCATTTAAAACCCCAAAACAAAAAAACTTTAATGGTGACTCCCCCTCTGTAGCAAGAGTAGATCTAATTTATGGTGAGGTATTAAAGGATAAAAAGTTTATTAAGCAAAACATTAATCCAACAACAAAAGTAGTGAAGCGCTTTTATCCTAAAGACTGGAAAGAGCAAGGCGATTATCAGGTGATGTCTTTTACTTTACCCTTGGGAACGAAAAAAGGTTATATCAGGGTTAGAGGAACTAATCTTCTCAACGAATTAGAACCAGAAGTTGATCTAAAAGGTGAAAATCCTTGGGATGACTTATGGTTTTATAGCAACCCTGTGTACATAAAGTAACTTATGAAAATGCAGAACTATAATCGACAATACAATTGTAATATTGCTGTTGTATTGTCGCAAACAAATCCCAAAAGTGTAATCAAAATGCCTGAAGTTGAAGAGCCACGTGAGCAGCAGTCTCTTTCAGAAAGTAGTCAATTACGAAGGTACTTATCTCGAAGAGCACAATGCTCAGATGAAGCGGCGGATATTTATCAAGAATCAGTTGTTCGTGTGCTAGAGCAGGCTAAAAAAAGCCCTATCTCTAATCCTATTGCTTATGCTATCAGCATTGCTAAAAATCTTTTGTCTCAACGAACACCACATAATGATGATGGAATTGAAGAACTTTCAACAACTCAAACAAATCCAGAGCTAAATTTACAAAGAACACAAAAGCTAGAGTTAATTTATCAAGCATTAGAGAGAATGCCAGAGCAGCGCCGGCGTGTTTTTGAATTAAGAAGGTTACACGGAGAAAGTCGAGAGTCTATCGCGAATCAACTGAATATCTCATCAGAAACCGTGACACGTCATATATCAAGAGCAATGGTCGATATTCAGCGCTACCTAGATGAAAAGATAAAGTAAATGCCAATAAAAGACACTCAAAAAATGAATGAGCATGTGTACCAAGAAGCCGCATTGTGGATTGATACGCTCGCAGATGGAAAACTCGATGATTTACAAAAACGCCGGTTTATGAAGTGGCTTGATTTAACACCACAGAATAGGCAGATTTTTGAATCTATGTTAGCAACATGGCAAGACCCTGATATTGAAATTGCTTTTAAACAGTTGAAGGCAATAAAAGCAAAACCTAAATATCAATTTGGTATGCTAGTCGCCTCATTTTGTAGTGCTATTGTATTGTGCTTTGCCGTATTTTTTTACCCCAGTCAGCAAACGCCAGAAGCTTATTTATTAACGGCTAAAAATCAGTCTGTAACATATAAACTTTCAGATGGAAGCCAATTAGAATTGCAAACATCGGGCGCAATTAAAGTTGCGTACTCGTCATCAACTAGAGAGCTTCTACTCCAAGACGGGCAAGCCTATTTTTCTGTTGCAAAAGATAAAAACCGGCCCTTTATTGTGTCGACTGATTTTGGTGAGATAAAAGCTGTAGGAACCCAATTTAATGTCGATACACACCCGTCTTTTGCTGAATTAACGGTGTACGAAGGCATCGTTGAAGTGAAGAACAGAGTAAATGGTCGTCACACGCTCGTAAAAGCAGGTGAGAGGGTTCGTATTGAAGCTGAATTAACGAGTGAGATAAGTAAAGTTGATCTAGCAAACATCGTTGATTGGCGTTCAGGGTGGATTGAAATATCAGATCAAAACTTGGCATATTTGATTGAGCATTTAAATAGATATAGTAAAAAGAAAATAATTCTAAAAACAACGCAGCTAATGAACCAGAAAGTAGCAGGTCGCTTTCGTCTAGATGATACAGACCAAGTTGTAGATATGTTGAGTCAAATGTACTCACTAAATATCTCAGAAAACAATGACTACCTCATATTAACGCCATGAGATTATGCTAATAAAATATTGGGTATTGGGATTATTATTGCTGTCGAGTGGGGCATGTGCGTCACAGCTGAGTCAATACCAGGTTAGGTTTGAACAGCAGTCTTTAGAGGAAGCTGTAAACTTGTTTTCTCGAACTGTTGAACAGACAATTTTATATGATCCTAACCTTATTCAAGGTTATAAATCAGGCCCAGTTAGTGGAACTTTTACAGCGCGACAGCTAATTTCTAAATTACTTAAAGAGACGCCACTGTGCGCGAGTGAAATTAATTCTGGTTGGGTATTGTCAATTTGTCCTAAACAAAAAAAATCACAACCTTCTTCCGTGCCTGTGTTAAAAAACACTTTCGTCTCTCAAAGCTCGCCTATTCCCGAAGAAATCGTTGTTATGGGATTTCGCGATTCATTAAAAAAGGCGAGTGAGCTCAAGCGACTGGCATTAATCTCTCAGGATTCAATTTTAGCAGAAGATATTGCTGATTTTCCGGATTTAAACTTGGCTGATTCTTTACAGCGAGTGTCAGGTGTTTCTATCACGCGGGAGGCAGGAGAAGGAAGGCAAATATCATTAAGAGGACTTGGACCTGATTTTACAAAAGTAACAATCAATGGCATTGAAGCTCTGGGCATGACCTCATCGCCAATGGATGCTAGAGGAGCTGTATCACGTACTAGGGCATTTGACTTTAACTTATTTTCAGCTGAATTGTTTAGCCAAGTTGATGTACAAAAATCGTACGTCGCTTCCATGCTTGAAGGCGGAATAGGCGGTAATGTAACGTTAAGCACCCCCTTACCTTTCGATTTAAAAAAGCCCGTTAGTATTTTTTCATATCGACATGGTATCAATTCAAATAATCCGCAATCAGATCCCCGAGTATCTATGATGTATTCTGGTTTATGGAATAACTGGGGTGGATTAATTTTAACGACATACTCTGAAAGGAACGCTACAGAATATGGAACAAATACAACTCGTTGGAGGCAAGAAAATAAACAGTATGTTGGTAAACTAGCCCACCAGCAAGAGTACCTCGATAGATTAGGTTTATGGTATCCGAGGGGACATCGATACTCCTTATGGAATAACAATCAAAAAAGGTTGGGAGTTACAGCTGCATTTCAATTTAAGCCTAACAGTAAATTCGAGACTGCAATACACCTACTGTATAACTCGCTAAAAAATGACTTAGATGAACATCATCTTGCGGTTAAAAATAACAACCGCGTAGCAAATGTAATCTGGGAAGAAAACAATACTGAAAATGAAGTAATTTATGCAGAGTATCCAGATGCATCATGGAGAATTGAAAACCGTAAAGATTTTAATGAGTCAGTTTTCAAGCAAATTTCAATTGATACACATTACACTGTAAAGAATGATTTGAGTTTGAACCTTGTTATCGGGGCAAATGACTCAGACTATCAACAGCCTAAATTAAATAAAGTTAATATTATTGCGGATGATCTACATATCATAACTGATTTTAGGCAAGATCCTTTTTATGGTACTAGTTACTCACCTAATTTTGATACAACTAATCCTTCAAAATTTAAAGTAAAAGATCTCTATTTTCAGGAAAATTATGTCGACACAAATGTATTTAACTCAAAAATAGAGCTTATTTACGATGTGAATCATGAGGTAGAGCTGCAATTAGGCCTAACTCATAGTACTTTAAAAAATTCAGGGCATGACCGAGTATTTTCTTATTATCCGGCTGCTGAATCAGCAGAACATGGTGAGAGTGGGTTATTGTCATTGAAAAACACACAGGTGTTTAGCCAACATCCAGATTTGGAATGGGTGGAAGCCGATATCGATGAAATTCAATCTTATTATGGCCTAAACGATCTTTCATTGAGTTCTGAGTATGTTATACCCTCAACAAATTTTAATGTGGAAGAGAAAACAAACGCTTTCTATGCAGTATTAAAATCAGAAAATAACACTGATACTTACCCTATAAACTACCAAATAGGCCTGCGTTGGTTTCAAACAGATTTAAGCTCTATTGGGCTTTCAAAAGGTAATCTAACTCAACGTGATAGAAGTTACGCAAAATGGCTGCCTAGCTTCAACGTGGTTTGGGACTTTGCAGATGAGATGTTGCTGAGATTTGGAACGAGTAAAAATATTACACGCCCTTCGTTATCTGATTTGTCTTATTCTGCGAATGTTTCTCAAGCATCGAGAGCGGAAGGTGAAATTGGGAATATTTCAATTGGAAACCCTGAACTAAGCCCGTTCGAGTCTGTGAATATTGACTCGTCCTACGAATGGTATTTTAATGATCAAGGCCTTTTATCATTTTCATTATTTTATAAAAACATAAATAACTTTGTCATTGAACAAGTCGATTTGATCAAATACAGTGAATTGGGGTTACCACCCTCATTATTACAAAGTGGGGACTCAATTGATGACTTATTTATGGTTTCAAAACCAGTTAACTCAGACTCATCCACCATAAAAGGCTTCGAAGTTTCATTAATAAAAGACTTCGATTTCTTACCTTCCCCATTTAGTAATTTTGGTATCAATGCAAACTTTACTTGGGCAGATGGAAAAACCCTTTATCGCAACGTACAAGGCTCCGGTAAGAACCAGTTCAAAACATTCGCGGGCTTGTCAAAACAAAGTTATAACCTAACTTTTTATTATGAATCCGATGATTGGGAAGCGAGAGTTTCATCGGCCTATAGGAGCAACTACATACTTTCAGTAGAGTCTGGTAATACAGACCAAGATGAGTCTGGTTATCATGCTACAAACTATATTGACTTTTCGGCGAAGTATAAGCTTTCTGATCAACTTGAGCTCACATTTGAAGGTTTGAATCTGACGGATGAAAGGCAAGAGCTGTATAGTGATTCTAATGATCGTGCTTATAATACAACTAAAAGCGGTCGTAGCTTCTTTTTAGGATTTACGTTGAAGTTAGACTAACTTTGCAAGATATAAGTGCTTAATAAAAGACCCAATTAATTTATTAACTCCCTTTTGTGTATTTAGTTCTCTTAAACATCTACAAAGCCTACTTTTAATACTTCTGTGTATTTAAAAACCTAATTTTTAACCTTCAAGTGCTTTACTAGTCTCACTGTCTAATTAGGTTGGTATTTCCTGACTACAGTTAATCATTCAATCTTGAATGATTAGAGAGTGATGCGGGTGTGTTGTTTGATCTAGATCTGAGTTCACTCTGATAATACGAGTGAGGGAATTGTATGCAAATATACTTTTCTATTTTGGTAATGCAAAGCGTATTGCCAACGATAATGTAAGGCGTGGCTTGAGGGCAATGAAGGAGTAGCGTGCTACTCTTTTTTTAAATTTAGGTATTAGAGAAAGTTCGCAAAACATTTATCGTCAATAAGTCATAAAAATAGCATTCGTCTCATACTTTTTGATTTTATTTAATATTCAGATATCATTCAGTTTCGTCAAAAGGAAATTGAATGAAACACATATTACTCATCATCACAGGGGCTAGCCCTCAAGTACTTACAGAAACCTTGTTTGCTATCCATAAGCAAGGCAAAAGTCTGCCAAACGAAATCTATGTCATCACAACGCAAAGTGCCAAACCTTTGCTGGTAGATGGGCTATTCAACCAAGGTCATTTTCAACAGTTATTAACAGACTACAAATTGCCAGAGATTGAGTTTTCTGAGAAAAATATTTGGCTTATTGAAGATCAAAACGGTCAACCTGTTTTTGATGCCAGTACTGAGGTTGAACAGGTCTATATGGCAGATTTTATAACCCGTAAGGTAGATGAGTTAACCAAACTTGAGAATACAGCAATACATGCATCAATTGCAGGTGGACGTAAAACAATGGCGTTTTACTTAGGATATGCCATGTCTCTCTTTGGGCGTGAGCAAGACACTCTAAGTCATGTATTTGTAGATGAGAGCTTTGAATTTCTAAAAGACTTTTGGTATCCGACTCCCCATTCAAAGTTTGTAAAAAATAAAGCAGGGAAATCGGTCGATTGCAAAAATGCCAATATTACTTTAACGAGCATACCTTATGTTCGCATGCGTAACCTAATTGATAACTCTGTGCTTACCAGTATCAAAAATGTATCTTTCAGTAAAACAGTAGCAAGTCTTAATACTGTCAACTCAAAAGTAATTTCATTAGTTATAAACCCTTCTGCTAAGCAGTTAACATTCGCGGGGATTGACATAAGCTTAACGGCAAAAGAAATGGCATTTTACTTATGGTTACTTGATCAGTATGAACTCAATGTAGATCGTTATTTTGAAGATACAACAAGTTATTCAGAGGCTTATTTAACTCAGTTTTCTAGGCTAGGTACTGACTTACGAGTATTTCGTGATACATTTGGAATCGAGCCGGAAGATTTTAAAATTAATAACTTAAGTGGCTTAAAGCCAATGGAAAAAACGTTTGTTCAGCAAACTCGTAGCCTAATTAATAAAAAACTTAATAATGCCTTGCCTATTGAGTTAGCAGAAAAGCTGTTAATTGGTTCAACCACCGTTGACGGTGGGACTATCTATCAAGTTAATGCACTAAATGGCAAAGTAAAAATAGAATTGATATAGCATTTTACAAGCTTGTAAAAGTATAAAAATAGTACAATCAAGTAGGATGAAAAAGGAATTAGCAACAATGAAACACTCAATGAACTTTGAACATATCAAACAACGATGGCCTGAATTACACCAACTTGCAGCATTTGCTGAAGAGTATGCTATCAGCGATCCTCAAAGCTCATTGGTAAAATTGCGTTGCTTTGCAGAGAAAGTTGTTGGCTTTTTATATGAAGAGTTATGCCTGCCTGTTTTACCAAATTCTAATATATTCGATAAACTCACTGCCGATGACTTTACAAGCGTAGTGCCAAGACAAATTACGGATAAACTCCATGCAATTCGTAAAAGTGGTAATCAAGCTGCCCATCAAGGTAGAGTAGATCAACAGCAAGCTATATGGATATTAAAAGAAAGCTATTTTATTGCCTCTTATTTGTTTATGGCTTATGCAAAAGGGTCTCAACAAGAGTGTCCAGAGTTTAAAGTACCTGCACAAGTTCAGCCAAGTAATCAAAGTGATGCTGAGTTTGCTAAAAAGAACAAACAGCTTACAAAGCAATTAGCCGAGAACCAAGCTCGTTTAAAGCGTGCTCTCGATGAGCTTGAAGCTGCAGAGCTTGCACAAAAATTAGCACAACAGCAAGCTGCAAAGCTAAAGCAAGCGATCAATCAAGAAAAACTAAAACAAGTACAAAGTCTTAATAAGCAAATAGTTAGTTCCAGCTTTGATTTTAACGAGGACGAAACTCGTAAACGAATTATTGATTTAGATCTTCGTAATGCAGGCTGGCATGTTGCACTTGATGATGAATCAACAGAAGAAGTTGGCAAAGAAGTCAAAGTGAGTGAGCAACCAACACCAACAGGCATTGGTTATGTCGATTACGTTTTATGGGATAACGATGGTCAACCTCTTGCTGTTATTGAAGCAAAACGATCTCGTGAAAATATTGAAAAGGGTCGACAACAAGCGACGCTCTACGCTGATGCTTTAGAAAAGCAATATGGCCAGCGCCCCGTTATTTTTTACTCGAATGGTTGGGACATTAAAATCCTCGATGATGCACAAGGTTATAATAGTCGAGGCTTATATGGTTATTATTCAAAAGATTCTCTGCAATACTTACTTAAGCAACGCACACTAAAAAAAGACCTAAATCAAACGCCAATAGATACAAACGTTGCGGGTCGTTTGTATCAAATGGAAACAATCACCCGCGTGTGTGAGCGTTTTAGCGATAAACACCGTAAAGCCCTTATAGTTCAAGCGACGGGAACAGGTAAAACCCGCGTATCTATTGCACTTGCTAAACGTTTGCTCGATGCTGGCTGGGCAAAACGGGTATTATTTTTATGTGACCGTAAAGAGTTACGCAAACAAGCAGGCAACGCATTTACTGAATTTACTAATGAACCAGTCCATATTGTTGGTAAAAGTGCTAAAAACAGCGCTGGTAGTGCACGTGTATTTATCGCTACCTATCCGGGTATGCTTCGCATAATGAACAAGTATGATGTGGGGTTTTTTGACCTTATTGTCGCTGATGAATCGCACCGCTCAATTTACAATATTTATGGTGATATTTTTAAATACTTTGATGCGCTTGAAGTCGGCTTAACCGCTACACCTGTTGAAATGGTATCGCGCTCAACCTGTGATCTATTTGGTTGTGATTATAAACTACCAACCGCTAACTATCCCCTTGAGGATGCTATAGAGCAAGGTAACTTAGTACCTTACAAAATTGTAAGTTACACCACACAATTTTTACGAGAAGGTATTAAAAAAGACAACCTTACTGATGAGCAAATAGCACAATTAGAAGATCAAGGTATAGACCCTAACGAGCTTGACTTCGATGCAAAGCAAATAGACGAAGCCGTTAAAAATAAAGATACCAATAGATTAATACTGCGTAATTTAATGGAAAAAGGGCTACGTGACAAAGACGGGCAGCTACCAGGTAAAACAATTATATTTGCCCGTAACATAGCTCATGCAGAACTTTTAGCACAATTGTTTAGCGAACTTTATCCACAACATGGTGCTAACTTTTGCCGCGTTATTCATTCAAAATACGAACGTGCCGAAGAGCTAATAGATGACTTCAAATCGAGTGACGAAAATAGTGTTCGTATCGCTGTGTCAGTTGATATGCTTGATACTGGCATTGATGTACCCGAGTGTGTCAATCTTGTGTTCGCTAAGCCAATTAAATCAAAGGTGAAATTTTGGCAAATGATTGGTCGAGGTACACGCTTATGTGAGCACTTATATGGCCCAGGTAAGCATAAAACACACTTCTTAATATTTGATCATTGGGCAAACTTTGAATACTTTGACGAAAACCCAGAAGAAGAAGACGTTAAACAAGCTAAATCACTGTTGCAAAAACTGTTTGAAACGCGCATAAACCTCGCACAAACAGCGCTTAAAAAAGCCAATATGGATGTGTTTGATCAAACTATATCGTTACTTCACCAAGATATTAATTCTTTACCAATGGAATCAATATCAGTGCGCGATAATTGGCAAGTAGTAGAAACCTATAAAGGCCTAAAACGCCTAAATCAATTTACACCAAATACAGTCAGTGATTTACTTGAAAAAGTTGCACCACTAATGCAATGGCGCAATATTATGGGGCAAAGTGAAGCCTATAAACTTGATTGCGAAATAACTGTTATTCAAACATTATTATTAACAGATACAAGTCAAATTGATCTAGCAAAGCAAAATGTCATGGCTAAAGTTGAGTCGCTACAAATGCACTTAAACGAAGTGCGTGCAAAAGCACCAGCAATAGCAGTGATCCAAACAGATCAATATTGGCAATATTTAACACATACAGCACTTGAACAAAGCCGTGTTGATTTACGCAGTATTATACATTTACGTAATAAAAACGTGACGCCGCCAACAAGCGAGTTTGTACTTGATATAAAAGAAGATTCAAATCAAATACACGAAACCGACAGGCTAACAAAAATAGTCTCGATTGATTATCAGATATACCGCCAAGAAGTAGAAAAAACCCTTGCGCCACTATTTGAAACAGATGCTGTATTGAAAAAAATTCGTGCCGGAGAGCCCGTAACAGAGGCCGATCTTGCTCAGTTAAGTTCACTAGTTCACACCCAAAACCCCAGTGTCGACCTGAATACACTGAAAGAATTTTTCCCTGACTCAACAGCGAGCCTAGATAAAATACTGCGTACTATAGTGGGTATGGATAAACAGGCAATTGAGCAAAGCTTTACAGAATTTGTGCAACAAACTCATACGCATATGAATGCCAAACAACAGCGCTTTATTGGCATGTTAAAAAATCACCTTGTTCGCAATGGTAGTATTAATATTGAGCAACTTTACGATGCGCCATTTACTCAAGTTCATGATATGGGGCTCGATGGCGTATTTAGTGAACAACAAGCCGACATAATTGAGCAATTTATTGCGCAATTTAATGTACCATTGGGCACCAAAATTAATGCAGTAGAAAAGCAATTACAGCCATAAGCCTATTTTTCAAACTGCGCAGCAACATATAAAAGCATTAGGAATTGAATATTAATGATCACAGGTCAACTTAAAAGCAAAATCGATAAACTCTGGGAAGAATTTTGGACCGGTGGTATTACTAACCCGTTAACGGTAGTCGAGCAAATCACCTTTCTAATGTACGCCCGTATGCTTGATATGAGCGAGCAAGCTGACGAAAAACGCAGTGCACGTACCAATAAACCATTTACCCGCCGTTTTAATGATGACGAGCAACATTTGCGTTGGCAAAACTTTCGTCACTTAGGGGCCGAAGAGCTTTATAAATTAGTGAAAGATGAGCTATTCCCATACTTTTCAAAAGCAGGGGATGACGAGTCAACCGAAGGCGCAATTTTTAACGAGTTTATGAAAGATGCGCAACTGATGATCCAAAAGCAGTCGCTATTGGTTAAAGCGGTTGAAATGGTCAACGACCTGCCACTTGAAAACTCTGACACCAAAGGCGACTTATACGAATACTTGCTAAGCAAACTAACAACAGCAGGCATTAACGGCCAGTTTAGAACCCCGCGTCATATTATCCGTGCAATGGTCGAAATGATGGATCCAAGTATTACTAGCCGCATTTGTGACCCATCAACAGGCACCGGTGGCTTTTTAACTAACGCTTACGAATTTCTGCTAGAAAAATACACCTCAGCGGAAGGGGTTGAACGCGAGCCTTTATACGATACAGACGGCAATCCATTACTTGATAGCAACGGCAAACCGTTAGAAAACCTGTTGTACTCAGGCGATTTAATCGACCCAGAGCAGCGTACACACATAGATACCGACATGTTCCACGGCTTTGACTTTGACGCCACCATGTTACGTGTAGCCGCCATGAACCTCGTGATGCATGGCATTAAACAGCCCGACATACATTACCAAGATACCCTAAGCCAAAGTTTTGCTGAGCGCTTTCCAAACGAGGCAAAAGAAGGCATGGACATTATCCTTGCCAACCCGCCATTTAAAGGCAGCTTAGACGAAGAAGACGTATGCCCTGAGGTACTTCGTAAAGTAAAAACCAAAAAAACCGAGTTGCTGTTTGTCGCCTTAATAGAGCGCATGTTACGTGTGGGTGGTCGCTCAGCCACTATCGTCCCTGACGGTGTATTATTCGGCTCATCAAAAGCGCACCAACAATTGCGACAATTGCTAGTCGATAACAACCAGCTTGAAGCGGTTATATCCTTGCCAAGTGGTGTATTTAAACCTTATGCGGGCGTTTCAACCGCGATTTTAATATTCACCAAAGGTGGCACTACCGACCATGTTTGGTTTTATGATGTACAAGCCGATGGCTTCTCGCTCGATGATAAACGCACACCGATTAAAGATAGCGATTTGCCTGATTTAGTTGCTCAGTTTAAAGCCCGTGATAAAGCTATCGCAACCAGCGAAGAAAACGACAAAACCCAAAAAGCGTTTTGGGTAAGTAAAGAAGACATCACTTCAAATAAATATGATCTTTCCATTAACCGCTACAAAGAAGTGGTTTATGAAGAAGAGCAATATGATCCGCCAAAAGAAATCTTAGGCAAGTTAGTTTCATTGGAAAATGAGATATTGGCTGATTTAAAAGAGCTGGAGGCAATGCTGTGAGTTGGCCTTTAGCTTCTTTAGGAGAGGTAGCTCCTTCAAGACCGCTTAAAAACCCTGAGATTGTTGACGAAAACTCGGTTTGGCAACTCAATCTAGATAAGGTTGAATCTCATTCAGGAGTAGTTACTGAAAAAGTTTATGCTTCGGTTCAATCAGCAGGCTCTTCAACACATTGGTTTGATGAACGGCACGTACTTTACTCTAAGCTACGCCCTTATTTAAACAAAGTAGTGTTGCCAGAAGAGCAAGGGTTAGCTACCACTGAACTTGTCCCGTTGTTTCCAGATAAGGATAGATTAGATAGAAAGTATTTAACCTATTATTTGCGATCTAACAGCTTTGTAAATTGGATAAGCGATCAAGTTGCTGGTGCAAAGATGCCTCGTGTATCTATGAAAGTGTTCTGGGAGCATCAAATCCCACTCCCTCCACTTGAAGAACAAAAACGTATCGCTGCAATTTTAGATAAAGCCGACAGCGTGCGCCGTAAACGCCAACAAGCCATCGACCTCGCCGACGACTTCCTCCGCAGCGTATTCCTAGATATGTTCGGCGAACACTTTACTACTGAAGGGTATGCTATTTCTCATAAGAAGAAGATAAAGGAACTAGTTGATTACATCGACTACAGAGGGAAAACTCCTAAAAAGTCTGATTCTGGTATACCTTTGGTTACAGCTAAAAATGTGAAAAAAGGCTTTGTCTCTGAGGAACCAAGAGAATTTATACCTGCGGAAAATTACTTAGACTGGATGACAAGAGGTTTACCTAAGGAGGGCGACGTTTTATTTACTACCGAAGCACCATTAGGAAATGCGGCATTACTAGGTTGTTACGACAAAGTTGTTGTAGGACAAAGATTAATCGCTCTAACAGCTAAAGGAGAATTAACGCAAGAATATTTACTTTATTGTTTGTTAAATCAGTTTATTCAAGATGAAATTTATAAACGTTCATCAGGTAGCACAGTGAAAGGAATCCGTACAAAAGAATTGTATGAAATAGAATTGCCGGTTCCTGATATTAAGCTTCAAGAAAAATTTAGCAAAGCCTACAAAAAGTCTGTTCAAAGTAAGCATAAACTTCAAGAAGCCATTATTGAATCAGATAACATGTTCAACTCGCTAAGCCAAAAAGCTTTCGCGGGTGAGTTATGAGCCGAAAAGCCTTTATTCGTAATAGCCTTGACGCTCACTTTTCTGGCCAGCCAAGGATTGTTCAACTAAGTCCGTTTAGCAACGAAATCAGTATTTTGGCAAGTTATAACAAAAATTAGTAATACCCAATAAACTAAGGGAGTAGTAAATATGTTGGATTCTATGCCATCGCATTGGTTGATACCGCAATCTATATTGGGTGTATCGTTTTGGTTTGCATTAATAGCAGTGTTTGTTGTTGCTTTTATCTCGATTATTGTACTTACCGTTAAGAGCAATAGTCGAGTAAAGCAGGTCAGGCACATTATCAATGGTGAATCTATTAGCACGCTTTATGATAATAGCTTGGCTATTAGCGAGCGTGCTAAAGCGTCAAAATCTAAAATAGTGCATAGCCTGTGGCATGAATTTGGTGAAAGCTTAGTAAAAGACGACCGCTCGCAACGTATTTACAATACTTTGGATGCAGAGCACTTTTTTAACCATAAAACCCTTTCAGCGGGGCTTTCATCTAATAGGTTATTAGCGGCTACCCCTTCATTTTTAACCGCAATTGGTGTGTTAGGTACGTTTATGGGCCTTACTATGGGCCTGCGTGATATTCATATTGAAAGTAACGATATTGAAATACTAAAAACCGGTATTGCTAGTATGATGAGCGGTGCAGCTTTTGCCTTTGTTACCTCTGTATGGGGAGTTGGTTTAAGCTTACTGCTGAACTTTATTGAAAAAATAGCAGAGCGTTTAATTATACAAAACATTACTGCCGTACAGCACCGTATTGATTTTTTATATCCGCGTTTACCCGCTGAAAAATCACTGGTTGATATTTCTAAAAACACCAGTGATAGCAGTGAGGCTTTAAAGGAACTGCATGAGCGAATTGGAGATAAATTACAGGAGACTATTTCCGGTGTGAGTGACAGCATGCAAGATGCTTTTACTAACGCACTTAATAATGTAATGGCACCTGCGATGCAGTCGTTAGTCAGTAATACCAGCCAACAAACCAGCGGCGTGCTGGAGCATTTAATTAGTAACTTTACTGAAAGCATGCAAGCCGCAGGCAGAGGCCAAGGCGAGCTTATACAAAAGTCAACTGAGCAAATGCATGATGCAGTAAGTAGCTTGAGCGGGCAAATGAGCGCAGTGCTAGAACAAAGCAGTAAACAAGCTGAGTTACTGGTTGAGCAACAAGCGAGTGCGTCATCGCTATTTAACCAGCAACTCGAAGCGATGCTGAGTAAAAGCGAAGAACGACAACAGCTTATGGAGCAAAAGTTATTTACAGCGATTGAGTCGCAGCAGCAATCGCAAGCTACGCGAGAGGCAAACCATGTAGATAATTTACAGTCGGTATTAGGTGGTTGGTTAACTGAGCAGTCGCAAACGCTTAGTAAACTTTCTGACTCTATGGCCGAAGTACAAACTGCAATGAGCGAATCGAACCGTGGATTTGTTAATGAGCTTTCGAACCAAAACGAAAAAACAACGGCGCAGCAACAGGCATTTACCAGTGGCCTTGAAACCAGCTTACAAAGCTTTATGCAAAACACTGAACAGCGTCAAAAGGCACTTGAAGACACGTTTGGCTCATTAATTAATAGCCAACAGCTTGAAACGGCTAAGCGTGACTCAGAATATCGTGAGCAATTACAATCGCAGTTAAGTAAGTGGCTAGCACAACAAGACCAAATGCTTACCTCAATGACTGATGCGGTAAAACGAACACAAACGCATATGGACTCGGTTATTGCACAGCATAAAGATGTAATTGGCGAGCTTAAAACGGTTGCAGAGTCATCAGCTACGAGTAGCCAAAACTTGAGTAACAGTTCAAACCAGATAGGGGTGTTATCGGGTAATTTATTAAAGGCAACAGAGCTGTTTGATACGCGCTTAGGAGACATGACCGACACTATTAAAGGTATTTCAGCTCAAAATGATGGATTAGCAAATCACGTGATTGAACAAGCTAAAGTGCTAAGAGGGCTCGAAACCTCACTTGTAGCTACAACAGAACAATTTGGTAATACTGCTAAATTAGCTCAAAGCGGTTTTAGCGAAATGAAAACACACCAGAGTGAGTTTATACGTGGTGTTGAGGCATCGTTTGAGGGACTAAGTAATACGTTAGCTAAGCAAGTGTCGGATATTGAAAAGCAAACGAATGAGTGGCTACGTAGTTATTCATCAGAAGTAAATACCCAAGTTAAAGAGCGTATGGAAACCTGGAATACCACAACCCTTGAGTTTAGTGACCAAATGCGCAGAACCGTTAGCTCTATTTCTGATTTAGTGGATGAATTGGAGCGTAGCTAATGCGAGTATTTAGAAGCAACCAAGTCAGTGTTGATGAAGAAAACCCGTATTGGATGTCATTTTCGGATATCTTGTCGGGGTTACTGATTTTATTTGTTTTAGCATCTGTAGTACTGATGGTTGAACTTATAGAAGCTAAACAAGAGCTTGAAAATAAGCAGCAAGTATTTACTCAAGAGCTTGAAATGCTTCATAAAGCTGAAGGTGTTCGCAGAACTATTTTACATGAAGCGGCTGATTTGCTTCGTAAGCGAGGAATACAAGTTACAGTTAGCGAAAATGAAACAGTATTGAGTATTCCAAATGATATTTTAGGGTTTGATAGCGCTGCATTCAATATAAGTCCAGAGTTTGAAGGCACCGCGCTTGAAATTGGTGAAGTGCTTGCCGAGGTTATAAATAAAGATAACCGAGAGCAATTTCTCGATACTATTTTTATTGAAGGACATACCGACAGTAAAAACTTTTACGGCATGATGGGTAAAGGTAATTGGGGATTGTCGACGTTTAGAGCTATTTCGTTATGGGAACTTTGGGTTAAATTACTGCCGAGCCAACATGACCTCGCAGGGATTATGAATAAAGAAGGTAACCCACTTTTTTCGGTTAGTGGCTATGCGGCAACACGTAGAATGATAGTTGAAGAACTAACAGAAATTGATTTTAGAGCCAATAGGCGAATAGATATCCGTTTTACTATTCGTAGGCCTACTAGTGCGGAATATGAAACTGTAAGAAGCCGTTTGGAGATGCAGTAAGTATGTTGCTTTTACCTCCTATCCCAGAGCTTGCTCAGTTTAACTGGGAACGTATTTCTCAGCAGTGGAGTAGCTTAATAGTTCAAACGAAAAAAATTGCTGATGGTGCAGGACAAGGCGAAGAATTTAAAGCCCTTGAGCAACAGGTTAATCGCTACGTTATGTACGATCAAAAAGAAAAGCTAAAACCAATTCTAATTAAGCGAAAAGGTGTTCGTGTTTTAACTCAGTTATGGATTGATAAAGAAGAAGTAAGAAAAAACTCCTTAAACGAAGAAACAATAGATTACATTCAAGCTAAACACCCCAAACTTGGTATGTCGTCGTTAATGAATTTAATTTCGTTAGTTTATCGTTATTTTGATGCACTGGTTGATGGCAATATTTTTAATCGATTAACGCAGTGGCTTAACCATCAAATAGAGCTGCGTTTAAAAGATCGCAAAAATTCAAGTGACACAATATTGTCGGTACTTAATCAGGCTAAATGGCTGCTTGATTTAACAGCCCCTAAGGCACTAGTTAACCTTGCCAAACAAAACCACTTAGACTTAAACGAACAATTAAAAAAACTACGCTTAAATGAGCTGCCACAAGGGCGCTTTTTAGATATTTGCCACGCGCAATATTACTTAGATACGCTAAGAGAAATTCCCGTTGGTGAGCAACATGATGTACTGCATGAGCTATTAAAGCATGACGTTGCCACTATGCCTTTTGAAGAAGGTAAACGAATAGGGCACATAGCGCTTGAAATTATTATTGATCGCTCTGCTGGCGCACCCAGTGAAGTATGGCAAAATTTTGTACTGAATTTAGCTGGTGATCCGCGTATTGCTAATACAGCAAATAACTACCGCCAGTGGTGGAAGCCTATTGGTGAAAATAGAATAAAAGCAGTGACAAGCTGGCTTGCTAAAGAAGACTTACGATTATTTTTAGGAGCCATTGAAGAGTATGCGAATTACATCGGTGATGAAGCGTTAAATAGAATGTTCCCTGCGCGTAAGCGTTTTTTAGAAGGGCTTTATGAGCATGGTTTTGTGCGCAATGCGCGGCTAATGCTTGGAAACCAAGCGGAGCTTACAGTTAAGCGAGTGCTAGGAAAGAGTTTAACTACCAGTTATATAAAGCTTAGAGGAATGGCTCAAACTTCCATTATTTATTTAGATTGTGGTGATTTTCATATCATTGAAGGCTCTCATAACTTTAAGTTATGGATTTATATGGGGTTACCTAGTGAGAAGCTTAACGATTACTCTTTGAGTGAGCTAAACCATTTTGCTTTAACAAATAGCTTTCCACAAGAGTATAAAAGAAACTATCCCAAAGGCGAGCTAATGCCAATTCAACACTCGCCGACTTCTTGGCAAAAAAATGCTATTGATTTTTTAACTCAGAACGGTGTTGAGCTCGATTTAGAAAAACTCTTTGATAAAGACGAATACAGAAGATATATAAATCGTTATGGACTACCTGTGGTAAAAAAAGATTTTGAAGAAAAGAATCTTTTTGAAATAAATTTATTAAACGCACTAGAGATGTACCAACCAATTACCGCCAAAGAGCTCGTAAAGGTTTTAAACAGTGAGTTTAATATGATGGCTGATCGCTCAACTGTTAATTCTAAACTTTATTCAATGTTATCTGAAAGTAGAGTAACCAGAGACGACATGCTTTACTGGCAACTTGCTTGAAAATTGTGCTCTAGGAATGTTTGAAAGGGAATCGATAAAATATGTCACTTGTTAGTTTGATAAAAGGGCTTTTGCCAAACAATACAAATAGTTCTTTAGTAGATGAACAGTATTCTTTAGTGTATGACTCGTATGGTGTTAATTTTGCCACTGATGAGGCGTCATTCCATTGCCTGAACAAAGGTGAGGGGGGAGGGCAGCAGCTTATTCAACATGTTGTCCTTAAAATGCTTGAAGAAAGAGATATAGCTGAAACACTACCTAATGGCTTTAGATTAGACAGTGAGCAAGCATGTTTATTAGACCCAGAAGATGCAGGCGTTTTAGGGCTACCGCCTTTTTTTAATAACGACTTTGACATTGATATTCAAGGTAGAACAACTAAATGTAGTTTTAACCTGCAGTTATTTGCAAAATTTGAGCAGCAAAAATATCCAGTAAAAAGAAAAGGCCCTACACTTTTTTTTAGTGAGCAAACTCAGTATTTAATGACGCCAGAGCAGCTTAATGCTGTGTTAGCCGTAGAAGAGCATTCTTCGCTTAAACCTGATGAACGCAATGAATTAAATAATGTGTTGGTTGTCGCTAAGTTACAGCAAGCTGTTAAAGATGGATTAAAGCTAGATTTAAAACATTTTGATAAGTTTGATTTGGTACAACCAGAAAACATCACAGTAACTGCAAACCAAAGGGCCGATGGTAGTTTAGAGCTTAGCCCAAGCTTTGGTGATGGTTCATCACCTGAAGACGTGCAGAATCGTTTAGCTCAGCTCCAGGGCGATGGGCAAGTAATGCGAATAAAAGACCGCATTGTTTTACTTACTGACGATAAAAAGCAAGCTGTTAAAGAAGTACTGCAAAATAGAACTATTCCTGCACATAAAGTTGCTGAATTTATTAAAACACCTTCAGCTTTTTTAGATGCATCTGTTTTAAACCTCGATCTTGGATTTTCTCTCAGAGTAGCTGGTATTGGTAAAATGGTACACATTCCCTTTGGTCAAGACAGCGATGGCAGTAATGGCTGGTTTTCGACAAATGCAGAAAGTGAACCACCAGAGCGCTTGGTTAAGCTACTAGAGTGTGAGGAAGATGTTGTATCGTTTGAACAAAGCTATCAGCAAGCTAAAGGTCAAAATGCCGATAGTGTTCTTGTTGATGATGAGTCAATTGATATACGCGATGAGCAGCGAGTAACTGAAACACTCGCAGAGGTAAGAGAAAATTTAGCAAACCTACCCGATGAAAATAACATATCTGATACTGATGATTTGCCGGTTAAAACAGAACAAGTTTCTTTATTACTTAAAGACACCGAAGAACATAATAAAGATATAGTTAATAAAGTTGCGCAGCTTGATAAAGGTATTAGCTTTGACAGGAGTAATTTAGCGAGAACTCCTTTTCCACACCAAGAATCAGGCATTAGTTGGATGTTGTCGTTACTTAAATCAGCGCAGTTGGATAACTATGATGATATGTATCGAGTACAGGGGGCTTTGTTAGCGGATGATATGGGGCTAGGTAAAACATATATGACGCTAGTAATGATGGCTGAGTACATGGAAATGCAAAGGCAAAATAACAAACTAGAAAAGCCTATATTAATAGTTGCTCCACTTAGCTTATTGGAAAACTGGGAACAAGAGGTTGGTGCTACCTTTAATAAGTCGCCATTTAGAGATATCAAAGTATTACAGTCAGCAAGAGATCTAAAAGAGTTTAGGGTTAAAGGTGCTGAAAGAGAGTCGATGCAGCTGACCTCAGTTATAAATGACTCTCATGCAGATCATGAATCTATTCGTTACGCTTTACACGTTGGGGCTGATGCAGCTATAAAACGCTTGGACATGGATAGACGTGTTGTTATTACTACATACCAAACACTTCGAGATTATCAGTTTTCACTATGTGTAATTGATTGGGGGGTTGTGGTATTTGATGAAGCTCAAAATATTAAAAACCCTAATACGCAAGCTACCCGTGCAGCTAAAGGTTTAAAAGCTGATTTCAAGTTATTAGCAACAGGTACACCCGTTGAAAATAGTTTAAGTGAGTTTTGGTGTTTAATGGATACAGCACAACCTGGGCTATTAGGCGATTGGGGCTATTTTAGAGAGCGGTGGATTAAGCCAATAAGCAGTGCTAATGAGGAAGAAAAAGCAGAAGTGCGTTTAGAAATTGGTAACGATTTACGTAATGCTACAGGCCAGTTTATGTTACGTCGAACCAAGGAAGACGAGCTAACGGGAATGCCTACTAAAACAATTAAAACAGGCATTCATAAAGACTTGGCTGAAAATATGGCATTTACACCAGAGCTTGCTCGTAATATGACCGGTGGCCAACTACTTGGCTATAACCAAGTTGTAGAAGATTACAGAGCAGAAAAAGCAAAAGAGCAGGGTGGTGGACATGCCTTAACGGTATTACAGCAATTAAGGGCTGTTAGTTTACACCCTAGGCTTGACGAGGTTTTTAAAAAGCCACCTAATAATGCAAAAGATGCTCAGCGTAATTTACAAGAGTCTGAAAAGTTACGCATGCTGTTAGATATATTATCCGATATAAAAAGCAGACAAGAGAAAGTAATAATTTTTGCAACAACTAAAAAACTTCAAGCTGTTCTTAAGATATGCCTAGATAAAATTTATGAGCTTAATATTCATGTTATTAATGGCGATAGTAAAGCGATGAAAACTAATAAAGATCAGTTATCCCGTAAGGGGATGATTACTGACTTTGAAGCAAAAGACGGCTTTAACATTATCATTATGTCACCTGTTGCTGCAGGGGTAGGTTTAACTGTTATTGGCGCAAACCATGTAGTGCATTTAGAGCGCCACTGGAACCCAGCAAAGGAAGCACAAGCGACAGATCGTGTGTATCGTATAGGGCAAAAAAAGCCTGTTTTTATTCACTTACCTTGTCTTCTACACCCAGAGTATGACTCATTTGATGTAAATTTAGATAAGCTACTTGCAAAGAAAACGATGCTCAGAGATGCCGTGGTTACGCCTGAAGCAGTCAACGAGCATGAATTAATGGCATCAATGGGGTTGTAAAAGGAGTTTGATTCACAAGCTTGCGAAATTTTTAACAAAGAGAAAAATATTATTATTTATACACATCAACTAATAGGGTTGAAGTATTTAATTAGACCTTAGGCTAAAAAAGGATAGAGCATGGAAAATTATAATGAGAAAAGCATCGATGAAAAAGTAGATGAGATGTATCTTGAGTGGAAAGTTAAGCTTGAATCTCCGCTAAATGTATTGGTATTAGGTAAGGTGAGTGCCGGGAAAAGCTCCTTTTTAAATGCATTTTTTGATAGAGAAATGGACGACGTTTTATTCGAGGTAAATGCGAAGTCTGGCGAGACCACCAAGGTAAAGTTTGAAAAGTTAGGTGAGAATATCTCTATAGCAGATACTCCTGGTTTAGATGATATTAAAAGTGAAAATTCAGCTGAAACTTTAAAAATGCTAGATGAAGGGGTAGATGTTGGTATTTTAGTCCTTTCAGGTTCAGCAGATAAATCTCAGAAGGGGCATTACGATGATTTACTTAAGAACTCATCGGAAGTTTTTATTGTTTTAAATAAAGCAGACAACTTTTCTAAAGAAAACTTACCTCATGTGATTGAACAATGGAAAGAGCAACTAGGTCTTTCAAGTGAACAAAAAATATACCCTGTAGTATCTCGTGGTTATGATCCTAAAGATAAAGAAACATTTAGGGGACAAGAGTACGATATAGAGGTCGATAATTATGGTCGCCCTAAAACTTTACAAGGAATTGATGCAGTAAGGGATGATGTTTTAGATTTTTTAGCAAAGAAAGGCAAAGACCTATTACTTGCGAAGGAATTGAAAGATAAAAGCAAAAAGGCTCTAGCAATCATTTCAACGGCTACGGCTTCAGGAGCAGGTGCTGCATTTATTCCAGGTAGTGCTGCGTACCTTATTGGGATTCAAGTGGTAGCTATTGGCTCTTTGGGCTATTTATATACTGGCGAGATAATAAGCAAATCAAATGCAATTTCACTTATTGGAACGTTTGCTGCTGAGCAGGTTGGAATGAATTTGTTCCTTTTAACTAAATCATTCCTTCCGCCAACTGGAGTTATCGATCTTGCCGCCGCAGTGATAGCAGCTAGTGTCACTGCAGCAATGTTATCTGCGGTCGCTTATTTATTAAGTCATGAAATTGATTTTGATGATAAAGAGCAATTACTGTCAGTATTCAATGAAATCAGAGCTACATTACAGAAAGAAACAAAATCAGCTAATAAAGAAGATTTGCTAAAAGGTGAATTTTGGATAAGTCTAATTAAAAAAATAATTTAATTTTAGTTGTTAAGCATTTAGCAGTATGAGAATGGTGCTGCTAAATGCTGAGAAATACCACACTGATAATAATTATATTGCCTTTTTATCTCACAAAAGTAATTTATATGCCAAAAAAGCCACAGCCATTTAAGCAAGTTTGCAAAGATTGTAATTGGAATGAGATAGTTGCTCCGAAGTCGGATGCTTTACTCGAAAATACAATTAAAAAGGTTTGTCCAAAGTGTCAATCTGTGCGCATTGAACTCCTAGACTTAAGTGTACTTGAGAGTATAAAACTAGTATTCAAATAATAGTAGGTGATATGACTAGTTTGTTACTGGAGGATAAACATTAATGGCTGCAGTGGTTATTTTTATAGCAGTTCTAATCGCTTTTGGTTTGATGCCAAAAAAATCTAGGGTTTTAAATTTTGCCCTCATCATTAGTTTTATTCTTTTTTTGTTGTATTTGGAGTTTGGTACTAATGGCAAAATTTCATTTAATGAGTTTAAAGGGTTTGTAACATTTATAACGCTTATTGTGGGCCTATTTTTATTATCAAGTTTGCTAGCAGTTGTAAGGCTATGCTCCGAAACAGAGTTATTATATAAAAAGCGAAAAGCAAAGCTTCTAAGCTTTTTGGTTAAGTGGGGTGTGATTTACGTTATTTTCAACTTCTCTTTAAGAGCTTTTTTATATTATGTTTTAGGTGTTGACTGGAATTCAACTTGGGTCATTACAAAGGTTTACGGTTCCATGACCTTTATCCTTTGCTTAGCAATTTATTTTATTTGGTTTAGAGGCAATAAAAAACCAACTACGGATTGATTCGTGTACTTAAGCTTTACTTATGTAGTGCGTATGAGTATGTAAATTTTTTGTTTGTAGCTAGACGAGAGCTAATCGATGTTATTTAGTTTGCACGTGCTCGTTTTAAAATGCTTAAAGAGTTATTGCAAGCTTGTAAAAGTAAAAGCTAGAGGTAATGTAGTAATAATTATTTAAACCTTAAAGATATGAGAGTCATTGAGGTGAGCGCTTTTGAACGCTCGAATATTTAAGAAAAAATTTATTAATTCTTAATCGGTATCTGTACTTAAATTAAAAGGACTTAAATGACAAAGCTAGGTTTGGTTTTTTCAGGTGGTGGCGGTAAAGGCGCCTATCAAATAGGTGTATGGAAGGCACTGAATGAGTTTGGTATAGCCAAAAACGTGGAAGCAGTTGCAGGTACTTCTGTTGGTGGTTTAAATGCTGCTTTATTTACTGCTGGTGATTACAGCTCTGCTGAGCAACTATGGCTTGATATTGCACCAAGTAAGGTATTAACACTTAAAACAGAAGATATTGCCTTGGCTGTTTCTAAGTTCGCGATTGGAGCTTATTTACCGGGTGTTGCACCAAAAGCATTAATGACGCTTAGCTCTTTAATCGGTGGTGCAGGTGCGTTTTCACAAGATGGACTTGCTGAACTTATCTACCAAAGTAATGTTTGCAACGCTATTGATAATGATAATTTGCCACTGCATTTATGTGCATTAACCGCTAAAAATGGCGAGCTAGTTTATCCTCAATTAAATACATTAAGCGCTGAAGACAAACAGAAGTGGCTACTGGCAACATCTGCAATCCCGGCTGTTTTTAAAGCAGTTGAAATAGATAGTACAAATTATGTTGATGGTGGCGTACTTCCTTCATATAGCAACAATACACCTTATAAACCACTAGTTGAACAGCATAACTGTACTCATATTATAAATATTTATTTAGATCGCCAAGCTGATACTATTACTGCAAGTAAACAATATTCAGCGGTTAATTTTTGGAACATAGTCCCGTCACAAGCTTTCGCAGGCTTAATCGAACCACTTAATTTTACCAAAGAAAATGCAGCTAACCTTATTGAGTTGGGTTATAGCGATACTGCCAAAATCCTTAAGCAGTTTAAACCCTTTATGGATGATGAAGCTCGCTTTATGCAGGCTGCTTTTGAGTTTGCGGCCTCAAACAAACAATTCAATGATCAGATATTAGTAAACCAACAGTTGCGTGATGAAAGAGCTTTAGATTCAAAGCAGCTTACACCTCCAGATTCATTAGACGATGTATTAAACGAATTTGCCCATACGTTAAATCAGCAAGAAAGAGATATAGCAAATCAAAATGTTGATAGCTTGATAGACGAATTTGCTGATAACTCTAATGAATTACTTGAACAGGCCTTTAATACCATTACTACACTTGCTTCTACCGAAGGGCGTATAAACGCGCAGTTAGAGCAAAGCCATGTAAGTCGGTTGCTCGGCTCTGTCACTGGTAGCAATGCCAAGTTACAAGCAGGTATCAACTATGATTTTAATCGCGCTATTTATTCAAGCCAATTACTAATTCAAAAGCTTAATCATAAACAAGCGCTAACAATGGAAGCAATGGTGTCGCTTGCGAATAAAACAAACTACCTGATGAACCATGTTAATGTGTTATATGGTAGCGTTAAAAAGCTTGAACAAAATGTTTTTCAATCGGTTGCTTTAATGAAGCAAGGAATAGAAGCATTAGCACATCAATGTGACGTTAGATTTAACCAACTTGAAAATAGAATTGAGAACCTAGAACGTAGTCAATTAGTAAACAATTGGTACAACAATACTAAATCAAAGTGCATCAGTTTAAATACACTGCCGCCAAGTGAATTATTAATTAGTGTAACCCTTGGATTTTATAATGATTTAGGGCGCGATTGGTCTAACAGTGAACTTAGTTGCTACACAAATTTATTGCATGATATTGGCTTACATAGAACATTATTAACGCCGTGCAGCTTATTTAACCCAAGCTCAGCTAAGTTATTTTTAAAAAACATAGAAGCAAGTGCTATTTTACCTGTGGACCCTAAACACCAGCAGTTTCACCCTTTATTAAAAGGGCTGCAAATAACAAGTGATGCACAAAACGACGCAACCGCTGAAGAAGTGAATCAAACTGTTGAGCAACAACTCGGTTTAGCACTCAATAATGAATTGAGTGGTTACGAGCTAGGATTAGAGCTATTACATAGTCTAAAATGTAATGATAAAAGACAGCCTGCTTACTCAAATACGCAAAATATAAATTTACTCACTGCGAATGAGCTTTCAACCATGCAAGCTCAATTGTTAGGTCAAATTACGACATACAATACCGTTAATAATGATATTTTAAACAATAAAAATATCAAAGATGATTTAGCCTTTTTACGAAAGCAAATTGAACAATTTAAAGTTATCGTGCCCGTAATTGGCCAGTTCTCAGCAGGCAAAAGTTCACTGCTTAATAATTACTTAGGGCAAGACTATCTTAAATGCGATATAACCCCTGAAACCTCGATTGCTACTGAGCTAAGCTATAGCGAAGAGGAATATATAATAATTAATTATATTGATAATAGACAGGGGGAGCGTAAAGCATTAAGCGAGTTGCAAAACTTAAAAGTTGACGCGAATATATACTACATTCAGGTTTTTATTAATAACCAAAAGCTTAAAAATCGCCCTAACTTAATACTGGTTGATATGCCGGGTTTTGCATCAAATAATGCCGGCCACTCCAAGGCGATCGCTTGCTACTTGGAGCGTGGTGATTATTTTATAAACTTAATACCCTCAGAAAAACCCTTTGATGCAACGGCTATTGACCAGCTGAAAGAAATTAACTTTAATTATAAAAAAGATATTGCTCACATTGTGTCTAAATCAGAGCGGTTAACAAGTAGTAAGCTATTAGAGGTTAAGAGTCAGTTACAAACCTATCTGGCCGAAGCTTTAGTGAGTGACATTACTATTGGTAATATCGAAAATATTGGGAAGAACAAAAGCATAATTGATTTTGAAAATGCAGTCGACACTGCATTAAATCAGTTTGATACACTGCTTTGTATGCGTTATTCACAGCAAATAGCTAAGCTAGCAAAGCAAATAAGCAGCTCTATAAATAGCTTAAAAAAATCTAGCCAGTCAAATGAAACCCAATTACAAGAAAAAATAAATAAGTCCCAAAGTGCATTTAGCTCGGTAGAAAAAAAGCTACAAGCGTCACTTAAAGATCTTGAATATAACCTATGTAGCTTGGGAAAAGAGGAGTTAATTCAACGCTCTCAACATGTTTTAGGCTCATCGGTATCAGTTTTAGTCAGTGTGGCAAAATCAAATCAAGTATCACAAAAAATAAATGACTTATTAAGGCCCGTATTACAACAAGGTGTTGATAACTTAGTAAAGCAAGAATTACAAAAGTTAGATAAAAAACTCGATATCATAAGCGAGCAACAACATAGCGATATACAAATTACACTTAATATACCCGCAGAACAAAAAGAAGCTTTTTCAGCAACGTATGCAGCGGTAGCAGCAGGAGTCGCTACCGTTATATTAGGCCCTTTAGGTGGTATTGTCTCTGGTATTATAGGTGGCTTACTGGGCCGAAAAGATAACGCAGAAGAACGCGAGCAACAAATAGAGTCACAAGTGCGTGAGCAAGTTATTCCTCAGGCCGTAAATATGGTTGTAGAACATTGCACACAACAGCTCAATACGGCGGTATCAAAAATCAAAAAAGCTGTTTTAAGCTCATTTGAGCAAGAGCAAATCGACTTCAACCAGAGTATTGAGCACCTCAAACAACGATTGCGGCAAAGCGAAGAAGCGTTTAATGAGCAGCAGTTAAAGTTCGATAATGCTTTAATTCAAATTCAGCAAACTCATCAACCCGCACAAATAAAAACCAATGCTATAAAGGAAGGTAGCTAGTGAGTACTGATTTAGATTTTGACAGTTTAATGAACGGCCACATTGATACAAATAATAATGAAAATAGTAGTGTAAGTAGAAATGCAAATGAGCAATCAGGTCAAACTCATGCGTCCTCTCAAAACACAAGAGCAGAAGGGGTTAATCAGTACCTATACGAAAGCGAAAAAGGGTTAAGCTTATGCGCTCAATTAATTGCTAATGGCGATAGTAATACACCAGTTGCCCGTTTATTAGCCGAAATTAAACACACGATTGAGCATGACTTCTTACTGCTTGCTAAACAAGACGACAATACTACGGGGGCTTATACGTATGCTCAATTGTTACTGCTTGAAAAAAAGTTAAATGAAATTGCTGCTTTTCCACATCTCGAAAAATATTATACCGTTGCAGTTGGAGGATCATTTAGTGCAGGTAAATCGCGCTTTTTAAACTCTGTGTTAGGATGCCCCTCGTTGTTGCCAACAGACACAACGCCCACTACATCTATTCCTACTTATTTGTCGTTGGGTGAGCACAATGCAATAAGTGCGCTTAATTTCTATCGTAAAAAAACAGTAATAGATGAAGAAGCTTTAAAAGCTATATGTCATGCATTTAATGAGCGTTTTGGTGTAACTTTTAGCCATTTACTACAGCTAATATCAGTTGAACGAGAAGACTTCAAATACCCTAATCTTGTGTTTTTAGATACCCCTGGTTATAGCAAAGCCGATGATATAGTTAACACACAAAACAATACCGACGAAAACATTGCTCGGGAGCATTTGCGCAGTGCAGACTATTTAATTTGGTTGGTCGATCAACAAAATGGCACTGTGCCGCAGCAGGATATTGAGTTTTTAAAAAGCCTAGAGCTAACTCAGCCTGTACTAGTGGTGATTAGTAAAGCGGATAAAAAACCAGAATCGCAAATACAACAAATTATTAATACAGCAAAACAAGATTTACAACGAGCCGAAATTAATTTTTTAGACGTAATAGGGTACTCAGCCCAGTTAAATAAAGAGTTTTCAAGCTCCAAAACCGTACTAACTGATTTATTACAAACAGTGAGTAAAGGTAAAAATGGCTCAGTTGTTTCATGGCAAGCAGCAAAAATATTCAATAGCTATATAAATTTTTATGAGTCTAGTCGTCAAATTCTTAGCTTAACAAATGGCACGATTAAAGAGCTTATTTTTGCTGAAACTATATCCGATAAGAACAAACAACACTTAGACGATATAAATAATAAAACAAAAGCACAGTTGAATGCATTAGCCACACAAAAGCAAGTTGCCCTTAAAATTCAGCAACAATTACAAAAGCAAATAACGCAGTTATGTGAGTTGCTCAATGTAAAAACAACCATGCAGCCGAGCTCTGTCGCATTGAGTTCAAGTAATACGACTTGCTCTCTTGGTAACGATAATGTACCCCAACAGTCATTAGTATTTGAAGCGCTCGTGCAAGGCAGTATTAAACAATTGTCGGCTATTGCTGATATAACCGCGTTGCAAGGGCGAGTAATTAAGTTAAGTGCAGTGGGCGTGCACATTAAAATAGATGAGAAAGTACAAACTGATTTCGACATCATAATTACTAGACAAAAAATAAAAGCTCAGCTGGGTGCTGCCATGATTGGTGATTATTTTAGCGAAGGCCTGCGTGTGATAGTTCACATAGTAAACGAGAAAAAAGCGAGCATTACAGTCGATATAGCTTCGGCATAGCTTTTAATAATAAAATATAAATTTATATACATATTAAAGACTTAACAACAAATACGTGTTAATGAAATTAAATTAGTAACACAGTTATTTAATAAAAAAGGAAGTAAGATGGATTTTGATATTTTAGACGTTATAAATGAGGCAACAAAAGAAGCTGATGCATTTGAAGGTCATCCAGCGGCTGATTTTACCATTGAAGAGAAATTATTATATTTAAATGGTTTAGCACTTGTTATGAATGCAGACGGCCATATTGATGACACTGAAAAAGAATATATTCGCATACTTATAAAATCAATGAACCTGGATGAGTCAACACTTGATGACATGGTAACGTTTGCTAAGGCCCCAGACAAAGACACCATCCAAGCTTTTTTCCGCACTTTTCGCCGTCGCCCGGTTGCGCAGTTGTTTTTATTCGACGCACTCATGATGACCCGCCGCGATGGCAAAGTAGAAGACAAAGAAAAGGCCGTTGTAGACAAAATAGCCGACCAGCTTGAAATACTAAAAGGCACTCAACAAGATATATTCGATTTATTTTGCCATATTAAAAACCGCAACTGGCAAGAAAGCGCATTGTATTTCAGTTCCCATTTATTGAATCCCGATCACTTTAAACATCTGCTAGCCTATCATGAAGTTGAGTTTGATGCGTTAATGACAGAAACCGCTGAGATAAGAAGTAATAGATTATTGGATATAATGAAATCTAAGCTCGTTGATTCTTTAGAGTGGGGGACTTTTGCATGTGAGGGGACACCTCAAAAGGCTTCATTAATTACGAAAGAGCCTATTACTTTATTAAAAGCTATTGCTAGCTCTATATCATGTTCTATTGTAATGCCATGGCTTCAAAGAATGTTAGATCGAGGGGAGTTGAGGGTTACAAAAGAAACGGTCTATCTTGTTCAAGAGCCTGAAGAAAAAGTACTATTTGAGTTTTCTAATTCATTTTTTAAATACGAACAAGAAGCTAATGCTTTTTATCTAGGCTCCCTTGACTATGCTCAGAAAAGCATCGGTTCTGGAGAGATATTACATGCTTTTCTAAGGTATACGAATCTTAACTACTTAATTGAGCAAAATGATTTAAATAATTTATTAATTTTAACTGACTCAATAGATGTTGCCGTTTCTAATGCAGGTCACTTACCAACATGTGATGGAGTTCAAGTATCGGCTATTACTTCAGGACATTATTTTGCTAATCAGGGCCACCCTAATGCTATAAATGAAATAAAGGGCGACCAAGTAGAAATTAGATACTGTAATCATTGTTCTGGAGGGCATGGAACACAATCAGGTATCTGCGACGATAAAGATAGGAGGTTTACTAAAATTACTTTGTCAGAGATGTTAACAGAACATGGCTTTTATTTAGTTAAATAACATATTTGGACATTGATAATGACTGACTTAGACATGCTTGCAACTTTTATGGAAGCGACAAAAGTGCCAACTGCTTTTGAAAACCACCCAATTGCGCAACAAGGGATTGAAGGGCAGTTTAGTGATGAATGTAGATAATAACATTCATGAAACTGAGGTTGAGTATTTGCAAATTCTAATAAACTCTTTTTCACTCGATAATTCTGTTTTAGATGATGTGGTTGATTTTGCTAAAGCGCCAGACAAAGCAACTATTCAAGCATTTGTTACTTATTATCAGCGTAAACCATTAGCACAATTGTTTTTATTTGATGCGCTAATGATGACCCGACGTGATAATCAAGTGCACGAAAAAGAAATGCCTTTAGTAAACGCAATGGCAACCCAGCTTGAAATACTAAAAGGCACTCAACAAGATATTTTTGATTTATTCTGCCATATTAAAAACCGTAACTGGCAAGAAAGTGCATTATATTTCAGCTCACATTTATTAACCCCCGATTACTTTAAACACTTACTCGCCTATCATGAAGTTGAATATAAAGCGTTAATGGCAGAAACCGCTGAGATAAGAAGAAATAGATTAATTGAAGTAATAAAGAAAAAAGTTAACCTAGATGATTTAGAGTGGGAAGAGCTTAATTATACAAAGGGAAATTATAAAATAAAGTATGAAATTACAACTAATTTTATTCCAAATTTATTAACCCATGAATTACTCCTGCCATTTTTACAAATAAAGCTTGAACGTCACGAACTACGTATATCGAACAATGATATTTATATAGTAAAAAACGCAGAAGAATTACTTTATGCCAACTTGTCAGATCTATTGTTAGTCTATGATAGTGAACGTAATACGTTGAGCGTAAAAGCAGAGTACATATCAGGTGATAATATTGTTGTCTCGAGCGAGCTTTCTAAAGATTTCTTTGATTTAATTCTTCACCCTCTACACTCAAACAATTCTAACGAAAGTAAGTCTTATGATGAACTTAATGTCATTCTCGGGAGTATTTTTTCTGCTGAAATAGCTCAAGCAGAGGATTACGCTCTGAAACAATCATATTTATCGGGTATCAATGGTGCAAGATTATGGGCAGCTTCCTTAAAAAATATACAAACGGAAGAGAAAATATTCTTCCCTTACAGCAGTAACTATTTTTTACAGAATGAAATAGTACTAGGTTTGGATGATCAGCTTTATATAAATACAGGTTGTGTGGGGGAGGTATTAATGAGTGATATTAATTATTTATGTGATTTATCTCCTTGGGAAGTTTTAGTCTCAGGCCAATTTAGATTAATGAGGCCAATAAAAGGAAGTAAAAAATGATTGAAGAGCAATCATTAAGTTTATTAAAAATAAGTAAAGGTTACGAGCTGTATCGTAGCTCAGTAGATGAGAAATTACTGGCTGAATTACAGGTACTGGCTAGTAATTTTAAAAACGACGCACTACAGACACAGAATGAAAATAGGTTGTTGCGTATTGGTATAATTGGCCAAATAAAACGAGGTAAATCTTCGTTTTTAAATAGTTTGTTATTTAATGGCCAAGACGTACTCCCAAAAGCAGCAACACCGATGACGGCTGCGCTAACTAAAATTTGTTATGCTCAACAGCCAAAAGCACTGGTTGAGTTTTATAGCAAAAATGAGTGGAATAAAGTTAAAAACTTAGCGGATAAAGCATTCACTAAACAAGCAAGTTACGAAAACGCATTGCTAGAATACCAAGCCAATAAGGCAATATCGCAAAAGCAGGGCGTTTTTATTTCTTCACCCGCTAAGCCTGTTATATCTGATGAAGAAAAAGCCAGTATTGAGCTTTTAAATATGGTTAAAAGTTCAGGACTAAACGTTGCGCAGTATTTAGATACAACCATATCGCTTGATGAAGTAAATAATAATGATGAATTAGTCGATAAACTAAATAACTATGTGGGAGCCAGCGGCGAGTTTACACCAATAGTAAAAAGCACTGAGCTGCATTTGAATATTGAGTCTTTACGCGATATTGAGGTGGTTGATACACCGGGAATGAACGACCCTATAATCTCCCGTGGTAGGCGTACACAAGAGTTTATAGGTCAATGTGACGTTGTATTTGTACTCAGCAATAGCGGCCAATTTTTAGACCAATCAGATATGAGCTTGCTGGCGCAAAATATTCCCAATAAAGGTATTGAAGATATTGTACTAATTGGTTCACTGTTTGATGGGGCCTTATTGGATGAGTACCATAAGTACCCGTCTATTCAAGAGGCGTTACCGGCTATTACTACAAAACTTAATAATCAGGCCAAGAGTAATGTAGATAAGGTATGTAATGAATTTTCAGCCCATCATAGTACTGAAGATGATAATAATCAAAGCCACTTAATGAGCACTTTACAAAATGCTTTGCCGCCTATATTTATTTCATCTCGCTGTTACGATTTAGCCATAAAGCCAGAGCAATCTTTAAATGAAGAAGAGTTGCATACGTTGAATCTTCTTAACGGTATGTTTGATGATTTTACATTTAATGCCAATACGTTTTCAGCAGTTGCTAACTTCACAAGAGTAACAACTAAGTTAGATACTGTTAAGGTGAAAAAAGAACAGATATTGGCAGATCGTTTTAATAACCTGCTAATAGGCTCAAAACGAGAGGTTAAACAAAAACTAACTCAAATTGCCGATGACGTAACTTATAAGCGTAAAAACTTACTTGAAGGCGACGTTGAAAGCTTAGCGAAAAAACAACAAGCAGTTGTTAAACGCATAGAGGCTGGCACAGTTAAAGTTAATATTGTTTTTGAAAAATACAGTATTCAAGCTGAAAAAACATTAACGCGATTATTAACTGACATAAATCAAGATGCGATACAGGTAAAACAAGTTCATTCGCAATCAGGCTCGCGAGAAGAAAGCTATACAACATCCCGAGAAGTGAGTGACTCATCATGGTACAACCCATTCTCATGGGGTTCAACTCGTACAGTTACGTCAACTCATTACCGCACAGTTAATTACACCTATGCAAGTGTTCATGATGCTGTGAGTAAGCTTGAGTCATTTGTTATAGAAACAAGCAAAGCACTTTATGACGTAAGTGAAAATGCAATTCAATTAAGCTTATTTAAACAGGATATAAAAGCATCAATTAGAGAGATGTTTGATTTTGGGGATGATGACTTTGACCCCGAAATGGTTTTAATGCCATTAAACAATGCAGTTGAACGAATTACGATTCCTGCAGTTAGTTTAGATCTTGATGCGCATATTAATACAATACGACAACAATTTACTGTTGAGCAAGTTGAAGGTGATGAAATAGAGCAATTGCGCAAAGAGCAAGCCAGAGTTGTTGCTCTATTACTAAATGATATTAGTGACGAACTAAAACGGTGTATTCGCTTAATATTAGAGAAGTTAGTGATTGAGAAAAATAACTTTGTTCCTAGCTTAACAAAGGATTTAGTTACAAAAGTTGAACAACTCAAACAAGATCTAATCCATAAAGAAAATGTCCTAAAAGGCTACAACGATGTGTTGCAGAATGTTAGTACTGACTTGACTGAGTTATGAACGTAACACTCAGGATACTAAAACTTATACATTTATTCTTAAGGTAATTGGTTGAAGAGGTACCTCAACTCAAGTTACATTAAAAATAAATAACAGCCAGTTCCGCGTTGTTGTTTACAAAGTTTTCAGTCTAAGCCAAGTAATATTTCGCAAGCTTGCGAATTAAAGAATGATAATCTTCTGTATATTATAAAAAAGGAATGACTAACAAGCACTCAGTTGTTAGTGATGTTTAAGGAAAAATATGACTCTTTCATTACAAAATTTTAATAGAGCTCTATCTGAAGCTGAACAGCTATTAACATGCTTTGAAACTTTAAATAACCACCCTGAATTGTGTTCGTATGATGTATTGAAAAAAGCTAGTCTGATAATGATCTTAACTGCATGGGAAACCTATGTGGAAGATGTTGTAACAGAAAGGTTTGATGACAAATTTGCTTTAATTAAAGGGTCTCAATTCGGTCGTTTTGCTGAAAAGCAATTACATGAAAGGTTGAAGTTTTTTCATAACCCAAATTCAAATAAAACTAAGAAACTATTTGAAGAATTTTTTGGGCTAGATGTTACAGAGCAGTGGAAGTGGCCGAATGTATTACCAAAAGATGCGAGGGAACAGCTCAACAAATGGATTAATAAAAGGGGAGATGCAGTGCATCGAGTACAATTTGACACTACAAAGCCTCAAATAATCAAAAAAGATGAACTAGAAAAGTGTTTGCGTTTTTTTAAAGCACTTGCACAAGCAACAGACAAAGCATTAGAACAAATTTAAAGGAATAAATAATGAGTTTACAAACAAGAATAAAAAAATTAATTGATCAAATTTCTGTTGGCATGCATGAGCGTGAGGAGATAATCCCAGTTGCATTACTTGGTGCACTAACTGGGCAAAATACATTTTTATATGGCCCACCAGGCACAGCTAAGAGTTTAATATCGCGACGTATCGCTAAAGCATTTGATAACCCGCCTTATTTTGAATATTTAATGAACCGTTTTAGTACTCCAGAAGAGGTGTTTGGGCCGGTATCGATAAAAGCGTTAAAAGAAGATCAATATACACGTAAAACTGAAAATTATTTACCGAAGGCAGAGTTTGCGTTTTTAGATGAAATTTGGAAATCGAGTCCTGCAATATTAAATAGCCTATTAACGCTTATAAATGAGGGGATTTTTAAAAATGGACAAGAGCTTGAAAAGACCCCTTTAAAGGCCTTAATTGCAGCGTCAAACGAAACACCAGAAGAAAACCAAGGTTTAGATGCTTTATACGATCGCTTTATTATCAGGTTAATGGTTGGTCCAATTGAGATAAAAGAAAACTTTGAAAGCCTAATTAGTAGCAAACCAACCCTCGCTGAAATTAAAGTAGCTGATGAGGTAGTCATTAAGAATAATGAATGGACTAGCTGGCTTAAAAAGATCGATACCGTTGAACTTTCACAAGATACGTTAACAATTATTCATTTAATAAGAAAAGAGCTGTCGGAACAATTTGAAGAGCTTGGTGTTTATGTGTCTGACAGACGTTGGCAAAAAGCCGCCCAATTGCTTAAAGCCTCGGCATTTTTTAATAACCGTATGGTTACCAATCATAGCGATACTTTATTGTTACGTTATTGTCTTTGGACAACAGAAGCAAACAGAGAAGAAGTTGAAAGAATAGTAAATACTGCTATTGAAGAGTCTGGTTTCTCTCCTGAAGTTAGCTTAGCGGAGCTTGATCGGAAGAAAGATGAGCTTGATAAAGAAATTAATGTTGAAGTTTTTTATCAAAATGATGTTTATGAAACACACAACATCAAAGGCAAAGATTATTATAAGGCGAAAATAACGTTTCGCTATAAGACCGGATATTATAATGATAATAAAGAGACTACACGTACCTTTTACATTCCAGTTTCTAAAATGAAAAGTAGAGAAGCCTTCAAACCTTTAGACTCGAATGGCAATGAGCTTACAGGTTACACGTGTACATTTGATGGTCAAGGTAGTTGCGATGTTAAAATTACAGGGCTAGAGGGGCGATATGATTCTGAGGCTCACTTCACACCTAAAATCTTATGCTCAAAAGGACAAAAAAAACAGAACGTAAATAGTCGTTTAATTGACGCTTTAAAAAATGAAGTTAAGGAACTAAAACAAACTTTGAGAATAACTTTAGAGTTATGTGAGGCTAAACAATCAGAATATATGGCTAACTTGTACTCGCCATTTGTGTCTGAGCAATCGTGTAACATTGCGCTAAATGGTATAAATCAGCAAATAAGTGATTTGAAATTAAGAATTAAAGATTGTGACCGTTTAAAAGGGCTATGCAGTGCGTAAAGTTGATGACTATATGAACAGTATGCGCGCTAATATACATGACGACTTCCAAAGCGTATTTAAGCATGCTCCAAATTTAGCATTACAAGTTGAAGAGCGATTAACAACTTGGGCCAATAAGTCCCACCGTCATTGTATTTTAGAGTTTCCTCATTATGAAGCTCAAAATGAACTGAATGTGTTTAAAACACTAGATTTTGATAGCCTAACTATAGAACAGTATGAACTAGCTCTAAATCAATACAAAGTTTTGTGTTCTAAAAGTAACGTTAATTATAACAATAATTTTTGGGATAATGACTTAGCGAGCATTAAGCATGATGCTGTCACTTTGAGTCCTAATGGTGTTATGGGTACAAGTAATTTAGTTACTTCCGTTAATTTATTGGCGAATGAGTGGGAAAAGTTACTCAGCTTACAGTATGAACAGTGGGAACTAGAGCAAATATCCCTACTAAGAAAAAAGTTCTTAAATGGCCTGATTGAAAAACTAAAACTCATTGATGAAATGCTTGGGTTACTTCGTTCTTTAGGTATCGAACCAGGCTTTTTGCTTGATCTATCTAGTGGAACTTTAAAGCTAAATAACTTATCAAGAGTTAAAAGCTTGTTGCAGCAGATATCTAATGATGAGGGAGTTAAAAGGCTCTTAGACTTGCTTGGGCGTTTAAACCAAACAGAAAAAAGCGAAAAAATTGAATCCGTTACGCATTCATTCATACAAAAATCAGCTGTAACAGATGTGAACTCTAAAGAAGAAATTATAGGTGTTAAATTAAGTAAAGATATTGAGCACGCTCTCCCTTCAGAATTAGCACTCTTGAGTGATATTGAAACATCAATCTTATTTGATCTTAAGTATGTTGAATCATCCTTGATGTGTTTTGAAATGTCTGGTCAGCAACTTGTTGATGAAGAGTTTGAAATTGAAGAAGCTCTAGCTGTAGACGAAGATGAACAAAAAGGTCCTGTTATTATATGTATCGATACTAGTGGATCAATGCAAGGTGCGCCTGAAACTGTTGCAAAAGCGGTCGCCTTTGTTATGTCACTAAAAGCACAATCAAAGAATAGAGACTGCTATATAATTAATTTTTCAACTTCAATCAATACTTTAGATCTTTCCAAAGGGTTTAGCTTGGATAAACTCACAGATTTTTTATCTATGTCGTTCCATGGTGGTACAGATGTCGGTCCTGCAATTTCTCATGCTTTGCATTTAATGACTGAAAATACTTACAACAAAGCTGATTTGCTAATTGTTTCTGATTTTGTCATGAGAAACTTACCAAAAAATCAATTAGACTCAATTTTTGAATTAAAACAATGTGGGAATAAGTTTTTCTCTTTGGTTGTTGGTGATTGTTACTTAAGTGAACGAATACGAGAAGTATTTGATCAAGAATGGATTTATAACCCTCAACACGCAAGTATCTCTGAATTAGTTGCTATTAATAGTTGGATTGATTGAGTATTTTAAGATTGCAGAAATGTGTTTTATAAGTAGTTGTTTTTTTATAAATGGATTTGCGTGACTAAGATAGACTTCTTAGTCAAGCTAATAAGGAGTTTTATGTCAGTTGAAGTCGCATCTTGTACTTTAGCGCAGTTATTCAGTGGCAAAAGTATTATTAGTTCTAGTAAAGCGGAAATTGCTGGTGAGTTAGCTATACCTGAGTATCAACGACCTTATCGTTGGGGCGAAGTACAAATAAAAAAGTTGTTGAGTGACTACCAGCTTTTTTTAAGCGATTTAGCACAAAGCGATAGTGCCTATGGGTATTACTTAGGCAGTGTAATCTTGCATCAGTCAGCAGAAAGTAGGCAGCTAAATATTATTGACGGTCAGCAACGTTTAACAACCTTAGCGTTGATTTCCTATGTGCAATATCTATCTTATACGGTTAATAACGCTAACGAAGCGAATGAATCACATAGCTTTGCTCTTAACCTAAGCTACGATTCGCCAGAATCACAACAACAAATCGTTAAAAACCTTGCTTGGTTACAGGCATACTCGACAACCAGTAATGCTAGCCAAATAGCCACTTTTGATGCCAATAAAATCAATTTAACTCTGGTTGTTACTCGTAGCGAAGACGATGCCTATCGCTTCTTTGAAACTCAGAATACTGGTGGTGTTAGGTTAAGTGGACCTGACATTATTAAAGCACATCACCTCAGAGCCATTGCGCGACAAAACCAAAATGAATTTGCTGCAAAATGGGAAGCATTAGGCGATTTAAACCCCGTTGTTGGATCATTGCTTAAAGGGCGCTATTGGCAAAAACTTTATAACCGTAATGTACCTTCTCACCGCCAGCCTAATCTAGTAAGAAGCGCTGTTGTCAATGAACTTGGCGAAAGTACGGGTAAAGGCGACGATATTGCTTTTGGGCGCTTTAAACGTACATATTTGCCAGACGGTGGACAAATAGATAAACAAGCACAGCAAGGTTATGAACTGAGACAGCCATTAAATAGCGGCATTAATACTATTCATTTTTTAAGCTACTTTGAACAATTAAGGTGTAAGTATTTAACGGGCGGAATTAATAATAAGGCTAACCATATAAAGGTTACTTCACATTCTCCAACGAATACAGAAAACACTCTAATTAGCTTTTTTCATTTTTATCAAAACCTGATCTGCCAGCTTGAGGGTTGTAGTTATGTAAAAGGGTTATACGATACAGCACTGCTTATATACATTAGCCAATTTGGCGAACAACAGTTAGACATTGCAGCGAAGAAGCTGTTCCGAGTTATCTACTCACCTCGCGTAAGCAATCAAAAAGCGGTGAGAGAAAGTTCTATATCAGCCTTTGTCCGCGATAACCCTGTACTTGACTGGATTACAGCTAGCCACACACCAGCCCTGTGTTTTGATTATTTGGACCGTTTTAGCTTTAAAGCAGACCCAGCTAATTTAGCTGTGAATAAAAATAGCGTTAAAAAACGCTTTATACATAAAGTATTAAATAACTTTGGACTAGACGTTGTTAATGGCCTTTCAGCAGAAGAGCTCGCAAACACTTACACTACAAAGTTAGATACTTACATTCTTCCTCTAGGCACAGAAAAAATGGCTATGCATCAGATTAGCAAGCGCACAAATCAAGGAGGCCAAAATGGCTAATGTATTTTTAGGTGAAGCTAATAATAAAGGAAATCAGATAACACAGCATCACGTTGAAACGCAGGTTCTTACGTTAAATTACATTCAAACGAATCAATATCAATTTAGTATACCGAGTTATCAACGTCCCTACGTTTGGCCAGATGAAGCAGTATTAAAGCTATTCAACGATATTAACGATGCTCGTTTGGCGGAAGAGCCTAATTATTTTATTGGGACAGTTCTTACCTCAGTAGAACTAGATGAAGATGGTAATGGTATTTATGAGCTAATCGATGGACAACAACGCACTACCACGCTAATGCTAATTGCGCTTGCTTTTAAAATAGCAAAAGTTGATTCAGCCATTGCAGATATAGCCGCCTTTAAAAAGCAGCCGAGACTTCAATTTACTATTCGAGATCAAGTACAGCACTTATTAGGTAGCTTAGCTGGCCTTGATGATTATGTATTTCCAGGGCTAGAAGCGATTGGTGAAAATCCATATTTAAAGCGTATATATGCAGCGTTACAAGTGTTAGAGCAACAAGTAGAAGCGCTCAAAAATGAAGATCGTATTTTATTAGGTGATTATATTTTTGAGAATGTGCAATGGGTGAATAATATAGTGCCTTCTCAAATGGACTTGAATCGTTTGTTCGCTACCATGAACACTGCTGGCATACAGCTTGAGCAGGCTGATATATTAAAATCAAAACTGCTCAAACAAGTTTCTAAAGATAAAGCTTTATTCGATGCTATGTGGTTAGCGTGTGAACACATGGAAAATTACTTTGAGCGTAATGTGCGTAAAGTCTTTCCTAACGCTCCGTGGGATAAAATTGAGTCAGAGCATTTGGCTTGCTTTAAGGAGGAGCTTTTTGTAAAAGATGAGAGTGCTAGTAAAAGATCTAGGCAGAGCTTAACCATTATGCAACTAGCAGAACAATTAAAAGCAATCACAGTAAGTGGTAGCGAAGGAAATCAAGATAATAAATCTAATATTGAGCTAGGTGATGTCGCCTACGATTTAGACACCGAAACTGTATATTGTCGTCCCATTATTGGTTTCCCATTATTACTTATCCATACTTATCGTATTTATTTGGCTAACCGAGCTGTTGAGCTAGGTGATGGCACTAATGATGTTGCTCCTCGCGTGCATGCTGACAAATTACTAGAAACCTTTGAGCCACTCATTACAGCCAGTGAAAACGAAGTTAAAGAATTTATCAAAACCTTGTGGCAAGTGCGTTATCAGTTTGATCGTTGGGTGGTTAAGTGGGTTGAGCGTGACGATAGCGATGATGAACAATTACGTTTAACTAATATTAGTCAAAGTGATTCAAATGGGAAGCGGTACATTAATCGTACTCAGAAAGAAATAAATGAATTAGTAATGCTGCAATGTGTGCGTAACTTTACCGGTGAGCGAAGTGCGCAGTATTGGATAACCCCATTTATTGCAGGTTTGATAAAAGACAATATTACTCAAGATGCACAAGCCATAGCCTTACTTGAAAATATTGATAATGACTTATCGTTGGCGACTAAGCCTGAAACTCAAAAAACAGCTAGTTTCAAGCTAGCTAAGCAACATCAGCCGGAAGTTTACTCTTGGCAGGCATACGAAAATTATTTTGCCAAACCAAGAGGAACAAGTTTTGAGCATTATTGGTTTCAAAAGCTGGAATATATTTTGTGGAAACAAGAATCTGATAGGCAGCGGCAACAATTCAAAAACTATCGTATCACGGCTAAGAATTCTGTTGAGCATGTTTACCCGCAGCATGAAGAATACCAAAATATGTTGGAGCGAGACTTTTTAGATGCATTTGGAAATTTAGTTTTATTAAGCCCTGGTGAAAACTCTTCATATAGTAATCAAGCAGTCAAGAAGAAGCTTGTCGATTTTGAAGCAAAACTTCAATACGACTCTTTAAAGTTAAAAGCCATGTTTAAAATATTAAAAGAACAAAACGATTGGCAAGAAGCTCAAATAAAAGAACACCAAAAAGACATGTTAAGTGCATTAGCAAAACATTACGATGCGGTCTCTAATATGCTCTAGCAAAGAACAAAAATGACAGTGACCGATTCGTGAGGTGGTAACTGTCAGTTCAAGTCTGAGCTAGTACAGTCCAAGTACAAATAATTCACAATGTTCTTAATGCGTTCAAATAGTTTTGACCAAGGTTTATATGTTGTGTGTATTCCTCGAAATAATATGTACCTGGTTCGTATTGTTCCTTCAGCTTTTCTACTAACCCAATATGTGACCGATAAATACTCTCAGTTGCTTCAATGACATGTTCAGGCCTTTTCTCTAATTTATTCATAATACGCTTAGCAACTTTTAGGTATGGATTATCTTTTGGTTGCTTAGTCTCGAGCATAGGGTAATAGCCATCAAGTGCTTTTAAAAGAGATATTTCTAACGCTACGTTTTCGTTCATTGAAACATCGACGGTATTATAGTCTAGTAATAGGTCTGCAACATTTAGATTTTCATTTTCTATCGCTAAAGCTAGAGGTGTATATCCACTAATACTAGTCAAATTTGGATTATGACCTCGTTTTATGAGCTGCTTTATGAGTTCAAGTTCTCCTAAAACTGCTGCGGTATGGAGTAAGGAGTAGCCCCCTCTTTTTGTGGAATCTTTTTTCATTCTATGTAAAGGATAACTTATTAGTGATCGGTTTAAATTAGACATATTGTTACCCAGCAGTTCTTGAGGGTGAAGTGTTTCGTACCCAGCGGGATTTCTGTTTGGGTTGAGTGACTCGTGTGCATAGAAATCTGCAACAGGTGACTTCAAATGTTCACTTTCAGTGAAAACGTCAAATACGGTAATTAATTTCTCTGTTGGAATATCTAATATTACTAAACTGTGTATTAGGTTAGCGTATTTAGGCATGCGTAAGAGAGCATTATTTCTTTCATTATCAGATGTAAATAAATAAGGATAGACAGTTTCCTGTCGATTAAGTTTCAGTTTGGCATTTTTGAAATAATTAAGAACCTCAACCAACTCTGAGCCTGATGTTTCTTGAATTGCTCTATAAAAATCCCAACTGTTAGCAACACTATATCCCAGTTCAGCAAGAGTTTGTGTTGCTGTAGCTTTGGTATTTTGAAGGATTACCTTGACATCGTTTTGCGTTTCTTCAACACCCAATTGAGTCGTTTTAATTCTTATGTTGTTGTCTTTAACAGTTAAATTTGTGTCTTTTACAATTTCATTCGTTTCTTTGACTAAAGAGAATATTTTATTTTGGATTTCTATAAAAATTGGCATTTTCTCAACTAAAATACCTTTACCACCTTGTTTTACATTTTTGCTAGAAAAACTGGTGCATATAAATACACTAACGCTAATTATCAGTAGGCTTACTATGAGCGGCATTTTCCAATGCTCACTCATTTTCTTTATTCGCTCGCCAATTTTAGACTCCTCAGGAACGAAGTATAATGCGATAGCTAAGCACAGAAAGACCAAGCCTGCCCATACACCAAACTTACCAATAGGAGCTAGTATGTCTTGAACAGCACCTAGGAATCCGCCGATTATTGTTATTGGCACGATTAGTTCTAAAATTTTTTTCCCTTTACTCATATGCTTACCTGATAATCCATTTTAGTAACATCATAATAAATAATTTCATTGTTGGGTAGATATGTTCAAACTAGATTATTACAGGATAAGAACTGAAGGTCGAAAACGAACTTTTGAAAAATAAATTATCTTAGTTAAATGCTTTGCTTTTACTACTCTTCAATTAGGGCTATATTTTACTAAATACTACCAAAGCAATGGTAATGAGGATCTGTAAAGAATTTGACCTTTCTATCCAACAAATAAAAATTAGCTTTTATCTTTTTAACTATATACTTTTTAAACAATTTTTTGTCTAAATAGACATACGATGTATTGAGCTTTGTATTAAAAATAACTCGGCCTCTGGGAAAGTTGTAGTAGTCACTGTTGAATAGTGTTAACCCAAACAATTGGTAAATATTATTCTCCTCCCATTCGACTTGGTGTTGCAGTGGGCTATCGATAAAACCAAGTTGATCTGCCTTTAAGTCGATAGCATTTTGAGCTTTATAGACTAATGTGTTTTCAACGAACCAAAAAATACCAACTTTGCTATTCATATAGGACTCCTAAATTTATATCTCCCGACATTACTCGGTTAAGCCCAATTTAGAACCCTTCCTCATAGCCACATTTCTGCGAAAAATTTGTTTTTTATGTGGATTTTGCTAACAACGCTGGTAGGGATAAGCCAATTCTAAATGTTATAAAACAGCTCACTAATCTCTTTACGCAATTTATGTTCGGTTGATGGCTCCTGACTAAAGTTAATCATTCAATCTTGAATGATTAGAGCGTGATGCGGGTGTAGAGCTTGATCTAGATCAAAGAATGTTTGCTCATTGCAAACTATATTACGCGGCTGCAATTTTTGTTATGTTTTGAAATTTTCGGTGAAGGTTTTAAAAGCGTAACTTCTTTATCTTCCTGTAAGGTTTGTCATGGCATTACTCATCAATAACAAATGTATTAACTGTGATATGTGTGATCCAGAATGTCCGAACGAAGCTATTTACATGGGCGCAAAGATTTATCAAATTGATCCCAATAAATGCACTGAGTGTGTCGGGCATTATGATAACCCGACCTGTGTTAGTGTGTGTCCTATTGATTGTATTAAGCCTGATCCAAATCACCGCGAGTCACTCGATGAGCTTGCTGAAAAATATGTACGGCTAACAACAGAGGCATCATAGCTAAGTCTGTTTGGCGTTTTTTAACAACGAATCGCCTTCGTACTAAACCGATATGTCTACAGGTTTACCTGTGCTTATACTGGGTCTTACAGTAACCCCTTGAGATATCGGGGTGGCGAAGTTTTAAATGTTTGGTTTGCCTGCCTGTTGCGCGTTTTCGCCAGAGTCTAAAGCTTGAGTTTGTTAGCTGCTGGCGCATTAAAGCGATCACGCTTTTTTCATTTAAGCCAAATTGTTGCTTTATTGCTTCGAACGGGGTTCTGTCTTCCCACGCCATTTCAATGATGCGTGATATTTCGTGGTCTAAGTGCTGCATTACGACTCCTTTTTGCTAGTTGTACGTGCCTGCAGCGCATTTAGATTACAAAATATCGTGATGCCACTGCTCTGCTAAAAAGTCGATAAAGGCTCGCACTACATTTTGTTGAAAATTTCGCGATAAATACACTGCCCATATATGTGAACCGACGGTTGTATACTCTGGCAGCACTTTTATAAGCTCACCGGATAACAAATGATCATTCGCTAAATCGCAGGGTAAGTGAGCAATCCCCATTCCTTGTTTAGCTGCTTTGAGTAATACGCCCATATCATTGGCGACTATGTTGCCCTTAACGGTGACCTTTTGTGTATTACCGTTACGTTGAAACTGCCACACGTTGTGTTTTTTATGGACAAGGCAATTATGCGTGGCTAAGTCATTGGGGTCGTTTATTGTATTGTGCTGTGCTAAATACGCCTTCGATGTGCATACCGCTGTTGCTATATACATAAGCTTGCGAGCAATTAACCCTTCATCAGGCTGGTGGATATAGCGCAGGGCAATATCTACGCGGTCATCAACAAGCTGCGATAGACTATCGGACAGTAATAACTCAAACCGAGTTTGTGGATGGCGCTTGGTAAATGCTTCAATGGCCTCAAACAGTTTATGTTGCCCAAGACCAATGGGAGATGCGAGTCGAATTGTACCGACTAATTCATTGTTATGACTGTGAGCACGGCTTTGTAAGTCAGACACTTGATTTAATATTTGCTGACAATAGCTTAGCGCTTCTTCGCCTTGAATAGTTAAACTGACTTTGCGCGTTGTTCGATGAAACAATCTTAAATTAAGCCACTTTTCAATATCTTGAATATGTCTTGATACTTGTAGTCGGCTTAAACCTAAGTGTTCAGCGGCCTGTGTAAAACTCCCTGTTCGCGCCACTTCGACAAAGCTTGTAATTGAATTGAGTTTATCCATTGGTATCTTAATATGAAACAATGTGTATCTATGTAGTGTATTTATCAGTAAATGGTGAACAAGTAAACTGCTGTTAATGAAACAAACAACGGAGTATTCCTCATGAAATTAGCAGTATTAGGCGCATCAGGTTGGATTGGTAGCCACATTACTTCAGAAGCATTAACACGCGGTCACCAAGTTAATGTGTTAGTAAGAGACGCAGGTAAAGTAACCCAAGATAATGTCACGGTAACTGAATTTGATTTAACAAAAGACGATATAGCAAACGCCGCAGCAGGCAGCGATGCAGTAATTGTGGCTATTGGTGGTCGTGCTCTTGGTAATCATGAGATTGTGGCTAACAGTGCTCAACAATTACTGAGAGCATTGGCTGGCACTGGCATACGTATTTTATGGGTAGGGGGCGCCGGTAGTTTAGAGGTTGCACCGGGTGTCACGTTGATTTCTAGCCCTGATTTTCCTGCTGAATATAAAGATGAAGCACGTGCACAAGGTGAAGCGCTTGAGGTGTTTAGAGCATCAGCCGCAGATACAGCTTGGACCTTTGTATCCCCTGCTGCGGTAATTTATCCTGGTGATTCAGAGGGCCCTTATCGTGTAGGAGGCGACAGCTTCTTTACTGACTCAAACGGCGAAAGCAAAATATCAGTAACCGATTATGCTAAAGCCATGCTTGATGAAGCGCAATCTGCAGCACATTTAAATCAACGTATTAGTATTGCTTACTAGGCCTTTCCTCGGGCTCATAAAATGGTATTCTTAACGTCTGTTTTTAGTCGTTTATTCATCTTATGAGCCTGCTATTTTCTATTGCACTTGCAACAATTCCAGCCTTACCAGAACCGGTAGCCAATAATGCGGTTGCTAAAGTAGTTATTCATGAACAAGCTTACTTTTTAAGTTTTATGGGACTAGGTAAGGGTAAAGCACATCATGATATTCACAATAAAGTATGGGTACTCAAAGTTGGTGATGATTCTTGGCACGCAGCTAAAGAGGTACCGAGCACTCAACCTTTAACGGGTCGTTTAGCAAGTACCGCGGTAGGAGTTGGTGAACACGCTTATGTGTTTGGTGGCTATACAGTAAGCCATGATCATCAAGAGGTATCGACCCCAGATGTGTATCGTTATGATGTGATTACTAATTCATACACCCCACTTACCAGCATGCCAGTGCCGGTAGATGACAGTGTCGCTTTGGCATATAAACAACGTTATATTTATTTAGTCAGTGGTTGGCATAACGATGGTAACGTAAACTTAGTGCAAGTTTACGATATTAAAACGGATACATGGCAACAGGCTTCACCATTTTTAGGGAAACCGGTGTTTGGTCAAGCGGCTGCCATTAGCGGCAATACTATGTTGGTTTGTGATGGCGTAGAAACCAAAGCGAATGCTGATAAACGTCGCTCGTTTGCTGCGGTTCCACAGTGCCTAAAAGGAACCATTGATGCTAATAACCCCTTAAAAATTGATTGGCGAACGATTCCTCATCCCACTGGCGTGGCACATTATCGCATGGCAGCAACCAGCTTTAATGGCGATATATATATGATGGGTGGTTCAGCGAATCCCTATAATTACAATGGCATGGGTTACGATGGTAAACCAGCCCCTGCAAGCGATCATGTGTGGCGTTTTGATGTCGACAGCAATGATTGGCACGCGATGCCAAAGGCAAATACCGCCAGTATGGATCACCGCGGATTATTAGAACATCAAGGCAGTTTGTATCGCATTGGGGGCATGAACAATAACCAGCAAGTAACACCCGATGCGCTTGGCTACAAGGTACAGTTATCATTATGAATACACTCTATATCACAGGCGCAGGGGTGAGTGCCGCAAGCGGGATCCCAACTTTTCGTGGCGAAGATGGATTTTGGACCATTGGCAGCAAAAACTACACGCCGATGGAAATGGCAACACGTGCGATGTATCAAAACAACCCACGCGAATTTTTAGCGTGGTATTACCATCGCTTTGCAACGTACCGACATCATGGTCCGAACGAAGTTCATCATTGGTTGAGCGATAAAAACCTTATAACACAAAACATTGATGGCCTTGATGGAAAGGCGGGTAACACCGATTACATTGCGATTCACGGTCGTTTAGATCAAATGACGGTCTTTCACAATCAAGGTGATGAAGTGATGGCCTTCAACGCTCCATGGGATAAAGTAAACGAAGATAACTTACACCATTCATTACTTGAGGTGTTCAACATTAGTAATGAAAGTCCTATTGTTAATCAATCGTTTAAGCCGTATGTGTTGTTATTCGATGAGTATTACACCGAACTTTATCGTATTTCTGAGGCGCAGCAACGTATGCTCGATGCTAATAAAATTGTATTTATAGGCACCTCGTTTAGTGTCAATATTACGCAAATGGCACTTAATATTGCACGAAGTCAGGGAACGCCTATCGAAGTGGTAGACCCAGAACCCACGCATGTGTTTCATCCTAATGTGACCTACAAAAAAATGACGGCACTTGAGTACGTACAGCAGCAAGGTTAAAAGCTAACGAGGCGCTTATATTACGCGCCTCGTCTATTGATTATTGTTGTTCTGCTTTTGCTTCGGTGATGTTTAACCGAGCTTGTAATGGGTCAGGTAAAAACTCTGCGGTACCTGTTTTATTCATTTGCAGTAAAAATGGCTCATCATGTTTAAACGCAGACCACTTCGGGAGTCCCGGGCCATTTGGCGTGCCTAATTTAATAAAGTTAGTAACATAACGGTGCATAATTTTAGCCGCTTGCTTGTCTTGTTCGGTGGTAACATGACCGTATTTTGCTTGCACCGTATTAAAGAAATACGGAATCTCGCTGGCATGCTCAGCGCCTGGTTTATCTAAAGTTTGCGCCACATAGCCAAAGCGGTACAAATAAGCCTGCTTGCCCATATCTGAAATGCGTTTAGCAACAAATCGAGCAGGTTCTTGCATTTGTGCATCTTGACCAATCTGATAATTAAGCATGGGCAGTGGAGTGTCGCCATTGGCGTCGTATGTCATTCTTGCTTGTGTGCTGTGCCCAGCAAAGCTGTCGAATAAAGCGTCTTTTGAAGCAAATCCTGCAAACCCTAAATCCCTGTCTGTAGTGCCAACCATGGCTGGTATGTGGCTAAATGTCCCTTTTCTTAAACGCGTTTCGGTTGATGCACTAATAATGGTGCCATCAATAATGGGGCCTCCAACATAGTTTGGTACGTCGGTATTTTGTTGGTGTAGCGTGCTTAAGTTGAGGTCATCGATAATATCTTCGGCAGGTAACTCACGAAGTGCAGCCAGCGCGTTTTCATCGCTGCCTAAAATTGTATGCTGCTTAGCAAAGTTTTCACCGATTTGTTCTGCGCTTAACACCGTGTCGTCATTACTGTGTAAAGGCCGTTGTTTAAATAGGTCTCGGCCACCAGCAGACATAATAACTGCTTGCTGAAATAAATTATTAGCAGCCGGCGTTTGCATCATCGCATGCACTGATGCACCACCTGCAGATTCACCCATTAATGTCACCTTTGATGCATCGCCACCAAATTGAGCGATATTTTTTTTCACCCATTCAAGCGCTGCAATTTGGTCCATTAATGCGTAGTTACCCAGTGCATCATTTTCAAATCGTGTGAGGGCAGGGTGCGCAAAAAAGCCGAATCGACCTAAACGATAATTAAAGCTGACAAAAATAACACCTTGTTTTGCAAAGCTTTCGCCAGAGTATACTGCTGGTGAAGCCCCACCGTTTACAAAGCCGCCACCATGGATCCAAACTACAACAGGGTAAAGGCTATCACTGTGTTTGGCGGGTTTAAACACATTCAAATACAAACAGTCTTCTGATGGCGTGGTTGCTAATGGTGCAGCATCGCCAGCAAATGGTTTTTGCATGCAATCGGGGGCATAATTTTCCAATACCTTGACACCTTGCCATTTAGTAACCGGTTGAGGGGCTCGCCAGCGTAAGTTTCCCACAGGGGGCGCTGCATAGGGAATGCCTTTATAGGCAATAACTCGCCCTTGCTGTTGTCCTTGAATAAGGCCGCCACTTACTGCTACATGGTCGGATTGTGGTTGGTCTTGGCAGCCTTGTAGAAACAGGGCTGAGCCTAACATAAGAGAGGAATAGAAAATCGATTTTAAAATACGCGATGTCATAACATAGCCCAGACTGTTTTGGTTAGGCTTATAATATTAACATATTCAAATAGCCACAACGAGAAAACCAGCACAGCAACAAGGGAAAGACTATGCTGGTTTAGTCTTTGGCTGTTTCATATGATAAAGAATAGAAAAGCCCGCGCAAAGCGGGCTTTTAAGTGGGGTATTAACCTTTATTACTCAGGTAATGTGAATGACACTGTTAGGTCTTCACCCGATGTAACGGTAACAGGTTTAATTTGATGAAGCGTAAATGCTTGGTCTTCTGCCTCTGCATCATCAATGTGTGCAGCGCATGTGTAAGCAAGTTGGTAATCACCAGGTTGAATGAATGCAAGTTCGAACTCGTATTGATTATCTTCACTATCAAAAACCACATTAGCCGTTGCGAGTGGTGCATCAGCCGGTGTTTCGTTCTCATTTACTTCGTAGTTGTCCATTGGCGTTTCTACGTCACTGCTGTATAGGTAAACCGCGTGGCCAAACGAGCCATCTTCAGCAGCAATAGCAATATTATCGGTTTCGCAGTTAGCAATTAATACGTCGCTTACTGTGCCTTCAATATCTTGCGATTCAGCCAAGTTCTCTAAACGAACACCACGAGGCTTAAGCACAATTTCAGAACTATTTTGCGGGTCAACTAATGATTTTTTAAGGTCAAATTCAATAACAAATTCGTTACCAGCTTGATTAAGTGTGAAGCCATCAAGTTGAATTTCACCCACACCGTCGTTGCCTTTACGTTTAACGATTAATGGTTCAATGCTGTCATCTTCATACACAACATGTGATGTCATTGTTAAGTCGTTTGTATCACCATTGATAACATCAGCACGGATCCACTGATACTCGCCTGCAGGCACTTCTTCATCTTCTAAAAGAGCGAAAACATCGTCGCCTGTGTAGTCAAGTAAGTTGACCATTTCAGGTTTTGTTTCATCATCGTCTTCACGCGTTTCAAAAGTGAATTCTTCACCGCCTTGCGTTCTCAGTGTGATTGAATCAAATACGACATTGACAGCTTTTAAGCCTGTTACTGGCGCATCAGATACACCAAGAGTGAATTTAGCCATTTGCGGCTGGGCTATGTTGTCATTTTTGTCGTTGTCTGAGCCACAACCAACGAGAGCAAGTAAGATAGCGCTGCTAAGCATTGTTGACTTAAAGTTCATGATTCATTCCTTTAGTGTGTTATGTGTATGCTAGGAAGTATAAGTAACAAAAACTTAATAGAACTTGAATTGTTATTAACTCGTTGCGTTTATCAAAAAAGCAGGATGAAATATGCAGCTATCTTACATATACAGTATATTAATTTAACAACTTATAATGGCTTTTCTGCTTTCGCTAAACTCATAGTGTGCGTATTTTTTACTATTATTGAAAAAAAGTGAATGTTCTCACCCAGGATAACAATGAAAAATTATGTCATTAGCGATTGAATTCGGCCCCATCAACGAGAGCCGATTTGCTTATAGAAATACACTGTTGCATCAAACGTACCCGCGGAACTTTTTGCAAAACCTGGGATTGAGCCCGCTTCAATGTAGTTAAGCTTACGATATAGAGTGGATGCGATATCCCCCATACGGGTATCAAGTACTAATAAACTAATCCCCATTGCGTTAGCATCGGTTTCTAGGGTGTTCATTAATTGTTTTGCAATGCCTTGGCCTTGATAGTCGGTGTGCACCATCAGTTTTTCTACTTCACCTCGGTGCATTCCGTTTGCTTTTGAACACAAAGATAATTGAACAGAGCCAATCACTTGCTCATCCTCCATAGCTAAATAAAGGCGTCGATATGGCGTGGCTAAGTCAGTATTAACGCCCTGCCAATAGTCATGAGCTGCGTGTAATGATAACGGTGCAATAAACCCGATGGATGCACCACTTTCTACACTATTAATGAGCAGGGTATTTAACGAACTGGCGACCCCTTTTATTGAATGTACTGCTTTAATTTTCATGACGTTATTGTTGTTGAAATGGATAAACAGAGCCTAAATTAAGTAATGAGGTAAGCTCATCAAGTGCCTGATAGCTCTCAGTTAAAAGCTGAGGATCAGCAAAGTCATTGCTCGTTAATGAATCGCGATAATGTGTGTTAGCCCAATTGACTAGTTGGTCATATTTGTCGTGACTAAAGCGCACGGCAGGGTTTACCGCGTTAAGCTCGTTGGCGTTTAATGCAACACGCAAGCGTAAGCACGCAGGGCCTCCGCCATTTTGCATGCTCTGCCGTAAATCAAAAAAACGGACATGTTGTATCGGGTTATCCGACAAAATTAATTCTTGAATATATTGATGCACAGCTAAGTTACGTTGGCATTCTTGTGGAGCGACTAACAGCATGCTGCCATCGGCAAGTGTAATAAGTTGGCTATTAAATAAGTAGCTGCTTACAGCATCGGTAATACTTACTTTTTGGGTCGGTACTTCAATAATATGCAGGGTTTTTTCACCGGTATAGGCTTTTTTTATTTCATCTAAGGCATGCGCTTGGTTTAAAAAAGCTTGCTCATGGCACAGTAAAACATTGCCATTTGCGACTGCAATAACATCGTTATGAAACACACCTTGGTCAATCACAACAGGGTTTTGTTGAATAAATAGCTGGCTGTGGGGTTTTAATTGGTGTAAACGAGCAACAGCCTGTGATGCCTCGAGTGTTTGCCGTGCAGGAAATTTACTTGGTTTGGGGAGTGCATTATTAAAGCTACTCGCACCAAATACAAATACCTCTAACCCCGTATCTGCATGGCTATCGCATAAACGATTATGATTGGCAGCACCTTCATCACCGAAAAAACCTTGGTCAGGCAAGTGACAGTGATGGCTAAAATAGTGGTCGTTGTTAAACATGGCTTTCAACAACGCTGTTGTCGTTGTCGGTTCTAATGAGCGGTGAAATTTGTTGTTTAAGTTTGCAGCTGTAAAATGCACTTTGCCATCAAGCGTATCAGCAGAGGGAGACACGGTTGCTGCGTTTGCAGTCCACATAGCAGACGCACTGTAACAGGCTCGCAATAAAATGGGATCGGCTTTAAATGCTTTTTCAATAATTTGCCTGTCGCTGCCAGTAAATCCCAAACGTTTTAATACGTTGATATCAGGACGAGCATGGGGTGCAAAAATACCTTGTTCTAAGCCGAGCTCATGCATTGCCTTCATTTTTTCTAACCCTTGCAATACGGCTTCTCTAGGGTTTGAATGTGATGAGGCATGACTTAATGAGGCAACATTGCCATACGATAATCCCGCGTAATTGTGTGTTGGCCCCACTAAGCCATCAAAGTTTACTTCTACTGCGTGCATACTCATTCCAATTTGTTAAATGCGTGTTTTTAAACCATACAGACTTTTTTTTAAACGAAGCGAGCCAACTCCATTTCAACATTACGAAGGTGTTGTTTAAGCCGTTTTTGTGTCGCAATTAAATAAGCTTTTTGCTTATTTAATTTTGCGTGCTGTTGCCTTACAGCGTTATAAAGCGTTCTTTTGGGAATGTCATACTGTTCAGCGGCTTCGGTAATTGTAAGATGATGAACAGATACCTTTTGCAGTGCTTCTATAAATTCAGGATCGTTATTTAACATAGCGACGCTCCCTATCTGCAGTGGTATGAGGATCGTTCGGTTCATGCACATGCCATGTGCTAATATCTAAACGCCAAAGTAAGTAAAGAGTGTGATAAAAGTTAGTCACGTTCGTCTCCTTTTAGGTGCAAGTTCCTTTTTCACTATTGGAAGAACTGTGCCACTCTTTATTTTTATTTTAAATTATTTAAAATCAGTGACTTATCTTTTGTGGGAATATTTGTAGCAATCTCTAAGCACTAAAATAGTGAAGCAAGTCTTAAAAACTGCACTTTTATGATGCGGTGGGTTTTATTATGGCAGTGCGTTATGAATATCGACAAAATAAAAAATGAGAAGAACATAATTAGCGCTAACTCGTTAGCGCTAATTAATGGCTATGTTAACGAAAGCTGGTAACGCTAAAATCCTTCAAGCACTAACTTACCGCGTGCTTGATGCGATTCTAAAATAGCATGGGCTTTGAGTATGTTCTCGACATTTATTTTTCCTAAATGCTCACCCAAGGTGGTTTTAATGATGCCTTTATCAACAAGCTCTGAAAGTGTTGTTAGTAGTTGGTGTTGAGCAATCATATCGTCGGTTTGAAACATTGAGCGGGTATACATAAACTCCCAATGAAGCGAAATACTTTTGCGCTTAAGCTTTAAAATATCGAAGCTTGCGGGGTCATCAATCAGTGCTAATTTACCCTGTGGTTTAATTACCTCGACAATACTATCAAGGTGCTTATCGGTATGCGTTAAACTGATTACATAATCAAATTCATCAAGTTCTGCATCAATACGTTGTTGATTGAGATCTTGGCTGTGATCTAGCACATAATCTACGCCTAAGTCGGTTAGCCATTGTACACTTTGCTGACGTGCCGCTGTGCCAACAACCGTTAAGTTTGTTAGCTGTTTAGCCAGTTGCACTAAAATTGAGCCAACCCCACCCGCTGCGCCAATTACCAATACTGAGGCGGGTTTGCTGTCTTTTGATTGCGTAATTTGCAGACGGTCAAATAACAATTCCCATGCTGTAATACTGGTTAGAGGGAGGGCGGCGGCTTCTGCATTGGTTAAGCTTGCGGGTGCTTTACCAACAATGCGTTCGTCAACTAGTTGCAACTGCGCATTACTGCCTTGGCGAGTTAAATCGCCAGCATAATAGACTCGGTCGCCAACGTTAAATAATGACACGTTTTCACCAACGGCTTTTACTGTGCCTACTGCATCCCAGCCAATGACTTTATAGCCGCTTTGGGGAGAAACGTTTGCGCGGATTTTAGTGTCAACAGGGTTGACTGAAATAGCCTCAACAGCAACTAAAATATCGCTGCCCGTTGCAACCGGATCTGGTAATTCAATTGCTTGTAAGGAATGTTCACCAAGCGTTGGGGTGGCTTTGCTATAACCAAATGCTTTCATAATCGTGTCCGTTTTAGTGGGTTTTACCCACTATAACGCATTTAAATCTATTAAAAAGCGGTGTAATCGAAATTCACTTTCAAATAATTTTTGTTAATCAAGATCGCTATTTACCAAATCGAGAAGCTGAATAAGTTGCAAAGCCTGTTGCTCATTGATGCTAGGAAAGCGACAACGAATTTGTTCAGGAATACTGGCAGCGTCATCTTGTAAGGCCTTACCCTTGGCTTCGAGTTGGACTAGGCGTTTACGTTTATCTTGGCTGTCTTGGTAAATACTCAATAACGACTTTTCGCTCATCTTTTTTAAAATTTGCGTCATAGCACCGCCATCAATGGCTGTTTTTTCGAGTAATTCAGCTATGCTGATCTTGTCTTTTTCCCATAATGCCATCATCACGACGTACTGTGGGTAGGTCAAATTTAACTGGTTGAGTGAATCACGGTACGCGCGAGCAATGCTATTCGATGCCATATATAAGCGATGGCAAAGTTGGTTATCGAGTTTTAATTGCGGGTACTTCATAGTGGATTCCTTATGATCAGTGAGTGTATTTTAATTTGCATACAAAATATTTGCAATATTCAAAAAGCTGTTCTAATATATTTTGCATGCAAAATATATTCACTCACAAAGGAGAGTAATCATGAAAGAACTACAAAGCGTTGCCTATACTGCAAAAGCCACAGCAACAGGTGGCCGTGAAGGTACTGCAAAATCAGATGACGGTCGTTTAGATGTCGCATTATCAACACCTAAAGGGTTAGGTGGTGATGACGGTCAAGGCACAAACCCAGAGCAATTATTCGCAGCGGGCTATGCTGCATGCTTTATTGGTGCACTAAAATTAGTGGCAGGCCAAGCTAAAGTTAAACTACCGAGTGATACACATATCAACTCTGAAGTATCAATTGGTCCAATCGAGGGCGGGTTTGGTATTGCTGTTAAATTGGCGGTGTCAGTGGGCGATTTAGACAAAGAAACTGCGCAAACATTAGTCAATAAAGCACACGAAGTGTGCCCTTACTCAAATGCAACGCGCGGCAATATTGCTGTTGAATTATCAGTGATTTAGTATGCTGATAGGTGGGCTTAAATAGCCCACCTCCTTCGTTAAGGCTTTACTATTTCAAACCAATAGTCAAAGTTGTCAATTAAGCTAATTAATAAGGCAAATTTTTGGATATCACCTTTGAAACTGGCTTTATTGCTTTCAAGTAAGCGCTTAAAGTCGACCTGTTTCATTAAAAGTAAATCTAAATCTGCACGATTAAGCGTTAGCGTTAAATCAGCATGCTCACTTTGTGTGTTTGCTAAGTTGTTTAAGTGGGCGTTGTTTAACTCAATAACGAACTGTTCTTGGGTATCGGGCAGCTGAATATTGATAATAAACTGATGTTGAGCCGCTTTTTCGGCATTTAATCTCACACCTAAATAGTCAAAGACGAGTTCAGTACTCATTGCTTTGATGATGTCTGGCCCAATTTCTGTTTTATTTACACTGCTTGGCATGCCATTTCTAAGCTCATAAGCTGCAGATAAGTATGCATTTCTCCAACCTGCATTTTCAGCTTGGTAGCCTAATTGCTCTAATGTGTCAGCTTGTAATGCAATGGCTGCTTGATTCTCAGGTTCCGCATAAACTAAGTGATTTAGCAGTTCTGCTACCCATCTATATTCACCATTATTAAATGCCGTTTGTGCCTCGTTTAGCATTGCCTTGCTACCGCCTGCGAGTTTTACGTATCGTTTTGCAGAATCGGCAGGGCTGAGTTTATTAAGTGTGGCAGGGTTCATATCAAAAAAGCCAAGATACTTATTAATAATGCCTCTTACGTTGTGGCTAACAGAGCCATGATAGCCGCGGTTAAACCATTCGTTCGATAAACTTTCCGGTACTGTAAATTGGGTATGGATTTCGTTTATCGTAACCCCTTGATTGGCTAAATTGAGAGCCTGATCATGCATGTATCCGTACATATCACGTTGTTTTTCAAGGTAATGAACAATATTCTTATTACCCCATCGAGGCCAATGGTGTGAAGCAATTAGTATGTCGGCTTGCTGAGCAAACTGTTGTAAAGTTTGGTTTATTTTTTTGCTCCATTGTGATTCATCCCTCGTTTCTGCCCCACGAATTGTATAAATGTTGTGCATACCTGCGACCGTGTTTTCGGCCATCCATAAAGTTTTAAATTGAGGAAACCAAGTATTCATTTCTGAAGGCGATTCGGTGTGCGGTGTGTTTTTCATTACCATTTCAATGCCGTCGACAACAATGGTTTCTTGAGGCTGTTCAATAATACGGGTAGGCGCGATTAAGCTAACATAGCCAAACGCAATCCCTTTACCTAGCGCACTATCAACTGTAGATAGTTCATTTTTACCAATAATACTTCCATATTGATACCCAGCGCGACGCTGCATTGCGTTGCCAGCCAAAACAGACTCTTTTACAACGTGTTCCATAAAGTGCGCGGGGGCAATTACCTGAACGTCGTTATTATCGACTTGTTGTTGACTAATAATGCCTTTTACCCCGCCAAAGTGATCGGCATGTGCATGGCTGTAAACAATGGCTTTAATGGGTCTATCACCTAGGTGCTTTGTTATTAAATCGTGTGCTGCTTTGGCTGTTTCAGGAACGGTAAGGGGATCAAATATAATCTATCCGGTATCGCCTTTGACATAAGTGACATTCGCTAAATCAAAGCCTCTTACCTGATATATATGCTCAGAAACTTTAAAAAGCCCGTAATTTAGATTAAGTAAAGCCTGGCGATGAAGGCTTGGGTTTATGGAGGGGATAAAGTCGTGTTCTTTTAAAAAATCAAATTGATTGAAGTCCCAAATAACTTCACCATTTGCATTTAATATGTGCTTATTTTGGGGTTTAGCAATGAGTCCTTTACTGGCAAGTGCAAAGTCAGTTTTATCATTAAAAGGGAGTGTTTGTAACAACTGTTGGTTTTTTTGAACGGTGAATTTACTTGCAGGTTTACTCGTTAGGTCACTTTCTGCTTGTGTGTAATGAGTACACATTACACACGCTAATAGGCTGAGATTTATTTATTTTGTTATCATTTTTGTGTCCTTGGTGTTGTTCTTTTTATACATTTTTTATTTGTGCCAATAAATCCCCCGAGCCTGTGAGTGATGATGTTTGACCGGCTAAAGGTTCGCTAAACGAAATGGGCTTGATTGTTTTTGCGCGTTGCTCATCAAAAACAGGTATTTGGCTCATCGCAAACTCAGAGAGGGCAGTAATGGTTAAAGAAGGGTTAACGCCTAAGTTACCCGGAATAATTGAACCGTCGATAACGCGTAGGTTTTTGTAACCGAAAACTTCACCAGAGGTGTCGACCACGCCTGTTTGCGCATCGGCACCCATAGCTACGCCGCTCATGATATGTGCCGTCATGGGGGCTCCAAATAACACTTCGGTTAATGCTGAGCCGGGTACGCCGCCCAATTTCTCCGCATAGCGTTTGGTGGCTTCTTCTGCTTTTGGAAATGAGACTGTCAGTGGGGTATCTTCGGCTTTTTGTACTGCGGTGATACCCTTTTTAAATAATCGATACCATTTTCGACGCCACTCAAGGTGGATAAAAGCTTCTGATTTTTGCATCACTAAGAACAAAATAGAGCTGCGAGCTTTTCCCTTCGGTCTGAGTACTTTGGCGGTTTTAATTGGATGGCGTACTGTGTTTAGTAAAAATTTTGCAATACGTTTAACTCCTGTGCCTGTCACCATTGGCACGTAAGGCAAATAGAGCCAGGTACCATCTGAGCCTTCTCGAAAACGACAAATCTCAATATTGGTGTCTTTATCTACAGAAATAAATGAACTGATTGCAACGCCGTCATCCACTTTTTTAGTTGTATTGTTTGCGGTTGTGAGCGTTTCTGAGTTAGTGCGAATTTGTTGCCCAAGCCATCGCGAAATATGGGGAAGTGTTTTATCTTGGTCGCGCATTTTCAATAGCAACGGTACTGTGCCCATTACGCCTGCACTTAGCACTACTCCGCGGGTTTTTAGGGTGTAGATATGGCTGTTTTTATGGCTCGTATCTTTTATTTTAATTTTATAGCCTGCACTGCCATCGTCATTAAGAGGCGTGATTTTAATGACTTCGGAGCTAGGTCTAATTTCAACCCCGTTTCGCTGTGCAAAAAAGAGGTAGTTTTTCATTAGCGTATTTTTGGCATTGTTACGACAGCCAATCATACAACTGCCACAGTAGTTGCAGGTGTGACGACGTGGGCCATCGCCATTAAAGTAAGGATCGGGTACTTCTTTATTGTACGCTTCACCGGGCTTGGCAAATAGCACTCCCGTATTGACGGTTTTAAATGAGCTGCCTTGGCCCATTTCTTCTGCCACATGTTTGAGTGTGTCATCGGCGACATTGGTGTAGGTGTTTTTGGCACTGCCGAGCATACGCTGAGCAAGCCCATAATAGGGCATTAAGCTTTCTTTCCAGTCTGGCTTTATGCGTGTCCATGCGGGAGATTGAAATACTTCGTCATCCGGTATTAAATGCACATTAGCATAAATTTGCGAACCTCCCCCGACACCCACACCGTGTAACACAGTGACTTTATTGGTAAACGAAAATTGAATACAGCCTTTTAAACCAATTTCGGGTTGCCACATGTAGTTTTTAATATCTAAATTGGTTTTTGGGAATGCTTTATCATCTCGGCGTAGGCCTTTTTCGAGTACTAAAACCCGATTGCCTTTTTCACTTAAACGCAAGGCACTCACGGAGCCACCAAAGCCTGAACCAATAACTATTTGGTCAAAATCAAAATTATCTTGCTGCATTGTTGTCACCTGTTGGGGTTTATTGTTATGAGTTTATTCGGGTTAAAAAGGCTAATAGCCGGTCAGCAAATTTACTGTACGGAGGTGCTAAAAACTTAATGCTAGTAAATCTGGCTTGATAAAACACCGGGCGTAATTTTGAGAACGTTAAAAACCCTTCGTAGCCATGATAATGCCCCATACCACTGGCACCGACTCCGCCAAAAGGTAAGTCATGTTGCCCAACATGAAATAACGCGTCGTTGACGCTAACACCACCAGACATAATGCTATCAATATAGTAGTTGATTAATGACTTGTCGTAGCTAAACGGGTAAAAGGCCAACGGTCTATCTCGTTCGCTGACGTAATCAACCACCTGTTGGGGAGAGTGGTAAGTTTTGAGCATTAAAATAGGGCCGAAAGTTTCGCGAGTATCAATGTGCATATTGTCATTACTATGCATAATGATCGTGAGCGGGAACTTTCGTGTTTTTGCATCGGCAGCTTGTTTACCCAGTGTGATTACTTTGGCACCGAGTTGCTGAGCGTCAGCAACGCAATCAACTAAACGCTTAAATGCGCGGTCATCAATAATGGCTGTGTAGTCTTCACTGTGAATATCGGGTAGGTGTTTTTTTGCCCAATGGGTCGCTGTTTCTATAAAGTGCTCACATTGCGATTGGTGCACGAATACATAATCAACATTAGTGCAAATTTGCCCTGCATTAAGCTGTTTAACATACATTATTCGTTCTACAGCCTTTTGCATTGGGTAATCCTTTGCAATGACAGCAGGCGACTTACCACCTAACTCTAAGGTAACTGGGGTCAAGTTCTTTGCCGCCGCTGCCATTACTTTTTTACCCGTTTCGCCGGAACCGGTAAACATTAAGTGATCAAATGGCAACTTTGAAAAGGCAATCCCTACTTCACCTGTTTCACAAAAAAAGGCTAATTTTTCAGGTTTGAAATAATGACCAACAAGCTCAGCGAGTAGGGCACTTAAATGACGGGAATTCTCTGACATTTTAACCATGGCTTTATTACCCGCGGCAAAGGCTGCTGCCAACTGACTAAATGCCAAATTTATTGGGAAGTTCCAGGGAATGATTAACCCAACCACCCCTAGTGGCTGTGGTATCACTCGGTTTTTAGCTCCAAAGTACATGCGATGATCTACATGACGTTTTTGTACTTTCATCCACTTTTTTAGTTGCTTGAGTGTACTGTTAATATCGGCACAGGCATTGATGATCTCTGCAAGCAGCGTTTCGTGGCGTGAACGATTACCATAGTCGAGATTAATAGCCTTAATAATACGTTCTTGGTTATTGGTAATTAAGGCTTTTAAAGCAAGTAAGTGCTCACGACGTTGTTCATAGCTTTCTATCCCTTGGGCTTTTGCAAAAGCGCGTTGCTTTGCAAGTGTGGTGTGCAGAATGTCGTCGATAATGACTGGATGTTTTGCAATGTTCATGTCGGTGCTCTAATAGCAAAGGTAACTGATAGCTTAAATAAAATACTTGCAGTTAATTTGACTTTTTAGGACACTAAAATGACTCTTTGGGACATATGGTATTTTTTGTGGAAAGTTTAATACGCTCATCAAGCTTGGCGGGCTTTGAAGGTTTAGTCAGGCGTTACGGGGTAAACCCGAATACGCTATTGGAACACGCGGGCATTTTACCTGCACAATTACGTGACCCCGACAGCTTTGTTGTTTATAGCCACTATTTACAGCTTTTAGAACTCGCTGCAGCAGCCTGCGACGAACCATGCTTTGGCTTAAAATTAGGGAGTCAACAAAGTATGAGCACCGTGGGCCTTATTGGGGCGTATATGTCGCGCCAGCCAACGATTCTTGATGCGTTAAACGTAGCCCAAAAATATATTTATCTACATGCAGAGGGCATTGTGCTTAACCTTGCTTTATATGGGCAAAATAGCTGCGAAGTACGATTTGTCCGTTTGTCTGATGAAAAGCAGGAATTTGTTCAAAAAGCGCAACTGGCCGTGTGTTTAGTCAACAAAGTAATGAAAGAGCTGGTGGGTCCCAAGTGGCGTGCCGATAAAGTATGCCTTCGGCAGTCGCCAGTGAGTGAACACACGGCCTTGTTTGCCAAGGTGCTTGGCTGTGAGGTTGAATTTAATGCTGATACTGATGCTATTTATTTTTCGAGTGCGTTTTTAACGTATAAACCAAAACTCAATGATGCCATTCTCGATACCCTCATTGCAGATCAGCTTGAGATGCAGCGTATAAATAAGCTCCCAGATGAAATGCTGCATATTGAAAGCGCCATGAAAATGCTATTGGCAACAGGGGACTGTAGTAAAGAAAACACAGCATTAAGTATGGGTGTTCACCCTAAAAAGTTACAGCGTATTTTAACTATGCATGAAACGACTTATCGACAACTGCTTGATGATGTTAGAAAGTCAGAAGCCGTTCGACTACTTCAACACGGTAATGTAAGTATGACCGATTTAGCCTTGCGGTTAGGTTATGCAGAATTGTCTATTTTTAGTCGTCGTTTTAAGGCCTGGTTTGGGGTATCACCAACACAATGGCAAACACAGCACGGGGTGTCATAAAACTTTAATATATGTTTTTTCATATATGAGTTTTTTATATTCGTTTTTCCATATATAGTAGCGTTATCTAACGAAGGTGATGCTATGAATAACTTAGAACCTACGGCTTTTTTTAAATGCTTAGCAGATGAAACACGCTTAAAAACGTTATTGCTGATCATGCATCAGCAAGAATTGTGTGTGTGTGAATTAGTGGCGGCTTTGGCATTGAGCCAACCGAAGATTTCTCGCCATTTGGCACTACTTCGAAAGTCAGGGCTATTATCAGATAGAAAACAGAGCCAGTGGGTTTACTACCAACTAAACTCAGATTTACCTAACTGGACGCAGCAAATTCTAAAAGCGACGTTAGACTCAAATTTTCAGCTAATCGACACTGACTTAACCCGACTTGAAACGATGGGGAATCGCCCCGAACGTCAAGCGCACTGTTGTTAAAGAGGACAGCACAATGACAATTAAAATAGGTATTAATGGTTTTGGCCGCATGGGACGCTTAACACTTAGAGCAGCACTGAATTGGCCTGAACTTGAATGCGTTCAAATTAACGACCCTGCCGGTGATGCAATTACCCATGCTCATTTATTTGAGTTTGATTCGGTGCACGGCCGATTACAGACGCCTGTCACGGTGGAGCACGATACCATTCGTGTTGCTCATCATACAATTGCTGTGTCTAACAACAAAACCATCGCAGAAACTGACTGGTCAAACTGCGATATCGTGATTGAAGCCAGCGGTAAAATGAAAACCAAAGCCTTACTCGATGAATACTTAGCGCAAGGTGTAAAGCGGGTTGTTGTCACTGCGCCAGTTAAAGAAGACGGCGTGTTAAATATTGTGATGGGGGTGAACGATCATCTTTATAATCCACAACAGCATCAACTTGTTACAGCGGCGTCGTGTACTACTAACTGTTTAGCGCCTGTTGTAAAAGTACTACAGGAAAAGGTTGGTATTAAGCACGGCTCAATGACCACCATTCATGACATAACCAACACGCAAACCATTATTGATGCGCCTCATAAGGACTTGCGTCGTGCGCGTTCTTGCGGCACAAGTTTGATCCCCACCACAACAGGCAGCGCTACTGCAATCACCCATATTTTCCCTGAATTAAAAGGAAAATTAAATGGTCATGCAGTGCGAGTGCCACTGACCAATGCATCAATCACCGACTGTGTGTTTGAATTAAAAGAAAGCGTGACTGAAAAACAAGTCAATGCGTGGTTTAAAGAAGCCGCCGATGGTGAGTTAAAAGGCATTTTAGGTTACGAAGAAAAGCCATTAGTGTCTATTGATTATAAAACCGATCCTCGCAGTGGCATTATCGATGCGCTCTCAACAATGGTTGTTAACGATACCCAATTAAAGCTTTACGTTTGGTACGACAACGAGTGGGGTTATGCAAATCGCACTGCTGAGCTGGTTCGTAAAGTGGCATTGTCTTAAGGTATTTTGATGCGTGAACAATTGGCAGCTTTGCCAAACGAATTAAAACAATACCTAATAATAACCGGTAACTACTGGGCGTTTACCCTCACCGATGGGGCGCTCAGAATGCTGGTGGTGCTGTATTTTCATCAGCTAGGGTATGAAGCATTAGCAATTGCCATGCTGTTTTTGTTTTATGAAGTATTTGGTGTAATTACCAACTTAGTCGGTGGCTGGCTCGGGGCACGTTTGGGGCTCAATAAAACCATGAATTTGGGATTATTGTTGCAACTTGTTGCGCTCGCCATGTTGTGTGCGCCCAGTCACTGGTTAACGGTCGGGTTTGTCATGACTGCACAAGCGCTGAGTGGTATTGCTAAAGACTTGAATAAAATGAGTGCTAAAAGTGCGATTAAGTATTTGGTACCTAAAGGCCATGAGGGAGAGTCAACCCTGTATAAATGGGTTGCTATTCTAACTGGCTCTAAAAATGCGTTGAAAGGACTCGGCTTCTTTTTAGGCGGCGTGTTACTCACATTATTTGGTTTCACAGGCGCTATTTTTGCCATGTTAGTGATGCTAGGAGTGGTTTGGATTTTAAGCCTGCTTACGCTTAATGCTGATATCGGAAAAGCTAAGAATAAGCCAAAATTCAAAACATTATTCTCAAAATCGCGGGCAATTAATTTACTTAGCTTTGCCCGAATGTGCTTATTTGCTTCGCGAGATGTGTGGTTTGTAGTGGCACTGCCTGTGTATTTGGCAACGCAGTTTGGTTGGCAACACTGGTGGGTGAGTGGCTTTTTAGCGTGCTGGGTAATTGGCTACGGTTTAGTGCAAACTCAGGCACCGCGTATCACAGGCCATAAAAAAGTAGGTTTTTTGCCAACACGCCAAGCTGCAATGTGGGTAACGGCATTAACACTATTCACCTGTTTGTTGGCTAAGGCACTGACATTAAACGTGTTTATGCAACTAAGCTTATTGATTGGTTTATTGATTTTTGGCTTCATTTTTGCGGTCAATTCATCGTTGCACAGCTACTTAATTGTTAGTTTCGCTGACAACGATGGCGTGTCGCTCGACGTGGGCTTTTATTACATGGCAAATGCGTTAGGACGACTAGTGGGAACGGTGCTCTCTGGCTGGGTGTTTCAGGTGTTCGGGCTGGTTGCGTGTTTATGGGTGAGTGTGGTTTTATTAGCAATGGCATCTGTTACGACCTGGTCGTTGAATAAAAAGTAAAAACTCATACTTTTTTTTATGTTTGTTGCTGTTAGTTTAGCAAGATAGTCTAAACTATTATCAAATAAACAATAAAAACGGGAATATTCAATGCGGCAGTTAGCATTAGCAAAAAAGCTTTTATGGCTTACCGTAGGAAGCATTTTTATTACAGTGTTTGTACTTTCTAGTGTGCTCTGGTGGCAGCTTTCACAAAGTAATGAGCAACTTGCTGGGCAGTCTGAAAAATTAATTGTTGCCGAGGTTGAAGATAAACTTTCTTCCAATGCGGCAGCATATGGCGAACAAGTCGCTGGCTTTATAAATGAAGCTTACCGTGTGCCTTATTCATTTGCAGCTATCCTCGGTGATGAACAAGCTGCAAATGCCATTACGCGTGATGCTGTGGTTGAATTAAACCGCGCATTATTAGAAAAAAATACACTTCTTTCATCTATCTATACCCAATTCGAACGCAATGGTTTTGATGGCCGTGATGCGAATTTTATAAGTGGTTATGATCATTCAGTTGCAGGGGCAGGTACCCTAGAAATTTATTTTACGCGTAATCGTGATGGTGCTATTGAGCAGCAAGTGGTTGAAGACGAAGAAGAAAAATATGTAGATAAACTGAGTGAATTCGGTCAACGAGAAGCCGAATGGTACCTTTGTGCAAAAGACACGAAAGTCCCGTGCATTATGGAGCCGTACCTATACGAAATTTCGCCAGGTTATTCAGAAATGATGACCTCACTTACGGTGCCTATTATTAGAAACAGTGAGTTCATTGGTGTTGCAGGGGTTGATTTAACGTTACCTGTGTTCCAAACAATGACAGAAAAACTGTCAAAAGAGCTGTATAACGGAAAAGCGCGCGTAACCTTATTAAGCTCGCTTGATTTGGTTGTAGGGAGCAGTCATCACAAAGATAAATTAGGCCGACCACTTAAAGAAGTCGTGCCTAAAAATATGCTTGATAACTACAACAGATTAAAAAAACAAAACGGAATTTTTAAGGTCGAGGACGAGTATTTAGTTAACTACCCCATCACTATTAAGCTTGCTAAAAAGCAGTGGAATTTATTAATCGAAGTGCCGACTGAACTTGCTCTTGAAGGGCCGCAAGCATTAGCTGACAGCATGAGCGAAAATGCTAATACGCTTGGAGGATTGATTTTAGTCACCGGAATTATTATCGCAGGCGCTGCTTTTGTGATCATGTTGCTGGTGATCCGTACGATCGTTGCTCCTCTTCAGCAAATACAGCAACGGGTTGATAATTTGGCAAGTTCAGAGGGCGATTTAACACAAACATTGCATGTTGATACCCATGAAGAGTTGATTGCGTTGGCAACAGGGTTTAATGCTTTCTTAGCTAAGTTAAGAGATCTTATCTGTGAACTGAAAAATGTTTCTGCGCAGACAAAACAACAAGCTGAATTAGCGACGCATGTGTCGGTAGATACAAAACACAATGTTCAATCACAGTTCCAAGAGATTGAAAGCGTGGTTACAGCCATGAACGAAATGAGTGCGACTGCCCTTGAAGTGGCACGAGCTTCTGAGCAATCGGCACTGCAAGCAGACGAAATTAATAGCCTTGTTGTAAACAGTGAGTCGAGCTTATCGTCGGCGGTAACTCAAGTTAAAACGATGTCGAGTGAGATTAAACAAGCGAACCAAGCCGTTGAAAAAGTGGCTGCGCGAAGTAATGACATTACACAAATACTCGATGTGATCAGAACCATTGCAGAGCAAACCAACTTATTAGCGCTCAATGCCGCAATTGAGGCTGCGAGAGCGGGTGAGCAAGGTCGAGGCTTTGCTGTTGTTGCGGATGAAGTGCGTGCACTTGCATCAAAAACACGCGCGTCAACTGACGATATTAGTGGTTTAATCGACAGCTTACAGCTAGAGGTCGGCAATGCGTCAAAAGTCATTGAGCAAGGGGTTGTGCGTGCTCAAACTGCGGTAGACGAAACGTCTGTTGCATTTGATGCGCTGCATGAAGTAGTTGTTAAAGTAGATGAAATTACGCAACAGATCACCCACATTGCGACAGCAGCTGAAGAGCAAAGCTCAGTAACCGAGGAGATTAACCGTAATCTAACCCTAATCTCAGATGCTGCATCGCAACTAGCCGAGCTCTCGACTCAAGCCGGCGACGGTAGTCAAACGCTCAATGCGCTCGTGGCACAGCAGGATGATGAGCTTAATAAACTTAAAACCAAATAGCGGTTGAGTCGCACACTTCAAGCCGTCAGATTACTGAGTAACTGACGGCTTTTGTTTTTATACCGTACTTTAGCGTTTACTATTTAGGCAATTTATTAGACTAATAGTTAATGTGTTCAATTCTGACTTTTTACTGGGTATTAAAATTTAAAAACACTGTCTCATATTAATTTAATCCATTTAAAATCAATTGCTTAAGTTTACTTTTTCTGTTGTGCTTTTTGCTTGAAAGGTGTTTTTCAAAATTCATACCCTACCTTTTGCCTAATCGTGTTTTGTGTCTTGCTGCTTTACCCTAAGTACAAAATAAATACTCACACAATTTTTCAAGATAAGTAGTAGGAGAAGTCATGAATATGAGGCAGCATGAAGCGTCAAAAACGCCTGCTGATCAGGAATCAGAGACGCTTAGTGGACAAAAAAGCTATCAAGCACTTCATAAACCCAGCAGTGAATTTTCAAGTCGCGATGAATACCTAGAACACGAACTACAAATTATGCAGCCAAAGCGTTGGCGTCCAAACTTACCCTTTAGGGATTATCGCTTTGAGCTCGAAGATTCAATTCCAGCAATGGCCGGTACAATCGGTAAAGTAGTGATGGTGGGAGCCATTGCAGCTACGTTTGCAGCACCACTTGGTCTTGGCGAAGGTTTTATATTAGAAAATGTGCGCTACGAGCTATTAATTGTATCCATCTTTATTTTATTGTTTTCAGGATTCTTTTTACCAACGGCAAACTTAGCTGGAACGCATGGACCACTTATTCCTTTAATTCCAATTGTTGTTGCTGCGGGAGGTCATCCCATGGCATTTGGTTTACTAATTGGGGCGTTTGGCTTGCTATTAGCGCTCAGTAAAGGGGGGAGTTTACTCGCTGGGTTAACCAGTCGCGGTGTGTGCGGTGGTTTGCTTCTTTACCTTGGTTTTATTGGCACTATTTCACAGGTTAAAAAGCTGTTTGCGTGGGCCGAAGGCATTGATATGACTCATATCGCATTTATCGTGATCTTATCAACCATTGTGCTTTATGCATTACTTGAGCATTATAAAAAGCGTTGGCTTGCTGTGCCATTAAGCTGTTTATTAGGGGGGTTACTTGCCTTTTCACTTGGCGCACCTTTTGAATTTAAAACAGCGCCGGGCTTGCCGAATATGAACCCAATGTATTGGTGGGGTGAAAATACAGGCTGGATGTTAGGCCTACCCACACTCGAAAGTTTTGTGGTGGTATTGCCATTTGCTGTACTGGCTGTGGCGATGTGGTCTCCCGACTTTTTAGGCCATCAAGTGTTCCAAAAAATTAGTTACCCAGAACGTACTGAAAAAGTACAAATGAATATTGACGACACAATGTTCAGTGCGTCAATTCGTCAAACGTTTGGCTCGCTTCTCGGTGGTTCGAACTTTACCTCTTCATGGGGCACCTATATTGTGCCAGCAGCCATTGCGAAACGCCCAATCCCAGCGGGTGCAGTTTTAACTGCATTATTTTGTATTATTGCCAGTATTTGGGGTTACCCAATGGATTTAGCTATTTGGCAACCCGTATTGTGTGTAGCCTTGATTGTTGGGGTATTTATTCCCTTACTTGAAGCAGGCATGGAAATGACCCGAGAAGGTAAAACCACGCAATCAGCAGCCATAGTGGTGTTTTCATCAACCTTGGTTAATCCAGCATTTGGCTGGTCATTAACGATGTTGCTCGATAATTTAGGTTTAATTGGGTGTAAAGAGCGAAGCGCTGAATTAAGCCAAATGAGTCGTTGGATTATTCCATTAGTGATGTTTATTATTTTAACGGGGGTTATGGCTCTTGTAGGAATGTTGCCTGGGATCCCTGCATTAATGGCTGATTTTAGACACTAACTGATTTACGGGGTAAGGCTAAGTCGCCTTACCCTAGTTTCTTTTAAATACTTAAATACGCGTTACTTAAATACCACCTGTTTATTACTACGGGTATAAGTGCGTGTTTCAGGTTTAGTCCATTGCCCTTTCTTAAGATACGATGTCGACACCACAAACTGGTTATCTTTAAATTCGCTGGTTGATTTAACTTTTGTAATTCCCTCTTTATTGCCAGTCACATTCTCGTAGGCAACAAACTGTGTCGGGCTCAAAACATTCATCGTACCTTGCGTGTAAAAACCTGCGGTGGTGAAGTAATAAAAAACCAGCGATTGTTTCTTGCTGTCCCAGAAAATCATCGATTCGCCACCGTATTCACCCTCGTTAATTGAGTGAAGTGTTTTAATGGCGGTGCCGTTTAGTGCTCGTTGCCACGTACTTACATCTTGTACTGCTGGTTTGCCAGCTGTTACGTTGAAGTCTGATTGCCAAGTGCCTAAGTAAGGCTCAAACACTTTTAGTTTTTCATCGAGAGGTTGCTCTGTTGCAAGTGCTGTTAAAGAGCAAAAGCACAGTGATAGTAAAAATGATTTTATATATGCCATAATACAGCCTAATAAATTTCGTTCGTTTAGCTGAGTATAGGCGATAGTTCATTGATTAAGAAAACATTAATTACATTTTCATTGTTGTTTTTAGCCTTGTTATGGCTCGCCTGTTGGCTGTTAAATATGCCATACCTTATCGCTGGGATTTACAGCGGTATAAGCTTAATTAGCTTTTTAGTGTATGGCTGGGATAAACGATTAGCAGTGCAACATGGTGAAGATGTGATCCGTGTGCCTGAACGCACATTACACCTCTTAGGTGTGTTTGGTGGCTGGCCTGGATCATTAATTGCGCAACAATGGTTCAGGCATAAATCAAAAAAGCGCAGCTTTATCGCCGTACTGTGGTTAACTATCATCGTTAACTGTAGTGCGCTGTTTTCACTGTATTATTTACAGTTAATTTAAATAGTCAGCGTAGAGAAAGACCATTGGCGTTAAAAACTTTAATCTCTTTCTAACAGCACAGCGCCGCTGTGCTCTTCGCCTAAATAATCGTCTTTATTGTAGATAGGGCATTTGGCCATTGATAAGCAGCCACAGCCGATGCAGCCATTAACGCGTTCGCGTAATCGCTGCATGTATTGAATTTTTTCATCTAATTGAGTTTGCCAGACTTTAGAAAGTGCTGCCCAATCTTGCTTTGTTGGCGTGCGTTGTTCAGGTAGAGTGCTTAATGTTTGCTTGATGTCTTCAAGAGTAATCCCCATGGTTTGCGCTGCTTTAATAACCGCAATTCGGCGCAGTACATCGGGCTTATAGCGGCGTTGATTTCCATTATTTCGCCAGCTGCGAATAAGTCCTTTTGATTCATAAAAATGCAAAGTCGATACTTTTACACCGCTGCGTTTTGCTACAAAGCCAACGGATAGGTTCGCTTCAACAAGTTTTTTCTCACACCCTGACATATTTTACTCCTAAGTATTGACCTAAAGTTAGCTTGAGGTTTTACGCTGCACCCATCATAAAAAAAGGAGTGACAGTAATGCAACAAAAACCGACTACAAACACGGTAATTATCTATTCAAGTGCCCGAAAACAAGGTAATACAAGTTTGCAAGTAAATGATTATAAAACACAATATGGTGGCGATGTGGTTTGCCTTGATGATTATAGTATCTCGCCATATTGCTATGACAAGCAGTACAAAAATGATGATTTTTATGCGGTGTTCGAGGCGTTATTAGGGTACGAGCATTGGGTACTTGCATCGCCTGTTTACTGGTATAACACGACACCCCAGTTCAAAGCATTTTTAGACCGCATAACCGATTATATGGATGACGAAACACTCAGACCAAAACTGAGAACACTGCGTGAAAAACAGTTTTCACTGTTATCAAATGCAGGCTCTGCTAAAGCGCCGAATGCGTTTATTGACATGTTTAAAAACACCTTTAATTATTTAGGTATGAGCTTTAAAGCACATCAACATATTGAGGCTAGTTAAACGCAGATAAACAGGGTAGGCTAGAGTAAAAAAGTAACAGGATTCTTTATGAAATCAACGCTATTAGGCTTATCGCTTACCTTGTTAACCACGTTTAGCCATGCCGAGCAAACTAAGCCTGCAATTGAAGGTTTTGGTTTTTATTATGATGTACCAAATCATGCGCCTATCGCAGAGCAAGCGACCTTCAAAGTCGTGTTTGATGTGGCCGATGCTGCACAAAAGGGTAAGCAAAATAATAGTATTAACTCGTTAGCACGCTTTATTAATATGCATATTGCCCATGGTGTAAAACCTGAAAATATTCAACTGGCTTTAGTTGTACATGGCGGGGCAAGTGTCGATCTACTCGAGAACAGTTTTTACAAGCAGCGTTTTAATAGCGACAATAAAAACCAGCAATTGATTTCACAATTATTAGCGCATAATACGGTTGTCTATGTATGCGGCCAGTCGGCAACCCATATGAAAGTTAAACAAGAGCAGCTGATCCCCGGTGTACAAATGGCACTATCAGCCATGACAGCGCATGCACTCTTACAGCAACAGGGTTATACCCTGAATCCATTCTAATGAATATTCTCTGTTTTGGTGACTCAAATACGTATGGGATCTCGCCTGTAGATGGCAAGCGTTTCAACGATAATGAGCGCTGGCCAAGTTTGCTGGGCATTAAATTAGGGGCGGGGTATCAGGTTATCGAAGCCGGACAACCTAACCGTACACTGACCAATGAGCCCCCGTTTAGTGGTGATAAATTAGGTGTGAAATATTTAGAACCTTACCTACGAGCCTATCATGTTGATACGCTTATTATTCAACTAGGTACGAACGATTTAAAGCGCCGATTTGCATTGTCGGTTGCTGATATTGCAAACGCACTCGACACGCTAATTATCGAAATAAAAAACCACTATCTGCACCGTGAATTGCCAAAAATTGTGGTGTTGAGTCCGCCAAAGATTTACGAGGTAGGGGCTTATCAGTCTATTTATGCAGGGGCTGCTAATAAAGTTAGACAATTGACTGCTGAGTATAAATTGATTTCTGAACGTCATAACTGTCATTTTATAAATGGCTATGAACTTATTTCCCCTTGCCCCACTGAGGGCATTCATTGGCCACAAAAAGAACATAAGTTACTTGCAGAACATTTATTTCAACATCTTTAAAGTAATGTTTGAGCAATTTCTTTAAAGGACTTACCAATTTTTAGAGTAGTGCCTGTGTTTAGCTCAACATGATCATGACTTATACTAATCACATTTTGATTGTTGACTAGTAATGATTTATGAATCTGGGTAAATGAATGAGATAGCTGTTCACTAAGCTGCTTAAGAGTGGCTGTCGCAAGTGTGACTTGCTGTGCTTGATGCAGCTTTACATAATTACCGTATGCTTCAATGTATTCAACAGAATTTAAATCAAACTTGCGCTTTTCTCGATCTACTTTAAGAGTAATATAGTTTGCGTTTGTAGCGCTGTATTTAGGCAAGCGATCACGCACTTTATTAAGCGCTTGATCAAGCCTTGGCGCCGACACTGGTTTCAATAGATAATCTGTTACATTCAATTCAAAGCCAGTTATAGCATACTCATGATAAGCACTCACTATGACGATTTGAGGTGGTTTAGCAAGTGCTTTTATCAACTCAAGCCCAGTAACTTCTGGCATATTAATGTCTAGAAAAACCATATCAACAGATGATTTAGCGAGTGCACATAAGGCATCTTTAGCACTATAAAATTGAGCAACTAACTTAATATCGGGGTGTTCTTGTAAGTGATGCTCAATAACTTGGTGGGCGAGAGGTTCATCGTCAATGATGATAGCTCTTATCATTTGATAACTCCAATATCAGTGTCGTTTGCCATAAATTTGATTGCTTTATAGTCGTGAGAGAATGTTTATTTGGGTAGAGTAGTTGAAGCCTTTTTTTTAAGTTGTTTAGCCCCAAACCCTGTTGATTTATTTTTTCTTTAACATTTATAGCGTTCTCACAGAAAAGTGTCAGCACATTGTCATCTACTGTGATTGAGAGTGTTATTTTTGTTTTATCTAATGCTGGTTCTACGCCATGTTTTATCGCGTTTTCTACGATTATAATTAGTAATAGAGGGGCAATATGCAGTGTTTCTAGTTTATTTGGCCATGTTAGGTTAAATGAGCATTTGTTTGAACTTCTAATTTTTTGTAGCTCAATAAAGTTCCTAATGTAGTTTAGCTCTTTCTCTAACAGAACATATGGTTTTTGGCCTTCGTATACTGTGTATCTTAATAAATCAGCCAAGTGCATCACCAACTGTGGGGCTTGCTCTGATTTTGTGAGTGTTAGCGCATATAAATTATTCAAAGTATTAAACAAAAAATGTGGATTCACTTGCTGTTGAAGAAGTTTTAATTCCATTGTGGTTTGTTGTTTTGCTATTTCATTAAACTTACTCTGCTGTTGTTGTCTTTCAAAAGCTAGGATTACTGGTGTGCTAATAAGTAAAAAGAAAAACATGAATTGATAATTATACTTAGAAAAAATGTTTTGGTTGCCACTCGGGGTCAAGTTTGCAATGTTATTTGGTAAATCATTAATGGGTAATGCTAATAAAATTGCAATAAGTAATGGGGTGAGAGTTACCATAAAAATAACGGATGCAACCACAAAAGTGAAAACGCCATAGTTTGCAAGTAAGTGGCGAATAAGTACGTAACGGTTGATTAAGTAGAGGCTATAAATAATGACTACATAAACGATAAGCTGAAGAAAATAAAATAAAAACTGATCAAATTCAGACAATAACTTACTGAAATCAAAAATTAATTCAAAAGGTTGATTTAATAATGGTTCTTCGTGACTATTTAGTATACCAGCTAGCAGGAAAGCCCAACATATGAGAATCGTTAAGGTTACGTTATCTAATGAAATGAAAGAGTTAAACCATTTTGTAAGGAAATCATTGTTCTTTACCATACCCTGTTGAGAAATAAGCCAAATCAGACTGGCTAATGTGCATAATAGCCAACATTCTACTCCGAGGTAATGCCACTGTGCATAGAGCGAAGAAATCATGCTAAGTGCATATACACTTAACGGATATAAAATGAATCCAGTAAGCCACACTAAAGTAGAGTTTTTAAATGTCTGCTTAAAAGTTAAAAAGTGAGCAGCTAAAAAGGGGGTGCATTCCAATAGTAACTGCATATTTATTTGCAAGTATAGAACTGGTGAGTCGAGTCTTAATGACAAGTAACGAGTATGACCTTCGAACAATATAGCTGCGAATAATGGCAGTAAGGCAATGAAGTACTTGCTATTAGTGCTATTCGACAGAAATGATAAAATAGCCCGCAAATGTCACCTCATTATCTTGTTTTAGCTTTTTAGTAATTACAATCTAGTAAACCTGCTTAGTACATCACGCCATACTAATATAGTCAAAACCATATTCATTTCAAGGCTTTATAGACTTTAAATCGAGTTTACTATTTTTGACCTTTATTGCACTAGTGTAATGATGAAAGTGTTATTTTTACTGATGAACGTCAAATATTGACTTTTATCCTGTGTTTTCTTGGGTTGATCATTACTTCCTCGCTAGTTTAGTAGCTGTTACTTAAGGTAACAGTCCGTTAATTAAGGAACGTAACTATGCTAGCACTAAAAAATATTAATAAGCGATATGCTGATGGTACACACGCATTAAATGACGTGACGATTCGTATCCCTAAAGGAATGGTAGGTTTACTTGGGCCTAATGGAGCTGGTAAATCGAGTTTGATGCGAACATTAGCGTGTTTACAAAACGTTGATAAAGGCCAAATAAACTTTGATGGTTTAGATGTTCTGAAGTATCCAAATGATATGCGTAAGCAGTTAGGTTATTTGCCGCAGCAATTTGGTGTGTACCCAACGATGAGTTGTCGAGCTCTGCTGGAACATATCGCTATTTTAAAAGGCCTTAATGCAAAGCAACGAAAGCAACAAATAAACGATTTACTGTCACTTTTAAACTTATCAACATTTGCAAATAAAAACGTAAGCCACTTTTCGGGTGGGATGAAACAGCGCTTTGGAATTGCGCAAGCCTTACTCGGTAACCCCAAGCTTATTATTTTAGATGAACCCACTGCGGGGCTCGATCCTGCTGAACGCGAAAGTCTTAATAATTTGTTAGTGGCTATTAGCAAGGAGCGTTTAGTCTTACTCTCTACTCATATTGTCGAAGATATAGAAAATCAGTGCCGATTTGTAGCAATGATCAATCAAGGTCATCTCATTCAACATGGAAATGTGGATGATTTAATAAATCAACTGGCTGGTAATGTCTGGTTATTGAAAAGTCTCCCATCAAATTTAGCTAAAGGTTCATTCGTATTAAGTCAAAGCTATCGATATGGTGAGCCTATTTTTCGTGTTTTTGCCTTGGAATGCCCCTCAGCCGAAGCAATAGCAGCAAAAGTGACGCTTCAAGATAAGTATTTTTATGAATTAAAATCACAAGAGGTAAAAAATGCTACTTCGTAATGACTTAAAGTATCTTTTTAGTCAGCCTATTATTTGGTTATGTAGTGTTTTTTCTCCATTATTTGCATTTACACTGTCTTCTGGTTTGGCTATTGAAGAGGGAAATACGCTTAAGCAGTTTTCTTTACACTTATTATCAATACAAATGATACAGCTCACTGTGCTGGTTGGAGTAATAGCCCCAGTTACTTTTTTGCGTGATCAAATACATAATATGGATGAGATTATCAGTACTACGCCTATCACATCTAAATATAGATCACTGCTTCGTGTAGGTAGCTTACTTATATGTCTTTTGATTATTTCAATGATGAGTTCGTTGGTAATTTGGCTCTATCAATGTCAAGTGCATGGCTTTGATTGGCAGGCAGTTAATCATCTATTTTTTAATAGCTTTTTTTTACTAATTCCAAATTGCTACCTTCTTATTGTGATTGCTTTTTGGATCTGTGACAGGTTTCAAAGTGCCTTGGTTAGCTATACTACTTTTGGCATTATATGGGTTGGTTACTTGTTTTTCGCTAGCATTACTGGCAATCCCATTTTGGCGGGTAGTGGGATCGTTAGCGAGTCTTTGTATCAGATGTCTTTATGGTTTGATCCCTTTGCATACACCGCTTTTATTGCTGGCTTTGCTGAGCCCCACCATTGGGAGCTTATAATTAACCGTTTGGTAATAATTGTACTTACAACGGTTATATATATCTGGGCAATACGCACCACTAAAAAAAATATAAATAAACCCGTACAGATCCGTGAGCCAGTATTGAATTCGGTTATGCATTACAGGTCCGTAGTGCCCAGAGGGAACGATTGGTTTATGCTGGGAACACTCTATCAGCTATCACTTGCATATATACTAAAACAACCAATAACGTCACTCATTTTATTTCTCTGGTCTGTCGTGGTATTTAACAGTGTCGCCTCATCATTTGAATATGCTGAAGCGATGAGTATTGTTAGCCCGACGAGTATAGATGCAATCAATCACTACGCATTTGATATGCATATACTTTTTGGTTGTTTACTGCTTGCTCTTTGGAGTTGGCAGGTAAGTTGTTATGCAAAACGATTTAATATGGCGGAGCTTATTGCCGCATTGCCTGTAAAAACAGTGACACTTTTATATAGTCAATTATTAGTGGTAGCTACTTTAGCGATAATATTTTCCGTGATGAGCTTTATCGGCACCTCCTTGGCAGAGTGGTTCAGTGGCAGTGAATATCAGCCTAGTCAGCATATTTATATATTAGCTTTAATGTTATTACCGCTTATTTTAGTTGCTTGGGTGACAGTATGTATTTTCAACATATGCTCTTCTTTAGTTGCTGGCTTATTTGTCATTGTTATCTTGTTGCTTAAATTTACGCCAGTAATGACTTTCTTTGGTTTCACTCATACTTTTTGGAGTTTAGCTTGGACACCTTTACAAGCGCCCAATGAATTTTGGGGATATCGTGCTAGTTTAAATAATTACTGGCCGTACATGAGAGTTTGGCTTATTGCAGTGTTTAGCTTTGTTGCTGTTAGTCAAATTTTTAACCACCGTGGTGTAGGGGTTGGTCGGCGACAGATAAAAGTAAAAGATACTTGGGTATTGGTTCCCATTTTTCTATCACTTAGTTTATTTGTGCAATTACACATAAATTTAGTTTCTGAAAAGCCGCTAACTAATTCTCATAAGCGAGAGTCATTTAAGGCAAACTACGAAAAAACTTTTGTTGATTGGAAGCATAAAAAGCAACCAGTTATTAGTCATATTGATGCTAATGTTGATTTTTACCCCTACAAGCAGTTTGCGCATTTTGAACTCACATATACACTTACTAATCCTCATTCAGTTGATATAAAACACGTTTTAGTTGGTAGATCTGGCTTTTATAAATGGGCAAACATAAAAATTGCAGGTGCAAGGCAAGTTCGCTTTTATCCAACATTGAATCAAGCAGTGTATGAGTTTGAGCGTGCTATTAAACCAAATGAAATACGGCAACTTTCGTCTCGATTTGAGGTTCGGCAAGCAAAGCTGTGGCCAGCAGTAGGACATCATATGTTAACTCCTGAGTTTAATTATATTCGCTCTGTGCCTATGCTGCCAACGGTTGGCTACCAAGCTAATTATGAGCTAATAGATATTAATCTTCGAAAACAATATGGCTTACTTGATAGGAACGTATCCCTCCCTTCTAAGCAGTTTGCTTCTGAGAAAAATAGACCAGATAGATATGATCACATAACAATGTCGAGCACAGTTTCAACTGCGGTTGGTTACCACGTTGTTACACAGGGCAAACAAATCGCTCATCAGCGTGAAAATGCTCGGGAAATTTTTAAGTTTGAAGCGGCATCAGCATTCAATAATTTACCAGCCTGGCTGTCTATTCCTTACTCACCAGTAATAGAGCAGTTTGGGGATGTTAAATTGCAGGTATTTGCAAAGCAAAAAACGTTACAACAGTCGCCAAATTCAATAGTCATTCATTTACAGGCAATGAAAGATACACTGACTTGGTTCAAAGACAATGTCGTTGCTTATAAAGCAAAACAATTGAGTTTGGTTGCAGCCCCTAAGTTTGGAGGAACTGGTTTTGCCTTACCGCAAATTATACTCATTGAGAATAAAGTAGGCTTTAGGGCAAGCCCAAGTATTGATGCAGGTTTTGATCAGCGATATCGACGTGCAGTGCATGAAACGGCCCATCAGTGGTTTGGTCACGATATAGGCAATAGCGTAAATGAAGATAGTGCCTTTTTAGTCGAATCAATGGCTAAATATATTGAATTAGTGATGATAGAAAAACGCTTTGGGAAAGCCGCTATGAATTCTCTTATTGAGTATGAAACTAGGCGATATGAGCAAGCTTTACGTGTGGACATTTCAGCTAAACAGTCGCTTGTAGACTCAACTAAAAGTTATGATCAATACTCTAAAGCAACGATAATCTTTGCAAAACTAAGAGATAGGGTGGGTGATGAAATCATTATTAAAGCACTCAAGTCAGTCTGGGAAAACTATGCATTTCCAAACCGACCTGCGACTTCTATGGATTTAATACGGGCTTTACAGTTACAAGTCAATACTCAGGATAAGGCACTGATTAATCAATTTTTCTTAGAGCCTTAAACACAAGATTTTATGGTCTTAAAATAACCCATTTAATTATGAAAATTTAAATAAATTGAGCAAAAAAGCCACAGGTAATGAAACACGGTGGCTTGGGCTTTAACCTTTAAATTGAAAGGGGAATAAACCATAAACCCAGATAACACTTTTTCTTCTGTGATATGTAATTACGATAGCTTATTGTTGGATAACAGTTAGAAAAATGACTTATTTTAGCTATCAATCTTTTATCCATAACTTTCTACTCAGTCGTTATATTTAGTTTTTTACACTGCTTATTTGTAATACAAAATGAAATTCACCTAAAAGCCATGTATAATTTGCGCCCTTTAAATAACCTCTGTGGCTTGTGTAACGTCATAGTGGGTTTTTCATTATATGGGGTCTTTTCGTGAAAACGTTGCTCAAGCAGCATGGTGTTATTTTTATTCTTCTCAGTATGTTAACAGGCTTAATGGGCGCGTTTGTAAACCCATTAATGAGTTTATTTATTGTTGAAGGCCTTAATTCGCCCCCTATATATTTAGGTGTTTACATGGTCGCGGTTACCTTAACGGGTATAGTGATTAGCCAATGGCTGGGCGGTTTGGCTGATAAAGGCACAAGCGCACGTTCACTGTTTATGGTGGCTGTTTCAGGAATGGTGTGTGCGCTCATTACATTTGCCAATGCAACCGCATTTTGGCAAGTAATGCTTGCTGGAGTGCTGTTTTTATCGATGGGTAATGCTGCAATACCGCAAATGATGACCGTCGCTAGGCAATGGGCAGCTCGACAAGATAACATTGATATAACAAGCTTTAATTCGCGTCTGCGTGCTGCCATTTCATTTGCTTGGGTCGGTGGGCCGCCCCTAGGTTATTTGTTAGCATCGGGTGGGCAATTTAGTTTGTCTTTTTATTTTGCTGCTGGGTGTGCATTACTCGCACTCATTTTTGCTTTTCTATTTATTCCAGACTACAACAACAAAAAGCGCACCGGCCTTGGTGAGCAAGCACCAGTGACCCCCAGTTCGTTTTGGTGTTTAGGTTTAGCCATTATGTTGGGTTCTACAGGCAACATAATGTATTCCTCAGCGCTGCCTCTTTACAGTATTAATGAACTGGGTTTTGCACAGCACACACCAGGCATATTTATGGGGGTGGTGGCTTTTTTAGAAATTCCAATTATGTTGTATAGCGCTAAACTTGCTAGAACACACAATAAAATAACATTGCTTGCAGGGGCTTTTTGCTGTGCGATCGTGTTTTATGTCGGTGTATTTTTTGCCTTTGAAGTATGGCACTTAATCGCTTTGCAACTGTTAAATGGTGTGTTTTACGGTATTTTTGCGGGGATTGGTTTAACGGTTTTACAAGACCAATTACCAGATCGTATTGGCTTTACATCTGCATTTTATACCAATGCAATTAAGCTCGGGGTAATGTGCGGGGCGGGTGCTACAGGTATTATTGCACAGTTTTATAGCTTCCGGTTTGCAACACTTGGCTCCATTACAACCGCATTGTTTGCTATGTTATGCCTAGCGCTTTTTAGGTTGCTGAAACAAAAAGAAGCGCAGACCGAAAAGCGGTTTGTTGAACACTCAGCAATTTAGTTAAGCGTCATGGTATTAAACTGAAAAAGCCCAGTAAATACTGGGCTAAAACAAGGGAGTGTTTATTAATTAAATAAATATTTTAATGTTAGTGATGTTGTACGGCCATTGATTGTACGAGCACGAATAATGTCGTTATCAGGCACTGACCCTTCTTCTGCTTCGGTAATACCCACTGTATCAAATAGGTTATTTACATTTAGCGATAAGTTTAAGTTTTCAGATAAGTCATAGCTTACAAAGCCATTTACTTGCGTGTATCCATCAAACTTCAGGTCGTTATTATCTTGTGCGTACGCATCCGTTGTGCCGATAAAGCTTAAGCCAGCAGAACCTTTATCAAAGTTATAACGCGCCATTAAAGAGTAAATTAGATCTGCTTGGCGACGCGGTGTATTACCAACAAGTTCTGGCGAAAGCGCGTCTTTTGCAATTTCGGCATCAGTCCAAGTTAAATTACCACGGAAATCCCATGCATCGATAAAGTAAGTCGATTCAATCTCAATCCCTTTAGCCTCGTATTCGCGGTCAAAGAACTTTTGTGATGTTGCTTCAAAGTTTTGCTCTTCGGTTTCAGCATAGAAAGCGGTTGCAAAGATTGACAGTGAATCAAAACGTTTTTTAACACCGATTTCGTACTGGTTTACTTCATCAATCGCGTCTTCTTTTGCAACTGAACCATCAGCTTGAACCTTACCAAATAGTAGACGGTCAGCATTCGCACGTCCGCCTTTGCTCAGGCGGGCAAAAGTCGCAAAACTTGGATCAATTTGATAGTTCGCACCGACAGAATATGAGCTGTAATTCCAGTCATAGTTAACGATGCTTGGGTTTGCGTTATCGATACCCGCTACATTTTGTTCTGGAATCGAAATAACGCCGTCATTATTCATATCGACAGTAGATGTTACAGCGCCGGCATAGTTACCACGAGCTTCACCGCTGTCATAACGAGCGCTTGCGTCAATACTTAAATCACCGAACTTGGTAGCAACGTTTATATAAGGAGCACGCGTTTCGTACTCGGTATCGTAATTACGTTGGCAGCAATTTCCCCAATAGGGTGTCCCGTATGCGTATAACCCGTTTTCTGAGTAATTGTCGCCATTGGCTGCTACCACATCAAGCAGGGCTGCATTATCGCCTTTAAGCTCCATAACATATGAGTTCCAAAGCCACGACATGTCAATTGACTGGCTAGATGCAAAGTAACCAAAAGTAACACTGGTGTCATCAGAGAATGACTTCGTTAGTTTTAGGTCATTAACGATAGAGCCCATGTCGTTAAGCGTTACATCAAATGTGTGGATACGCATGGCCAGATTATCACCATAGTTTTGACCAGCTGAGCCACCATTAGCATAAATCAGTGATGCTCCGTCGCCTGCAATGCTTGAAGCGATTGAGCTTGCGCTGGCAACTTCGGCAGGAATAAGAGAAATAAAGTTACCGCTAACAGATGATTTTCTAAAGCGATTTTCAATACGCCAATCGTTTTCTAAATCGAATGCAGCTTCAAACCCTAGCGATGTTACTTCAGGGTTCATACCATTTGTCATGTCACCGGTGCTAATTTGGTTATCACCATTTAGGCGCAAGGTTTGTGTAAATAATGCTGAATGTGGTGTGTCTGATTGTGCGTCAAAGCCTGGGATTGAGTCGCCATTTGAATACATTGGCATTGGCAGGTAACCCACGCTTTTATCATCTAAGTGCTTAAAGTATACACGCACGTACCCTGTATCAAACTCTTTGGTTAGGTTAGCCTTGATTTGACCGCCTTTGTTTGATGTGTAGCCAGTTTCTCGCGGACCTTCACCTTGGCGAATAAAACCACCAATATGATAGCGAACACTGTCACTTAGATAAGTACCGTATTCAAAGTCTGTGCGAATAGAGTCGTAATCAAGGCCCACTGTCGTTGACACGCTGCCTGACTCATTTTCACCTGTTTTAGAAATAAAGTTAATAATACCGCCAGGGGCGTCACTTGCAGCGGTAGAGGCTGAGCCACCACGGATAGATTCAACGCTTTGTACGGTAGAATCTAAGCGCATGAAAATGTCTGCGTTACCAAAGGCAATATCGCCAAACTGCATAACGGGTAAGCCATCTTCTTGTAGTTGTAAGAACTTAGCACCCCCCGATGCGACAGGTAAGCCGCGAACTGCGATATTTGCATTACCTTCGCCACCCGTTGATTCAGAGCGCACACCCGGAATGGTTCTAAATGCTTCTGCTGTTGAGCGAGGTGTTGATACTTCAATTTCAGCCAATGAAACACTGCTGACCGAAGAGCTAGATGCCATGATGGTTGTGCGGCGGGGTACACCCGTCACAACAATTGTTTCAAGGCCTGTTTTTTTTGCTTCCTGCGGTGCTTGTTGCTCTTCAGCATACAGATTGTGGCTGATAGCAAGCGCTAAGGCGCTTAGAGTGTATAGGGCGTGTTTGTGTGTTGTCATAATGTGCCTCATCTCAATCCAAAGGTGACTTTGTTGTCTTAAAATTTAATCTTAATCGATTAAGTTAAGATAGCAATTAATTTACATAGTGCAAGTATTTTTAAACAAAAAGTTGCACGTTTTCTATTCAAACGTTGATTTTAAATAACTTTTTAATGGCTCAACGCGCTGTGTTGAGTTAAAGCGTGCTCTGCAGGGTTGCGTAAATAGTTATAGAGCATGGCTAAAAATAGTAAACATGCGAACCCTGTCGCTAAGTAAAAGCCATAGCGGATATGCCCGAAGTAATCACTGATCATGCCCATTAAAAGGGGGGCTGCGGCGGCTGATAGGGCGGTAAAGAATAAAATAACGCCAGCCACAGCTCCATGCTGCTGCACTGCAAAACATGAAATTCCCTTAGAGTTTAAAGTAGGGTAGATCATTGACATAAACAGGCCTGATAGTGGTAATAAAAACACAGCCCACTCAACGCCGCCTAAAATTAGCCCTATGTAACACAGTGCTATTCCTAAGCTTAAGTACAGCATTACTGCTTGCCAGCTAAAATGATTTAATAACCACACTGCCATAAAGCGCCCTGCGGCACGCAAAATAAAGAACAATGTAAGTGCATAGGTCGCTAACAATTGCCATGGACCCTGATAGTCACCTAAAAGTGTCGGCATCCAAACGTAAATCGCCACCTCGGTTGCAACATAAAGTGCAATCGCTAGCGAAAATCCTAGTGCGTATGGGTTTTTCATCATTTCCATGGTTGTCGAAAGTGAGGCTGGCTTTGCATGCTTGTCTTGCTTTTTAGGTTTAGGGTAGTCAGCTCGCCAAGCGGTAATAGTGAGTATTAAGCACATTATACCCGCGATAAGGTATAGATAGGTCCAACTGACTTTCTGGGTGATTAAAAAGCTAACTAACGCAGGGCCGACAATGGCGCCAACACCAAAGAAACCTTCGACTAAATTCATTGTTTTGGTGTGTTCTAAATTATTTTTAGAAATATCACCTAATAAAGCCAGTGCACCTGTTTTAAATAAGCCTATGGCAAGGCCAATACAGCTTAACAACAGGACAAACACCATGAAACTACTGCTCACTGCAAATAAAAAGCAGCTAATTGTAAACAAACCCAGTCCTAGCATAATTGTTTGTTTACGGCCTAAACTGTCGGCAAGAAAACCTAAAAACAGTCCGCTAAACGCAATTAAAGCCATCGGTGCATAATGAAAAGCACTGGCTTGCGTCATACTGAGATCAAATTCTTTAATAAGCTCTGGAATGATCATACCGACGGCATCTGATGTCATAGCAAACATAAAAAACATCATATATGTCAGCCATCTAATCGTTTGCAAAGGATCGTGTGTTCTATTCATGGTTGTATCCTCACATGAAGGCTTGCGCCTTTACTATGTATCTTAGTGTATAAAAGTTATAAAAACTGCTTGAATAATTTGCTGTCGTGGTTAAAGATATAACTTAATCGATTAAGTTTCAACTTGGTATTAACAATTATGATCAACAATAAAGTGCAATTAATCACCTACGCAGACCGGATTACTGGTCAAGGTATTGATGAATTAAGTAATTTATTAAATGGCCCACTTAAAGATGTGTTTGCAGGTGTACACTTATTGCCATTTTATAACCCGATTGACGGCAGTGATGCTGGTTTTGATCCCATTGATCATAGTGAAGTGGATTCACGCCTTGGCAGTTGGCAAGACATTCAAGCATTAGGTGCAAATTATGACTTAATGGCTGACCTAATCGTCAATCATGTGTCTGCTCAGTCATATCAATTTAAAGATGTATTAGCGAAAGGCAAAGAGTCTGAATTTTGGGATTTGTTCTTAACCAAAGACGATGTTTTCCCAAATGGAATGTCTGAAACAGAACAAAAAGCCATTTATCGTCCACGCCCTGGTAGCTGTTTCACACCTATTAAGTGTGGTGACGGTAATACGTATGACTTTTGGACCACGTTTACCGATAACCAAATTGATATAAATGTTAAGTCATTAGCAGGTATTGAATACTTAAATAATGTATTAACTAAGTTTTCAGAAAACAACGTCAATATCATTCGTTTAGACGCTGCAGGCTATGCAATTAAACAAGCTGGCACAAACTGCTTTATGCTCGATGAAACGTTTGCTTATTTAGACAAGTTGTCTGCTCAGGCAAATGATTTAGGCATGGAAACCATTGCTGAAATCCACAGCCATTATCAAACACAGGTTGAAGTCGCTAAACGTGTCAATATGGTATATGACTTTGCTCTTCCTCCTTTGATTTTACATAGTTTATTCAGTAACAACGCTGATGCACTCGTAGACTGGTTGGCTATTTCACCGCGTAATTGTTTAACCGTGCTTGATACACATGACGGTATTGGCATTATTGATGCGGGTCCAATGGGTGAAAAGCCAGGGCTATTAGATGCTGAACAAATTGATAATCTTGTTGAAACGATACATGAAAAAAGCAAGGGTCAAAGTCGCTTAGCAACCGGTGCGGCTGCAAGTAATGTTGACTTATATCAAGTGAATTGTACTTATTACAACGCACTTGGCGCAGACGATTTTGATTATTTACTCGCTCGTGCCATACAGTTTTTTGCGCCGGGTATTCCACAGGTTTACTATGGCGGATTATTTGCGTGTGAAAATGACATGGATTTATTGGCTAACACCAATGTAGGCCGTGATATTAATCGCCCATATCTGAGCGCGGCTGATATTGATAAAGCGCTCGCTAAACCGGTTGTTAACGGACTTATCAAATTGATTAAGCTGCGTAACGAACACCCTGCATTTAATGGTGAGTTTAATGTTAAAGGCGAAGGCACTAGTTGCTGTTTAAACTGGCATAAAGATGATAGTTCAATTGAACTTAAAGTGAATTTTGCCAGCCGAGAAGTCCTCATTATTGATCAGCATGATAATGAGCAAGTTTTAATTTCTCTGGCTGACTTTATCGCTTAACCGCTTTGGCCTATTTGCAGCTGGTAGTCAATCTGCGCTACTTGCTGTTCTTTTGATAAAAATAAGGTCGCTGCTAAGCGGCCTTTTTCTTCGCTATTTTGATGTACTGTTGTAAGTTTTGGCACAAATCGCTGGCCTTCATCAATACCATCAAACCCGACAATTCTGACATCGTTTGGAATAGAAAGCCCCATTTTGATAGCCTCACGCATGGCTGCTAAAGCAATTAAATCACTCATGCATAACAAGACATTAGGTCGGGGAGTGCTGCTTAATGCCTCTTTAGCTGCAATACTGGCGAAGCGTTCACTGCTTTCAGGAATATTCCACGTTCTATCATCGCTAAGTGTGACGCCCGCTTCGTTAATCGCTTGGTGATAACCCCGCAAACGTTGGTGCGCGATAGATTGCCCTGCTTCAAACTCATGATGTTCATATACTCGGCACAACACATTATCATTAAGGAGTCTGAGCCCTAAAATTGCCACCCGATCATCACTATTTTCGAGGGCATGCATGGCAATATCAAAACTTGCTTGTTGATTATTCACATTGACCGACGCTTCACGGCCAATGTCAAAGTCTACAGTAACGACATGTTTTGGTACTTTTTTTAACTGTTCGACTAGCTGTTTATTTCGGGGTCTACCATAACAAATAAAGCCGTCAACAAAGTCAACGACGCTGTTAAGGTTGTCGCTGTTGCCAGAAAATAACAGCAAGTTAATGCCATTTTTCTCGAGTACCGATGACACACCGCGCATAAAACTACTCGCCACTGGATCTGACACCATATACTCAACGCTATCAGGTAGCACTAAGGCAACAATATTAAAGGTGCCACGGCGCAATGATTGCGCGGCTTTATTTGGCCCGAAATACCCGAGTTTTTTACACGCTGCTAAGATTTCTTCTCGGCGTGCTTTCGACAGTTGATCTGGACGATTAAACGCATTTGATACGGTGGCATTTGAAACCCCTAATTCATTGGCAATACTTTTTAAGGTCCAGCTTTTAGGTTTTGACATGGTGGCAACTTAATCGATTTACTTATCAGTAAATTACCATAGAAAGACCCGAAAAAAAGTGTTTTTAACGATAAAAATAAGCGTAACATACAGATTAACTGACTTTTTGTTTACGAAGGTGATGAGGTTTGATTTCAAAATTACCAAAATGGGTAGAAGTTGGCGCATTGATCCTTGCGTTAGTCGCGGGGTTTGTCAATGCGATTGGGTTGCTTAGTTTTGAACATCAGGCAGTCTCGCATTTATCGGGTACGGCCACCTTACTTGGTGTAGGTATGATTAAGGGCAGTGTATTGGGTCTTGTACATGTGCTCGGCGTACTTGTGTCTTTTTTAGTCGGATCATGCATTGCTGGTTTTTTACTGAACAGCTCGGCATTAAAGTTAGGGCGTCATTACGACACCGCGCTATTTATTGAAGCTTTTTTATTATTGGGAGCGTTATGGTTGTTGTCAGAGGGATCTGGCTATGGGCACTTTTTGGCTTCGGCGGCGTGTGGTTTGCAAAACGCACTAGCGACCACTTACAGTGGGGCTATTGTTCGTACGACCCATGTTACGGGAATTTTTACTGATTTAGGTATTATGTTTGGGCGCTTTTTTCGGGGGGAGCCGTTAGATAAACGAAAAGCCAAACTGTTTTTGCTGATCATCGCAGGTTTTATCATCGGCGGCTGTTTAGGGGCCTGGTTTTTTATCCAGTTTGCCTTTTTAGCTTTGCTGGTGCCGAGTACGATTTGTATTTTGTTGGCAGTGACTTACCGAGTATATTCGCACCGTATTACAGAGTAACTTAATGGCTGGCAATGCTTTTAGGTGTTGCCCCAAAGGTTTGTTTAAACAGCCTGCTAAAGTGACTAAGGTTATTAAAACCAAGTTGATAACACACACTACTAATAGACTCACCTTTTTCTATGCGTTTATAAGCCTTTTGTAATCGCAGCTGCTGTTGCCAAAGTGCGGGAGTAGAGCCAAAGGCTAGCTTAAATTGTTGATAAAATTTACTGCGACTCATACAGGCAATTTTACACAGTACATCAATGTCGATAGTGTGCGCTAAATGTTGCTCAATATACTGGATAACATGGCTGAGTGGTGTTGCAAGCTTGCCCTGTTTGCAACTCGCAATCATTAAATCACGGCTTTGTTGTTGTAATAGTCGAGTGATAAGTTCATTCAGTGAAAGATCGATTAAGTAGTCTCTGTGCTGCTCATTTTCACTAAATAAATTGATCATGCGTTCGAGTAGTTGTTGGGTTTGAATGTTGTGTTCTGCATGGACTAACTTAGGCTCATAATGAAAAAAATCATCATGGCTAATTTGCTGCTCAACATTCAAAGCATCAACCACTTGGCTAATTTTGTCGGTACTAATTTCAATAGCTAAACAGGTCGTAGGCTGATTAAGAGATGCGTTTGGAAAATCAATTAATACCCCTTGCTTTGGCGCTAGTACAAACGACTGGTGTGGTAAAAACTCTTTGTGGTAGTCACTGTCGGCAACATGCATAATTTTTTTACCGCTGATCATGCCGCAAAATAATAGTTCGCTGGAATGCAGCGCGACTTTTTGTGCATCAAGGTAGGTGTCGTAAATGCTTAATTCGGCATGCTCACCGGCAAAACTTACCTTATTTTCAATTAGCACATCAATACGTTGGCGTTTTTTATCTAAGCGACTGTTGATTAGTGATGTGTTCATTGTTACCTCGTGTTTTCCCTTAAATTTGGACAAATAGTCAAAAAATCTGGACTGGGAATCAAATGTGTTTTGTTGAACTAGGCTAACTTCACTAGTTAGCGGTTAAATAAACAATAACCTACCGCCTAAATAAAATACAACAATTTGAAGAGAGAACACATTATGATCTATGCAAATCCAGGCAATGAAGGTGCCAAAGTTAGTTTTAAAGCGCAATATGAGAACTATATTGGAGGCCAGTGGGTCGCCCCCGTTAACGGTGAATACTTTGACAATATTAGCCCAGTAAACGGAAAGGTATTTTGTAAAGTACCTCGTTCAAGTAAAGAAGACATCGAACTTGCACTTGATAAAGCCCACGACGCAAAAGCAGCATGGGGCACAACATCGGTGACAGAGCGTAGTAATATTTTGTTAAAAATTGCGGACCGTATTGAGCAAAACCTCGAAATGCTCGCAGTGGCTGAAACGTGGGATAATGGTAAAGCTATTCGCGAAACCCTTGCAGCAGATGTTCCGCTAGCGGCGGATCACTTTCGCTATTTTGCGGGGTGTGTGCGTGCTCAAGAAGGATCAATTGGTGAAATTGATGAAACCACAGTGGCGTATCATTTTCATGAGCCTTTAGGGGTTGTCGGGCAGATTATTCCATGGAACTTTCCACTATTAATGGCTGCGTGGAAACTCGCTCCAGCACTTGCAGCGGGCAACTGTGTTGTTTTAAAACCTGCCGAGCAAACACCCGCATCAATCCTTGTTTTGCTCGAAGTGATTGGTGACTTATTACCAGCAGGTGTATTAAATGTAGTGAATGGCTATGGTAAAGAAGCGGGTGAAGCGCTGGCAACCAGCACACGCATTGCAAAAATTGCTTTTACTGGATCAACGCCTGTTGGTTCACATATTTTAAAATGCGCCGCCGAGAACATTATCCCTTCGACTGTAGAGCTCGGTGGTAAATCGCCCAACATTTTCTTTAATGATGTGATGGAAAAAGATGATGCATTTTTAAGTAAAGCCATTGAAGGGGCTGTACTTGCTTACTTTAACCAAGGTGAGGTGTGTACATGCCCATCACGTTTGTTTATCCAAGAAGATATTTACGAGCAATTTATTGAACGTGTACTGGCGCGCACATTACAAATTAAACGGGGTAACCCGCTTGATACCGAGACCATGGTAGGGGCGCAAGCATCACAAGCGCAGTTTGATAAAATTTTAAGCTATATTGAAATTGGTAAAAAGGAAGGCGCCGAAGTACTTACCGGTGGTGAAGTAGAGCAGTTATCAGACGAGCTTAACGGGGGCTATTATATTCAGCCAACGCTATTAAAAGGCACCAATGATATGCGTGTATTCCAAGAGGAGATTTTTGGACCAGTGATTTCTATGTCTACTTTTAAAGATGAAGATGAAGCATTAGCGCTGGCCAATAGTTCTGAATTTGGTTTAGGAGCTGGTGTTTGGAGCCGAAATATGAACCGGGCTTATCATTTTGGCCGCAAGATTGAAGCTGGCCGTGTTTGGACAAATTGTTATCACATGTACCCGGCACATGCGGCATTTGGTGGGTATAAAAAGTCAGGGATTGGTCGCGAAACACATAAGTTAGCGCTTGACCACTACCAACAAACTAAAAATCTATTAGTAAGTTACAGTGAAAATCCACTGGGCTTCTTTTAAAAGCAATTTCTTATTGTTGTCGAAACTACCCAAACGCCACTTTAGTTAGTGGCGTTTTTTTATCTATTTGTAATGCGCTTTTTCTGCTATTAATCAATTATTAATAGCAGGGAGTAAGTTAATAATGATAAGAAATACGACAATAGATGATAGCGAAGCGATTGCTGAAATTTATAATTTTTATGTTCTTAATAGCACCGTGACCTTTGAAGTTGAGCCGGTTACTGGGGGCGAAATTGCAAAACGTATACAGGCCAGTCTTGATTCTCATTTACCATGGTTGGTTGCTGAGGTTAACGGCAAGATCATTGGCTATTGTTATTCAACACCGTGGAAAGCGCGTAAAGCATATCAACACTCCGTTGAAGTCTCGATTTATTTAGATGCGCAGTGTCAGGCACAGGGAGTGGGAACACAACTTTACACTGCACTTTTCACACATTTAAAGACGCGTAATCTGCATGCTGTTATGGCAGGTATTGCACTACCTAATGCTGCCAGTATTGCATTACACGAAAAGTTTAGTATGAAAAAGGTTGCACATTTTCAACAAGTTGGAAAAAAATTTGATGATTGGATTGATGTTGCATATTGGCAGGTTATTTTAGCTGACATAAAAAAGCCCAGCGAACACACAAGCTAGGCTTTCGACAACAATACGGCTGAGTGACCACGTGTGCAGTCACTCACAATAAAAAAGCCCAGCGAACACACAAGCTAGGCTTTCGACAACAATACGGTTGAGTGACCACGTGTGCAGTCACTTACAATAAAAAAGCTTAGAGAACACACAAGCTAAGCTTTCGACAACAATACGGTTGAGTGACCACGTGTGCAGTCACTCACAATAAAAAAGCTTAGAGAACACACAAGCTAAGCTTTCGACAACAATATGGTTGGGTGACCACGTGTGCAGTCACCCGGAATAAAAAAGCTTAGAGAACACACAAGCTAAGCTTTCGACAACAATATGGTTGGGTGACCACGTGTGCAGTCACCCGGAATAAAAAAGCTTAGAGAACACACAAGCTAAGCTTTCGACAACAATATGGTTGAGTCACCGCGTATGCACTGACTCGGTATAAAAAAGCTTAGAGAACACACAAGCTAAGCTTTCGACAACAATATGGTTGAGTCACCGCGTATGCACTGACTCGGTATAAAAAAGCCCAGAGAACACACAAACTAGGCTTTTGTGACAACAATTCGGTTAAAGAGCTAAGTTTTGCTTAGCGCGGTTTAGGTTGTGATTAACTAAATCATTACCTGAGATTTTCACCGCTTCATAAAAATCTGCTAGAGCAGCCGTGTCGTTTTTCGACATAATGCGCGCAATACCACGGTTACTAAAAGCGAATGATGTAAGTTCACGGCGCTTATAGCCGCGTACTTCGCTTTTGTTAAGAAGCTCAATTGCTTCTGTGCAAAGTGATTCTGCGTGACTGAAGTTCTTTGACTTCACGCTTGCTGCACAACGATTAAATGCAAGTTCATATTGACGATTTAAGTCAGTTGATTGTGTTGTGTCTGCTAACACAGCATCATACTGGCCTTGCATAATGGCTTGCGATGAATCTGAGTCATTGATAACCATTAATTTATAGTCACTCTGATCAGCGATTGCGAAAGCTGAACAAGTAAGTAATGAGCTAAGGGCAAGTCGTTTTAAAAGTGGTTTAAACATGGTTAGTTTCCTCGTTAATCGCAGCATCGTTTGCTGATGAGTTAAMTTTAGAGTAATCCATCTAAACCGACAAACGATTAAAATAAACCTGATAGATGAATTTTTTTAACTCATAGCCTGCTTGAGTAAAAGGGCGAGCGACATGAGTGTGTTTGATTTAAAGGTGAAATAAATAACGCTTGCAATTTCATATTTTAAATATACGATCTGTATATGTTTCATATATTGGTGATGTAATGGGTATTGTTAAAATTAGTGATGAACTGCATGAAGAAATCCGTAAAGCAAGTACGGCGATGGTGCGTTCAATAAACTCGCAATCAGAGTACTGGATTAAAATAGGTATGTTAGCCGAGCTCAATCCAACCATGACCTACAGTGACATTATTAAAGAACAGTTACGGCTAGCGGATGTTGCCGTTAAGGAAGGAATCGATGAAAAAAGTGGTAATTAAAACACAGGACGAGCTGGCGCTCATGCGTGAATCGGGGCGCTTATTAGCCAAGGTGTTCGCGTATTTAGACCCTCATGTCAAAGCGGGGGTAACCACAATGCAAATTAACAACCTTGTTGAGCGCTATATTGTTGATGAATTGCAGGCAAGGCCGTCGAGCAAAGGCCAGTACGATTATCCTTATGTGCTAAATGCCTCTGTTAACGAGGTGGTATGTCATGGTTTTCCAAATGAAAAGTGCGTTTTAAAAGATGGAGATATCGTCAATATAGATATCACACTTGAAAAAAATGGCTTTTTGGCAGACTCCAGTAAAATGTACATGATTGGGGCGGTTTCACCGCTGGCAACGCGTCTGGTTAATAAAACTCAAGAGGCGCTGTGGCATGCAATCAACATGGTAAAACCAGGTGTGCGGCTTGGTGATATTGGTAACGCCATTGCAAATTTTGCTCACCAACAAGGCTATAGCGTGGTGAAAGAATACTGTGGACATGGCATAGGGCAAGAAATGCATGAAGGACCCGATGTGCTCCACTATGGTAAAAAAAATACCGGATTAGTGCTTAAAGAAGGTATGACATTCACCATCGAACCTATGATAAATCAGGGAACGGCTAAAATAAAAACCAAACCCGATGGGTGGACGGTTGTTACTCGCGATAAAAAACTTTCTGCACAGTGGGAGCATACTTTGGCGGTGACATCTGCTGGTGTGGAGGTGTTGACCTTACGTGAAGAAGAGCAACACTTTTTAAATCGCCTAAGTTAGAACGACACTTCGGGTGTTGGCTCTTCGGATAACCAATTTAAGGCAGCCGTTTTTGATTTGAATATGTTCATTGTCATTCCGGCTTTTTTATATAAGTTGCGGTACGTTTCTCGAAGCAGGTTTGCGCCTTCAAGTTCATCTGAAATCACCAACGCGGTTTTTTTTGAGGCGACACCTTTACGTTTTAGTTCTGATAAATACACCATCAGTTTTTCAAGTGCCCCCGGTGTTGCCATACATGAGTTTTCAAATTCAACCAATTCATACCAGCCTCCGTAGGTATCAATCAATTTAGTAATGTAGGCTTGTTGTATAAATGAATGCGCGTCGATAATTTCTTCGTTAAACGGTCCAGTCGCTGTTGCAAAGAGTGTGTGCTGATGTTGATAAAACTCAACTAATCCATGAGGTTTAAAGTTTTTATACGGAAAATGTTTGGTCGAGGCTGTGCTGCGCATAAATTCAATCCCTGAAACACGAATATACTGATTTATTATTAGTTTATTGATAGTAGCAGTTAATTATCCAACTTCAACCTTTGTGATTACACCATTTTAAAACGTTAGATTTAAATTTTAGGTATAACTACCATGTTGAACCCGCCTGAATATAGATAGCATTTTGTTCTGGGCCATGCGCTACATCTAAGCCAATACTGATACCATAATGCTCGTCAATTAAGTAACGAAAGCCCGCGCCTACTATATTTACGGTGTCTGCTTTTGATAAGTCAGAAAAATTATCGGCAGCCCAGCCCATACCCGTAAATGCATTTAATTTTATTTTATGAGTGACCTTATAACTGGCTTCTGCTTCAGTGACAAATACATTAAGCCCTTGGTAACGCGTAGCCGATACACCGCGCAAACCAATACTGGGTGGAATATATACGGGTAAGCGTTTTTCGCCTCGGTTATTAACCGAATCGTATTGCATACGTAATGCAAAGTTAAACTTATCGGTATAACGCCAGTAATTAAGAGCGGTTAGTTTTAAACTGGTGTAATCGACTTTACTGCCAATCGCCTCATCGAAATATAAGTACTCGGCTTTATAGTTAAAGCCACGCTCAGGGTTAAGCGGGTTATCTCGGCTATCGTACTCTAATAAGGGGCCAATACCTGAAGTATTTACATCGAGTGAAAGGTGTTCTTTGATGATGCCATTCTCAAGCAAAAAATCTTCAATGGGGTTCTCTGCCAAGCTAATGTCCACCTGACGATAAATTTGTTTGAAGCCATAAAAAAAGTTGCTGTCTTGATACCGAAGTTTTAAATTTTGAAATAGGGCAGGGCCTTCAATATTGAGAGAAAGTGGTGTGAGTAGTTTTATTTCGTCAAAGGTGTAAAAGTCGAGGTTTATACTCGCCCAACCAATAATACCTTGGTAGCGAATACGGTCTTCATCCCAAAAGGTAATATGCCCTATAGCGGCTCCTTTGGTGCCATTTTTTGTGCCCATAAGGCCCACTAAGCTGATGCTTTGTGGCAAGGTCGACCCTTCTTTTTTCTGCTTTTTTTTCTTCTTTTCGTTATCGTGAAAAAATAGCCCAACGACACCTAATCCTGGCCCGACGGCAGGCTCTGTAATAAAAGTTGGAATAGGTAAAAAAGAAATCGGTTCATCCACTTTTTGTTGCTGATTACTTAATTGCGTTTCTGCTGGCTTTATCGCGTAGTCATCATAGCTGGAAGCAACACTATGGGTACTCACGAACCATGCAGCCGCTAAATTTATTAGTACAACGTTTCTCACTTCTTTTTTACCTCAGTTTTGTGTTTTGCTTCCTTGGCGTTCGATTATCAATGTTTTTATAGCTGGTAGTTAAACTCCAAGCGATGGTCACCGTCCATGAAATCGACATTTTCATTCCAGTTTGCAAAATACCGCAGATTCATGCGTGGATTAATTTGGTAACTTGCAGCAAATTCGTGGGTTAGGATATGACTTTGATCAAGGCCATAATAATGGTCTTTGTAGGTATCACTTCCTCCAATGGTTGTTAACCAGAAGGGGTTGTAGTTCAGCCAGATTTTGTCGGAGATAGTGACTTTCGCGTACATACCTATTAACCCATACGCTCCCATAATTGAGTAGCCACTGTCTCGAGAACCATCGTCCTCACGTGCATTTTCACCCAACGACGCACCAACCCCAGCTAATGGATAAAACGAGAAACGTCCCATAGGTTTGAGTGCCTTAATATAGCTGTAAGATATATCCATACTTTCGTCGGCAACCAAATTCGCATTCAGGTTATAGGTTGCGTCTATTTGAGTGGCACTCATGGTGGTTAAATCAACAGAAAAATTACGGAAACGAAATGAATCGATTGAGTCTGTAGTTTTGCTATCACTGTCCCAACCTAATGTATCTCCGTAGATCCCTTTTACTTCAATGACATTCATTCCTGCGGTAGTTGCAATACCGGTGTCGTATGCTTGACCTATTTTAAGGTTAAGGCCTTTATTGGTTGCACCTATACCCACCTGCGTATAAACAGCGAGTGGATCCGACATATCCTGTACTGCTTTTTCTTCAGCGGCAACCACGCTAAGTGGCACACTCAATGAGCATAAAAGAACAGAAAAGTACTGTGAGTTCATGTGTTGTCCTTACACAAAATAGAGATAAAAAATAGGTACTTTAAGTACTTATAGTCTATTTGCTCGATGAGTTCAATAATCGAGCTGATAAAGTTAGTCGGTTACAAGCGAAGCATGGGATAGATCAATTTAGGGCAATTTATTCATGTAAAGAGCGTAAAAAAACCAGTAAAAAATCCCCTCACCACACTGCCTACACCAGAGCCTTAAGTGCACGTTTAGCCGTTTATAAATTTACAAATAAGGGCTGCTAGCAGCGATATCCACTGTGCTGTCTCCTTCATTTCATACTTGATTGCTTATTTGGTTGCTGAATAGGCATTTATAAATATTTAAAAGTTAATAAAATCAACTTATTAATAAGGGCTGTGTGGGTAAAAGAAAAGTTGATTTAAATCGTGTTTGCCTAATTTAGAAACTAGAAATGGTGGCTTTTTCATCTATACTGATTGTTGATTCATCATGAGACTATGATGTTATTAACAATGAAAAAGGATGATTTATGAAAAAACTACTCGCGGCGGTTATTTGTAGCTTGGTGTCCACCGTAAGCCTTGCTGCAGATAAACCAAACGTGTTGGCCATTATGGTTGATGACGTTGCCCCAATTTCACTTAGTGCATATTCGCATGGTATGACTTACCCGACCCCAAACATCGACCGAATTGCTAATGAGGGTGCGCTTTTCACAGATCATTATGCGCAACCCAGTTGTACAGCAGGGCGAGCGGCATTTTTAATGGGTCAGTTACCAATTCGTACAGGTTTAACAACGGTAGGCCAGCCCGGTAACCCGTTAGGAATTAAAGAAGCCGATCCTACATTGGCTGAATTCTTAAAAGACCGTGGTTACATGACTGCTCAGTATGGTAAAAATCATTTAGGCGATTTGGATGAACACTTACCAACTAAGCATGGCTTTGATGAGTTTTACGGTAACTTGTATCATTTAAATGTTTCTGAAGAGCCAGAACAAGCTGATTACCCTAAAGATCCGAAGTTTATAAAACAGTTTGGGCCACGAGGGGTTATTGAGTCATATGCTAATGGTAAAATTACGGATACAGGACCACTGACGCGTAAACGAATGGAAACGTTTGATGAAGAAGTGTTAGAGCGTTCGCTCAATTTTATGGAACGCGCTGTTAAAGCTAAAAAACCATTCTTTATTTGGCATGCCACTAGCCGCATGCATGTTTATACGCACTTAAAACCAGAAAGCCGTCATTTAGCAACCGATATTAGCTCGGAAGAAGATATTTTTGGTAGTGGTTTAATGGAGCATGATGGACATGTTGGCAAACTGCTGGACAAACTGGATGAGCTAAAAATTGCAGATAACACCATTGTTATTTACACCAGTGACAATGGTCCAGAGCAATCAAGCTGGCCTGATGCAGGCACAACCTCGTTCCGTGGTGAAAAAATGACAACCTGGGAAGGGGGTGTTCGCGTCCCATTTTTGGTTCGTTGGCCTAACAAAATTCCGAAAGGCTTAAAGCTCAACGGTATTTCATCACATGAAGATGTTTTTCCGACTATTGCCGCTGCGCTCGGTGAGAAGAACTTACGTGAGAAACTGAAAAAATCAGATAAAGTTTATATCGACGGTGAAAATAACCTTGATTACTGGACTGGTAAGGCTGATAAATCTGCGCGTAACTTTTTCTTTTATTACTATGAGTCGCAGTTAACTGCTGTTCGTTTTGGCCCTTGGAAAATGCACTTTGCAACGAAGCCAAAGGGGATTTACTACGATGATATGATCACTCACAGTATGCCCAAACTATTTAACTTACGTAAAGACCCTTTAGAGCATTACGACGGGGTAACGGGTTTTCACCAAATCATGCGTAAGAGTTGGTTATTGCAACCTATTATTGCCAAGTTAAATGAGCATGTAAAAACGTTTGTTGAGTTCCCGCCTCGCCAAGAAGCAGCCTCACTGAATGTAAACGAAGCAATAGAAAAAGCGAAGTCATTAAATTATGGCCACTAAAGCCAAACAGAGTCTGTAATAAATAGGGCCTTTTTAGGCCCTTTTTATGGCGTGTTTATTTACCAATACTGTTCATCATTTCTAGTTGTTGAATAAACTGTTGAACTTGCTGATTGCCCGGTACAAGGCGCGCTAAGTTTCGTGCATAGAAGAGTGCTTGAGCGTAGTTTTCTTCACCAGCATACCACTGGGCTAAACTGTAACTGATGTCTGGGTTATTTGGTGCGAGTGTGAATGCATGTTCAAGGGCTGAAATGGCATGTGGCATGTCACCCAAGTCTTGCAACAACAACGCATAAGTAAAAGAGTAATTGGCATTGTTTTTTGCAAAATTAGCGGCATTTTTTAAGTGACCTAACGCAGCCTCTTTTTGCTTGGTGCGAATTAAGCTCATTGCCAATGCATAATGCAAATCGGCACTTTCATTATTTACAGCTAAGCCTTGTTTCAAGGTTTTCTGGGCGGCCTCCTCATCTCCTTGATTTCGATATAAGTCGGCTAAGTTAACATAGGCAGGTGCAAAAATTGGCTCAATGCTGATTGCTTGCAGATAATGTGCTTTGGCTTCCTCTGGTTTTTGTAGAGTAAGGGCGAGATTACCTAAGTTGGTATGTGCGTACCCGCGCTCAGCTTGATACAGCTGGGTTTGTTTATATTCATTAAGGGCTTTATTCAGGCGCTCAGAGTCTGGTTCATTCAATCCACTTGGAAAAGCCTCCATTAGCATAGGCGCTAAGGCGCGGGCTGCTTCTGCTCTTATGGGAAGGTGCGTGTCATCAAGCAGTGGATTGAGCATTCGCCAGCGTTGGTTGATGTCAAAAGGCATTGCCGCTTCAATAGCTGCTTGGCGTTTCAGCGGCTCAGGATCTTTTACTGATCGCGCAATCGCAACTACGGCATTGTTATCGGGGCTGCTTGATAAACGGCTCAGTGCCGATGCGCGAATAATGTCAGGAAATGATTTGTCTTGCACAATTTTTGTCAGCATGGCTGATGCATTGGGTAACCCATTATCAGCGACATGGAACGCCTGTGAAAAGTGCTCTTTGCCTAAATGTGCCGAATTTGGGTGCCAGTTTCGTATCTGCTTTTCTGCCCACTGAGGTGTTTTATCTTCATGGCAGCTATTACAGGCATTGGGTGCATTGGTTTTAAGAGTTAGGTCTGGACGAGGTACGCGAAAACTATGATCGCGTCTGGCATCAACTTGCATGTACGTAGTAGCGGGCATATGACAATCAACACATTGGCTACCTTCACTTTCGAGTTTATGACCGTGGTGCTCGGGTGTGTCGAAATCGACTTGGCTGTGACACTGTGTACAGGTTTGGTTGCCGGGTAGTTTTAGCTTTCCTGAATGCGGGTTATGGCAATTACTACAGGTTACGCCTGCATTAAACATTTTACTTTGTAAGAATGAGCCCCACACATAATTTTCATCCCACACTTGGCCATCAACATGATAGAGCTCAGGCGTAAGCAGCGATCCGCGAAAATCCTGTAAAAAGCTATGGGGATCACTTCGGTCGTTAAGTTGCGAACGACGAGCATGACACGTTGCACAGACTTGAACTTGGTCGCTTTTTACGAGAGGTTGCACGCTTTTCATGCTGCCGTCTTTTTGGGTAGTGAACAACGGCGTTTGCGTATTTATATTGTTAGCAAAGCCTTTATCTGTTCTTTTTTTATCACCATTTGCCCATTTTAAGTGTTCAGTTGTATCGCCATGGCACGCTTTACAGCTGACGTTGATAGCGCTGTAGGTTGAATTAAAGCGGTTGGTGTTAAGATCGAATTGCTTTTTAAATTCAGTTGAATGGCAATCGGCACACATGTGATTCCAGTTTTGTCCTTTTTGTGACCAGTGAAATAAATCATGTTGTTTTTGCTCAGGATGAAGCACAAACCAGCGCTGCCCGCCGTTTTCCTTACTACGAGAATCCCACGCAAACGGAAAAAGCTGAATGTGGCCTCCTCCCATATCAAACATATATTGCTGCAGTGGCTCGTAACCAAATGTATATAAAACGGGATAGTCAGTCAGTGTGCCGTTAAGGTTTGGCATAGCAATAAATAGCTGTTGGTCGCGTGTATAAAAGCGTGCTTTTTGATCTTGGTATTCAAGTGTTTGATCATCAAAGTTGCCAAGCACTGTGGCCGGTGTGGCTTTTTCCATTGCATGAAAATGGTGTGATGTTTGCCAATCCTCGACCTGACTTTGATGACAATTAATACACGCAGGTTCTGCGAACACTTTCACAGCAACGAGACTGATAAAAATCCAGATTAGGCGCATCACTGAACAATTCCTTTTTATTTTTTTAGTAAACCTATTAATGAGTTATATCAGTTTGAGCTGCATAATCAAAGTACAGTATTAAATTAAAAACGCCCTGCTTTTTAAGGACAGGGCGTATAGGGAAGTGCTTTATTCTGCTGCTTGTTTACGTGCTTTTAATTTTGCAGCATGGTCAATTTCAAATTCAGGCATGTCTTTATTACCCTTCATTAAATAGTTATCCATCCAGCGCATTAATCGTAAGCTGTAATCGTATTGAGCAGCCACTTTTCGGTTGCCGTGGCCTTCGCCTGGGTAATACACCAAACGCACATCTTTACCTTGTACTTTCATGTAGCGATATAGCTCCATTGATTGAGCAGGGTGTACGCGAGGATCATCTTTACCGTGCATAATAAGTAGCGGTGTTTTAGATTGACCAGCCCAATATATTGGGCTGCGCTCTAAGTACCACTGCCATTTATCCCACGGGTAAGAACGCGCGTGAACAAGGTTCATTTCATTCGAAATATCAGTTGTACCAAACTTAGAGAGTTGATTTGAAACACCCACAAACATGACGCTGGCAGCAAAGTGCTCGGTGAGCTTAGTTGCAGCCCATGCAGAGGCATAACCACCGTAAGAGCCACCGGTAATACCCACACGTTTGCTATCAACTAACCCCATTTCAACTAAATGGTTTTTAAAGTCGACAAGGTCATCAAACTCTTTACCTGCATAGTCGTTTTGGCCAAGCTTAGAGTAGTCAACCCCTTTACCTGTTGAACCGCGGTAGTTTGGATAAAACACTGCATAGCCGCGTGCTGCACCCATTTGCCCTGGGCGAGAGTAATTGGTTAACCAGCCATTTTTGTCATGACTTTCAGGCCCACCATGCACCGACATAATGAGTGGGTAACGGGTTCCTTCTTGGTAATCTAGTGGGTAAATTAGTACCCCTTCAATGTCTACACCGTCGCGCGCTTTTAGCGAGATAGTCTCTTGCTTTGCAAAGCGTTTATCGCTTAACCAGCTGTTTGAATCGGTTAAGCGGGTGGCTTTATTACCGCGAATAATAAAGACTTCGTTCGGGTGCTGCGCCGTATTAGCGCGAACAGCAAGTGTTTTGTCTGAGTCAGATACGCTTAGGTTTGTGGCAATAAATTTGCCTTCTTTGATAATCTTTTTGTACTTATTGCTACCAGTTTTAATACTCGCAATAAAGCTTTCAGTGCCCACATTGGCTATAAAATTAAGTGTATTGCGTTTATGAGACCACTCAAAGTCAACAACATGCCCCATAAAGTTTGGCAGCCATTCAGTGATTTCGGCTGTATCAGTGTCGGCTATAAATAAGCGACCTGTGGCTGGGTCGTGTTTGTCTTCGGCCCCTAAAATAGCAATATATTTACCATCGGCAGACAGCTCAGCATCGCCTAGCTTGCCTTCTGTTTTAAAAGACAGAGTGACTTCATTGCTTGCAATATCATACAAGTGCCACATTGATTTAGTGTATTTATCATCAATAAGCGCTGTTGGTTGGGTTTTAACAAGTAGTTTTTGACCATTTGCAGACCAATTCATATCACTGACGTAGTCATTTACATTCAGTGCTGTAGGCTTTAATGGGGTGTTAGAGTTCGCTAAATCGACAATAAACAGCGCTTTATTATCCAGACCTAACTCATAAACTTCAGCCATAAAACCAAGTTTTTTTAGTTCTTTTTCAGACTTGTCTTTTGCTGGTAATGCCAAAATAGCCACATGTTGGTTATTTGGGCCTAATTTATAGCTTGAAATAGATGTGCCTTTTAACGACAACACTTTTTGCGCTTGGCCACCATCAACAGGGATTTGGTACAGTGAAGTGTATTCGTCATCATTCAATTTAGCTAAAAAGTACACCGTTTTGCTGTCGTTAGACCATTGAATGCTTTTGATATTGACCTTACCTGTAATGTAAGGACGTTCAACGCCTTTGTCGTCAACAATGAAAAGCTCACTGTAATTGTGGCCATTTTTATCTTTATATAATGTGCGCGGGACCGAGCGTGTAAAGGCAACATTATCGCCATCTGGGCTGACACTGGTTTGAACGACAGATTGAATCAATGGGATATCATCAATCGTGATAGTATCGTTGGCTACAGCAAATGTGCTAGACAAACCAACGGCTAAGGCTAAAACTGACTTTAGCATAGTGTTTTCCTTCGCTTGTTTTATTATTGTCACCGATTATAGCAATATGAAACAGGATTAGTAACGAATGCGGTTAATGACTATACCGAATGCCTAAATAGAAGCGACGACCATTTTTGTATATGCCTGTTGGAGCATACTGATTGCGCTCATAGGTATAGGTTGTTTCATTGGTGAGATTGATAGCATCAAAAATAATATCAAACTGTGTTGTCAGCTTAATAGTTAAGTTACCATCGAGTTGCCCAAAATTGTCCATTCTCTTGAATTCGAACTTATGTTTTATTATTTAGTTTTAAGTGCTTAGTTGCATACACAGAGCACTTAACGGGTGTCAAACTAACGCAACGTATAGCGTGTTAGTATTAATGAGTTAAATTTACTTATTGTTTTTTAGATAATTAAATAGCGGACATTCACAACTTTCAGATGAAAAAGTGGGCAAATTTAAAAACGATTCGATACTGATTAAAAGAAGCTGAGAATAAACACGAAGAAGGAAATTTTAAATTGTCGCGGGGCACCTAGGTATTTTGTTTGTATCAGTTATGCAGTAACCTCGTTTTTAATGCGAAGCTTTAATCCATGGCGAACTTGGTTTCCTTTAGAAGGGGGGGGGTCTTGACTTTACACGCTTGCTTACGACTGCCGATAACCAAAAAGCCCGAGTAAACTCGGGCTTATATAAATTACAAACTCTTTTTCGGTGGCAGCGCAACGTTGGCGAAAATTAAACCCGCTACTAACGACATAAAAATCAAGAATGTTTGCTGACCTATGTGCTCGGCGTACACAAAATCTTGACCTTCAATCAGCGAGTTTAGGCCAATGTAGGTCTTGCTCCCCGGGACTAACACGATTAATCCTTGCATGGCGACGATAGAAGCAGGTGCATTCGCAACACGGTTAAACAGGTTACTAAAAATACCAACCGATAATGCCCCTACAAATGTACCCAAGGTGTAGTCAAGATACATTGCTGAGCCAATGCTTGTACCATATGCAATAAAACCTGATGCAATTGACCATAGCGCATGTTTAAGCTTGGTTCTAAATATCACGATTAAGCTGCTACATAACATGAAAATAGCCAGCCATGCGGTCCACTTGGGTAATGGTTCTGGTTGCACAAAATCGGCTTGTCCGAAAATCGCAAACCCGATACCAATACCAATAAAAGCACCAAAATAGAGTTTAAACAGCAACATAAAGGAATCCATGACTCTGGCTGTTCCCGACACCAAATGCCTCGCTGCAAGTTCGGCAAAGCCTAACGCTAAAGCAAGCCCCGGTATAAACACAATAATGGCAGAGAGAACAACTAACCGAATATTAATTTCGGCATCGAGGTACACACTCACTGCACACGCTAAAATAGCGGAAACAATGGCCACTAATGGTTCAAGCATATGAGCAACGCGCTTAGAACGTGTTGACCAAAGAACAAATAAATACACCACTAAAGTCAGCAGTGCAGACCAAAATACATCATTCCAACTGGTGCCCATTAGCATTGCAAATGCACCACCTGATGTTGCAAACGCAACGCCAGTGGTAAATTTGTTGTAAGGGTTTGGCATGGTGTAAATAATGTCGAGCTGTTTATCAACCTCTTGCAAGGTTAAATCGCCATTGAGCATTTTATTTACCAGATCATCGGTATCAGCAAGCGAGCCTAAGTCATGATCACCCGGATCAACGCGTGCAACATGGGTGTACTCTTCTTCGTGGCCATCTGTCCAGATCACAAACGTCACTGAAGTAGGCGACATGACGAAGGAGGATTTTAGGCCAAGATATGTTGCGACTTCCATTAAGTGCGCTTCAAGTCGATATGCTGGTGTGCCATATTTATGGAGCATTTTACCCAGCTTAACGATAAATTTTCGTTTTTCAGTAAACGTTGCGTTTTTCAAAGGCGTTTTGAACCAAAGGTTAAATTGTTCAGTTAAGGATAGACCAAATTTCAATAAGATATAGTCTGCAAAGCAGACTATAAAGCTTAAATTTACCAGCGCGATTTTAGCGACAAACGCTACTATGTCTAGTGTTATTTAGGGGTAATTTACTTATTTTTTGCTTCAATCCATTGCGCCATATATTGTGTTGAACGCATTGTGTGATGTTTCAGCATTTGCCCTGTGAAATTGTTGTGTCTATGGCTTATCAGTGACTCACTGACGTGTTCAATTTTAGCCATTAATTGCGCTTCAAGTTTTGATTTATCATAATATTTTTGCAATAACTGTTTGCCATATTGCTGAGCTTGAATAAACGCAGATTCATCTTTGTAAAGTGCTACGGCGGCGTCGGCAAATTGCTCTGCATTTTCGCAAACTGTACCTGGCCACGGCTCGTTTAGGTGCATGCCTTCACTGCCAATTGGGGTGGTGACACTCGGCGTTTGCATGATCATCGCTTCCAGTAACTTACCTTTAATACCGGCACCAAAGCGCAGTGGCGATAAGCATACGCGAGCATCTTCCATCACTTTATAGGCATCATCTGCCCAGCCTTTTATTAAAAATCCTGTTTTAGGGTTATTAAGTGCCGTTGCTTTAGGCGGTGGGTAAGAGCCATAAATATGTAATTCGGCGTCAGGTAACTGCTTGCGGATCAACGGCCAGATTTGTTGTAAGTAAAGGACTGCATCCCAATTTGGGGCATGGCGAAAGTTACCAATCGTCATAAAATGCTGGCGCTCATTAAAGGGTTTTGTGTTGGTCGGAAGCGCTTTTAAGTCGACTAAAAATGGCAAGTGATGCAATAACGCACTATCAACGTTGAATACATCGTTTAGTAATTGCATTTCATAGTGCGAGATGATCAAACTAATATCTGAGCGCAAAATAGCGGCTATTTCACGTTTGGCAATATCACTGTGTAAGTCTGCAAAGCTGAATGCACGTCCTGCTTTATGTGCCTCGTGGCGAGCGTTTCTTAAGCATTGCAAGTCTTCTGTGTCGAGGATTTTTAAAGCATTGGGACAGTATTTATCTACACGCCAACCAAATTGCTCTTCCATCATGAAGCGATCAAACATCACGATATCGGGATTATAAGCTTGTACATACTGATCAAAGCTGGCGCAGTTTAGGGCAATGACTTGGCTGGTTATGCCTTCGTTTGCAAGGTCAATCATGTGCTCTGTTTTTTGCGCTGGGCTGGCAAACTCGACCTGCCAGTTTTGTGCTCGAAAGGCGCGCAATAGCGACATCATGTGGGTGCCGGCGGCAGAGGAGTTTGGCTCTGGCCATACATAGCCGATCACTAACACTTTTTTCATTGACTTGAGTCTCGTATTTGTAAATTGACATCCACCAAAGTGCGGACAGGTGGTGTCGATTGATTAAGAAGTTCTTTTAAAACTTGGCAAGTGCGCTTACCAATTTCATCGGCATTTATTGCAATGGTTGAGAGCGATGGTAGCATTAATCGCGAATCTTCAAGATCATCAAAGCCAACAACTTTAATGTCTTTGCCCGGTTCTAATCCATGTTGGCGCATTGCTTCAATGGCACCATAAGCAATCACATCGTTAAAGCAAATAATCGCTTTGATATGCGGGGATTTTTTGATCAAACTGTTGAAGGCTTCGCGGCCACCTTGACGATTTGTTTGTGCCTGAATAACACGTTTGTCTTCGCTTATATTAAATTGTTTAAGCGCCGATAAAAAACCACTCAGTCGCTCATGGTAGTCTGATATTTCATCTACACCACCTAAAAAAGCAATTTCTTCAATACCTTGCGACAGGATATGGCTGGTAGCAATATGAGTGCCTTTTTTGTTGTCGGGTAAAACGCACGGAGCTGCCGAAAAGGGAACCTCACGCATTATATTAATTACAGGAAAGCCGCTATTAATCAGGTCATCTTGCCAGCTTTGTTCGGTGCCAGGGGCCGGGCACATAATAAAAGCAGACACATTGTATTCTTTTAGAGTTTTTACAACTTGCTTTTGTCTTTCTACACATTCGGCAATATTTACCAACATAGGCAACATCCCTAAATCGTAAATATGCTTCTCCAAGCCTACTGCTAGTTGCGCTGAGTAGGGGTTGGTTAGGTCATTAATTACCAGTGCGACAAGATTCGAGCGCTTACTTCGAAGTGCTGCGGCGTCTCGGTTATATACATAACCAAGCTTATCGATGGCAGTCAGCACTTTTTCTTTACTTTTATTACTGACTTTATCACTGTTAGTGAGAACCAAAGACACGGTAGATTTTGATACTTGCGCTTCTTTGGCTACGTCCCAAATAGTGACTTTGCCCGTTAATTTTTTCATTTTTGTCTAGCGAAAAGTAGCGAATATAGTGTGCTTATATTAGCGTAATTTAGTGATTTAAGTCACTGATTAGCTGCCAAAAGAGTCGAAACTCTTTATAAAATGTCTTAAACTATTTTCTTAGTCGGAAATAAAAACGAAAAAAGGAACTAACATGAAAGCATTAAAATTGCTTTTTACGCTGATGATTGGCGTGTCAGTTTGTACTTCAAGTTTTGCCAATGAAGGGTATCAAACACCTTCACCTGCCTTGGCTTCGGTTGTTGATGCTAAATTAGCCCCCAGTAGTTATTTATCAAATGATGCCGAGTGGTTGGCATTATTTGATAGAAAACGTATTGATACCCTGCAAGATCTTGCGAAAGAAGAACTAAAACTCGCCGGAATTAAACTCAATCCTGCCAATTTTTCGCGCTCACGTGAGCGCGCTATATTTACGTCTCTGGTGCTAAAGCATGTTGAAACAGGGAGTGAAATTACGGTATCGGGTTTACCCAATGGTTTAATTCGCTCGCCCAGTTGGTCAAGTGATAGTCAATACTTAGCCTTTGTAATTGAACAAAAAAATAGTGCCAATTTATGGGTTTATAACGTCAGTACAAAACAAGCAAGGCAACTCAGTGATACGCCGTTAAACTCAGTATTAACGCGTACTCCTTACATGTGGTTACCCGATAGCAGTGCTATCGTTGCAAATGCGGCTGTTAATTTAGGTAAAACTCGTTTAACCAATGACAGCACGGCTGTCGTGCCGGTAATTCAACAAAGTACAGGTGAAAAAGCACCTGCGCGCACTTATCAAAATTTATTAAGCAGCCCCTTCGATGAAGCGCAGTTTAAGTTTTTTGGCCAAAGTCAGCTTACTTATATTCCATTGAGCGGCCAAGCGCAGCCAATTGGTCAAGCTGGGTTAATTAAGTCGTTTTCAGTATCGCCCGATTCAACCAATATTTTGGTGGGTATGATCGATGAGCCTTTTTCGTACCAAGTTCCATACCAACGCTTTGCTGCTACATGGCAAATTTGGGGAATGCGCGGTTACACCTTGGCTGAGCTGGCAAAACAGCCGCTAGCCGACAATATTCCCCAAGGTTACGACAGCGTTCGTACTGGCCGTCGAGATTTTCAGTGGCGTTCAGACCAAGGTGCCGAAGTCATGTGGGCAGAAGCACAAGACGGTGGCGATATGAAAACAGATGTAGCGCACCATGACTACCTTTATAGTCTGCGCGCTCCGTTTAAACGTGAACCTAAGCTATTTGCTAAAGTAGAGCGTCGCTTCGACTCAATAGAGTGGGGCAGTAACAATGTTGCCTTATTATCTGAATGGCGTTTTAGCGACAGACAAATACGCACATTTGTTATACAACCTCGAAATGCCGATAAAAATCGCGTGCTCTTTTCTGAGCGCAGTTACAATGATGCTTATAAAGATCCGGGTTACCCAATCTACGAGAAAAACGACTTAGGTGAAAGTGTCATCAAAGTGGTTGGCGGTCGTTATATTTATTTCCGTGGTAATGGGGCGTCTGAGCAAGGAAATATCCCATTCTTAGACCGTTACGATGTAAAAACAAACTCAACAACCCGTGTTTGGCAATCAGCTGCACCTTATTACGAGCGTGTGCGTGCGATGTTAGACGATGAAGGCGAGCGTTTGATCACCATACGTGAATCAAAAACGGAGCAACCAAATTTCTTTATTCGTGATTTAGATAACGACAAACTCACTCAATTAACTACGTTTGAGCATCCTTACCCTGAATTTAAAGGCGTAACTAAAGAGCTTATTCGTTATAAAAGAGAGGATGGTGTTGAACTGAGTGGCACACTTTACTTGCCGCCGGACTATGACAAAACCCAAGGAACGTTACCTGTACTGATGTGGGCTTACCCGCTTGAATACAAAGATAAAGCGGTGGCATCGCAAGTGCGCGAATCACCGTATGAGTTTACTTACATTGGGTATTGGGGGCCTATGCCGTACCTTGCAAAAGGGATTGCGGTATTTGATGACCCTAAAATGCCAATCGTAGGTGTCGATGGTAAAGAGCCGAATGACCTTTTCCGTACTCAGCTCGTATCGAGTGCGCAAGCCGCTGTTGATGTATTGGTTGAAAAAGGCATTGCCGATAAAGACAAAATAGCGATTGCTGGTCACTCGTATGGTGCTTTTATGGTGGCTAATTTACTAGCACACAGCGACTTATTTAAAACGGGTATTGCCCGCAGTGGTGCTTACAATCGCACATTAACGCCATTTGGTTTTCAAGGTGAAGAACGTGATTTTTGGCAAGCTCAAGATGTGTATGCCGCAATGTCGCCATTTTTCCATGCTGAGAAAATCAATGAACCTATGTTGATGATACACGGCCAAGAAGATCCAAATTCAGGCACGTTTCCAATGCAAAGCGAGCGCATGTACGCCGCATTAAAAGGCCTTGGCAAAGAGGCTCGTTTAGTTATGTTGCCTTATGAGGCGCACGGCTACCGTGCCCGTAAGAGCTTATTGCATGTGCTTTGGGAGCAAGAGCAATGGTTAGATAAATACTTATTAAGTGATGAAAAGCAAGTAGAGCCTGTTGCTGCTGAAGGTGTCACTCAGTAATTAGCAAAATACGTATATTAAGAATCCCCGCCTTTTAGCGGGGATTTTTTTGAGCGGCTAAAGCTGAAGTTAATGGTGGTCAGTATTACCAATTACGATTTAACGAGTTTGAGCTGCATAGAATTAATTGTTGAAAAAATTAATCACTAATTTTTTAATTTTTATCAACGAGATATTTTTAAAGTCGCTAACTTAATTAATACAATTTATATAACGGTCGTTTTATATTTTTGGCGAACTTATCTGAGCTAAAAAATAAATTGGTTAATAGCGTGTTGAAAAAATAATGCCGCTTAGAAAGCGGCATTGACTCTTTAATTGTTATTTACATAAAGTTGTAATCTAAACGTATGCCAATGCTACGCTCGGGTAAAAAATCTATGTATTTTTGAGCGGTTGTTCTATTACTACGACTTCGATCTCTTTTATACTTAATCGCATCATTATCGAAGACATTATTTAAGTGAACGCTTAATTTCACGTTTTCGTTGACCTCATAACGAGCTGATAAGTTAAATACTTCATAACCAGGCACTTCATCTCCAGGTTTGGTATCAAAGTGCGTGTTGTATTTACCATATGCTGAGACGTCACCACGAATAAAGAATGGCTTGTTATTAATGTCAAATTCCTTATCAATTGCGATATAAGCATTATATTTAGGCACCATCGTCATTTCTTGACCTTTAACGCCACCGATTGTTTCATTATCTTCAGTAAGTTCAGAGTTGGTATAAGAGGCATTTACAATTAATGCTATAGTATCTGTTAAGCTTGCTTTTGACTCAAACTCAAGCCCTCTAGAACGTGCTTTTCCTGCATTTGCGGTATAAGAGAACCCACAAGAATCCATGTAAATACTCGTCTTAATATCACTCCAGTTTATTTGATAAATAGCAGAGCTAAAGTTGAACTTACCATCGAATAATGAGCCCTTTAAGCCAACTTCATAGTTATCGATTGAATCAGATGTGAAGCGAGCTTTACGATTTTTAGCATTAACATCATTTACACACGCTGCGGCTAGTGGGCTATTGTTACCACCTGGGCGGTATCCTTCAGAGTAAAGAGCATAAATTGAATAATCATCAGTAGGTTGCCAAGAAGCGCTAAATTTAAAGCGATTTCCTTGTTCTTCACCGCCTATCAGTGTTTTATCGTTTGACCACACACCAATTTCTTCAGTGCGTTCAAAATCTTCTAAATTGAAATGGCGAATACCCGCATTTAACTCAATATTGCCAAAATCGTCTGTTTCAATTTGGTACGCTACATCTGCAAACAGCGCAAACTCTTTTGCCCACTCGCTGAACACATGATAATTCCAAATTTTATTAGGATCGTCAAAGTTATCTAAACCGATTTGCTGGGCATCGTCCCCCCACCAGTAAAGTGCAGCAGCTGCTGTCCTGTCACCGCTTTCAATATATTGCCATTGATGACCTGGAGAGTCAGGTCGCCATGATTTATCCCAATAAGCACCGACAGTCCAACTTAAATTGCTATTTAAATCGAAGTTCTGAAGCCTAATTTCATGGGTAACGCGGGACAGCTCTTGATCGTTTATTATCCATGTTTTAAACATATCAGAAGCATCTAAACGAGACCAATCATCCAGCGAATCAGATTTTACTTTTCGGTATGAACCAGCATAAGTTAATGAAGCAACGTCGGCTATATTATCAACATCAACAGTTAAGCTATATAAATTTGTAGACTCTTTATCCCAACCATCGAGTAAATTATAGAGAGCATATTTATCATCAGCATCATGAATAAATCCACCACCTTGAATACAATCTGGGCGATTAAATGTCGGATCACATGTTATTTTAGTGTCTGAGATATCATAACCGTACTTAGCTGAAGCATCTTCATCATAAGATAATTCATAGTAATATCCTGGCTTTGAGGTATCTCCCAATGTTGCGCCATTAGCAGAATACTCATCATGCACATAGGTGAAGTTAAGTGCTAAATTATCAATTGGTTGCCATAATAATTGACTTCGAATAAAACTACTTTGACTTTTACTCTGTTGGCCTGTTGCTTGATTGACATAAGGACGGACATCGTTGGTTATATTACCTGTCACTCTTAATGCAAGGGTATCTTCTAATAGAGGTACATTAACACCCAAAGATAAGCTGCTGTCAAAACCATCTACATTATTTTCACTTGAGCCTTCAATCGTACCAAATAACTCAAATTCATCTAATTGTGGTTTTTTAGTGATAACGCGAACCGTACCACCGATTGCATTCGAACCGTATAATGTACCTTGTGGGCCGCGTAATACTTCAACTCGCTCAACATCTGTGAGGTTTGTAAATTCATACGGGATATCATCAGTGAATATGGCTGTTGTATCTGGCGATGCGCTATTCCCTCCGCTTAACCCTCTTAAAATTAACTGACCACGAGGTGCTGCAGCACCAGCTAAAGTACGGTAAATATCAGATGCATCAAGGTAGTTTCGATTGGCAATCTCAACTGCAGATACCGCTGAAATACTCATAGGTATTTCTAGGATTGTTTCAAGTTTTTTACGCGAAGTAACCGTTATTACTTCTAGATTTTCCTCTTTTTCAATTTTATCTTCTGTATCCATGGCTATTGCTGGAACTGCATATAAATGACCTAAAATCACAGTGGTTAAAATAGTTTGTTTTGTTAATAGAGTGTTTTTCATTGATGTTCCCAGTGTTTTTTTTGTTGATATTCTATTAACGACGTTAATTTAAATATTGGTATTGTTCAATCTATTTAACCCTTTTTTGGGGAATTGTTTTTCTAATTGGTTTTTATTCTGGAATTAATTATGTCTTTTTGTTTATTTTTACATGCTAAATAATGAGATTGACCAACGTGTATATTGTTTTTGTGAGTCGTTAGTCGTGCTTACGGAATTGCTCATCAGGCAATGGTCTTTTTTAGGTGATGAGTTTTTTTAATTGTTCTCTCAAACTGCACATTCGAGTCTTTCTTCAATTAAATTATCCCGTCAGATAAAGCTACAGAGCACTCATAGGTATTTTACAGAGAAGGTAAAAGCTCAGCGCAACAAGTTTGCAGTGATCACAGGGGTCATTGCTGTTTAGGTAAAATACTAAATTCAGTTTCACGTGGAAAATTAGTTATAGTGTCTGTACTTATCGAAGCTATAAAGTAGAGCTGAGTTAAGCAAAGTTGACTGAAGATGAAGCGCTTGTGCAATAGCCATCGCTATCACAATAGATGGAGTCCGATACAATGACTACTCGTGGTCGCGCTGTACGTAATAATGATCTGGCTTGATTATTTGCTGCAATAGAATGTGTTGCCCAACCTAATGGTATAGGCTTTTTTGTAGCTTATATTTTAGTAACGAAGATCGTGGGCTAACTAGCTCCCTATATTAATATTGCATTACCAGTTTTCATGAGCTTTAGCGCATTGAAATGTGAGTAATCGCGTGTTTGTTTATTTAATTGAATGTGTTTAAATCGCTTTTCTATTTTTTCAGTATTCATGATGTGATTGGTTTATGCTCGATTTAGCAGTACTTGCGGTTTTTATTCCTACCTTCTTTTTTGTGTCTATTACACCAGGTATGTGCATGACTTTAGCGATGACTCTGGGTATGAGTGTGGGGGTAAGGCGCACATTGTGGATGATGGTGGGTGAAGTGCTTGGCGTGGCAACGGTGGCAATTGCGGCTGTTGTGGGGGTTGCCAGTATTATGCTTAATTATCCTGCGTTGTTTGCGATACTAAAATATGTTGGCGGTGCGTACCTTATTTATCTTGGAGTCAATATGTGGCGCGCAAAAACCAGTTTTAAGCCCGAAAATGAAACCGAGCAGCAAATAGGGCGCGGACAACTGTTTTCACAAGGTTATATCACTGCCATCGCAAACCCAAAAGGGTGGGCGTTTATGATTTCACTCTTGCCCCCTTTTATAAATGTAGATTTAGCCGTTGCCCCGCAGCTTGCTGTATTAGTAAGCATTATTATGCTGAGTGAGTTTATCTGTATGTTAATTTATGCCACGGGTGGTAAAAGCTTGAGGTTATTTTTAGATAAAGGCGACAATTTAAAATGGCTAAATCGTATTGCCGGTGCGCTTATGATGTGTGTAGGTGTTTGGCTCGCACTTGGATAATACCCACGCGCTTATTTTAGCGAATTGGTATTATCCATACTGGCCTTAATCAACAAATTCAACCTGTTTCGATACATCATTAAAACAGTGTTTTATGGTTTCTATCGCTGTTTTGGTTTTTGCAGCTAAGCTGTCTCTTGCTGGGGTAACTGCATACACGGTGTAGTTTGGCATGGCCCATTCGGGCGCGATTTCGATGAGTTCTTTTGTTCTTAATAAGTGCCTCACTTCAGGCTCTGGCAACACGCCATAACCGACCCCATCACAGACCAGCGCAATTAAACTTTGCATGTTATTGACGTTTATTTTTGCCTTGGGCAGCGGTTTACTTTCAAGCGTTAGTGGATTAAATGCATTGCTGTCGGCGTATGTATGTGAAATACGGGAGAACTGATGTAAATCATCCCAACTGACTTTTTTAAACTTAGCGATAGGATGATCTCTGTGGGCGCAGAGCTTTAACGGCCAGGTTGCGAGCTTTCGTGCAATCAGATTTGAGTTTGTTAATGGGCCTATTGCAATGGCTAAATCTGCGCCACTTTTTATCATATCGATTGGCTCATCAGTTAAAATTAACTGAATACGTAAATCATCAAACTCGTTTATTAGGCGCTCGAGCGGTTCACTTAAAAGCCCTCCCCCAAAACCGACGGGGGCCACTAACTTTAATTCGCCACTGGGTTTACTTTGTAAGTGTTGTAATTGCGTGCTGGCTTGATCTGCAAGTGCCAGCATCTTTAAACAGCTTTGATAATACAAATGACCGGCTTCGGTCAGCGTCAACTCTCGCGGGCTGCGATTAAATAAACTTAACCCGATTTCCTGTTCTAATTGCTTTATATGTTGGCTTACAGCCGATGTCGTCATTGATAACTCAGCAGCAGCACTGCTCATATTGCCTGTTTCAACAGTACGAGAAAATACGCGTAGTGTTTTGATTAGCTTGGAATTCATTGTTCAGGCCTTCTTAATTCAGTTTTAAGAAATCGTAAATTGTTAAAACGGGGACTTCTCATTAATATTGCAAACGCTAATTATTATCATTTATAAACAAAAAGTCACGGAGTATTATTATGACGAGGGTTGTTCCTTCTGTTTTACCTCTCACCGCTGCTGTCTTAGCAGGCCTATCTCATTTTGCATACGCTGATGATAAAAAACAAGACATGGAAGTGATTGTTGTTTCTGCATCTGGGTATGAGCAAATGCTAAAAGAGGCACCTGCAAGTATTAGCGTGATTGATCGTGAGCAGCTAGAAAAGCGTTTTTACCGTGACTTAACAGATGCCATGACCGACGTACCCGGTGTGGTTGTGACCGGTGGTGGTGATAGAAAAGATATCAGTTTGCGTGGTATGGCAAGCCAGTACACTTTGATTTTAATTGATGGCCAACGTCAAACCTCTCGCGAAACTCGTCCAAATAGTGATGGCCCAGGTGTTGAAGGGGCATGGACACCCCCTATTTCAGCCATTGACCGAATTGAAGTTATTCGTGGCCCTATGTCATCACTGTATGGCTCTGATGCCATTGGTGGGGTTATCAATATTATAACCCGTAAAACACCCGAAAAGTGGTATGGCGAACTGCGTTTAGACAGCACCATTCAAGAATCAAGCGAATCTGGCAACATTAATCAAGGTAGCTTTTTTACCGCGGGTGGCTTAATTCCAGAGTTGCTAGGAGTTCAGCTTTCAGGGCAGTTCTCTGAGCGTGATGAAGATGACTTTGTTGCTGGCTTTCGAGGTAAAGAGCAAAGCAATATCAAAGCGAAGTTTATTTTAACGCCATCAGATAACCACGAAATTATGTTTGAGGTGGGCTCGGCAAAACAAAAACTGGATGAAACTTTAGGTAAAACTGTCGCGCCTTTAGCGCAAGGTGAAAGCTGTGGCCGACGGGGGTGTCCTGAGTCGTCAACCACAGAGTACGACCAAGAAACTTATTCGCTTAGCCATAATGGCTTCTACGATTTTGGCTCATCGCGCAGCTATCTAAAATACGATAAGTTTGATAACACCTCGCGTGAAATGTATGTCGAAAATACCGACGCGCAAACAAGCTGGACACTGCCATTTACCAATCATAATGCAAGCGTTGGTGCGGCGTATTTAAAAGAAGAACTGGATGATTATACGAGTAATAGCATCAGTGATTTAACGCATGTGGAAAACGAGCAATGGTCGGTGTTTGCAGAAGATGAATGGTCTGCATCAAAGCAATTTAAACTGACCACAGGGCTTCGTTATGATCATGATGGTAACTTTGCGGGTCACCTTAGTCCGCGTTTATATGGTGTATACAATGCCACTAAGTCGCTGACTGTGAAAGGGGGAATTTCAACAGGCTTTAGAGCACCGAATATTCGCCAATCTACTCCAGCGTGGGGACAGGTAAGCCGTGGTGGTAATATTTATGGTAACCCAGACTTAATCCCTGAAAAGTCCGTAAACTACGAAATGGGGATTTATTATGATATCAGTCGCGATTTATCGCTCTCAAGTACGGTGTTCTACAACGAGTTTAAAGATAAAATTACGCGTATTTCTTGCCCATTAACGCAATGTACAGATGGTCCGAATCAGTTTGGTTCTCTGCCTACAACTTATATCAATGTTGATGAAGCAGTAACACAAGGGTTTGAGCTGTCGGTTTCTTACGAAATTACCAGCGAGCTTGATGTGAGTGCTAATTACACCTACACCGATTCTGAGCAAAAAACCGGTGAATACAAAGGCAGTCCACTTAATCAATTACCTAAACACATTTTACAAACCTCACTTAATTGGCGCCCAGTAGATAAACTAGGAACGTGGCTGCGTGTGCATTATCGCGGTGAAGAAAGCCAACCTACGACAGGTCCATCACAAAGTAGCTTAATTGCGCCAGACTACACTTTGGCAGACATGGGGGGTAACTATGATTTAAGCCGACGAATTACACTTGGCTTTGGTGTGTATAACCTATTCGATAAAGAAATATCAGAGGCAGAGTATGGTTATGTAGAAGATGGTCGTCGCTACTGGTTGTCAGTGGGTGTTAACTTCTAAATGTGATGAGTAATATGAGTGTGGCGTAATTATGCCACACTCATATTTATCGAACGAGGTTGAGTGCATACCTGTGAGAGGTGAGTAACGATATAACTTACAGTGACATTGAAACCCAAAGCATGCACTCTAAAGTTAACGCAACTTATTTCAACTGAAATGCATCAGTTTTAAAATTTTGAGTAGCCAGCTGTTGTTCCAGCATCTGCAATTGTTGCTTGGGCTGCCATTCGCCTTTGAAAACCCAGTCAACAAGGTTGTTTTCTTCTATATTGAGCTGTTTCGGTTGGAAGTTATCATCTAACCAAGCATACGGGGCTTTGTTATTGGCGAAGAAATAACGGGATCCCCAACGATTTGGTTGGTCTCTTTGCTTATCCGCATAGGTTTTTTTAAAGATAGGTTTATCTGCCAAGTTATCAGAAAACTGATTTCCTAATAAATAAAACTGGGCATCATAATGATGTCTGCCAAGCCAAAAGCCTTCTACGCCATTAAATTCACTATTAGCAACAACAAACTTTTGTTCGCTACTCAATTCGCCATCATGCCAAAGAGTCGCGGTTTGTTTTAAGTTGTAAAATTGAGAATGCTCAATGAGGGCGGTACCTCTTGGGCAAACCATATCTGTAGCCCCAGTGAAAGAGCAGTAAGAGTGGTAATAAAGACCCTCTTTTTTGTTCCAAAGACTCACTGTATCAGCACCATAGGCCTGTACGTCACATTGATGAAAGATGATTCGTGATGCGTTTTCAAAGCCGCGGATCGCAAACTGATGTTCAAGTGTGTTATGAATTTTTCCGTAATCATTGATAACGGAGATATTGGCGAGTGTTATGTCACTGCCAGTGATATTAACCACGGCAGCTCCCCAGTCACTGTCATTGTGTTCTCGCCAACTATTCCTCAACTGTGCGTAACGAATGATAGTATTAGCGGCGGATTCACCGACAATACTGAGGTTACTGCGGGTGATATACAGTTTTTCGTTGTACTCACCAGCTGCAACAGTGATCACCACCTCTTTATAGGGGCTACTCGCATTAATTGCAGCTTGAATGCTGTTATAGGCATGCTTATTATTTTTTTCTACATGCATAAATGTGACAGGCTCGGTGCCAATTGCAGGCGTCGCAGCAAAAACACTCTGCGCAATAGATAACACCACGAGCAATGATAAAAATAAACGCATACTTGTCTCCTAAAGTGTGCTGTTTAGTATTGAGTTATCTATTGGGACGATGGCCCCTCGTTGTTGAATAACCTGTCCTGCAACGAGATTTCCAGCCTCTGCACAGCTTGCAATGTCATGGTCTAGCAACCAATAACTTAAAAACCCCGCATTAAATGAATCACCTGCTGCAGTGGTATCAACAACATTATCTACCAGTCTGGCATCATACTGATTGACAATACTGTGACTATTTTCACTGTATTGACATCCCTTTTCACCGGTTTTAATGACCAGCTGCTTTACACCTTGTTGATGCAAGTGCTCACGACATTCTGTGAGGTTGTTAAAGCCCCAAATTTGGGCTTCATCTTCAAATGTCACCAAGGCTAAATCAGCAAGCTGATACATACGGTTGTTGCTCTGTTGGCAATGAGATTGAGATGCCCAAAGCGTTGGCCGGTGGTTACTATCGTAGATAATTTTAACACCATGAACTTTTAGATCAGCCAATACATTAAGTAAAATATTACAATCATCGATGGGCAAAATTGCGAGTGAAATACCCGACAAATAAACTGCATCGACTGCTTTTAACTGGCTAACAATATCAGCAAATTTAGCGTGGCGAACGAGGTATTTTGCCGCAGAATCATTGCGCCAATATTGAAAAGTGCGTTCGCCATGGGCGTCAGTTTGGATCATGTATAAACCAGCATGCTTGTTACTGTCGGTTAATACGGTGTCACAGTTAACCTGGTAGTCTTGCCAGCGAGCAATCATTGCTTGGCTTAACGCATCCTCTCCCATCACAGTGACGTAATTGACATCAATGCGTTCGCTTGCCAATTTTTTCATGTAAATGGCTGTATTCATGGTATCGCCACCAAAGTTTTGTTGCATTTCGCCAAAAATAGCCCCTGACAACTCCACCATACATTCCCCAATAATGGCAATTTTCTTTTTTGACATTAGAGGGTTACTCCTTTTTTCCAGATGGCTACTTCGCGAATATCATTTACTTCATTACAGGTCGGTTTACCATTCACTACATCCACCAACAAATCGACAAATTCTTGATGAACTTCAGGCATGGATTTGCCATTCACCAGCACACCAGCATCGAAGTCGATCCAGCGGGTTTTCTTTTTCGCAAGCTCTGAATTAGTGGCTATTTTTAAAGTAGGCACAAAACCACCGTAAGGCGTACCTCGCCCGGTGGTAAAGAGCACAATATGACAGCCCGCAGCTGCAAGTGCGCTGGTGGCAATGGGGTCATTGCCGGGGGCGTTGAGTAAATTGAGTCCTGGAGTACTTAATCGTTCACCATAATCAAGCACGGCCTGTACTTTGCTGGTACCTGCTTTTTGAGTACAGCCCAACGATTTGTCTTCTAATGTAGTTATGCCGCCTTTTTTGTTACCCGGAGACGGGTTTTCATAAATGGGTTGGTTATGCGCTTTATAGTAACCTTTAAAATTATTTACCATGCTGACAAGCTGGTTAAAGGTGTCTTCATCTTTACAGCGAGACATTAGTAAGGTTTCTGCACCAAACATTTCGGGTACTTCGGTCAGTACGGTCGTTCCACCTTGAGCAATTAAGTAATCAGAAAAATAACCTAGCATTGGGTTTGCTGTGATACCGGATAAACCATCACTGCCACCACACTCAAGACCAAACTTTACTTCACTCAGCAGACCGGGTTCACGTTTATCATGTTTAATTACATCGTAAATTTGTTCTAGCAGCGCGACACCATCTTCTACTTCGTCATCGGAATGCTGAGATACTAAAAATTTTATTCGATTCTCATCAATATCACCTAACCCCGCTTTAAAGGCGGCAAGCTGATTATTCTCGCATCCTAAACCGACAACTAATGCACCACCGGCATTAGGGTGTAATGCCATATCTTGCAGTAAAATTCTCGTGGTTTCTAAATCGTCACCTAACTGTGAACACCCAAATTGATGAGGAAATATATGAACCCCGTCAATGCCAAGATCGGGGTGATTTCGTAGAAACTCATCTTTCATTTGTTTGATCATACCGTTGACGCAGCCAACCGTTGGAATCAACCAAATTTCGTTACGTATACCAATTTCGCCATTCGCTCTGCGATATATATTCACGGGTGGAGAGGGCTCAGCAGGAGCTTGACTGACAAATTCAGGCTGATATTGATACTCTAACTCATCATGCAGGGTCGTTTTAATGCTGTGGGTATGAACCCAAGCACCTTGCTTTATATCTTCAAGAGCAAAACCAATTGGAGCGCCATATTTTATAACACGGTCATCTTTTGAAATTGGCTTTAACGCAATTTTATGTCCTTTTTCGATGTCGTCTAATGCGGTGAACGAGAAGTCTTCAAACTCAATGTGTTCACCCGCACTAATTGGGCTCAGGGCAATAGCAACATCATCAGTATTATGAAGTCTTAATAACTGTGCCATGATTATAATTCCACTTGTTTTGATAGTGTCTCTTCAACAGAGGTCGTAAGCATGCTGTTAAGCTGTTCTGTTACTAGGTCAGTCAATCCTGTCAGTTCATTGAGATCCTTATCCCAATGCCACTTAGCGCCAAGCACACTGCTGACAAGCTCTTTCAATGTTATCGCACCACCTTGGTGCTGTTGCCACAGGGATTTGAATAAAGTGATCCACTCAGGACTATCTGAAAGCTCAATGGGTTGACCATTCCGCTCGCCGCGGTAAAACAAAATTTGCCCCGCAATTGCTGTCGCAATGAGTGCTGGAACGGTTTTATTATCTACAATATATTGCTCTAACTGCGGCAGTAATCGCGTTTTAAATTTGGTCATACTATTCAGTGATATCGACATAAGTAAATGACAAATATACGGATTTCTAAAGCGATTAAGCACATCATTGGCAAATACCTGCAATTCATCTTTAGGTAAAGATAGTGTGGGAATAATCTCGTCAAAAATCAGTTTACTTACATATTTCTCGATTAATGGTGAGGCGAGCGCTTCGCCCACAGAGTCGATATTTGCCATATAGGCCAAAGGCACCATCGCAGTATGTGCACCGTTTAAAATGGCGACTTTACGTTGTTTGTAAGGGGCTATATCGTCAACAATTTTAATATTGACATCACTGCCTTCTAAACATAATACGTCAGCTAAATGTTGCGGCCCTTGAATAACAAATAAATGAAAATATTCAGCTGTGACCATGAAGTTGTCGTAGTAGCCAAATTGTTCTTGCAAGTGTTGATGTTCATCACGTGGGAAGCCCGTCACGATGCGGTCAACCAACGACGAGCAAAAATAATTATGCTCGTTAAGCCAGCTAACAAACTCGCTGGGTAAATCCCATAGTTGGCAGTACTTGAGGACAATTTCTTTTAATTTTTCACCATTATAATCAATTAGTTCACAAGGAATGATGATCATGCCGCGATCACTTGCACCGTTAAAGTGATTAAAGCGGTGAAATAACCATTGAGTTAATTTCGCAGGGAAGGCTTTTGCTGGCTTATCAGTGAGTGAGTCTTCGCTAATGTACTCGATGCCTGCTTCGGTTGTATTAGAAAAAATTAACTTTAGATCTTCACTTTCTGCGAGCTGTAAATATTTATCGAATTCTTTATAAATAGGAATTTCTTCGTTTACACAGCTAATAATGCGTTCATTAGATACCGATTCACCTTGCTCATTAATGCCTCGAATAATACTGGTATAGAGACCATCTTGAGTATTAAGTAGCGGTAATGTGTCGTAATCAATTGGTCTAATAATGGCGACACCCGCGTTTAAACCTGTTTGTTCATTTAATTTGTCGATTTGCCAATCCACAAAAGCGCGTAAGAAATTCCCCTCACCGAATTGCATTATAGTCGTCGGGTATTTGTTTTTATTGACGTTTTTTCTATTTAGTGTGTACATACATTTGACCCATTTTTAACCTTAATTGGCGTGTTGATTTTTACATCTTAGACATATTTGCCACCGGTGGCAAATAAAATTTGACAAATTGCCACCGGTAGCGAAGAATGGCTATTAACAACTTTGTGAATGTTTTTACAACTTGTTTATTAAAGTGGTGTTAAAACAGGCATTCAAACTTTTGTATCATCTTATTTGAAGAGGCTGATACAGAGAGTTAGCAGATAAAAAGGTTAATTTTATGACAACACAGCTATTCGATTTAAAGGGGAAAACGGCTTTAGTAACAGGCGCGAGCCGTGGCTTAGGAAAGCAAATTGCAATGGGATTAGCCGCTGCTGGGGCTGATGTGATCTGTAGCAGTAGTCGTGAGCATGGTTGCGAAGAAACATGTAGCGAAATAGCTAAAAGCGCATCGAAAACATGGGATATTGCCGCTGATTTGAGCGATGCCAAAAGCGTGTCAGCATTAGCAGAAAAGGCGTTGTCGGTTAATGATGGCATCGATATTCTGGTCAATGTGGGTGGCACCATTTTTAGAAGTCCCGCTATCGATTACCCCTACGATGAATGGCAAAAGGTGATAAAGGTTAACCTTGATGCCAGCTTTTTACTTGCTCAGGCATTTGCACCGAAAATGATCGAAAAGGGTCAAGGTAAAATTATCAATATTGCATCCATGCTGTCATACAGTGGCGGAATGACTGTGCCCGCTTACACAGCAAGTAAACATGCTATTGCAGGCGTTACCAAAGCCTTAGCAAATGAATGGGCACAATATAACATTCAGGTTAACGCGATAGCACCTGGGTATTTTAGAACAGATAACACGCAAGCGCTTCAGGATGATCCTGGGCGCAATAGCGAAATAGAAAAACGTATCCCAGCAGGGCGCTGGGGAGAAGCTGAAGATTTAATTGGTACCGCAATCTTTTTATCATCACGAGCCAGTGATTATGTCAATGGACATATTTTGGCAGTTGATGGCGGATGGTTAGCACGTTAGTAGGAAAATAAAACAATGAACACAGAAATTGAATCACGTTACGCAGTAGGCCCAAATGAAGTAAAAGGGTTTGACACTGAGCAATTGAGAAACGAGTTTTTAGTCGACAAATTAATGCAAGCCGACAAAGTGTATTGGCTTTATACCCACTATGAACGTTTTATGGTTGGCAGTGCAGTACCTTTAAATAACGCATTAACGCTTGAAACATTAGATAACTTAAAAGCGGCCCATTTTCTTGATGGTCGCGAATTGGGCATTATCAATGTTGGGGGCAAAGGCAGTATTACAGCGGATGGTGAAACTTACTCATTAGACTATAAAGATGCACTTTACTTAGGTCGGGGTAACAAATCAGTGTCTTTTCGCAGTGATGATGCTAAAAACCCAGCTAAATTTTACTTAAATTCAGCACCTGCGCATCACAGTTACCCAAATAAACACGTTACTAAACAAGATGCTAATGTACTTCATTTAGGAAGTTTAGAGACATCGAATGAGCGTAATATCAACCAAATGCTCATCAATACAGTGGTACAAACGTGTCAACTGCAAATGGGCTTAACTGAACTTAAGCCCGGTAGTGTGTGGAATACCATGCCAGCTCATCAACATGATCGTCGTAACGAAGTGTATTTTTATTTCGAAATACCTCAAGAGCAAGCGGTCTGTCACTTTATGGGTGAGCCAACAGAAACGCGGCATTTATGGATTCATAATGAGCAAGCTGTGGTCTCGCCACCGTGGTCAATCCATTCTGGTGCAGGGACACAGAATTACAGCTTTATCTGGGGGATGGCTGGTGAAAACTTAGATTATGACGACATGGACAAGTATCAACCGCAACAATTGAGATAGTCCACATTTAACAGAACACACAATGAAGAAATAATAATGAATAGAAATCTTCTTTACAGCGTTTTTGTGGTTTTTACGCTTGGTTTTATAACCAGCTGCAGCAATGACAACAAAACCACACGCTTGACGCTTGCCCACACGCTGGATACCCGGCATGTGGTGCATCAAGCGATGGAGTATATGGCAAAACGTTTAGATTACTATTCCAACGGAAGTATGGAAATAGTGATCTATCCCGGTGGTCAATTAGGGTCAGAACGAGAGCTTATCGAGTTGCTACAAATAGGTAGTCTCGCTATTACCAAAGTGTCTGCGAGTCCGCTTGAGGGTTTTGTGCCAGAAATGAAGGTGTTTGGTATTCCTTATCTGTTTAATGACAGTGCGCATTTTTGGCGCGTATTAAACAGTCAGTTAGGTCAAGACATGCTTGATAAAGTATCTTCAGCAAGACTCAAAGGGTTAGGTTATTACGATGCAGGCAGCCGAAGCTTTTATACGACCCAAAAACCCATTCACACGCCTGAGGATTTAATTGGTCAGAAAATTCGTGTATTAAATAGCCCCACGGCCGTTGCGACGGTACAAGCTCTTGGCGGTGCTGCAGCACCTATTGCGTGGGCTGAGCTGTATTCGGCTCTGCAGCAAGGGGTTGTTGACGGCGCTGAAAATAACCCACCCAGTTATTACTTATCTCGCCACTATGAAATTGCGAAGTACTACTCGTTAGATGAACATACCTTTGTACCTGATGTTATTTTGGCCAGCCAAGAAGTGTGGGAGTCCTTGAGTGAACAACAGCAAACATGGCTAACTAAAGCCATGGCTGATTCTGTTGAATACCAACGTTCACTCTGGCAATCAGCATCGGATGAAGCGCTTAAAGCGGTTATTGAGGCCGGCGTTGAAGTTACCTACCCCGACAAAAAAGCGTTTCAGGATAAAGTCGCCGATTTTCATGCTTCATTTGCAGGTACGCCTGTTGAGCAACATATCAAGGCTATCAAAGCGATGGGGGAGGCAAAATGACAAAGCTAAATTCACATCTTAACTCATTAATAGAACGGATTTTGATAGTAGCGATGATCGCCATCGTGGCCGTCGTGACTTGGCAGGTGTTTTCGCGTTTTATTTTGCGTTCGCCAAGTTCATACACAGAAGAGTTAGCACGTTTTTTATTAATGTGGATTGGGGTTTTAGGCGCATCGTACGCATACAGAACTCGCGCCCATTTAGGACTTGATCTGTTCTATCAAAAAATGGTTCCGACACTACGCAGAAAATGCACCTTTATTATTGAATTATCGGTATTGATAACCGCATCTTGCATTTTAGTGTATGGCGGCAGTTTGTTAATGATGCTGAGTTTTGAGCTTGAACAAAGCTCGGCAGCTCTGGGTATTAATATGGGCTTTGTTTATGCTGTATTGCCGTTAAGTGGCCTATTAATTGTATTTAACTGCGTTGAAAATATTGTTAATTGCTTAATGAATGTGATGGAGGAATCATAATGGAAATGACAGCCATAATTCTAATTGTGTGTTTTTTCATCTTACTGTTTATTAATGTCCCTATTTCTATTTGTATCGCATTATCTACACTGATTGCGCTTACGCTACATATGGATTTTACGCCAGCAAGTATTACGATTTCCCAACAGATGATGGGCGGTCTGGATAGCTTTGCCTTGTTAGCCATCCCATTCTTTATTTTGTCTGGTTTAATTATGGGCCAAGGAGGCATAGCCAAGCGTTTAATTGAGTGTGCTATGGCAATGATTGGCTTCTTACCCGGTGGTTTAGCGCTTGTGAATGTAATGTCGTGCATGATGTTTGGTGCTATTTCGGGTTCTGCTGTTGCAGCTACGTCGGCTATCGGTAGTTTTATGGTACCAGAAATGAAAAAGCACGGTTACAGCGAAAACTTTGCAGCAGCAGTCACAGCAAGTGCGGCAACAACAGGTATGCTAATACCCCCGAGTAATATTCTTATTATTTACGCTATTGCGAGTGGGGGAGTATCGATTGCAGCCTTATTTATTGCGGGTTATTTGCCGGGTATTTTACTCGGTTTAGCACTGATGATGGTGTGTGCAATTTATTCTATTAAGAACAATTACCCTGTGACAGCGCGACTGCCTTTTTCGGTCATGTTCGAAAAGATAATCGCAGCATTGCCCAGTTTATTACTTGTTTTTATTGTGATTGGGGGCATTATTGGTGGTGTTTTTACGGCGACAGAAGCCGGGGCCGTTGCCGTGATTTATGCTCTCGTCCTTGCTGTGTTTGTGTATAAAGAAATTCGTTTAAATGAAATGCCTCAGTTATTACTTAAGGCCTGCGAAACAACCGCCATTGTGATGCTTATTATTGCTGCATCTTCGGCAATGTCGTGGCTTTTGTCCTATACGCATATTCCACAAATGGTCAGTGAATTCTTTTTAACATTAAGTGATAACCCAATAATTATTTTGTTATTAATTAATTTAATTTTGATACTTGTGGGCGCATTCATTGATATGACGCCAGCTGTACTGATATTCACACCGATATTTTTACCGGTGGCAATGCAATTTGGTATGTCTCCTGTTCAGTTTGGTATCATGATTGTTCTCAATTTATCGATAGGATTAGTGTCTCCGCCAGTGGGGAGTGTATTATTTGTAAGTTGTGCAGTCGCAAAAACAGCGATACATAAAATAATAAAACCCATGATGCCACTCTATTTAGTGATGTTTCTGGTACTAATGTTGGTTACGTATGTACCTGCAATTAGTGAATTTTTACCACGCTTATTCGGTTTATTAGATTAAAATCACCAAAGAGGTGCATGTCGCCTCTTTTGTCATTTATAATGTAACGAATTTGTGTACTTTTAATAATTAAAAGCTGAACACTACTGTCGCTAAGTAGTTGACTCTGGAATTTTATATGTCTGTAACAATCAACGATATTGCTCGTTTATCAGGGGTCTCTAAACGCACTGTTTCGAGAGTGATAAACTGCTCACCGGCGGTCGGTAAAGCAACCCGTGAGCGGGTGTTAGAAATTATTAAAGAAACAGGGTTCTCGCCAGATAAGCAAGCGCGCGGTTTGGCGTCGAGTCGTTCTTACTTACTGGGCTTAATCTATGATAACCCAGATGCACTGTATATTGATGAAGTGCAACGTGGCGCATTGAGTGTTTGTGCTGAGCTTGGCTATGAGCTTGTTGTGCACCCTGGATCATCAAAACGCGATGACTTCATTAGTGATTGCCTTAGTTTTATTTCGCGCTCAAAACTAGATGGCGTGATTATTTTACCTCCTGTCTCTGAAAATAAAGCATTGGCAGCAGCGCTTCGAGAAATTAATTGTCCTTATGTTCGTCTTGCGTCAGTTGATTTAGATGATGCAGACAATATTGTTGTGTCTGATGAGCGTGCTGCCATGCGTGATATGGCGACACATTTAGTCGAGTTAGGTCATACAGATATTGGGTTTATTTCGGGCCCTCAACATTACCGCTCGTCGATTGAACGTTTAGCAGGCTTTTTGGCTGAGTTGCAGGTATATAACGTTAAGCTACCAACAGACCGCATAGTTGAAGGTAAAAACAATTATGACAGTGGTTTGGCGTGTGCTGAGCAATTACTTAATACTTTACCAAGACCCACTGCAATCGTTGCAAATAACGATGAAATGGCTGCAGCGGTTCTTCGGGTTGCAAACAACTTAAATATTAGAGTGCCCGATGAGCTCTCAGTGGCTGGATTCGACGATAATATTTTGGCATCACGTATTATTCCCTCATTAACAACTATCCGACGCCCAGTGTTTAATATGGCGTGTTTGGCAGTCCAAAAGCTGATCAATAAATCCCGTAATAATCAGGAAAAGTTAGCCTTACAAAAAACAGTGACACCTAACCTCGTTACACGCGAGTCAACGGGAAGAGTCAACGGCTAATTGTTTATTAATAAACTCACTGATTAATTCAACCGTGTTATTTTGCCAAGGGTGAAATAGCCAAAAGCAATGGGGAGCCTCTTTAAACACATGCTCCTTGTTTGTAATGCCACGCTCAGTTAATTGTTCTTGAACTGCTTTTTTTCCTGCATAAAATCGCGCAAAGCCACCGTTGATAAATAAAGTCGCAGGGCTTGTGTTTGAGATGTAATTAATTGGGGATGCATGTTGCCAAATTGCAGGGACTTCTTCATAACGACCTCCTAGCCACTTACTGGCAGATGTAACCGCCTTATTTTTATCATTCTCGTAGCGCAGTGCCAAAGGGGTAGTGAAATCAGACAGGCCATCAATGTTGATTAACACGCGCGCATTCACTGCCAATGAGGCACTTTGATTCGATAACTTGCCATGACTATAAGCCAGTAGGGCAGCTATTTGCCCGCCTGCTGAACTGCCTGCAAGGGTCAGTTTTTCAGCGTTTAAGTGAAAGCGTGAAGCGTTACTTTTTAACCACTGTGTTGCTAGTGCAATATCGTGAATCGATGCAGGGTATTGCGCCTCATCCGAAAGTGTATAAGCAGGGGTTGCCACAACAAAGCCCTTAGCGGCAAGTTTTGCTGCGAGGGTTTGTAAAATGGCCGGTGAACCCGAGCCCCATCCACCACCATGCACCAATACAATCAGTGGTAATACGGTGTTGTTATTAGGTCGAATAATAGTGATTGACTGGGAGCGCAATTTACCTGGGTACGTATGTTGTTCGACGTTTAAATTACTTATTGGGCTGTCATCTGGTAGATGCAACTCGCTGTAGCGTGGTTTTAACTTTTTATATGTGTTTTCAAGAGTATAAGACGCACTATGAACGTGGTTTGATATTCCACTTAATAGAAAAGCGATAAGGGGGAGTGTGTGTTTCATTTATCAGCTACCTTAGAAAAGCGAATATAATCGTAATGTACAGAGTGAGAATTGCGACTGAACAACTTATTGACATTGAATAAGCCCACTTTGGCACCAACCCAACGGCCTTTTTTGGCACTAAAATGCTCTCCGATGGCCCGATATTGTGAGGCTTCTGACGTTTTATAACTAAATACCGCATGAGCGCCAGGTTGCACCAGTAATCTTAAATACATTGTCTCAGTGGTGACCTCTGTAATGATTGTTTTATGTTCTGTACATCCTTTTCGTGCTCCTTTGCATTGGCTATAAACAAGGTGGAGTGCGCCTTCATCTGAACGCGATATACCGATCCACGCATAGTCTTCGCCAAACAATAAAAGACCGCTGTCGCCCTGGTAAGTTTCTGGATTAAAGACTAATTTTGTTTCAACGAAAAAGCGCTCTGCCGGTAGTTTTTGCAATAACAGCGAAGGAGTAAGCCACAAACTGTCTGCTACTTTTTGCTGTTGGGATAGTGTTAAATAGCCAGCACTGTCAGTTAAAGAAAACCAGTGTGGCTGTGGATTTGCGTTCCATTGCCATTGTAAACCAAGTTGCTCAGCATTAAATTCATCGCTGTTGGGTATTTGAGTGCTTAAGAACCGTTTAGCTTTGGGTTTTCGATACTTTAAAACCGGCTCGCCGATGCCATCTTTATCGGGATCTCGGCCAATCACGGGCCAATCATTAAGCCATTGAAGCGGTTGTAAATGCACGATACGGCCGTAGGCATTTTTAGATTGAAAATGAACAAACCAATCTTGGCCATATGGCGTGTTGATCCAACTTCCTTGGTGTGGGCCGTTGGTTAGCGAGTTTCCTTGTGCCATTACAATTTTGTCTTCATACGGGCCTAGTATGTGTTTACTTCTAAAAACCGACTGCCAACCTAAATCGACTCCGCCTGCAGGAGCAAAAATGTAATAAAAGCCATTACGCTTGTAAAACTTAGGACCTTCTAGGGTACGATATGAGGGCAGGGTATTGCCATCGACGATATGCTGGTATTCGTCACTTACCCAACTGGCGTCAGCACTCATTTCACGAATTGAGAGAACATTGTTAAATCCGGCCCTGCTTTTTGCCCACGCATGAAGCAAGTAAGCTTTGCCATCATCGTCCCATAAGGGGGTTGGGTCGATAATTCCTTTCCCTTTTAGAATTAATGTGGGTGTTGACCATGCTTTAGCGGGGTCTTTGGCTGTAATAACATAGATCCCAAAATCTGGGTCAGGGTAAAAAATCCAAAATAAGCCATTATGATAACGAATATTGGGTGCCCAAACGCCATTACCATGTTGTGGCGTGTTGTAGTGCTCACGCGGTTGTTGAATAGGGAGTGCGTAATTTATGAGTTGCCAGTTAACTAAGTCGTTTGAATGTAAAATAGGCAACCCCGGCGCAGAGTTAAAACTTGATGCCGTCATGTAATAATCATCACCCAGGGCAACGATATCAGGATCTGAAAAGTCAGCATGAATGATAGGGTTTTGGTAATACCCATTTTCTAAATCTGCCTGCCAAATGAGCGGCATGTTATTTTTTTCAGTGGGGAACTCTATCAGTTCAATAGCCGGTAAAGTAACACTGACAAAAAAAAGGGTATTTATTAAGACATAAATCGCTTTCACTTGATTTCCTTATCTGCCTAATAAAAGACTCGCTAAAATAAAAGGCCCAACTGCTTTAGGGTCATTATCTCGGATATTTTCGCTTAAGTAATAATCATAGCTACCATCACGATATGGCTTGCCGCCAAGCCCTGCGACTTCACAGGCTGATGTGATTGAAATACGTTTTGTTTTTTTGTCGACAGCAATGAATTCATCGATTAATCCAGCATAACTTTGTTCTGCGTACACTAAGTAATAGGCTGGTAAGGCGTTATCTAATACTCCTTTGATGATTGCGTAGGTAAACATGCTGCTTCCAGAGGATTCAGGATAATTACCAGCTTCACCGCCTTTATCTGTGACTTGATACCAAGTTCCAGTGTCATTTTGATAATGTAATAAGCGATCGATTAAGTGTTTAAAGCGGCGAGATAACCATGTTTTTTCAGGATAATCATCTGGCAATTGCGCTAACACATCAACCATCGCCATGGCATACCAACCTATTGAACGTGACCAGTGATTTGCTGATTGTCCTGTGATTGGGTCAGCCCATTTTTGACTCTTTAACTCATCCCAGCCGTGAACAGGGAGTTGGGTATCAGGTCGGTATAAATGCTTTTCAATAAGTTGGAATTGCTTGATAACATCGCTAAATTGCTCTTTTTGACCATAACGACGAATGTACTCAGCGTAGAATGGTGCGCCCATGTATAAACCGTCGAGCCACATTTGTGAGGTGTAGCGTTTTTTATGCCAAAATCCCCCTTCTGTAGTGCGGGGATGCTTTTCTAATTGCTTTACTAGTATGTCGATGGCGAGTCGATATTTTTTGTTGCCTGTTTCGTCATACATGAAAAACAATAACTTACCAGCATTAAGCATATCGATGTTGTATTTACTCTGTTGATAAGTCTTAATCGTGCCATCGTCCATAACGAGGCTATCAACATACTCTTTTATGTAATTGAAATAGCGTGTATCGCCTGTTTTTTGATAAAGCTTAGCAAATGCCATAAGTTCTAAGCCATGGGTATAGTCCCAGCGAGCAGCAGTGCGCCAGTCAATCAAATAGGCATGCGGATGACGTTGCATTTCTGATTCAGCCATCCATATCGACCACATAATCGGGGGGGGTTTAACATTGCTTGCAATGCTGTTTACTGACCAAAAAACGCTTAAAATACAGGTTAATAAAATCGATAAGTAGCGAAATGTTTGCATGATTATTTACTTTTCTGACGAAGCAATTTTACCATTTCTGTGCCAGCTAAAATATACGCCGCGTTGCCTTTAGGGTCGTTTGCAACAACAGGTTCACTCATGTAGTAGTCATAGCTCCCATCACGGCCAAAGCCAAGCCCCGCTACATAACATTGGTTAGTCATAGACACAGTGCCATCTTGGTGCAATAAGGTAAATTCGTTTAATAATCCCTGATAGGCCTTATATACAGTCGCAAGGTAATCGGTGCTTAAGTAGCCCTTATTTATTGCTTTTGCATAGAAGTAGGTAAACATCGCCGTTGCTGATGACTCTCTATAATTACCTATCGCATTGGGTTTATCCATTACCTGCCACCAAGTGCCGGTTGCTGGGTCTTGCGTTTTTTCTAGACTGTCGGCAATTTCTTCCACCATGGTAAGTAAGTGTTTTCGTTGCTGACTATTTTGTTCAGGAATATAATCAAGTACATCGACAACGGCCATCGCAAGCCAGCCCATTCCGCGAGCCCATACCTCGTGTGAAAGCCCCGTTGATTTATTAGCCCATGCCTGTTGTTTAAGCTCATCCCAGCCGTGATAGTAAAGCCCTGTTTGTGTATCTTTTAAAAACTCGCGGGTTAAGTTAAATTCGTTCACCACTTCGGCAAAGGTTTCTTGTTGTTGGTGACCCGATTCAAATAAGGCTGCGTACTCAGCTAAAAAAGGCATACCCATATACACACCATCAAGCCATACTTGGCCTTGGTATTTTTTCTTATGCCAAAATGCCCCTGTCGACGTGCGAGGGTGTTTATGTAATTGCTCTCTTAGCGCATGAATTGCTTTTAGATACTTTTGTTCATTTGTTTGCTGGTATAGCGTAATTAAATTGCGACCAGGCGGAATATTATCAATATTAAAATTGCTTTGTTTATAGGCTGAAATAAGGCCATCTTCAGAAATAAAGCTTCCGGTTACTTTTTCAATGACTTGTTTATATTCCGCATTATCTGTGAGTTCACCGAGTGTGTAATAAGCATACGGTTGAATACCAATAATGTCATATTCAAACTTTGGAGATCGCTTACGGTTAACATCCCATCCATTATAGTGGTAGCCTAGCGTTTTACGCGCCAGTTCAGAATCTGCGAATGCTTGTGTCCACTTAAGTGCAGACTCTGCGGAGATAGACGCTTGCATTGCATTCTGTGTCAACGATGTTTTGAGCTGAATTCGAGGCTTAATGGTCAGCTTTTGCGCTTGTTGTTTAATATAATGCTCAAATTGTTCTACGGTATTAATACCGCTTTGTGCTTGCCATAAAGATGCAAAATAATAGTGAACTTGCTGACTGCCTTGCTGGCCTTTTGGCGTTAATTCTACTAAGTAGTTTTTATCATCTTGGCGTACTGTTTTTACATCCCCTTTTTTGAAAAAAACCACCATGCCTAGCGCCTTACCGTCGAGACTTTGTTTGCCCCAACTAGCAATATACCCATAGCCATAATTGCTCATGCTTTGTAAATCGGCTTTTAAAAAGGTCGTATCGGGATGTTTTACAAGGCCTGCGGTGATGTTATCAAGTGGTTTGTCGAGTTTTAAGGTGACTTCTGCCAGTGGAGAACCCGCTTGCATACTGATAAATGCACTGAGGTCTTGTTGCTGTTCGCTGTTTTGCCAGCCATGGTAATCAAGTTGAATTTGGGCGAATAGATCGCCATTCGCAGTGATGCTTGCAGTACGAGTATCTACTTTGCTGACATGTTCAAGCTTACCTTTCTCATTGGTATAGGCAAAACCACCTGCACCTAGCGATCCTCCTACTTTTAATAAGTCCATTCCCCAATCTTGCAGCGAATGATACGACTTATAACCATCTAAACCAACGTTGTGCAATACGGGTTCTGGAGTCAGTTTTCCGAAGATATCAAAACCATTACGCCAATCGAGGTAAATGCGATAACCGACCTTATCTGATTCGATCCCCGGTCCTTCATAGCGGATCCAGTTTGAATGGTCTGTGTAATATTCAGGAGGGGTTATGGATTGAACATTTTTAAACTGGCCACCGACATATTCTTTCATTCCAGCATTTTGTTGGTGTTTTGGTGGGCGAGTATGAGGTACCCATTCACCACCCACTTTATGGGCTAAATCTGCTTGTACACGCTTTTTGGAAGGTGCGAGACGTGTTGTTGAGATTATCTCTGCGTGTATATTTTCACCTTTAGAAAGATCAGTAACGAACAAAATACCATCGTTCTTTCCATCCAAATCTTTATCAATCGCTTGATTGGCAACTTGATTATCGCCGATATTTACCGCAAGCGTTGTATTAGGTGCTACACCTAAGTCGTAGTAGCTTAAATAAATAGCTTCATCTTCGCGATTAAACGGGCTGGGATTAGCAATATCAACAGTGGCAACAGAACCTGTCTGTGCTTCTTTTATGCTGTGATGCTGGGGTTGTTCTGCTTGTTGGCAAGCGGTAACAGACAAAGCAGCGAAAGTAATCAGTGATGTGTGTATCAGGTGACGTGAGGGTAAATGTTTCATTGTTGTTCTCCCCTGAAAAGGCCAAAGCAAAGCTTTGGCCTAAGTGTTTTTATTATAAGTTGTATGCTTTTTTCACTAAACCATAGGTTAACTGATAAGCGAGTTCATGCGCTGACTCAATACTAATTTGGTGATTAGCAACAAGTTCAGCTAAATAGCGACAATCCACACGACGCGCGACATCGTGGCGGGCCGGAATAGATAAAAATGCACGCGTATCATCATTAAAACCAACAGTATTATAGAAGCCCGCTGTTTCAGTGGTTTGTTGACGAAAACGCAGCATACCAGCCGGACTATCATGGAACCACCATGCAGGCCCTAGTTTTAGGCTAGGGTAGTGGCCTGCAAGTGGCGCAAGCTCGCGGCTATAGGTGGTTTCATCGAGGGTGAATAAGATGATTTTTAACTTTGGATGATTACCGTATTTACTCAATAGTGGTTTAAGCGCGTTTACATATTCTGTTTGGCTTGGGATATCTGCCCCTTTATCACGACCGAATTGATTGAAAATCGGTTGGTTATGGTTGCGGTGTGCACCTGGGTGGATTTGCATTACTAAACCATCCTCGATACTCATGCCTGCAAGCTCGGTCAGCATTTGTCCACGAAACAGTTCTTGTTCTTGCTCATTTGCGTGACCAGTTCGGCATTTTTCGAACAATGCTTCACATTCACTCAGTGACAAGTCGGCAGTTATTGCACTGGGGTGCCCATGGTCAGTGGCTGTTGCGCGACCTTCTTTTTTAAAGTACTCACGGCGAATACGTATAGCGTCTAAATACCCTTGCCATGTTGTGGTATCTTGCTCGGTTAGCTCCCCTAGTTTTGCGACATTATCAATAAAGTCTTCGCGACTTGCATCAACCACATCATCTGGTCTAAACGTTGTAATAACTCGCTTTGCCATGTTTGTGCCAGCCATGCCACGATGATGTTCGAGCGAGTCTAGCGCACCTTCTGTGGTTGCAATTAGCTCAATATTGAAACGGTCCATTAGCGCATGCGGTTTATAGGCATCAGTCGCCAGCTCTGCGGTGATTTTGTCATAATAGTCTTGCGCATTGTCTGAATTTAATTTTTCAGTAAAACCAAAAACATCGCTAAATACAGCGTCTAGCCAATAGCCACTGGGTGTACCTGCGAACAAGTAATAATTGTCCGCAAAAATTTGCCATGCTTTTTTTGGATCAACGCTTTTAGAACGCGCCATATCACCTTCTAAGCCATGCTCAGGAATTCCTAACGTTGTTAAGTCGATGCCTTGGCTGTAGAGCATTCTAAACACATAGTGATCTGGTTTTATGAAAAGCTCAGTAGCGTTACCAAAATGAGGGTTTTCATTAAACCATTTAGGGTCTGTGTGGCCATGAGGGCTTACAATAGGGAGATCTTTAATTTCATTGTAAAGTTCACGGGCAATGTTTACGACAGCGGGATCGCTTGAAAATAGGCGATCAGGATGTAGTTTAAGAGACTGTGATTGACGAGTCATAGTGTTTCCTTTATTCATTTACTTATTAGCCACCGGTGGCAAAATAGGCCAATTTATTTTGTTAGTACGTTAGCGCAGGCTTGAGTGATACTTTGCCAGTCTTTTGTATTCACCCAATCAGGTTTTGCGACCCACGTTCCACCCACAGCAAATACATTATCTAATGCTAAAAAATCTTTGAAATTTTGAGCATTTACACCGCCTGTAGGACAAAAGCGTACCTCTTGAAAAACACTCGAGACAGCGTGTAAAAAATCGATTCCGCCACACAATGAAGCTGGGAATAACTTGTGTTCTGTAAAGCCATATTCACTGGCGAGAAGAATATCGGCATTATTCGATACGCCTGGTAAGCATGGTTTGCCACAACTTGCTAAAGCATCTAGCAGGCGAGGCGATACTGCTGGCGTTACAATGTAATCAGCGCCTGCATTAATGGCGTTATTTAATGTGTCACTACGGGTAATTGTCCCCGCACCCACGATGAGATTTGGTAATGCCGATTTTATCGCTGTTATTGCAGCTAATGATTGCTCAGTGCGAAGTACAACTTCGACTAAATTAATACCAGCATCTTGCATAGCCCGAGCAACGGCGACTCCTTGCTGTGGATCATGTGCTTGGATGATTGGCAAAATCGGTTGTCCTGCCATTAATTTAGAAAATGCGCTCTGTGCCATTAGATTGACTCCGCTAATAATTGTTTTGCGCTAATTGATTGATTGTTCAAGGTGACGTTTTCAACATTGAAATCGGTGATATTTTTAACGATTGACTGTTTTGCGACGTTATCAAAGTGGCTATTTATAATTGTAAAATCTTTGATAGGTGCCCGCTCAAATCCATTTAAATAGAACGCTTTATCAAGCACGTTATTACAGTGCAGATTGTCTATAACGATATCGCGTACGGTGGGGTCAAATTGGCCTGCATCACCTTCTTCGTAAAAGAAATTAATAACAATTGCATTTTTTACTGTGCCAACTTCAACATTACGAATGCGAATATGCTCAATTAATCCACCGCGGACAGAATTGGTTTTAATACGGATGGCACGTTCTAAATGTGGACTGTCCATCGTGCAATCTTGTACGTAAACATTGTTCACACCGCCTGATATTTCACTGCCAATGACGACACCACCGTGACCTTCTTTCATGTGACAGTTTTCGATCACTATATTGGCAGATGGCGTGTTGACGCGACGACCGTCAGCATTTCGCCCTGATTTAATTGCAATACAGTCATCACCTGTATCGAACGTACAGTCTTTTATATGCACATGATTGCAGCTTTCTGGATCGCAACCATCGGAATTTGGCCCATGGCTTGAGAACGTGACACCACTGACTGTCACACTGTTACATAACACGGGGTTTACTAACCAAAAAGGAGAGTTTTTGATAGTCACTCCCTCAATTAACACATTATTACAGCGGTAGGGTTGAATGAAAGGGGGGCGCAGATATGCACCATCAGCGTAGATTCGCTCAGTAACAGGTAAGGCGTTTTCAGCATCAACCATTAATTGTTTACGTGCTGGTTTTTGATCCATCAATTGACCATTTTCTTGGTATTGTAATTCCCAGTGTTTTTCTTTGTGTGGACCTTTCCATGGCCACCAAGTGGTATTATTCGCATTACCCTCTAGTACACCTTCGCCAGTGATAGCTATATTTTGTTGGCCATACGCATAAATTAAAGGGGAATACCCCATCATCTCGAGGCCTTCCCAACGAGTGAATACTGCAGGTAGGTAGTCATCTGGATTAGTACTAAAACTTAGCACTGCGTTTTTTTCAAGGTGTAAATTAACGTTCGATAATAAGTGAATCGGGCCGGTATAAAATACACCCACAGGAATAATAACTTTTCCACCACCTTGCTGGTGGCAGGTTAAAATAGCCTTTTTTATAGCATGGCTATTATTAAACGTACCGCCACTTTGAGCGCCAAAGTCAATGATATTAAAAGCACTCTCGGCGAACTGTGGTACTTTAATGTTCTTTTTAATCGCTTCGGCTGCTGACCAATCATTATTATCTGTTGGCGTCAGTAACGTATTTACACTCGCACTTTTGCAGCCCATTAATGCAGCAGTACCTACTAAACTACTCGAGGCGAAGGCTTTAAGAAAAAATCGGCGATTATTGTTCATACTCAAGGTTCCTGTAGTCACAACGTGTGTGCTAATTGTTTTTATAGTTGAAGTACTCTAGCAACAATTGCCACCGGTGGCAATTGTTGCTAGAGATTTTATAAAAAATAACCAACCACACAGTATTGGTTATTTGGAGGGGAGTCATTTGTTAAAATGATCCGCGCAAGCCGACTAAAAATTGGCGTCCTGATGATAAGCTTTCGTATGGGCGAGGTGTGTAAATATCATTCCACATCTCTTGCTTTTCATCAGTTAAGTTAACTGCTTCAAACGACAAGCTCATATTTTCTGTCAGTTCATAGCGAGCAGAGAAGTTGAGTTTTGCTTTGTCATCATAGCCACGTACAAACGTTGATTCATCTTTGTATTCATCGAGGTATTGTTTGTTATAACCACCACGATAGTTGTATGAGAAACGTGCTGACCAATTATCTACTTCATAATACATCGTTACATTGAAAGTGTTTTTAGACGTTTCTTCTTCGACTAAATTCAAAGGTGTACCATAAAAAGGATCTTCGATATCGCGGGTATAGTCGATATATGTGTAGTTTGCTTGGATCCCTAAGTTATTAAAGGGCTCAGGCAAGAACGTAAATGGCTGCTGATAAATAAACTCAGCACCCCACATATCTTCAGCGTCGGTATTAGTAAGTTGGGTTACGGTCCAGGTAATATCTTCTGCGTTCATATCACCAATGTCGATACCCAAGCGATCTAACTCAGCCTGACTTAACACTTCATCACTACTTTCAGATGAAATACCGGTGATATTTTTAAAGAAAACAGAACCCGCAACCAGAGATTCATCTGCAAAGTACCACTCTAGACCTATATCGTATTGTTTTGCTTTGTACGGCTCAAGTGACGGACCCGCACCACGTTTAATTGTTGCGGTAGGGTCTTGCTCATCAGGGGTATTAACACTTATTGATGAACGTAAGTCAGATAGTTTTGGTCGGGTAATAGCGTGTGAGTAACTAAAACGACCGACTAAATCTTCAGTGATATCATAAGCTAGGTTAAGCGAAGGTAACCATTCATCACCTGTGCTAATCGATTCTCGCCAACCATAACCATTTTCAAAGTTAGCGCCATCACCTTTGCCTGCTGTGTAGCCATCTTTGTAAATATGATCCAGATTTACAATTCGGCTCGTGTTTTTGTTATCAACATAGCGAAGACCTAAATTACCCCTTAGTTCTGAATTGAATATATCTTTTCTAAAGTTAAGTTGAAGGTAGGCTGTGTTTACCTCTTCTTTTATATAATAGGCACGTTTGTACTCTTCCTTCGCTTCAAAAAAGGCGGCATTAGAAAATGCATCCATCATGGCATTGTAGTCAGGTGTTAGCCATGTAGAGCCAAATAGTGTTGAAGTGCTCGGTACTGAGGCATTATTACCAAAGTGAATACCGGTCTCATTAAGTGTGGTAGAAAATAAGTCTCCCGCTATTTGATCGGCATCTAAGTCAATAACTTGTGTTTCAGCTGATTTACCGCTGGTTTTGTTCGTTTCTATATCTAGGTTTTTCCACGCGTTGCGGAAGTCGTGTTGTTCAGTTTCAAAGCTACGCTGCCCTACACCAAATTTCACTGTGTATTCATCATTAAGTTCGTAGGCAAAATCAAGTTTAATGGTTGAGTTTTCGCTCTCAATAGTTTGTGCGCGGTTACGAACGAGCCCAGCACTGTAATTGCTAGCGTCTAGCATGGTGTTTTGTAATTGCTCTTTGGTAAACGCGTTTCCAGGAGCTTGTCCTGCTGCAAAAGCAAATGATGGCATTGTTGTGTTTAACTGCGCACTGCCTATCGCTTCACCACCGGGATTATTAATTAGAGAAAGTGGGTCAATATTACTGTCGTAACTGTAAGCAACGGTTGAGCCCTCTGCATCAAGTGCAAAAGTGCGAAGATAAGGTACATCCAAATCAGATTTTCCTTTACCTACTAAAAAGCTCATTTTTAAACGATCATTAATGTACCAATCACCCGTAAAGCTTACTTGATCAAAGTTTGATTCAGAGGAATCTTGTCGTGCTTCTGAACGTATAATTGCATTTGAAAATGCACCAGCAACAATTGTATTGTTAGGATCTGTATAGATGTTTTCAGGTACGATATTTTTTTGATCACGTAACAATACTGAGTATTGATATTCATCCATTGTCGTGTCTAGCTCTGCATGGAGAATATCTAAGTTCATTGAAAGATTATCAGTAGGAGCGTACTGGAAGGCGACGGTTGCACCTAGGCGTTTTTGCTCTTTTGAAAAGATAGAATAACGAGGTATACGGGGTAAATATAAACCATCCAGATTATCGTTTATGTAATTGCCATTTTCTAACAAAATGGTCTTAGGTGCAGCTGATAGGTAGTTTGTACCTCCTTGACCAACAGGTGAACCGCCATCAACATAGTTTGGATTATTGACGGTCCAGCGAACCGTTGATGAACCTTCACTTTGGACGGTCCCATCACTGTATGCAACAGAGGCAAGTACACCGAATTTATTATCCCAGTTATTACTGAGCATAAATGACACGCGCGGCGATACATCCTCAGAAATATCGTTATAGCGGGCATTGACATTGTATGAGCCTTTAAAGCCTTCATATTGGAAAGGGCGCGCAGTCTGTAAATTGACATTACCTGAAATCCCGCCATCTTCTCTTTCTGCAGACACGGTCTTATCGATGTCTATTTGTGTAAAGAGTTCTGAAGCAAACACGTTATAATCAAAGGCGCGTGAAGTATTAGAGCCACCAGCCGCATCGGTTGCTGCTCCTGCTGAAGCTGATTCCATGCCATTAATCGTTGTTTTTACAAACCGAGAACCAAGACCCCTAATTGTTATTTGACGTCCTTCGCCAGCATCTTCTTCAATAGAGATACCGGGTACTCGAGCCAGGGAGTCGGCAACGTTTAGATCTGGAAACTTACCAATATCTTCAGCAATGATAGTTTCGCGTGTGCCTACCGCCTCACGCTTAGACATTAGCGCTGCATTAATACTGCCACGGTAGCCTTTAACCTGAATAATTTCGATGCCATCATCTTCTACTGCATTATTTTGTTGCTCTTGTGCATTAGCAGCATAACTTCCCATTACGCCACTGAGTAATAGTGAGGTCATAAGACAGCTTAGTTTGAATGTTTGCTTACTTGTTGTCATTGCTGTTCCAGTTGTAGTTTATTGTTATAAATTACATGACTTTCAAACGGCATAAGTCATATCCTGTTATTTTTTTATGCGATTGTGTGTTCAATTACGCAAAGAGTAAAATGCCACTTTAATCCTTGTTTTGCTACCGGTGGCATTTAGGTAGAAATTATACGTAAAAATTCGTGCTGTCAAACCAAATAAACCAAAAATATTAATATTTCCTTTACAAATTAACGTTTTTAAAACCGCCGCAAGTTACATGGTGGTGCAATAGTGGGTTGATTTTATTTATTTATTTGCCACCGGTGGCAGTGTGTGCTAGGGTCATTTTTATTGAGTTAATTTTCTACAGTGAGAGTTCAATGTTTAAACATTTTTTAAGGTTTCTATACGTCGGTGTTGCGCTTTCGTCTACTGCTCAGGCTGATGAACAGATCAACGTTTTTATGGCGGGAGACTCTACAATGTCAATAAAAGAAGTGAAAGATTACCCAGAAACAGGGTGGGGAATGCCTTTTCAATACTTCTTTAATGATCAAGTACAGGTAATTAACCTGGCTAAAAATGGTCGCAGCACACGGACTTTTAAATCAGAAGGTCGTTGGCAAATGATTATGGACGAGATTAAGCCAGGGGACTATGTCATCATACAGTTTGGTCATAATGATCAATCAAAACAAAAAGTTGACCGCTACACATCCGTACCCGACTTTAAAGCAAATTTACTTGGCTTCATCAAAGATGTGCGCGAAAAGCAAGCTCACCCCCTGTTAATGACACCGATAACGCGCCGCTATTTTAATGAAGACGGAACGATTAAAGAGACGCACCCGCTGTATGCAGATGCGGTAAGAGATGTTGCTAAACAAACAAAGGTTGATTTTATTGACATGGAAGCAATTACTAAACGCTACTTTCAAGCGCTAGGTGATGACGGCTCTGCATTACGTTTCATGCATATTGCCCCTGATTTGCACCCTAATTACCCGTTAGGTGTAACAGATGACACCCATTTGAACCAACTAGGTGCAACGGAGGTTGCTCAACTTGTGTTAACAGAATTAAAGAAGATGAATCACCCCTTGGTTGCAAAAGTTAGGAAGCCAGACCCTAAACACCTAAAGCGTTAAATTTGAGCGTTAAGTTGTATTTTTTACTGAAAGCCTAACAATAAGATTGTGAGGCTTTTTTATTGGGTTTTGTTAATCGGTTTTGGTGTAATTTCACATATTGATATTATAAACGCGTTGCTTCTTTTGGCTTTATTGTCCTTAATTTTATAGCACTATAGTTATGGTTCGCTTTTTTAATTGCTCTACCACATTGGATTAGTCATCAACTGACAGCATTAGTTTTGTCATCGATGCTGGGGTTACTGGCGATTATATGTGTACAGAGACGACTTCAAGTAACTATGCACATGTACAGGCTAATCGTGCGACGACGAATGGATCATACGCTTATGCGTTGGGCTCAGGTGATAACTTAGGTCTTTACAACACTTTTTATACCAGCACCTTAGCGCAAACTAGTGCGGGGTATTACGAGTTAGGCAGTTGCCCTAATTAATAAAATTGTGTCGCCCCGATGGGCGACACATCCACCCAGTTAAAACTTATAAGTTAAGGTTAGGCTGCCGTTTGTAGGCGCACCATAATAACCCACGGTTTGTAAACTATTAATGTACTGCTCGTCAGTGATGTTGTTGACGTTTGCTTGTATGTCAATGTTGTCGTTGATATTCCATCGAGCAAAGGCATTAAGTAAGCCATAACTCCCTTGTTTTACATTGTAGTCAGTGCTTTCGATTTTAGATTGCCAACGGCCATTTAAGCCCACAACCACCGCATCGGTCACCGCATAATCTACTGTTACACCTACAACATCACGAGGCGCCCATTTATTGGTATCATCACCATTTTCATCAGTTACATCAATATGTGTATAAGAAGCGACGATATTGATGTTGTCGGTAATCTTTCCAGTGACTTCAAATTCATAGCCTTCTGACTCAATAGACACGCCTTTATAGTAATAAATACCATCTTCTGTCAGGCCCGCGTATTGAGCAAAGTTATCTTGCTCAGCAGTAAAATAGGCAAACGTTGTCATTAGTGCATCGTCAAACCAAGAAGCCTTAACACCTGTTTCAAAGTTAGTGCCTTTGGTGGGGGCTAAGTATTGGCCGTTGTAATCTGCTTGCTCTTGCGGCTGATAAATATCAGAGTAACTTGCATATAAGTTTAAATCGTCGTTTAACTTATAAGTAAAACCAACATAGGGGCTCGTCTCGCTCTCGTCATTATCAATTGATGCACCGGCATTCATGCCTGAGCGCTCAAATTCAATAGTGTTAAAACCAACTACGGTAAATAATTTATCAGTAATGTTTAACTGAGCAGAGCCAAAGTAACGCGTTAGCTTTTGTTCGATATCAGAATATAAAACAGGCGCTAACCAATCTGGCTCAGGTATAGCATCTAAGTCATATGGAAATGCTAGGATTGGACCATAGGCCGGTGTGTTTGCAAAATCAAATGGGTGTTGATACATCACGTCATCACTTTTTGCATGGCTTACACCAACGCTTGCCTGATGTTCTTTACCAAATAATTCAAAGGCACCAAATGCTTTGATTTCAAATAAGTCTGCATCTATATCACTGTCATAACGACCCGGCCAACCACTTAAGCCTAAGTGCGTGTCTTTATCAATCTTGCCGCTGGCATAAAATAGCTTGTCTTGCTCTTCAAAACCGCGGAAGTTATAGCTTGCTTGCAGTTGCCAAGCGTTAGCAAAAATATAGTTGTATTCAATAAATGCAGAAGTGTTGATGGTGTCCCACATTGTCCATTCTTGGGTGGTTGTGTCGCTCACATCCCATTTTGCTTGGCTGCCATCAGTGTAGTTATACACCAGCCCACCCCATGTATTACCATCGGTATCAGCATCTTGATAAGAATAACCAGCGGTAACAGTGGAGTTATCTGTTAATTGACCATCAACAATAACAGAGAAAAACTCACGGTTATTTCCAAGCCCGTCAAGGTAAGATTCTTTATCTTCAGCAGCCGCAACAAAGCGGGCTGCCCAGCTCCCCGAATCAGTTAAAAGCAAAGAGTAATCTGCTTGAAGACGTTTAAAGTCCCATGAGCCAAATGAAACACCTACTTCACCACCATTTTCATTTTTTGGGCGCTTACGAACATAGTTAATCGTGCCCGATGCATTACCAACACCCGTTAAAAGGCCATTTGCTCCACGGATAACTTCAATGTTTTCGTAGCCATAGGCTTCCATAGCCCCGGTTACAATGCCCCAATCATTTGGCAAACCAACCCCATCAATTTGGGTGTTTTTAATTTCAAAGCCACGCGACGTGTAGTTAGTACGATTTGTTTCCCATTCTTCAACATTGATGCCTGGGGCTAAACGTAGCGCATCGTTGATATTAAAGGCTGAATAGTTTTTTAGTTGCTCTGCGGAGATGATACTGATTGATTGTGGTGTTTCATCAATCTCTAGTGCAAGGCCAGTTGCGCCTTCACTTATACGATTTTGGCGAACACCCACAATCTCAAGTGTTTCAATATTCGCTTCAGCCTCAGCAGTTTGCTGTGCGAAACTGAGTTGTGGATTCAATGCATAAATAATAGCGGTTGCAAGTGGCAACTGAGTTAATTTCATTCTTATCTCCGCGTGTTGTGAGCAGTAAATGGCAATGGTTGATTATTGTTTTGATTAAAATAATTCGCGGTAAACCTATCACAACTGATAATAATTATCATCAAGATTTAAATCTAAAGTGTTATGTTAATACAAATAAATGTAACAAAATATGTCAGTTTATTTTGTAAGAGGGCAGCTTATAAGGCGTATTTCATTTTGTGCTTACCGTCTATTTTAATAGTGGCTTATCGCTGCTTAGCAACATGTAAAATTATGAGTAATTTTAAGGAGATATCACCATTTTATTCTTGGTCCAAATGGTTAGCGGAACAACGTGTGGAAGAGGGGGTATTGCGTGTGCTAAATGATGACATTATAAAATAAGCCACTGGCATAAAATCGAAGCCGTTGTGTAGGCTAGGTAAATAAAGTGCGGCGTCCAGAGTCGCTATTTTAAAGTTAATTCAGTATGCGTTATAAGGTTAATAAAGTGGGGTCATACAAAAATTGGGTATTTGAGGAGTAAAATCGTCTTTATGTACTAGTATGAAATAACAATCTTCATTATAAAAGGAATAGGCATGCTCAGCGCTTATCAAAAACAGTTAGTTCAAAATAGCTTTAAAAAGGTAGCCCCCATAGCCGACGACGCAGCAGCCATTTTTTATGCCAAATTATTTGAGTATGATCCTAAACTTAAAACACTCTTTAAAAGCGACTTAAGGTCACAAGGAAAAAAATTAATGATGACCTTAGGTATTGCAGTTAAAGGGCTCGATAATTTAGATGAGCTCGTGCCAGTACTTGAACAACTTGCACGAAAACATATTGACTACGGTGTAAGCGTGGATGATTACACACCGGTAGGAAATGCATTGTTATATACGCTAAAAACAGGCTTGGGGGATGATTTTACCCCTGAATGCAGAAAAGCATGGGTCATTACTTTTAAGGCCATTGCTGATGTAATGCGAACTGCGGCATACCCCAGTTTTGACCCCGCAACTTACAAAAATGTTAAGTATTATCACAAATAATTTTATTGAATCGGGTGTATTGATATAAAGCCCATTGCTCATGGGCTTTATAGTGAAAGTTTTAAGCGTTACTTTCAACTTTTGTTTGTTTTGAGGTCGACATTGAGCTTCCGACCGATGCGGTGATAACGAGCAAAATGGCTAACCATTGCCATACACTTAAAAACTCAGCCAAGATAATAAAGCCAGCGAGGGCTGCTACCGCAGGCTCCAAACTCATCATGATACTGAAACCCTGTGCGGGCATATTTCTAAGTGCAACCATTTCAAGTGTATAAGGCAGGGCACTTGACATAATGGCAACTAGAATACCTAAAGGTAAAACGTCCCAACTTAATAGCGCCATGCCTTGTGAAGCTGCACCATAGGGAACAAGTACAATAGCTGCAATGCTCATACCTAAAGCGACGGTCATGCCACCTGAGCCCTGATTGCCCGTTTTTTTACCGAATAAAATATAAAATGCCCAACAGGCTCCTGCCGCTAGCGCTAAAATGACCCCTACAGGGTCGAGACTTTCCTCACCTTTCATATCAGGTAATAACAGCACAATACCTGCTATGGCGCAGGCAACCCAAAATAAGTCGCGCTTTTTACGAGATGATAAAAGTGCGACCGCTAATGGACCAGTAAATTCCAGTGCGACACCAATACCCAGCGGAATACGCTCGATAGCGTAGTAAAAAAGTATATTCATACCCCCTAAGCTTAAGCCGTAAATAATAATCGGCATGCGCTGGCCAATAGGAGGAAAGGCTCTCCAAGGCTTAAAAACTAAACACAGAATCGCCGCCGAAAAACCGAGGCGCAATGCAGTGGTCCCTTCAGGGCCAATCAATGGGAATAATTGCTTAGCGACAGATGCACCTGACTGAATGGTGACCATGGCTAATAACACGCAAATAACAGCAATCAAAAACGGGGGGATGGTACGCTGCATCACTGTCCTTATGAATAAATAAGAGCTGAAGTTTGGGGGCGATTTTACTGATGTTTTGATGATTAAGAAATGTTTTTCGTTAAACGGTAGCCGATTTTCGATGAAACCTAAGTTGTGAGGCATTCATAACTGTAATGTATTGATTATCAGAGATAAAGTGCATTTTAAGGTGCTCAGTCGCAACGGACTGAAAAACGCACGTCAGGTGCGCAAAAATTTACCTCAAAACACTCGGCAGTATTTATTGTGATTATTTACTCGTGAACAAGCGATGTCTGAACAATGCGTCATTTCTAATTATAATATGCTAGTAAATTGGTATGAGGTTTTGCTTTGTTTGAGGGTGTTGATGCCAGTGCGGGTTCTTTAACAATTGATGGTATTACCATAAGCAGCGAAAATTTAGCGCAAAATGCAATAACGAGAATAGACACCGCATTGTCACGTATTGGCGGCTTTAGGGCTGAAATAGGCGCAAAAATAAATGCGATTGAATCGACCATCCGTAATGAATCAAACCAGTCGTTGATGCTAAGTTCAGCGAATCAGCGTATTGAAGACACCGATTTTGCAAAAGTCATGGCTGAGAAAATATCACTCGATATCGTTCAGCAAGCGGGAGTAAGTGTTGCCATGCAAGCTCGCAATATTACAAAAGAGGGTATTTTGAGTTTGCTAGGGCAACTAGAGTAGTTGCCCTCAGACTTATTAGTCATTATCAGCAGGATACACGACACCTAATTGAGCTCTCGCTGTATCCAGCACGTCCATAACCTGTTTTGATAAGGTGTGTGTGTTTACAGCAGACTCAATGTGTCCGGCTTTGGCTGCTGCTATAAAGTGACTTACTTCATAGCGCATAAAATGCTCGTCAAATGGCTGAGCAAGTTCTTCAACCGTGCCATCATTACCAATAAACTGCATACGTTTTAACAAAGAAACCGCTTCGATTCTAATGCGGCCTTTTTCACCTTGAATTTCGGTAAAGTTGTCGCCTTGAGAGATTTTAGAATAACTAATAACTGCTTGTTTATCTGCATAATTTAATAGTACATCACCCGCACCATCAACCCCAGTTTCCAGCAAAACTCCACTAGCTTGCACACTCTGTGGGGCGCCCCAAAGAGCTAACAAAACATACAAAGGATAGATCCCTAAATCAACCAAAGCGCCGTTAGCAAATTCAGGCAAAAAGGTATTGGGTCTGTCCCCATTTTTGTATTTGTCGTAACGCGAAGAGTACTGACTATATTGACCTATATATTTGCGCGGCGTGCCTATTTTGGTAAGTGCGTGTTTAAGAATGGCGAAATTAGGCAGGTGAGTGGTCATCATCGCTTCCATATACAGGTGCTGATGCTTTTTTGCCGCGAGAATAATTTCATTTAACTCAGTACTATTTGCCGCTGATGGTTTTTCACCCAGTACATGTTTGCCTGCGGCTAAACACATAACCGCGTAGTGTTTATGCAGACTATTTGGCGCAGCAATGTAAACAGCTTCAACCTGATTATCGTGGCACACTTCGTCGATACTCGTGAAAACTTTGGCATTATTGCTGGTATGTTTAGCTAAAAACGAACGAGCAGTGCTCTCTTCACGAGAACATACACCGTATAAATCGAATTCTTCAACATGGGTTGCTGCGTCTAAAAAAGTGTCGCTGATAAAATTAGTACCCACAATGACAAATTTCATGTTTACTCCTCGCTATTAAGTGCAAGCCAAGCCTGCCAGTCTTGTTCAAACTTTTCCATTTGCAGGTGTTTTTTGCTGCGCAAATGTTTGTCTTCGTCTTCTTTTGCCATGTAGGGACCCACACGACACAATGCACAGTGTTTTTCACCCAAGTATGGCGGAATCGTTAGCATTGAGCAGATGTCGTTGTCTTTTTTACTGCTAAACACATACGTGATGCCGCTGGTGTCTTTTACATGCTTATCACGGTCGACGTTGCGAATTTTGTAACCTGGGAAACGGCTAATATCAAACGGCATTTGGCCAATATAATGACACGGTAAACCTTGGTTTAAACTCCCTTCAATGTTCCATTCTCGGTAAGGTTTAACGTCTTTTGAAGTAATAAAACACAGCATAGGGCCGTTTTTATCAAGTGCAAAGCGATGCGCATATTTTAAGTATTGATAAAGCAATGCGCGATTCAGCACATTCATGCTTCCAGAGCCTGTTTGTGCTTTAAAGGCGGCTTCACCTTTGAATGCAGGAATGAGTGGAAATTGAAAAATAACCACATCAAAACGTTGTTGGTCAAGGCGTTGCCAAGCACTGGGTTTCGTTACATCAAACTCTGTGAGCACACGAATACCTAACTTACGCAGTTGTGAAAGGGCGTTGTCGGCGTATTTATCTTCTATTGTCTGTGCTGCATCATAGGTTGAAGCAGTAAGCTGTGCTGGTTTTACATGCTTGGCAATGGCATGCGAAAACGATAAATCGCCATCACCGACCGTTAAAATACGCCACGTTGGATCCAAAAACATTGACTCAGTGACCTTGCTCAGCGAGGTCGCTATTTTCTAGTTTAGGGCACAAGGCTAAACGTGTTTTTAAACCCTCAATAGCGATTTGCTTTAAGATGAGGTTAAAACTTAACAGCACCGCAATCACGATATGAATAGGCCCGTGCGTAAATCCTGCATCAGTATCGAAGAGCATTAAGCCAAACAATAAAAACATAACGGCTAAGAATATTTCGATAAGTTGATTCGAGTAAAAGGTGATGAGCCCCTGATTTTTATGATCTTTCTTTATATGGATTGCACAAAAAAAAGGGATCACCTTTATTTTAAAGTGTGCACCTTTTTCAACGTAGTTCTCACCAAGATGGTCTAGTTTAGCGCGTAGTTGATCTATCATACCAAGTCCTTAAACAACTGAGCCGCGGATGTTACCGCAAACACACTGAAAGGGCTACTCAGGATAGACGCTAATACCAATTACAAATATATGGCAGACAAACACCACGCCGGTAAGTACAAAGCGCATTTTTTGATAGTCAACGTGGTAGTTTTGCCATTGAGGTGTGCTCTTTTCAAATAATAACACCAGCCAAAAGCTGGCTGCGAGCCAAGCCAGAATCCATGCTGGCGGTAGAAAGCTCAAAAAGGCAATAGGTATAATAGGCAAAACGGCTTTGATGGCATCGGCATAAGTTTGCTGGCCCGCATGCCATAAATTACCGGCCATAAATGCCAAAATTGCTATGCTGTAGAAAGTGAAAAATTCTAAATTAATGGCACTACTGCCCGTGATCAGCGGCCAGCCTACGCAGCCTAAAAACGGAAGTAGACCTAAGTAACCAAGTTGAATGTGATTGATGAACTTTTCCATAATTGCCTTTTAAACCGACATAAAATAAGTAAAAGCATACCTGCGGGTATGCTTTTTCTTTTAATCAAACTCGTTGTATTTTATACCAGTTAAGCGCCTAAAACGATCGCTTTATTATTTACGTAATTCACGACGCAATATTTTGCCAACCGTTGACTTGGGCAATTCTTCCATAAAAATAATCGACTTGGGTACTTTATAAGCACTTAAGTTTTCACGGCAATAGTCTGTTACTTGTTGCTCATCAATTGGCTCTTTTAAAGTGATGTAGGCACACACTCGCTCACCTGTTTTTTCGTCTTGAGCGCCAATCACAGCCGCTTCACAAATGGCTGGATGCTGACAAAGTACGTTTTCAACCTCGTTAGGGTAGACATTAAATCCAGAGACAATAATCATGTCTTTCAAACGGTCGACTATTTTGTAATTACCACTTGGCAGTTGTAATCCCACGTCACCGGTTTTGAAAAAACCACCTTTCATACACTTATCTGTTTCATCTTGGCGTTGCCAATAGCCCATCATGACTTGTGGGCCTTTCACAACAATTTCACCTGATTGACCTTCAGCCACAGGCTGATCGTTTTCATCCCAAATCTCTACAACGGTATTAGACAATGTACGGCCGATACTGCCGATTTCTTCTTTCTTGAAATCATTTAAGGTCGCAACGGGTGATGTTTCTGACAGTCCATACCCTTCGGTAATTGTGCAGCCAGTGACCTTCATCCATGCATCTGCAGCAGCATGGGTCAGCGCAGCTCCTCCGGAAACGGTCATTTTTAATTGTGAAAAATCAAGCGCTTTAAAGCCTGGATGCATGCATAAACCAATAAATAGCGTATTAATTCCTGAAAAGTAATTAATGGTGTGAGGCTCTACTTGTTTAACTAAAGCATCTAAATCACGAGGATTCGGGATCAGTACGTTAAACTGACCCATCGCGAATAAGCCAATCATATTCACGGTGAATGCGTAGATGTGATAGAGCGGCAACGGACAAATTCCCGTTTCTTGGCCTGGCTGCATGATCTCAGCAAAACGCTCATTCATTTGTTCAGCGTTGGCTAAAATATTGCCGTGACTAAGCATGGCTGCTTTGGCAACCCCAGTGGTTCCACCTGTGTATTGAAGTACCGCTATATCATCGCGGTTTGCGTTGTGTACTTTAAGGGGGGCTAGTTGTTCACCTTGCTCAATAAGCTCAGGGAGAGAGAGTTGTGTGCCTTTGACTGCTGGTAAGCCAACCGCTGCGGTCACTATGACGGTATTAATGGATGTTTGGTCAATGATAGTCGTGAGTTTATCTGCTAAGCCGTCGAGGAGCACAATCGCTTTAACGCCCGCATCATTAAATTGGTGCAGCATTTCTCTTGCTGTGTAAAGTGGGTTGGTGTTTACAACAATTAAACCAGCGCGAAGAGCTGCATAGGTGACGATAGGGTAGTCGACAATATTGGGTAACTGAATCGCAATACGGTCACCTACTTGCAGGCCGCTGTGTTGTTGAAACCATTGTGCCAAATAGCGAGATTGCTGCTCTACATCACTAAAAGTTAATGTTTTACCTGCACTATTGTAGGCCGGTAAGTCAGCATAAGTTTGACAGGTATGGTCAATTAGCTGTGTGAGATTATCGTGTGTGTTCATTCGGACTCCTTAGCATATTGTTCTTATTAGAGTGTTTGATGATGCGCTTCATTACAGGGGTCATCATCCAAGAAGGTAAATAACGGCTTAAGCTATAAGATAGTCTAGATTGAAAGCCGAGTATCACCATAAATTTTTGCTTATCTAATCCACGCATCAGTCTGGTGACGCGACGGTCTTGTGTTAAGTAACGACTTACTTTATTGATGATTTTAGTGTTTGTGTGTGCGCAGTTGTGTTGGTCACACTCACTTAAATAAGGGGTCTCTGGTGCATAAATTACACTGACTTTAATGCCATCCGGTTTTAATTCTTGGCGTTGTGTTTTGGCAAAGTTCAAGATTACATCGTCAGCAATACGTTGATCTTGCACGTATTCAAAAGGGGTCATGGGGGCATGTGAAGTGATAAGTGCAAGGTGGCTATTCATGGTGAGGTACTGACGAATTACGGCGCTAAAGTTAAGAGTGCGAATGATATTAGCTTGTAGGCTACAATGATTGTTAGTGTCAGAGTGCTTTGCTAAAGACTCGATATTCTTAGTTCTGGGGCAGTATATCGCAACCTCAGGCTCACCAATGGCCACGACCGCATTGTTAACTTGAACAGCCAACGTTTGCGTATCGGCCATATCAACAGCAAAAAATTCAATGTATTGAGAATCATCGCTCAGTGTTCTAAGCGCATGTTTACTTTGCTGGCTAAAGCGTATATCAAATAATGCGACATCATCACCACGCTTTATGTATTGTTTAGCAAGTTCAAAGCCTAAACCACTATTTGCACCCGTAATAAACACCCTTCTTATCATTGCACGACCGCTTATCAGTGAAGTTAGCGAATCAATATATATAAATTGTTAACGCAATAATTAGCTTTTAGCGACCTATTTTTAACTTTTTACGCCATTATGCAGTAATGACTTACGGTAGTCTTTCGGAGGTACGCCATACCAACGCTTAAATGCGCGGGTAAATTCACTGTAGTTCGAAAAGCTTAAAATATCTGAAATATTCGACAAGCTTAAACTTGATTCTGTTAAGTACTGGTGCGCAAGATTACAGCGTATGTCATCAACAAGCTCACGAAAGGTTGTCCCTTGCTGAGTTAAGTGCCTTTGCAGGCTGCGGGAACTCATAGACAGTTTTTCAGCAATTAAGTTAACGCCAAATTGTTCGTGTAATAAATACTGTTTTATTAACACTTCAACGTGATCAGAAATATTTTCTCTTTTTGAGTCATTAAGGTGACCAAGTTGTTGGCTCAAAATTGAAAATAGTTGTTTATCAGAGTTCTTGATGGGTAGCTTTAGGTATTTTCTGTCAAAGATTAGCGCGGTGTGCGGACAATTGAACACTGGCACTTGCCCGAGTGCTTGACGATAAACACTGGTATTTGTATTGGCGCTGTGAGGGAGCTCGAGGCGGTGTAACTTTATCTGATCATCCGTAAGCTGTTTAAGTAAGTTAACGCCAACACTTAATGCTAAATCGGCTCCATGATACACACTGACCTTCAGTTTGCTGCGTACTAAAAACGACAGTTTCACGTAATCTTGGCCGATTTCGAGCAAAAGATCGGCGCTATTTTGATGGACATGATAATACTTAGTTAAGTTTTTTAGTGCCATTTCTAAGCTGTCACAGTTACCCATTAAATACCCAACCGAGCCGAGTATGTTTAAACTCTGCCAGCGACCAAGTTCTAACCCAAAATAAGGAAGGTCGAGCTCTTTTGCTGTGATTTCTAGCAGTTCGATTAATTGCTGATACTGAATGAAGTTGTTGGGCTCTTGTAATTGTTTTCTGTCTAACCCAACGCGCGATAATAGTGCATCAGGGTTAATGAGCTTGCTTTCAATTATTTCGATGTATCCATGTAGAGCCGATACTCTAATTAGGTCAGGTGTGTGGGGTGAACGGGGCATAATGTGCTCTTTTTTAGTGCGCTGGCGTAAAAAGTAAAAAAAATTGCGTGAAAAGTAAAGTAAATACAGCGATTAAAGTTTAACAATGTATTAACGATGATGGTCTACTATTTAAAATTAGGTCATTAACAGTACTTATAGGAATACGCAATGAATTACACAAAAGTCTTTATAAGTGGCGGTAATGGTTTTATTGGTCGCAAACTTGCGCAGTATTTTAAAGATAGAGGCGTACAAGTATGCGGTGTTGACTTGATGCCGTGTGATGAATTTAACATTGTGTCGGGTAATTTAAGTGAGCCAGCGAGCTTTAGTCACTTGATCAAAGACTGCGATTTAGTCATTCACACTGCGGCTATTGTGTCTAATGCATTGAGTTACAAGCAAACATGGCAAGCAAACGTCGGCTGGACAAAAAATTTACTTGATGCCGCAGTACATGCTGGCACGGTGATGCGCTTTATTCATATTTCTTCAACGGCCGTTTACGGCAGCGATTGGCAAACAGCGATCAGCGAAGATGCGCCATTACTCCCTGATGGGCGTGCTTATAACGATTCTAAAATGATGAGTGAACACTTATCTTTAAGTTATCACGCCAGTAAAAAGTTGAATGTAACAATTATTCGACCTGGCGATGTCTATGGTCCAGGGTCAAAACCATGGATAGCTTACCCCTTGCAAGAAATTGCAAAAGGAACCTTTATGGTGCCACAGGGTATGTTTGGGCCGGTTTATATTGATGACCTCGTTAAAGGAATTTATTTAAGTGCGATGAGTGAGCAGGCTAGCGGCGAAATTTTTAATTTGTCAGGGCCTGAACAAGTAACAAATCAAACATATTTTAACTATTTAGCGCAGGCACAGGGTCAAAAGCACGTGAAGGTTGTTAATTTAAAGCTGGCATTGAAACTGACCGGCTTCATTGAGTGGTGTTATCACTTAGTTGGTAAAACGACAGATATTAACCCGTCGACAATGCGCATGCTTAGCCGTAAAAGTGCCGCTTATAGTAATGAAAAAGCAGAACGTTTATTAGGGTATAAACCTGAATTTAGTTTGCAGCATGGTATGCAGAGCGCACTGCAATGGGCATTTGAGCAAGGACTTTGTAAAGCGGCTCCAGAACAGCCTGCTGTCAAAGTTAACTAAACAATTAACAACATTTAAAGCAAGTGAAAAGAGGACACACACATGGCATTACCAGATATTATTAATCATCAAGACTTTCTATTAACGATTCATACCAATGATGAAAAACTTATAAAAAATGCATTACCGGGTGTTCATATTTACCCATTGATGCTTGATTCTGAAAACGGGGTATGGGTATTACGCGTTTTATTTGAACCCGGTACAGTATTACCAAAGCATTTTCACACTGGTGTTGTACATTTATATACTTTGTCTGGTAGCTGGCATTACACAGAGTACCCAGATGATGTGCAAAAAGCGGGTAGCTATTTATTTGAACCAGGTGGTTCTATTCACCAATTCCAAGTGCCTGAAGAAAACACCGAAGTTACTGATACGTTCATGGTGGTTATGGGCTCAAACATTAATTTTGATCCCGATGGTAACTACATGAACATTATGGATGCAGGCTGGATTGAACAAGTCATGTTAGCGGCTGCAAAAGAACAAGGTTTTGAACCTAAATATATTAAACCAAAGAGTTTGTACGGTTTTAATAAGTAATTTCGTTCCCACGAAAAGAAGCCCTCATTCATGTAAGTGATTGAGGGCTTTATTCTTTTTAAAGAATTTAGGTTTGCAATCTAAAAAATCAATTAATTTAATCTAAACAATCAATTTTATTTTAATCGCTCAGACCTCTATTGTATTAATCAAGCAGACGCAAGGCTGCGTTAATTAAACTTTTAAATACATCAATGAGGAAAACTATGAGCACTTCATTAATCAACACAAAATTACAACCATTCAATGCAACAGCTTACCACAACGGTGAGTTTGTAGAGCTAACAGAAAAAGATGTGCTAGGTAAATGGTCTATCTTCTTCTTCTACCCAGCAGATTTTACGTTTGTATGCCCAACAGAGTTAGGTGACGTTGCAGACTACTACGCACAACTTCAAGAAATGGGCGTAGAGGTTTACTCAGTATCAACAGACACTCACTTTACTCACAAAGCATGGCACGATACATCTGACACGATTAGTAAAATCAAATTCCCAATGATCGGTGACCCAACAGGTCGCATTACACGCAATTTCGGTGTGATGATCGAAGATGAAGGTCTTGCTCTTCGCGGTACATTTGTAATGAACCCTGAAGGTGAAATCAAAGTGATCGAAACTCATGACCTAGGTATCGGCCGCAGTGCAAAAGAGTTAGTACGTAAAGTACAAGCTGCACAATACATCGCGAACCACGACGGTGAAGTATGCCCTGCATCATGGCAGCCAGGTGAAGAAACATTGGCTCCTTCACTAGACCTAGTTGGCAAAATCTAAATTGCGACTGCACGTAAGTGCTTAAGCGAAGCCACGCTTCGCTTAAGCGAGCAATACGAATTTAATTGCCCATCACAACTCACACACATTAAGCACATTAGCGGGTGGTGGGCAGTTAATCCTGTCATTTTTCGAGATTATTTATTCTGAACTCAAGGGCTAAGCCATGTTAGATACAAATATCAAAAACCAATTAGCAAGCCACTTTGCTTCTATTACCAGCCCTGTTGAGCTGCTTATCGCCTTGGATGACAGCAATAAATCAACAGAACTAAAAAGCTTAGCGACTGATTTAGCATCGTTAAGCGACAAATTTTCGGTGCGAGACAACCCAGACCAAGGTGTACGTCGTCCTTCAATGGTGGTGTCTTCACCTGTAAACAATACGCAAATCATTTTTGCCGGTGTGCCAATGGGCCACGAATTTACTAGCTTGGTTCTTGCATTACTGCACACAGGTGGCCACCCAAGCAAAGCGTCAGACGCTGAAATTGAACAAATTAAATCATTAACTGGCCCGCTTAATTTCGAAGTATATATTTCATTAAGCTGTCAGACGTGTCCGCAAGTAGTACAAGCACTTAACTTAATGGCGGCGCACAATCAGAACATAACAGCCACAATGATTGATGGTGCTTTGTTCCAAGATGAAGTGAACGAGCGCAATATTCTGGCGGTACCGGCTGTTTATTTAAATGGTGAATTGTTCAGCCAAGGTGCTGTGAACTTAACCGACATTTTAAATAAAGTAGACACCAAAGCTGCAGCACGACAGGCTGATGCGCTGAACGACAAAGCGTTATTCGATGTATTAGTTGTAGGGGGCGGCCCAGCGGGGGCTTCTGCGGCTATTTACTCAGCGCGTAAAGGTTTAAACACCGGAGTGGTCGCAGAGCGATTTGGTGGTCAGGTTGCAGACACATTAGCCATTGAGAACTTTATCTCTGTAAAAGCAACTGAAGGCCCTAAGTTAGTTGCGCAACTTGAAGAGCACGTTAAAGAATACGGTGTTGATGTGATGCAAAACCAACGTGCTGCGTCATTAACTAAACAGGATAACTATCAAATTACCTTAGAAAATGGTGCGGTATTAAATGCCAAATCGGTTGTATTGGCAACGGGTGCCCGCTGGCGTGAAATGAATGTGCCGGGCGAGAAAGAGTATCGCGGCCATGGCGTTGCATACTGCCCGCATTGCGACGGCCCGTTATTTAAAGGCAAAGCAGTCGCAGTGATCGGGGGGGGTAACTCAGGCATTGAAGCAGCTATTGACCTTGCTAACATCGTTGAGCATGTCACCGTGCTTGAATTTGCTGACACATTACGCGCCGATGAGGTACTTATTCGTAAAGCGAAAAGCTTAAGTAACATCACAATCATTAAAAACGCGCAAACAACCGAGGTTGTTGGCGATGGCAAGCGTGTAACAGGTTTAAGCTACATTGATCGTGTCTCTGGCGATGAAAAGTCGCTTGCACTGGCTGGCATTTTCGTTCAAATCGGTTTAGTACCAAACACTGAGTGGTTAAAAGACTCAGATGTGTCATTGACTCGCTTTGGTGAAATTGAAATCGACAGTAAAGGGGCGACTTCTTTACCCGGTGTGTATGCTGCGGGTGATGCCACGACAACACCGTTTAAACAAATCATTATTGCCATGGGCAGTGGTGCAACGGCAAGTTTAGGTGCATTTGATTATTTAATTCGCCACAGTGATGAGGCTCAACACACTGAAAATGCAGCCTAAATGGATAAATAAAGACTCTTGATTAGGCAGCTCAACACCCATAGCTGCCGCTTTAAAGCCGCCCTCTCCAAAGGCGGCTTTGTTTTGCATACTATTTATTGATAGCGCGCTGCGGTAATGAACTCATTAAAGCTTTCGCACCAAATAATGACGGTGTTGTATTCGCTAATATTTACGCCTTGCGGAACACGTATTTTAAAGCCATTAAATGAGCGTACTTCGGCTATTCGTTGCATTGTGCCTTTATAGGAAAGGAAGTCTTTTTCGTTATCAATAAATTGGTGAGATAAATACAGTTGATAATCAGGCCCAGGGGCAAGTTTACCTTGCATAGAGATTGCGTCATTACTTAAATACACCATCCCATCACCATAATGCAGGCTGTCAGAGCCTTTTAGATTAGTTTTAAACTCACCCTTAAACAAAGCACGGTTAGCATGCTGTTGTAATGTGGTGATAGCGGGGGCTGGTGTCGCCGTAAGAATAGGTAAGGTATAAATACCCACCATAAAGCCTGCAATAAACACCGCAATAAAGCTAAGCAAGAGAATGAGCTTTTTAATCATTGTAGTGCCGTTTTTTCAAGTGTAATGGTAAGGCGTTGTTTGAGTTTAAGCCTTTTTTCGACGTCGCCAAAATAGTGCAAATAAATACGCTCTAATTCACCTGAACGCTGAAGTTTTTGCATTCCTTGCTCGAGTAATTCCGCGATATGTTGGTTTTCTTTACTCAAATAAAAGTAGTAATTGCTGGGATATTGCAGCATGAGAGAGGGTTCAATGATCAAATGAAATTGCTTTAGTTTGACAAGCTCAGATTCTATAGCCAACACCGAACGCGGGAAGTAATCGCCTAAACCTGTTTCTAGCGCCTTGATCATGCCTAAATAGTCCAGATCCCCATTAACAGTTAAGCCGTTGTTTTTCATAACCGTGTAATCGTACCAACTCTGTTGTTGTAATCCGATTAACTGTTTTAGAGTGTCAAGGTTATTCACTTTGTGAAAAGTCGCTTCATCGCCTTCACGAATAATTAGCAGACGCTTTCCATGCAAGCCTTTGTACAAGGGAGTAGTTGTTCTAACCAAAGAGTCAGGTATTTCGCCAGGGAGCGATAGCCACGCTAATGTAACGGCTTTATTATGAGTCAACTGCTCTACTATTCGTTTATCATTCATAGGCTTAACGTTGTAAAGTAGGGTGGCATCTACTTTCATTACTGCAAAGCTCTTTTCTAGAACATCATGAATATACTCATTTTTTTGAACTAAAGGGTAATCGGGCCGAGCAAGTTTTATAACAAGCTGCTCATCTGCATAATTTGCAAAACTAACCATGACACATAGTATAAAAGACACACGTCTTAGGGTATTCATCTGTGTATTTCTCTATTAAGTGCACTGTGTTTACGTTTACACTTTAAAAACATGTACCTGCTGTTGTAATCGAGAAGCAAGCGATGCAAGCTCTTGGCTCGCTTGAGCATTTTGTTGTGAGCTTTCGCTGACCAGTGAAATACTGCTACTAAATTCATTAATATTACAACTGAGTTCATTAGCAACGGTCGTTTGTTCATCCGTTGCAGTAGATACTTGATTGTTCATATCGGCGATTTGTGCCATTTCTTGTGTTATTTCAATTAGCAACTGCGATGACCGTTCAGCAAATTCAACACTTTGCTTGGCGCTTTCATCGGCATTGCCCATTGCTGTAACTGCTTGCTGTGCCATTGATTGCAGTTTACTAATCATTTCATTGATACTGGCTGTCGCTTTTTGTGTATTGTGCGCAAGTTGCCTCACTTCATCGGCAACGACCGCAAAGCCGCGCCCTGATTCGCCAGCACGTGCCGCCTCAATTGCTGCATTTAATGCCAGTAAGTTTGTTTGTTCAGCAACACCTTGGATCATCATCACCACTTGGTTTATGTCGGTCGATTGGGTGTTAAGTTCATTGATTAGCTGCGTATTTGCATTAACGATATGTGACAAACGATTGATTGAATCAATGTTTTCTTGAACTGATTGCTGCCCCATTTTTGCTGTTTTGTCGGTGTGTGAGGCTTTTTCTGAAGTAGCAAGTGCGTTAGCTGCTACTTGCTCAATCGCACTACTCATTTGCGTAATTGCTGTTGCTATCATTGCAGATTGGTGCTCTTGTTCCGTGGCTGTACTGGCGACTTGATCACTAATTGAATTCATCTCTTCGGCCGCCGAAGACAGAGTGAGTGTTGCACTTGTTACGTCATTCACTAGCGTATGAATACGTTCCATCATGGCATTAAAATGGCTGGCTGCTTGGGCTATTTCATCGTTACCATGGGTTTTTGCTCTGAGCGTTAAATCTGCATTTTTAGAAATTGAGCCAATGGTTCCACTCAATGAAAGTAATGGATTATGAATCGAGCGATAAATCATAAAAGCGACAATTAGCAAAATAATGATGAGAATGATGACGGAGGCCGTCATGGCAATGCTGACTTTTTCAAAGCTTTTGTCTGCCGTGTTTTTAAACTTATAAGCCTCTGATAGTTGTAATTCAATTAACCCTTGATAACTCTCGCTAAGGGGATCGAATACAGCGTAGAGTCTTTTCACAAACTGATCGTCTGGAATTGACTTCAATTGATTATTTTTAACCGCAGTGAGAAGCGTATCGAGTTCTGATTTAACATTGTCTAAGTTCTTTTCAACATTGTTGACTAAGCGTTGCTCTTCGCTGGTGAGTTTAGTGCTTAAGTAGCTCTGCCATTTACTGTCTGCTAAGGATTCGGCTTCGTTTACAGACTGAAGAAATGCTGTTTTAGAAATTTGTTCTGCTCGGTATTTATGAAATAAATCGACAATACTTACGGCGTAATTGTCCGATACTGTTTTTATTTGTTCTAGCGGCACAACGCGATCGTCATACAAGCTGTCGATACCTTTTACCATGCTATGCATCATGGATATGGTAAAAATAGACGTGATCACAAAAATCGACACGGGTAACAGCGCTAACACAGCGAGTCGAGAACGAACAGAGTAGTTATTTAACATGATAAAATGAACTTTTATAGTGGCTTAATATTAAAGCTAATAAGAGAAACGTATTTAAGCAAGTTTTTGCAATAGTTTATAGTTATCTTTTGCTTGAATTTGTGCAAATAGTTGATTTACATCATTGTGTGTAACGTTACACATAAACGCTTGAGTCTATAACAGCTTATTTTTCTGTGAGTGTAATTATTAAGTTTTAAATAATAATGAAGCCCGAATATTAAATCGGGCTTCATTTTAAAGGGGGTATTATTAGTGACCTCGGTTGGGCATTTGTCGTGGCATTTGTTTAGGTAAATTACGACGCATTTGTTGCCTTTGCATGCCAAGTTGGCGAGCACGGTTAGCTTGATTTAGTTGTTGCATGCGATTTGTTTGCTGAGTATGTGATTGCTGGCGCTGCTGTAAAGTGTGTTTAGCTTTACTCTTATCAATGGTTTGCAATTTATTCTGCACATGTTGTCGGTCAGTATTTTGTATGCGGTCTTTAATCTGCTGTTGTTTATCGCTAGGTACATCTTGCCACTTATCTGAAACACGTTGTTGCCACTTTCCGTCGTCATGTTTCAGTACATTCCCATTACGATCGGCAAATATATTGTTCGCTTTATCGCGCTGACTGATGGCTGTTTTTAAATCGCGCTTTACCTGCGTTTTTGAGGCTAAGCGTGTTTTTATTTGACTGCGTTTATAAATATTATGAAGCGGACGTTTGTTGTTAAGGTTATTTAATTTATTGCCAATATTAACGCTATTGCCAATGTTTATATCACCAGTATTAATGACTACGGGGCCTCGGTAGCCGCCGCCATACCAACCATTACAGCAATGGTAAGGACGGTAATGTGTGGGCCAACCTAAATCCCAATTCATTCCTAAGCTTAAAAAACCATTGCTCCAACTTACGCCGAACGACCAGCCAGTCCAGTTGTTATAGCCAATATTAAAGCCCCATGTTGACGGCCTAGGGTAATAGTAACCACCTCCCCAATATGCTGGGTAATACCACCCAGTGCCATAAACAGGCGCGCCGTAATAAGGATAAGACCATACATAACCCGGGTAGTAACCTGTGTACACAACGTCTGGGGTTGATTCATAAATCTCGACATAGGTAAGGTTATAAACGGGTGAACTGGGTGGGATTTTGGCGATTTCATTTTTTGGAATGCTGTCAGCCACTAACCACGGCCCTTGCGCTGAATCAGCTTTAAACCATACTGCGTTATCGACAGCATAATATTTTCCTTTTATTTGTAGCACTTGTGCATCGGTATTGATGGCGTACGACACGTTAGTTCCTGGAATGCGCTCAAATTTAGGCTTACCATCATAGTACACGGTCAAACGCGCGTCTTTACGACTGATCGCTGCTGTTTGTGGCACTTTTGCATCAAGCACCGCTTCATTTGCCTCTTCGGTGCCCGCGACAGAGTCACGTAAGCCACCAAGGTCTGATTCTGGTGGGATACTTGCGAAGCTTTGAGGCAGCTCGTCTGCTCGTACAAATGTCCAAGGGCCAGTGTGTTGTTTCGCCCTAAACCAACGTCCAGAAAGCAATACATACATGTTATTGGTTTGCATTTCTCTTAGCCACGGAGTTTCTGTATTAAACACGTACATTAATTCTCCACCGCTTAGGCTCTTCCATTTGGCTTCGCCATCGGTTACTACAAGCTCAGTGGGCTTGGTAGCAACAACAATCTCAGGGGGGGATGAAAGTGGTGATGTACTTGTGTTTTTGGGGAGCATGTTTGCTAAATCGGCAGGCACAGATTGGGTATATTTATAAGGGCCTTTTGCTTGTTTTGCCTGATACCAAAAGTGTCCATCGGTTAGGTAAAGCGATTTGTTCTTTGTATCTTTAATAACGGTCATCGCTGTATTTAATGCACGTTCATAGTGTGTGTCTTTAATAGCACTAAATTTAGGTTCACCGTCAAAGCTTAATAACACCGCAATTTTGTCTTTAAAAATAATGATCGGAGGGTCTGTTTTTAATTGCGCTAAGCTTTGCTCTGCAACTTCTGCGTTTTCTAAACTGGCGGTCAGTTGCGACAGCGAGGTATTAAATTGACTGGTTTTAATCGCTTGATTTACGACGGTGGTAAAGGTTTGTTCTCCCGCATCTTTAGATTCTGGCCAACGCACATCAATGACGCTCATATCGCGTACGGTGACGCTATCGTTTTCTCTGTCGGTATCAATTTTTGCGGTAAACCAAAAAACACCAAATATGGGCTCTTTGTTTTGTGTAAATGACATGGCTGCTCTGGCAGTAAGCGCATTGCCAATTAACTTTTCTGGTTGCGGCTGATAAACAATCAAAGTGCCCTCAGTCGTATGCACTTTTTGAGGCCACTCAATTGCATTGCTAGGAAAGCAGTATATTACACTGCTAAATAAGATGAATAATTTGAAAAAACGATAAAAAGGCGCGTCATGTTTCATGTTCAATCCTTGTCGAATACACGTCAAATAAGTGTAGCTCAACAAGAAAAAACAGCGTTAAATTTGTTCCGTTTATCGTAAAATTTTATCAACAATGCTCAGCAACAAATTGCGCCCCCGCATCGACCCCCATGTCATAGCCCGCTGATAATTTTGCAAATGACTTTGTTGTTCGCCCAACAGCAAACTGTGGCGGTGGGGCAATGATATTTATGTTGCAGTCATTAGGTGGGTTCATAATAAAATCAATGCTTTGATTATAGTTATTTGCTCGGCGCAACGTTGCTTCAGCAAGGGCGGGCGTGTCTTTGTATAACCGCTTAACGAGCCAAGGGGCTTTTGCAGGTTTCTTTTTATAACCCAGCGGTTGCGATAAAACGACCGTGATATCTTTATTACCCATTTCATATGCTTTTTGCACGGGGATTGAGTCTGCAACACCGCCGTCGGTCAGTTGAATATCATTAATAACGGGGTAGTGCCGATAGGCAATGGGTAAAGCGCATGATGCTTTAAGTTGCTCTTCCATTAATTGAGCATTTGCTTTTAAATACTCTGCGTGACCGGTTTTGATATTGGTTGCGACAATGTAAAACTCACTCGCTTGATTATTGAATGTATCTAAATCGAGGCGTATATCCCGAATAGTTTCTTGCCATAACCAATCTAAATCAAACAGGTGGCCGCCTTTAGCAAATCGGATAAAATTTATAAATTCGGGGCGACATGAATAATCGGTGATTACGGCATGGTTTCGTTTATATTGTGAGCATAAATACGCGGCGATATTGGTAGCGCCAGCAGACACACCATAACACTGTTGAAACGGCTGATAACAGGCTTTTAAAAAAGCATCTAGTACGCCTGTGGCAAAAATACCACGCATTGCGCCGCCTTCTACAACCAGCGCTTTGTTCTGTGTCATTGTATTCCATTTCCCTTGTAATCGTGTTTACTAAACCATAGCAAACACGATTACAAAACAAAATAGAGTTTTGGCTCTAAGTGTTAAATTGCTTCAACCCAGAGCACGCCTACTTGCTTTTCTGTTACTTTAACAGTACTACCTGCTGCAATAGGGGTATGGCTTTTGAGTTGCCATTGGATACCAGAGTATGGATGTGTCGTTAAACCTCTGTCATCAACATCTGAATTAATAACAAAGGTGATGTCGGCAAAGTCATTGTGCAATGGTTTGGTGTCTGTTTTATCTTGCAAACGTTTGAGTGGTTGCCAAAGCACCACGGCAAAACCAAGGGTAAACACAATATTGCTCCACAGTGCAGTAGTGTAGTTGCTATCAAGCAAGCCAATATTCATCAGTAGACCACTGGCAAATAAAGACAAACCTAAAAAAAGTAACACATAGGTGCTCATTCCAAGCACTGCAACTTCAATAATTAGCGCAAGCACGCCTAAAATCATCAGTGTTTCGGCTAAATAAGTATCTAAAAATGCCATAGGGAAACCTAACTTTTTTGTTTTTGGTTCAAAGAGTTAATAATAGACATGCCTTGTGCTACTAATGAACTGGCATCGGTGCCGCTATCAGGGAGTAATACCACTGATGATTCACGTGCAATAGCTTCTTTTGCCGCAATGGCTTTGGTTGCAAGATCAAGCTGAATTGCTTTTTGACCTTGCTCGGTATCGGCTGCTTCACCAACCTTGCGCAATGCATCTGCTTGGGCTTCTGCTACTGCAATAATGGCTTTTGCTTCACCTTCGGCTCGTAATATTTGCTCTGCTTTATCGGCTTCTGCGGCGAGAACTTGCGCTTGTTTTTTACCTTCTGCAACGTTGATATTTGCTTGTCTATCACCTTCAGACTCTAATATTTGTGCACGTTTTACACGTTCAGCTTTCATTTGAGCTTCCATTGCTTCCATAACGGATTGAGGAGGAACAATATCTTTAATTTCGTAGCGTAAAACCTGAATACCCCAAGGTTCAGCAGCTTGGTTAATGGCTGATACGATATTGGTGTTTAATAGGTCGCGCTCTTCAAATGTTTTATCAAGCTCCATTTTACCAAGCTCAGAACGCATTGTTGTTTGTGAAAGCTGAGTTACTGCGAACACATAATCATCTACGCCATAGGTTGCTTTGTAGGGGTCTAACACTCGGAAATACAATACGCCATCAACAATCAATGAAATATTATCCTTCGTGATAGCTGACTGTGAAGGCACATCTTGTGCTTGTTCTTTTAAACTACGATCAGCGGCTATGCGGTCAATAAATGGCACAATAAAGTTAAGGCCGGCTTCTTTTGTTGATTGGTATTTACCAAACCGTTCTATTAACCAAGCACGGTTTTGAGGCACGAATTTAACGCTACTTTTCAATAGCACTAAAATGAAAATTAGAATAAAAACTTCGACATTCAATAGTAAATCGAAAATTTGCGATAGGGGATCCATGTACTTTCCTTAGAGACTGTTAATGTTATTTTTTTCCAATAACTACATTATCACTGGGAAGCATGTCGCGCCATAAATTTGTTAAATGAACAGCCAGCACCACACTCAGTTGTGAGTGGCTGGCTGTTGAGGGAGTATTAAACGTTTTTTATGAGCCGTGCTTGTCTATTGCTATGGGCGCTAAATAGGTAACAAAAAATATACCCTGTTAGAAACATAAATAAGCTGTATGTCGCACCGGGTATGGCCATCGTGGGATTATTTATGAGGGTGCTAGCAATTAAAATAGCAAGCGTACCATTTTGCAATCCAACTTCGATTGCAATACTCATTTGCTGTGGCTGCGATAATCCGGATATTTTGGCAAAGAACAGCCCTAGCATCAGTGTGGTTAGGTTTAAGGTAAGTGTAGCAAGGCCGCTGGTGGCAAAAAAACTAAACATTAGATCAGCATTTTTATGAATAATTGCCACGACAATAATGACTAAAAATACGCTCGAAAGTCGGCGAATTAATGGTTCAATTTTACTGCTAAGGTGGGGTTTAAGGTTGTTGAATAGCATACCAATAGTGACAGGCAATAAGGTAATAGCCAGCATTTGTATAATCGTTTTTACTATTGGTAACGTGAATTCATTCCCCGGCACACTAAATGATGACATAGCAAAGTGTACAATAAACGGCAAAGTAAAGGGGGATATAAAGGTTGCTAAAGTGGTTAAACTAATCGATAGGGCCAGGTCACCTTTAAATAGATAAGTATATAAATTAGATGTTACGCCGCCTGGACAACATGCGACTAAAATTAAGCCAATCGCAAGTTCAGAAGGAAGCTTTAAACCCATGGCAAGTAAAAAAGCCACCATAGGGAGTAATAACATTTGGCATGTTAGGCCTAAAATCAGTGCTTTGGGGCTTAAGAATAAAGCCCCAAAATCCTTCTTTTTGAGTCCTAAGCCCATACCAAACATAATGATAAACAGTGCTAATGGCAGCACTACTTTAGTCAAAATATCTATTTGCATGGTATGCCCTTATTGGTCGTAGCCTGGACTTTTAGAATCTAATAAGCGCAGCAGAGCAGGCCAAGCAATTGCACCGCCAAGTCCTTTAGTTGCGATTTCTGTTTGTCCTTTTATGCCATCAACAATGGCTTTAGGAACCCGTACTAAGTGTTCTGTATTTTGGGTCGTACGGGTTTGAACAGCGCAGGCCGCTTCAAATATATACATAAACAAAAAGGCGTCGGCAACGGTGCTGCCCACGGTTAACAAGCCGTGATTACGCAACATTAAAAAGTGATTGTTACCTAAATCATTGACCAAGCGACTTTGCTCCGCGGGATTAAGTGCTATTCCTTCATAATCGTGATAACTGAGACCTGAGTGAACAACCACAGCTTGCTGTGATATGGGCAGTAAGCCGTCTTTATTTGCAGACACTGCTGTGCCATTTAATGAGTGAGTGTGAATAACGCAATGAGCATCTTCACGTGCCATATGTATACAACTGTGAATATTAAAGCCCGCAGGGTTGACGGGGTATTCACTGTCGTGCAGCTTATTACATTGTTGATCAACTTTTATTAAGCTTGATGCTGTGATTTCGTGAAACATCATGCCATAGGGGTTTATTAAAAACTCGTTTTCAGTACCTGGTACGCGCATTGATATATGCGTAAAAATTAGGTCATCCCAACCATATAAAGCAACGAGGCGGTAGGCAGCTGCAAGTTCCACACGTGCATGCCATTCTTGTTCTGAGACTGAATGTTTCATGGTCATGATGATTTCCTAAAATGGCACTTTACGAACGATAATGTCTTTAAACATAACCCAGTCACCAATAAAGCTATAAAAAGGATGGGTAAAAGTGGCTGGGCGGTTTTTTTCAAAAAAGAAATGACCAATCCAAGCAAACCCATATCCAACAACAGGGCATAACAGCAACCAACTATAGTGCTGTTGGTATAAAGCAGCGAACAAAATAGCTAACACTAACCAGCTACCAACGAAGTGTAAGCGTCGGCAGACTTTATTTTTATGCTCTTGAAGATAATAGGGGTAAAACTCTTTGAAGCTTGTGAATTCACGTTTACTGGCTACAGTGCCCATAATACTTTCTCCGTTGTTAATTACAGGTTAACAATAGGCTTTTATTTTTTAAATTACTTGATAATATGGGTCATTGAATTGTTTTTTGAGGACAGTGTGTGCGTACTCTTTCAAGCTGGTGGTTACGGGCTATGGCTGAGTCTTTTAAATGGCAAGGCTTACCGATTAACGAGTTATTTGAAAACGCGAATATTCGACTCACTGATCTGAGCAGTCAAAGTGCTCGGTATCCGCAAGCTCATGTCAGTTTGCTTTGGAAGCAAGCGCAAGCCATGTTGCCAAACACACACTTAGGCGTATATGTTGGTAGCAATATGAACGTACGCGCTATCCCTGTTGTGGGAATGGCTATTATTCAATCAACACAGTTACTTAGTGCGTTTAGACTTATATTGCGTTATCAAAAGCTGATGGGAGATACTCATAATGTGTCGTTAATTGATCATGGTGATGAGTATGAGCTGCGCTTTAACTTTAGTGACGGCGAGCGTGATATGTCATTATTAAGTTACGAAGCCCCCATGGCTTTTTGTTTAAAAATAGCCCGTACAGTGAAGGGTAAAGACTGGTGTCCAACACGTATTTGTTTACAGCGTAAAGAGCCTAACGCTGAAATTGACGAACACTTTAATTGCCCGATTGAATACGCTGCGAAAACACATAGTTTGTTTTTTAGCGAGCAAGTACAAAGCCAGGTACTTTTATCGAGTAATATAAAGTTAGCATCACAAAGTACAGTAACTCAGATTTTGCGTATTCTGTTGGAAGAGCATTTAATTCAAGGTCAGTTTAGTTGTGCTGTGCTCGCTAAAGCATTGAATATGAGTGAAAAAACATTACAACGTCGGCTAGCTAAGGAAGGCACTAATTTTAGCAAAGAATTGGCGTTACTCAGAAAGCAAAAAAGTGTGTCTTTACTGACAGAAACGGATTTATCACTGACTGAAATAGCTTTTTTATGTGGTTATTCTGAGCTAAGTGCATTTCATCATGCTTTTAACCGCTGGTATGGTGTGTCGCCTAAAGTGTACCGAGAGCAAATGATAGCCCTTGCTTAATAAGAAAATAGGTTATTAGTTTACTGAAGATAATTTACGTAATAACAATTGTAAAAATATAAATAGTAATTGCTTAACAAAGGGTTATTGCCTAAAATCACCCCTAAGACGCAAGGATGATCTTAACTATTTAATTTACATATAAAGTCTGAGGTCTACTCACATGCGTAACTTGTCACTTCGCACCATTTTTATAAGCTTTGTTTTCTGTACTTTGCTTATTGTTACAACGATAAGTGCATTGATAAATACAAGCCAATTTTCAAAACTGTATTATCAGCAAACAGAAACCCAATTGTTACCTGATGCGGTGGGTAAAGTTGCAGCGCAAATTGATGCACAAATGCGCTACCCTATTTCAGTATCTCAGTCATTTGCCGAAAACTTGATGTTACATCAGTGGATGAGTGAGGGAGAAAAAAACTCAAATATCCATCATCGTGTTATGGATTATTTTGCTGATTTAAAAGTTAAAAGTGGCGCCTCTTCTGTCTTTTGGGTTAGTCGCAATACCTTAAGTTATTACACTCAGGCAGGTTTTTTTAAAGCTGTTTCGGCAAACGAACCACGCGATAACTGGTTTTTCGATTTCCTAAGCTCTAATGAACGTCAGGCACTTGCATTAGATGTTAGTGAAGAAGGAGGGCAACTTACACTTTATGTAAATACTTTAGTGCAAATTAATGGTGAAAAAGTGGGGGTTGCAGGCCTTGGGTATGACATTTCAGACATATCGAGCATTGTGACGTCACGCAAAATAGGTGAACATGGTTATTTATTTTTGATAGATGATAGTAACCGTGTTATTGCGCATGAGAATAATTCTTACATTGGTAAACAAGTATCAAATATTAATGAATTGAGTTCATTTAAAAATATTACGAATGCTAACAAAAATAGCTTTACACTTTCGCAAATTAAACTTGATGGCAATGATGTTTACGCCGGATTGATGCCCATTTCAGGCATGGGTCTAACGTTGGTTGCGATACAGCCAAAAGACGAAATTTCATCGGCTATAAATGCAGTGGTTATCATGTCAATCATTGTTAGTATTGTCCTTGCCGCAATTTTCCTCGTACTAACTCTGTACTTTGCTAATTGGTTGAGCGCAAAAATTCGTGGTGTGGGTGACGAACTGCTCGAAATGTCTGGTCAAGGTGGTGACTTACATAAGCGCCTAGACGACAGCGTTGATAATGAATTGGGACACCTTGCTAAAGGTTTTAATGCAATCATAGGAAAAGTGGCTGAGCTAGTTGATGAAATTAGCATAACGGAAGAAGCGATGCGTAAAGGGATTGATGAACTAGCCGTTTCAGCTGATAAAACGTTTGCAGCTACCGATGATCAAAAAGCGCAAACCGATCAAGTCGCAACGGCTATCACTGAAATGGGGCAAACTATCAATGAGGTCTCTGATATTGCTCATCGGACTGCAAGCGATACAGAAGAAGCGGTTAAAGAAACGGCTGAGACCACTCAAAGTATGGCAACCACAGCTAAGACCATGACAGAACTGAATAATATTTTAATGGATGTCGATAAAAGTATCGGTGAGTTCGCAGCTCAAGCAGCTGAAATTAACTCGGTAGTAGAAGTAATTAATGCAATTTCTGAGCAAACTAACTTGCTGGCATTGAATGCTGCTATTGAAGCTGCAAGAGCGGGAGAGCAGGGTAGAGGGTTTGCTGTCGTTGCAGATGAAGTTCGTTCACTTGCACAGCGCACACAAAACTCAACATCTGAAATTCGTGAGCAAGTGTCTCGATTGCAAAGCTCTTCGCTACAATCGCAAGAGGCGATAGCCCAAGGTACGTTGAGTAGTCAAAAAGTAACAGAGTTGACTCAGGTTGCGTTGTCATCTTTGCAAGCTATTCAACATAAATTTGAAATGATTAGTCAAGGCAACCATCAAGTTGCCGCAGCAACAGAAGAACAAGGCACAGTTGTTGAGCATATAAACCAATCTGCTCATGAAATTTCAGGGAGTGCAACTGAGATTCATAATAACGCTCAACAGCAACAACTAGGCACACAAAGTTTGTTATCGCGAGCTCAGCATCTAAAAGGTTTGGTTAGTCAGTTTAGAGTGTAATTTGTAAGGTAGTTGAGAATTTCAGCACAGTTTAAAGTGCGCTTATCTAATCAACTGAATTATACGATATAGAATATTAATCGAAGCGGGTTACTCTTAGCCCATTTCGATTCTATTTCGGCCATTTTGCTTGGCTTTGTACAATGCTTTATCGGTTATATCGAGCACGGAATCTGCTGTTGTCTGTTTATTGGGTGTGCATGTATAAATGCCAAAACTCATGGTTAACAAAGGATCTATGTTCGAGCTTGGGTGTGCAATAGCGGCCTTCTTTATTGCTTTTTGCAGTTTTTGGCAAAATGTCAGGGCATGCTGGCTATTGGTTGCAGATAAAACGATGGCAAATTCTTCACCCCCGTACCGTGCGGCTAAATCACCTTCACGTTGGCACTGTTTTGCTAAAATACTTGCAACGTCTTTTAATGCTAAATCACCTTGTTGATGACCAAGTGAGTCGTTATAAAGCTTAAACGCATCAATATCACAAAGGATCAAACTCAGTGGTAAATCGCTTCGAGCACAACGATTGAGCTCTTGCTGGAGTACAAGGTCGAGCTGTCGGCGGTTTGCGATGTTTGTTAAGCTATCAATGTGAGCTTGTTGATGCAGCTCTTTATTCGCGGCAATCAGCAATTGCTGAGTGTGCTCAAGTTTATGTTTGTATTGCCAGCTTTTTAACGCGTTGGCGATCATGTCGCCCACTAATTTGATCCGCAATAAGTCTGTTTGCGACCACTGGCGTGCTTGTTTTACGCAATCACAGCCTATAAAGCCAAACAGTGTTTGCTCACTTACTAAGCCAATACATAATACTGATTGAATGCCTTCATTGGTAAACTCGGCTTTTTCGGCCGCAGCTTCATCGGGCAGCTCAGCGGTATTAGATGCATTAAATACATGACGAGTTTGCATTTGCTGAAAAAAGTAAGGCAGGGAGTCGCGTGGAATATTTTGTAAGTGCTCCTTAAAAGGAACAATGTCCGTATTTACCCACTCGTAAGTGTTACTCATTGATAAGCCATCATCACTAAACTCAAATATATAGGTGCGATCAGCTTGGCAATTTAAGCCAATGGTTTTTAGCGCTTTTCCTATTTGCTTATCCATACTTTCGTTTTGAATATCGATAAGTTCTGTGGAAATTTGTGAAATTAGCTCATCAAAGTCTTGCCTTTGATCGTGGCTTTTAAATGTCCGAGGTTCACAAATAGTAATAAATAAAGACTGACTGAGTGAGGCAAATTTGAAATCAAGTAACTTAAGCGTATTGTTTTTACTGTTTGCCAGCGTAATACTCAGTGGTTTGCTTTTTTGTGCGCAAGGTAAAAAATCATCGTAGGATAACAGACGGCTCGAGTGTGTATCGCTTAGGCTTAAGTGATCGACATTTAAATCGTGTAAATTAGCGTATTCTTCAACTGAGAATAACGATTGTGCAAGTGAATTAAAATAAAAGCGATTCTGCTCTTCATTAAACATGATTATTGCAAGCGGCAGAGCCGATAACGTTTGCCATGTTTGCTCACTTGAACCCATCGTACACTTTACCCTATATAAACGAACAGCATAAGTTTACATATTTTAACAAATAATTGATATAAAATTTTCCTTTGAGGTCCTCTGAAAGCCATAAATTAGTTTAATAGGTAGGATGAATTAAGTTTTTAGTGCGTTTAAAGGCGTCACGTATTACAATTGAGACTGTATATCATTACTTTTTATCCAGCGAATAGGTTACTCTCTTCTTCATGACAGATATTACAACACACCAAGCATCAAGACGCCGTTTATTGATCGCGCTAGCCATAACCTGCTCGTTTATGGTTATTCAGATCATTGGCGCCTATTATTCAAATTCGCTTGCTGTTCTTGCTGATGCTGGGCATCTGTTTGTTCATAACAGTTCATTATTTATAGCTTTGATAGCTTCAAGCATGGCAATTTATTTTGCAAAAAACTTTAATGATGGCTATCAACGAGCTGAACTAACAGGTGGGTTGATCAATGGTATTTTATATTTAAGTATCAGTTTGGTGATTCTATACGAAGGTGGAGAGCGATACTTTCATCACAGTGATGGCCATGAGTTACACATCAATAGTTACCTAATGTCTGTAATATCGGCGATAGGCTTTCTGTTTCATGGTGCAGCAGCATGGGTACTGTATAAAGGCCGAAAAGCCAGTATTAATGTGTATGCAGTATTTTTGCATTCATTTTTTGATTTGATTTCAACCGTTTCTACGTTCTTTGCGGGTATTCTGATTTATTTAACAGGGTGGGCAGAGGTCGACATTATTTCGAGCATGTTGATTGCCATGTTTGTATTATTCACGGGTGTCAAAGTTATTATTCGGTGTTTAAAAGGTCTATTTGAAAACAGCGGAAAGCTCCCAGACGTAAATGAAATAGAGCAAAGTATTGCGTCAGTTGAACATGTTGAAAATGTTCATAATGTGACCGTGGTTCGCCAAGACAAAGAGTTAGTTGTAGGGGCTCACGTGGTTTTAAAGCAACATTGCACTGTTGAAAAGCATGATGAAGCTTGCCGCTTAAAGGTCGAAAAGCTATTACTGTCTCGTTTTAAAGTCGCAAAAAGCGTGCTACAAATTGAAAGCCATGAATGCCACCATGATATACCATTCCGCAAAAATACTTAATCATTTTGAGTGATTAAACCAGTCGCTACCTGCGTTAAAAATTTCTGATTTAGAACAACTAAATAACTAAATTTTTGCCTTGTTATCAACGCGGTTTTATTGCCTCAAAATAGATCACTAAATTAAGCGGAATGGTATTAATTAAGGTGGCTTACCTGTCTGTATAATACGAATTCGCAATGATACATAATCATTTTAGAGATTTAAGCTGTCGCTAGCTGCGTTAACATTTCTGATTTACGACTGCATGGATGCAGGGCAATGCAGGAGCAATTGCCGAGAGCCACTAAATAACGAAAATGTGCCTTGTTATCAACGCGGTTTTTTCAGCTCTAAAGAGCCCACTTAATCAAGCAAATTGGGTATTACAGTTTGTTTAGGCGCTCGACAATACTTTGAATAGTCTGCTGTGCAATCAGTTCATCGGCTAACATGGGTTTAGCAAAATAATAACCTTGCAGGTCATTACAGCCCATATTTCTTAAAAAGTTTATTTGGTCGAGAGTCTCCACCCCTTCAGCAATACAATATAAACCAAGGTTTGATGAGAGTGCATGAATAGTACGAATGATTGATTCGTTGCTTTTATCTAAGCCAATGTTGCGTACGAAGCTCTGATCTATCTTAATCACATCAATAGGGAACTGGCTTAAGTAAGTCAGTGATGAGTAACCCGTACCAAAATCATCTAAAAGAAGTTTAAACCCTGCATTTTTTAGCATTTTTAATTGTTTTGATGCTTTTTCTTTATCTTCGAGTAGCGTGCTTTCTGTTATTTCAAGTCGTAACTGAACAGGTTTAATTAAATGATTGCTCAGAATCATGAGTAATCGCTCAGTTAAGTTAGACTTTAAAATGTGCATTGGCGATAAGTTCAACGACAAGTAAAAGTGCGGGTTTGCGCGAAGTAGTGGCAATAACTCAGTCAGAGCGCGATCGAGCGCTTGTTCAGTTAATAATTCTATTAAACCAATTTCTTCTGCAATGGGAATAAATTCAGCAGGCGAAACAAATCCTTGCTCGTTTCTCCATCGCATTAATAATTCAGCCCCATGTATTTCTTTCGTTTTCGCATTAACGATAGGCTGATAATTATTAAATAGCTCATCATCTTTAAAGGCATCTTTTAATGCGTTTTCGAGCAACAGTTTTTTTGTCAGCTGATTATTCATTTGCTCGGTAAAGTACTTAAAGTTATTTCTGCCAGATTGTTTCGCATGCATCATTGCTATATCAGAATTACGAATTAAGTCGTCTGCCGTTTTGGCATCAAATGGGTAGAGTGCAACCCCGATACTGGCTGAAATATTAATAGAAAAGTCATCGATAATTACTTTGCTCGCGAGCTCTTCGGTTAGCTTTTTAACCAGTTCACTCAGACTTTGAGGAGAATGCAGATCTTTGACCAACACTAAGAATTCGTCACCACTTTGGCGGCCAATAACAGCGTTTTCAGGCAAAATTAAGCTTACGCGTTGAGTAATATTACACAGTAATTGGTCACCCACAGCGTGACCAAATGAATCATTAACCGGTTTAAACTTATCAAGGTCAATAAACAACAGTGCTGCTAACTTGTTACGTTTTTTAGAGCTGTTTATACAACTATTAATTTTAGAGTGCATTAATGTGCGATTAGGAAGCCCTGTTAAAGGATCGTAATTTGCTAAGTAGCGAAGTTCATCTTCAGCTCGTTTTTGCTCTGTTAAATCTGAAATAACAATAACATAATAGTTAATGCTTTGGCTGTCTTTGGCCACCGCAGTGACACTGATGTGGACTGGATGAGCAGGGCTTTTTAGTGTGCGAATATAGGCTTCTGTTTTCCAGTTTTGTTTAGGTTTAAGTGTTTTTAGTACATTTAAGTATTCGAGATAATGAGATTTGCCAATCGCACCGATAAAGTCTTTAACTGTTAAGTCAGTAATATTTTTAGGTGTTGAAAAGGCTTCGCTAAAGCTCGTATTTGCTGAAAACGGTTTAAGTTGGCTATCTAAAATAAGTAACCAATCGTTAATTTGACTAAAGGCCTCACCTAGCACAGCTGCTTGTTGAGCATTGGCTCTTTGCTCTGTGATATTGGTGTAAATACCTGAAATTTTTAACGGCTTATTATCATCATCTGTTTCAACAACACGGCCAACATCTTGGTACCAAAGCCACTCTCCATTTTTGTGCTTTAATCGGTATGTTACATTCCATTGTTCATTATTTAATTGTTTAGAAAATGATTCCCATTGGCTGATAACTAATCGGCGGTCAAGAGGGTGAATAAGTTGTATGAAATCTGCAATGGGCAGACTGTCTTTAAATTCACTGTAGCCAAGCTCCACTGCACAGCGGCTATTAAAAAAGGTTTGCTCGGCCAAGTTAGCCTCCCATACGCCACTTTTATTACTGCTTAAAGCTAATTCAGTTTGTTGTTGAGACTTTAATACTTCATCGTGCGCTTTACGAATCGCTTTTTGACGGGCTTGATATTGCCAGAAAATAAAAAACAAAATGGCCAGTGTTATCATCGTATAACAGGTATAAGCAAGGGGGGATGACCACGTTGCATAGGCAACTTTAAAGCGTAATTGCCTACTTTCAGAAATAATATTATTAAGGTCAGACGCTGAAGAAACAGATAACGTATAATCGCCAGGAGGTAATTTTGTGAAAAACACTTTGTTTGTTGTTAGTCTGTCGTAATGAAGTGATGTAGGGCCTTCAAGCGTAACTTTGTACACCGTTTTGTCTTTATTTATAGTGTCAAAGTTAGAAAAATTGACCTCTAATCCCATATCATCAGCGGTCAATTGTAGCGGATCATCGACGTATTTATAGGGATGATAATTTAATTCTCGAGAAAGCAAAGACACATTAGTAATTTCTGTTTTTACATTACCAGGCTCTACAGGTGACGATAAGAAATCTTCAGGAGACACAAGCAGTACACCGCGCGTAGATCCAAAAGCCAACTGGCCATTATGTAATGTTGCATCAGCATCGTAATTAAATTCATTAACGGCAAGGCCATCACGAATAAAGTAGCGGTCGAGTTCTAACGAACTTAAGTCTAAACGGTATAAGCCATTTTGAGAGCTCATCCATAAAAAGCCAAAGCGATCAATTTGCAAGCCAAAAATTGATTTAGCTTTTAAACCTGATTGCGTATTTATGCGGTATTTTACTTCATAGTTTTCGGCATCAAGACCTATCAGCCCTTCATCTGAAGAAGCTAGCCACAGTGTGTTGTTGTAATCAATAATCCAATCAGTGGTAACAAAGAAGGCCGATGGGTTATAGTTTTCGACTTGGTATAGTAATGTCAGCTTTTGTGTTTCTTCGTTATAGCGATAAAGCTTGCCCGACATACTCAATAAGTACTCATTAGGGTGGGTTGGCAATGGCTTTAGAAAACCATTTGCATTAATAATTTCAACTTGTTCTTTTAGGCCTTCTATAACGCGTAGTTCACCCGTTTTACCATCGTATCTATAAAAATCATTATCGTTAATAAATGCGAACTGATCGGGTCCAATCACGTGAAACCCCCAACTTGTATAAGTTGTTAAAATACGTACTGTTTCTTCATCACCTTTTAATGGAACCAGCTTGCCTGTGAGCTTATCGAAAAGGACTAACCCCATGTATCTCATAACCCACAAATAACGTTTTGTATCTTCGATTTCTGCTTCTGCAACGCCAAAAATACCATATTCACCGTGGAATGCTTTTTCGTCGGCACTTGTTAAATATGCTTGAGCTCGTTTGGTTAGTTGGTTGTATTTCATTAGACCATTATCGGTCCCGATCCAAATGGTGTGGTCTTTATCTTGTACAACAGACCATACATTATTGTTAAAGTTATTGGTGTCGTTTTTTAACTCTATATGCTTAAACCGTCTCGCTAGGGTGGACCATGTGAATACCCCTTGTGAGCGAGATGCTAGCCAGAGTAACCCTGTTTTATCAACCATCATGTCAGGGATGGTGTTGTCGGTCATGTTGAATTTACTTTGATCGAAGCGAAGAATATATTCAACTGACAAAGTTTGACGGTTGAATTCATATAACCCTTTTTCTGTAACTATATACTCACCAAAAGAGCTTGCCGAGTAGTCCCAAATATTTAGCTCAGGAATTAATAACTTAACGCTACCAAATGCGAACAAACGGTTGTTATCAAAGGGGATGGCATACATGCCCTCAACAGTGCCAACAAGTAACCCTAGTTGGGGATCTACATGCAATAATTTTACGTTTTTGTTGTCATCCGTGACTTTTTGTTTTTCTGTTAATGGAATATTTGAAATATGGTCATCGGCTAAGTTTTTAGAAAACAAGCCATTAGATGTACCCATATACAAAAAGTTATCATGTATGATGAGGGCTCGTACAATATGCTCTTCTTTGTTTATAGAAAACTCATGTAAGAACTTTTTTGATTGCTTGTGGTAAGAGTAAACATGCTGAGCAATAGCAAAATAAAAATAACTATCGTCTTCTGTTAAAGCGAGTATAGGTGAGAAAAACGCGTCTTCTGGGTCGAGCTTTCCAGCGTAAATTTTTTCTACCTTGAGTGTTTTAGGATCGATAAAAAAAGCGCCCGAAAACTCGGTACTTACAAATATTCTTCCGTCGCGAGTTTTGGCTAACGTATTTATCTGGCGCTGATCGAGAATATGTTCTCCCGCAAACGCCGCCATTTGGTAGCCATCATAACGGTTTAAGCCTTGGTAAGTACCAATCCAAATAAAGCCTAAATCATCTTGAATTACTTTCGTTACACTGCCTTGTGTGAGTCCTTCATCTGTTGAAATACGTTGCATTTGCAGTGCATAGTTTTGTGCATACGCGTTAGGAATAAGCGCTAAAAAAAGATAAATGAAAACAAAATGGAAATGTTTAGGCACTGACTGATTAACCCTAAATTATTATTTGCGCAAAACTTTTAACAAAATATAGCACAATTATGGATGTAATTGAGGCCCCTGAAAAGATAATTTAGTAAATAGTCGCACGCGAAACATAAAATGAGTGTATGTGCTATAAATACCTTAGTTAAAGTACGTTAAGGAATGAAATGCGCCATTCGTTTATTTGCCAAAAAAAGCAGGCCATTCTATTAGTTATTGATGAACAAGCAGGGCTTGCTCCTGTCATTACTGACTTTGCCGTTGTTGTTGAAAATACATCAAAGTTATTAAAGACAGCGTCATTATTGGATATACCATTTATATTTACTGAACAAAATCCAAGCAAACTAGGGAGAACGAGTCCTGAGTTAAAGTCCTTTATCCGTAGCACGAATATGTATGAAAAAATGCATTTTAGTGCCTGTGTAGAGCCTGGGTTTATTCATATGCTCGCTGAGTATCAAAGACCGCAAATTGTTGTGACTGGGACTGAATCACATGTCTGTGTGTTACAAACAAGTCTTGATTTAATCGCGGCCGGTTATCAGGTGTTTGTTGTTGAAGATGCAATAGCATCGCGTAATAAACAGCATAAAGCATTAGCCATTAAACAATTGAGTGCAGTGGGTGCAATTGTTACCTGTGCTGAAAGCGTGTTATTTCAATGGTTAGAAAAAGCGGGAACAACGCAGTTTAGAACTGTTTTACAGTTAATTAAGTGAACTATGTTGCAGGTTTCTTCGTAAGACGGAGTCTGCGTTTTATTTAGTGAATTAGTTTAATTTTTAAGGCTTTAGTTATGACCAGTGTTAGTCGCCTTTTTACCTATTTGTTCATCCTATTATTTTTAGAGTCATTAATTTTAGGGGTTGTGTTTTCTACTTTGCTATCTGGTGTGCTCACTGGCCTTATCTTGCTTTCACTGCCTTTATGGATGTTACACAAACACCCCGACAGCGCATTAACAGCGCACATAGTGGCTGCGGGTTGTATGATGTTTTCATTTTTACATATTCAACAAAGCTTTGGTCTCATAGAAGTTCATTTTGAAATTTTTATATTGATGGCTGTTCTTATCATGTTTGTTGAGTGGCGCGTGTTTATAACCGCTTTAGCGTTTGTAGCTGTTCATCATTTGAGCTTTTATTATTTGCAAATAAATGATGCGGGCGTTTATGTATTCGACCCAGACAGGCTGTTTTTTAGCACCGTACTTATCCACGCAGCCTACGCTATTGTTGAAGCAATTGTAGCGGGTTACATAGCCAAAACGTTACAACGAGAACGCAGCGCTGGCTTATCGTTAAGTAACACAACCGAACAAATCATGGCGAACGAAAATAGCATTAACATCGGCTTAAGAGCGGATGAAAGGCACAGTGAAGCTGTGGCAGGTTTTAATAGACTCTTAGGGTTTTTTTCGCGTGTTGTTGGCGATGTTAAAAGCCAAAGTAGTGTATTAAAAGATCAATCTAATCAACTTGTAAAAGTACATGATGAGTTGCATGAGCTTGCAACAAAGCGTGAGCGACTCTCTTTAGATATTGCTGAGTCTGGCGAGCGAGTAGCAGAGGGGTTTTCACAGGTTGAACATGAAAGTACAGAACTGCAAACACAGTTTAAACACTTACATTTAAGTGCAAAAGAAGCGTTAAATGAAGTTGCTAATACCGACAGTAAAACTGCTGAGCTCGCAAATAATTTGCACCAAGCCGATAAAAATATTTCTCAATTAGTCAGTGCTTGTAGCCATATATCTGACTTATTAAATGAGATTTCATCAATAGCAGAGCAGACAAATTTACTGGCACTTAATGCCGCAATTGAAGCTGCGCGGGCAGGTGAACAAGGAAGAGGCTTTGCCGTTGTTGCAGATGAAGTCAGAAATCTTGCCACACGGAGTAAAAATACCACAGATAAAATAACTCAAACTCTAGAAAGCCTGTTGCAAAACAGTGCCTCTTCTACGGATTCAATGCAAGGCAGTGTTGCACTTATAGAACAATTGACCGCAATTAGTTCGCAAATGAAACAACAGATTAGTGTTATGACAGAGCAAGTAAGCTTAGCTGCTACGAGCTCAGAATCAGTTGCTCATGTAGTACAAAGCCAAGCGGCAAACACGCGTGCAATTGCACAAAACTCTCAAACATTGATTGAAAACCAAGCCAATGACAATGAAATGATTGAAAAATTAACTGAGCGCGTACAGTTAATTGACGTGAGTATCGATGTATTGGAGCAAGGTATTGCCAAATTTAAATAATGCCAAGTTAGGGGTTGTAATTGCAGCGATAGGGTGGGTATTCGCGGTGGTATTCGCTTTGTACCTTGCTTATCAGCAACAAACACAGGTTTTTGATCCTGATAACAAAATGGCTCAAACTGATTGGTTGCAATCTTTTCACGCTACGATGGGTATAAAATCAAAGGGTATCGAGTTAACCCATGCCGATACACTCTATATTGTTGATGAGAACAGCTGTGTATGTTCAACCCGTTCACAGCCTCATATTCAGAGCTTGTCAGAATATGCTCTAAATAATGGCATTCATGTTGTTAATTTAACGCCTACCCCAGCCCTTGCCAGACTCTTACCAGCACAACCTGCAGCTATCCTAGTATCAAAAGAGCAACAGCTTGTTTACGCCGGCCCATTATCAAAAGGTTTAGCATGCTCAAGCCAAAACGGCTTTGTGGAGCTAGTAATTGCAAACTTACGCGCAGGATTTAATAGTCGTTTTATTAACTCTGATGCCAAAGGCTGTTATTGCCAGATTAGTTGAGATAATCCGATAGTGAGTAATGCTTAGACAGTATTGAGCTAATTTATATGCAGGCACGATACTATGATCCAGTTATCGGGCGTTTTTATTCGAATGATCCTGTTGGATTCCGTGATGTGCATAGCTTTAATCGGTATGCTTATGCGAATAACAACCCTTATAAGTATACAGTTCCTGATGGCCAAGCAGCAGAAAGCTACTTAAATAGACCCGGCGGTGTATCCGTTGGTCAGCACAGAGCTGTGATGAGTAAAGCTGGTAGTATGGCAGTTTCTCGGCATTCAGGGGTAATGCTTTCTAAGGTTGCTGTCGAAATTGCTAGTGTTTTGAATGAATCGGCTAATTCACCAGATATTAATCCTGCTGATGTAGCAGGTAAGACACCAGATGAAATTGAAGGAGTTGCGAAAGAGCATGGTTTAGAGGCTAAAGGGCCAGATCCAAAAAATGGTAAAGGTGCTTATGTTGACCCATTAACAGGAAAACAAAGAATATTGATACATCCAAACGCAGACTGTGGTTCACACTGCCATGTTAACGATGCAGATGGGAATAGACTGGATATAGACGGGAATGTTGTCCCTCCAGAGTCACCTTCCACTAGATGATAAGAAAGTAGGTAGAGATTGATGCATGATTGGACATTTTTAGATATTAAATACTGTTGGTTAGAAAAAAAGTGTGTTCTTAGGTTTAAAAATCGGAATTCAGAGATAGAAGAAGTTTGTGGAAATGGTGTTACGCTTTTAAATATACCACATCAGGAAGAGTGGGGACCAAGTGTGAGTGTAAATGAAATAACCCTCTCAACAATTAATAATAAAGTTAATAAGCTTAGAGTAGAAATGCAATCTGGAGATATTATTACTATTCAAGCTATAAATTTTAGTGGGATTAAGAATAATTAATTACGTGGACAGTCACTCAAACTTGAAACCTTGAGTGGCTTTTCTAAGCTTTTAGTTCTTCAAAATCATTTCAAATTCTCAGCTCAAGGAGTGAACAATGCGGTTAGCAAGGAAGTAGCAAATCAGCTTGTCAGAAATGCGATTTTTTGACAATTTATTTTAAGTCCAATGCCTCACAACTCGCGGGGCTTTATTTTTTCTGGCTGTGGTGGCTTGGGATTTTGTTTTCAATGATCAGTGTTTCAATGAAAAAATCCGTTTGATGCCAAATTCAATTGGGTGATTTGCTCAGGACTGAAGCCGTGCCGAAGGAGTTGGAGGTCAATTATTTGCACTTGAGATTTTTGGCCTTCGCCAATAACTTGATAGAGATTGCCACTCACTGTAATGATTAACCTTTTATTAGGGAAAATCTTTTCAATCTTTGACAAATTACTTAACTCTTTAATTTATATTAAATTAATTATAAAGATGTACTTTAATTTGATGATTTAGGTTAATGGTTCAAAGTGATTGGAATGAGTTGGTCCAGTAACAGTGGATTCTTGACCTTCTCTAATTAGAATCCTTTCACAAAAAAGCTGTAATCTCCAATTATAGCTGGTAGGTTTGGAGGTCACGTTTCGTTTGATAATGAAAATAATTGGAGTGGTCTTGGCATTAAAATGGGGTGAGGTATTAATATGGGAGTTACTGTGGAGTTACCTCTTTTGGGTGTAGCTTATCAAGAGAGTAATGGTTGGATGTTTATCGGTGAGATGAAATGATAGATTATTTACTTAGTATTCTTATGATACTTTCATCGATTTTATTTTTAATTTTAATGGTTTTGTTTATTTTAGCTCCAAAATACGCAAAGAAAGAGCTTTTCACTAGTTATTACAGTGGAACAGGTGCTATTTATCATGGTTTTAAGCTGTTCAGAGTTAAATACTATCAGGAAGATAAAGTTTGGGCTTGTAAAGCCATTAAATACTCATCTTTAGCAGTCGTAGTAATATTTTTACTTATGGTTTTTTTAATTAAATTAAATTGAATTTTTATCAGCAAAGCTATAAGACAGGTTTTGATTATGCTTCGCGAATAATGATTAGCAATTCGGTCATTAGACAAGCCCAAATAACAAAATTGCCCAATTTGGGCTGAAGGGCGCTTTGGTTCTATAAGATTTGTTAGGTTAAACAGTAGTTGGTTATCCTTACAACTTTGAATCTAAAGCCTCGCACTCATGGATGAAGTGACCCCCAATAGTTGAACTATCCAATTACTGGGGTCTTTTTATGTTTAGATCTAGTACAGAATTAAAATTTTAGTATTTAACAAAATTTGGGCTCGATTGAACCCACCTTAACCATCTTGCACCTCTGGCCTATGCTGAGTGGCAAAGCATTAAATCTGGAGGAGTTCCATAAGATTCTGCACTTAGCGGTAGTGACTCTTCTCTGATTAGAATCCTTTCTCTAAATTCCTTAGCACTTTCTAAAAGAAAGGCCAAGCTATGCTTGGCCTTAATAGTAAGGAATGTAAAGGTAAAGCCTTATTGAATTTGACCTCTTAACTCACCGCTTGAGTTTGCGGGAGTATGCACATTTACATAGTGTCCACCCATGGCGAGTACTGAGAAAATATCAGCATTTATCATCGTGCCAGTGCTGGTCATCCAACGGTTCATATCGTTTTCATCTTGCTCTAGGGCAACAAGAACAGGGCCATTTTCACCTGCAACCCCTGTATGGATATGCGCGGCTGAGGCATCGCTCACACCGGAGGTTAAAACCTGCAGTTCTACGCTGTAATCAGTGGTGTTTATTAATGCATAGCCATCACCAAATGCGTCAGTCGTGACCGCTGGGACTTCTTGGGCTCCACTTAATGGGAAGGTAACAAATACATAGTTATCCGTTAAAATTTGACCACGTAGTTCACCGCTTGGGTGTGCTGGGGTATGAATATTAACGTAATGGCCGCCCGACGCGAGAATTGCGAATATATCTGCATTAATCATGGTGTTTTCAGGTGTTTCCCACAGGTTAACGTTATCTGCAGATTGCGCCAGTGCTGCAAGCACCTCACCATTCATGCCAATACGGCCTGTATGAATATGGGCTGCTGTGGCATCGCTCACGCCTTGGGTGAGTGCTCTTAATTCAAGGTGATAGTTATCCATATTGACAAGAGCATAACCGCTGCCCGATGCTGTAGTATCAACAGCGGGCACTTCTTGCATACCGCTTAAAGGAAAGGTCACAAGTTGGTAATTATCGGTTAGGATTTGTCCTCTAATTTCGCCACTTGCATTTGCTGGTGTATGAACATTGACATAGTGACCACCAGACGCAAGCACTGCGAATATATCTGCGTTAATCTGGGTGTTTTCAGGTGTCATCCATTTACTTGAATCGGTTGGTGATTGTTCAAGTGCAACAAGTACTTCGCCGTTTGTTCCAATTCGGCCTGTGTGAATGTGAGCACCAGTCGCGTCATCAACACCGGTCGTGTTAACACGCAGCTCTAGATTATAATCATTCATGTTGACGAGTGCATACGCTTCGCCGCTGGCATCGCTGTCAACCGCTGGTACTTCTTGAGCACCATTTAATTTAAAGCTGGTAAATGCATAGTTACTAGTAAGAATTTGACCACGCAATTCGCCACCTGTGTTTGTTGGTGTGTGAACATTCACATAATGGCCGCCTGATGCTAGTACGGTAAAAATATCAGCGTTGATCATGGTGTTGCTGGGTGTCATCCATACATTTGGATCATCCATTGATTGTTCTAACGCGACTAACACATCGCCATTTTCACCAATTCGACCGGTGTGAATGTGCGCCGCGCTTGCGTCATCTAAACCAGAAGTTATCACCGTGAGTTCCACACTGTAGTCAGTTGTGTCGACGAGGGCATAGCCATCACCTTCTGCTGTGGTGGTCACCATTGGGACTTCTTGAGAGCCGCTTAAATCAAAGGTAGCAACAGCGTAGTTATCTGTTAGTATTTGACCACGAATTTCACCGCCTGCAAATTCAGGTGTGTGTACATTGACATAATGCCCACCATCAAGCAGGACTGCTAACGTGTCACTGTCGATAGTGGTATCTTCTGGTACAACCCAATCAGTCATCACTTCATCGTCTTGTTCTAATGTGACAAACACATCACCATTAGAGCCTAACTTACCAGTGTGAATGTGAGCTGCTGTGGCGTCGTCTACACCCATGGTGACTGCTCGCAAGCGTAACTCTGTGCTCGCACTGTCGTACGAGGCGTATCCGTATCCCATGGCATCAGTGTCATTCATAGGTACTTGTTGGCTGCCGTTTAAGGCGAAAGTAATGATACTTGTTGTATCAGGAACGATTTGGGCGCGTAACTCGCCATTTGCAAATTCTTCGGTGTGAACATTGATATACCAATCACCATCCATTAAATCGGCTATTAAAGCTTCGTCAAGATCAGTAATAGCAACCTCGTACATGCCCTCACTTGTGGATTCAAAAGTGAATGCAACGTCGCCATTAGCACCTAAATCACCGTCATGAATATGAGCAGCACTAAACCCTTCGACTGCACTCGCATCAAGAGTTGCGCGGAACTGCATTAAGCTTTCATCTAGCTCTACGGTTGCTGTTGCTGTCTGCATAGAGGTATTCATAGGAACTTCTTGTTTACCGCTCAGCGTCACGGAATACGTTTTACTGGGGCTAAATTCCTGAACAGGAGGGGGAGTGATAATTTCTACGTTGTTGTCGTCGTTATCATCGCTGCATGCGCTGATGAACAATATACTGCTTAATAAGAGTAAATATCTCATCGTTGTTCCTTATATATTTTTTTATGTTCGGACGTTACGACGTGTCCATTTCAATTAGGAATACGGCGAGTAAATATAGAAGGATCAAAATAGTACAATAAAGTAAAAATAATAATGCTTTTTACTTAATTTTCATCAATGTCACACACTCACTTTATGAACGAGATGCTGGCTTATCTCGGCGGATATAAAATTGTTTGCGTTAATGAACATATTGCTGGCATTGGATGATGAGCGGTACATAAATAATCATCGCCACAACGAACAAAAAAGATAAAAATTTTCACTGTTCAAAGTTGCAGCTAACCTAGTAAAACATAAAGGGAAAATGGCAGCTGCATTTATTTCAATGTGGCTATGGCTAAAATTACAGCAAATATTGCTCATAATACTATTGCGAACTATTACCGTTTAGATTAATATGCATTTATTAAATGTAATTGAGAGTGGTTTGCATTCATGTATATTTGTTTATGCCATGGTGTAACGGATAAAAAAATCGAACAAACGATTGATAACGGCGCAATGACAATGCGTGAGCTATCAAAAGAGTTGCAGGTAGGTAGCCAGTGCGGCAAGTGCTGTGGTTGCTGTAAAAAAATCCTTAATCGTAAACTTATCGAAATCGCTGACATTACAGAGCAAGTCGCTTAATGTACTTGCTCTTCATTTAATTACTTCTTTTCTTTGCCCCTTACCCCTTGATTCCAGTTTTTATTTGCTTTTAAGCCTTTCATTTATTACGTTATATCTAAGTGTTATGTGTGTATCGTACGTGTTATTTGTTCGGTTTGGCGGATAAACCCGATGCGTGCAGCGTTAAAAGTTGCTGCTTGTAGCTGTACGGGAATATGCAATTGCACAATCAGACTAAATAACGAAACGTGTGCTTTGTTACAAACAAGGCTTTTTTGTCTCAAAACACATCATGTAATGTAGCGAACTGGTATCACCTGGTCATCATTGGTAGGGAACCATGATAATAAACTCTTTTAAAGCAACTTTTTGTGCAGTACTTATCTTTACTATAACGGGCTGTGCGCAGCTGCCTTCAAGGGAATCTATTCAACCAAGTTACGCTATTTCTGCTGATACACCGAGTACAATAGGAGAGGCTGTGGGTAGTAATCATCCTGGTTTGTCAGGGTTTTATCCTTTGGTAGATGGTGTCGATGCCTTCGTCGCAAGGCTTGCACTGATTGATTCTGCAGAGCACACCATTGATGTGCAGTATTATTTATACCATAGACAACAAACCACCATTTTATTTACCGCGTTTTTGCTGAAAGCGGCAGAGAGAGGTGTAAGGGTTCGCTTACTGCTTGATGACTTATCGCAAGCCGACAGTGAGCTTGATTTAGTAGCACTGGCTGTTCATCCTAATGTTGAGGTTAGGCTGTTTAACCCGTTCCCAAATCGACGGTTTAGGGCTCTTGGATTTATAACTAACTACAGCCAACTTTCTAGACGCATGCATAACAAGAGCTTTATCGTCGATAACCGTATTTTTATTACGGGGGGGCGTAATATTGGTAATGCTTACTTTTCAGCAGAAGATCATTCTGAATTTATCGATTTAGATGTCATGAGCGTGGGTGATATTGTGCCAGAAGCCTCAGATGCATTTGATTTATATTGGAATCACACACTTTCATACCCTGTTCAAGATTTACATGGTGAGCGTGATGAACAATCACTTATCGAGATAACCAAGACACTAGAAAATTATGTAGCAGACAATCAGCAAAGCAATTATGTTGAACAATTACGTGAAAGTGCCTTTGTAAATCGTTTGCTTAACGATGAAATAGAGTTTGACTGGCAGGAGTCGACCTTATTTTACGATCACCCAGATAAAGTAATGAATGATGTCGATGAAAAGTCGGCAAATATGTCGCCTTCATTGTTTAAAAAGATGGGAGAGCCAAAGCGCAAGGCTATTATTGTATCGCCGTATTTTATTCCTCGCGAGCAAGGTACGCAGTTATTAACCAGCTGGGTTAAAAAGGGCGTTGATGTTACTGTGCTGACTAATTCGCTGGCTGCTACGGATGTGTCTGCTGTGCATGCGGGCTATAAAAAATACCGTGCTGACTTAGTGCGTGGCGGTGTTAAATTGTGGGAACTAAAACCAAGTGACCTAGTGGCAATTAAACGAAAAGCAGGCCGAAAGGTTACCGGATCATCACAGGCAAGTCTGCACGCAAAAACGATGACATTTGATGATGAAAAAATCTTCGTTGGTACCATGAATCTTGACCCGCGATCACTTGATTTAAATACCGAAATGGGCGTACTAATAGACAGTGAAAAGTTGAGCGGCTTTTTAGCCCACTGGGTTGATAAAAAGATGCCTGAGTATGCGTGGAAAGTTGAGTTAAAAAGCCCAGATGATGACGAACTAATTTGGCTTGATACCATAAGTAATCAGCAATTTGATGAAGAGCCACAAACCTCGTCTTGGCGGCGTTTTCAAGTATGGTTTATCTCTTTATTTCCTATCGAAGACGAGCTTTAACGTTATTTATTCCTAAGCCCAACTTTTTAGTTGGGCTTTTTATTTTAATCCTTTAGGTTTAACTATTTTGCTATAAAAAATCGAAATTGAGCGTACACGTGTAAGTTCAATATATTCAAGTGCTTAGCGTGCAAGGAAAAAATAAATATAAAAAAATGTTAAAAAAACTGGTTGGACCAATTGATCTATTGTGCAATTTATGACGTAATGTAGGTATTACTGTCTGGTCGGATGAGTTTATTATGAGCTTACGTACAAAATTAAAAAAAGTATTACCTAGTATTTCAATTACAGAACAAGAAGCGTTAGATGCAGGTGATGTTTGGTTAGAAGGTTCAATCTACCAAGGTAAACCTGACTTCGATGCACTTCGTGATGTACCCGCTGCAAAGCTGAGCGCCGAAGAGCAAGCGTTTTTAGATGGCCCTGTTAAAGAATTATTATCGATGATTGATGATTCTGAAATCCAAAATGGCGTTCATCTTCCTGATTACATTCTTGATTTCTTGAAAAAAGAGCGTTTTTTCTCGCTTATTATTCCTAAGTCATTTGGTGGTTTAGAGTTCAGCCCTTATGCAAACTCAACAATTGTTGGCACGATTGCAACGAAGAGTTCTGCGGTCGCGGTTACGGTTATGGTGCCTAATTCATTAGGCCCAGGTGAGCTATTACTGCACTTTGGTACTAAAGAGCAACAAGATCATTACTTACCTCGCCTTGCGAATGGTCGTGATATTCCATGCTTTGCGTTAACGAGCCCTGAAGCGGGTTCTGATGCCGGTGGCATTCCAGATATTGGTGTTGTTAAACGTGGTCAATTTAATGGTGAAGAAGTTTTAGGCTTAGAGATCACATGGGACAAACGTTACATTACGCTTGCACCCATTGCGACTGTATTAGGCTTAGCGTTTAAAGTTGTTGACCCTGATGGTTTACTAGGTGGCAAAGAAAACCTAGGTATTACCTGTGCGCTTATTCCTAAAGATCACCCAGGTGTTGAACTTGGTAATCGTCATGACCCAATGGGCATCCGTTTTTATAACGGGACTACTCGTGGCGAAAAAGTATTCGTGCCAATGGATTTCATCATTGGTGGTCAAAAGAATATTGGTCGTGGTTGGCAGATGCTGGTGAGCTGTTTAGGTGCTGGCCGTGGTATTTCGCTTCCAGCGCTAGGTGTTAGCTCGTCACAAGTGGCATTTAAAGGGGCTTCTGAATACGCTGCTGTTCGTGAACAGTTTGGTTTAGCGATTGGTCAATTTGAAGGTATCCAAGAGAAACTAGCTGATATTGCAGGTAAAACATACCTACAAGAAGCTATGCGCGTACTAACAACTGAAGGTTTAGGCATGGGCTTAAAACCATCGGTTGTGACTGCAATTGCAAAGTACCACATGACTGAAATTGGCCGTGATGTGCTCGATTCAGCAATGGATATTCAAGCAGGTAAAGCGATTCAAAATGGTCCGCAAAATACATTAGCTAGTGGCTATGTTGCTCAACCGATTGCTATTACGGTTGAAGGTGCGAACATTCTTACCCGTAACCTAATGATTTTTGGACAAGGTGTAATGCGTTGTCACCCATATCTGCAATCTATGGTTGAGTCTATTCATAGTGAAGACAAAAACGCAGATAAAGAATTTAACCGTATTTTACGTAAAACAGTGGGCTACAGTGTCGCGAACAGCTTACGTGCATTCCGCTTAGGTGTATTACCATTTACAGCAGGTGCTAAGTCGTCGTTACCAGAAGTTCGTGATTACGAAAAAGCGGCACAAAAGCTGTCGGCTAAGTTAGCTGTTTATGCTGATTTCTCGTTACTTGTGTTAGGTGGCAAGCTTAAACAAGCAGAAATGCTATCTGCACGCTTAGGTGATGTAATGAGTTTCTTATACGCTGCCATGGCATCAATTAAGTACTACGAGCAAAAAGTAGCAAGCAGTGAACGCGAGCAAGCTGCGCCGTATTTCCACTATGCAACACGCTTTGCACTGCAAAGTGCTGAAGAAGCACTGCACAAGTTCTTAGATAACTTCCCTGCAAGTGGTACGCGTAAGTTCATGCGTTTCATCACCATGAATTATTCGATGAAAATGCCGAAAATTAGCGATGATCTAATTCGTGAGCTAGCAACACAAGCACAAATGGATACTGCGTTTAAGGCACAAATCACGCACTTAGTAACGCCAATTGAAGGTGATGGTCATTACATCAACGAGCAGGCTTACAAAGCGAAAATGGCATGTCTTGAACTACTTGCAAAAGTGAAGAAAGCATTGCGTGCTAAAACAATCAAACCGGGCGTTCGTTTTGCAGAAACACTTGATAACGCACTTGTTGCTAACGTGATTAATGAGCAAGAATATGCGCAATTAATCGATTACAACAAGAAACGCGAAAAAGCTATTCGCGTTGACGAGTTCGATTTTGATATGAACTTGCTAGACGATAATGCAAAGCCAGTTAACCCACTTAAAAGTGTGGTAAACGAGTAAGTCATTCAACAATGCAAGTCCTCAGCAGTTTTAGGACTTTATCTTTAAAAACCCGTGTTTAACACGGGTTTTTTATTGCCTAAAAATAGACCGTAATTAAGCGAATGGAATAACTCAACATAGCCATAGTACAAAATGTACAACAGACCTTCATTATGAACCCCAAGCAGATATACTTTGGATTGGATGAATATTTTCAGTTGCATCAGTCTTAAGTAAGTACGATTGTGGAAAAAGACCTCAACCCGTGATGTGTTGTGTTTATCTTCATTACTAGCTTTACCTAAAAACATTAAAACCTATAAATGATATGACATTAAAACCTATAAATGATATGACATTAAAACCTATAAATGATATAACTCTAAAACCTAGCGGTGAAGTTAATAACGGGTAAGTATTGTATGTAATGGTTGGAGCGAACATGAATGACATATCACACAAACTGGCAGCTTCGCTTGAGCAATTACAACAGCTTCAGGAGTCAGGAGTTGTAGCCATTCAGTCAAAGCAACTTAGTCGAGTGCATCGAGAGCGGCTCTTGAAGCATGGGTTTATTCGCGAAGTTATTCGAGGCTGGTACATACCGGCTATGCCAGATGAAAAGCCGGGCGACAGTACATCTTGGTATACTTCTTTCTGGGATTTTTGCGGTGCATATTTATCGGAACGTTTCGATAATGCCTGGTGTCTGTCACCTGAGCAGTCGATCAGCCTACATATCGGCGATAGAACCGTGCCTCAGCAATTGCTGGTACGTTCGCCTAAAGGCAACAATAAACCCACCGCTTTTTTACACAATACCTCTATTTTCGATGTTAGGTTAAATTTACCTGATGTTGAGTATATTAAAAACGTAGCAGGACTAAACGTATACAGCTTGGCTTCAGCACTGGTTTATTGCTCGGCTAACCAATTTAAAAATGCACCCATCTTAATGCGTACAGCCTTATCAATGGTGACAGATGCATCAGACGTATTGTCTGTTTTACTTGCCGGTAATCACAGCGTGATTGCAGGCAGATTAGTGGGGGCTTTTAGAAATATTGGCCGCGACCTAATTGCTGACAATATCTTAAAAGGTATGCAGGCAGCCGATTTGAAAGTGCAAGAAGAAGACCCATTCGCCGAGAATTTACAGGTGAGTTTTGGTCGTCGTGATGTATCGCCCTATGTTAATCGCATGCGGTTAATGTGGGCGCAAATGCGTGAAAGTGTTATTGCGCACTTCCCTGAACAACCACACCGAACCATCGACATCGAAACCTACATGGCAGAAGTAGAAGACAAGTACGTTACCGACGCCTACCACTCACTGTCTATTGAAGGCTATCGAGTGACGCGTGAACTAATTGAACTTGTTCGTTCAGGTTACTGGCAAATTGATGGTTCAGACGAGAGTAAAAAGCACCTAGATACCATGGCTGCTAAAGGTTACTGGGATGCGTTCCAAGAAGTTAAAAAAGCCGTTTTAGCAGTATTAGAAGGTAAGAACTCTGGTGACGTATTGGAACAGACGCACAGTGATTGGTACCTTGCCTTATTTGGCCCAAGTGTTGCGGCCGGTATTATTAAACAATCGGACTTAGCTGGTTACCGATCAGGGCCTGTTTATATTCGCCAGTCTATGCATACTCCCCCTAATCGAGATGCGGTACGCGATATGATGCCGACATTTTTCGATTTACTCGCAGAGGAGGGTAATGCAGCAGTCAGAGTTGTAATGGGGCACTTCATTTTCGTTTACATCCACCCTTACTTTGATGGTAACGGCAGAATGGGCAGGTTCATTATGAATTTAATGATGGCCTCTGGTGGTTACCCATGGACTGTTGTACCTATGGAGCGACGAGACGAGTATCTGCAAGTATTAGAAGCTGCTAGCGTTGGTGAAGATATTGTACCATTTACCAAATTTTTAGCCTCGTTACTATAAATCTATTAAGTACATTAAAGGTCAGATGTTTTCCACTCTTAAAGGTTCGTAAAGCTGCACTATCCATATGAACGGTCGGGTGTACGATTATAACCTTGGGCGTTGATTCTTTTGTAGATGAAGGCTCACAGAGAGTTAATCCGCGTTCCTATATTGCGTACAATCCGCTATCCGGAACTAACCCAACCGATCGTGTTCCATAAAAAGAAACAATAGAAGTCACTAAAGGTAAACAAGTTTTCTAAGATAATGACGATAACAATCATGTTAGTGCTGGAGATTCATAAGCCGACCCTCGCTTTATGCTTAATGACTTATGGTAGAAAAATATGTATTAAAAACATATCAAATGCGTGGATCTAATCCTGAGTTTTTCAGGTCAAATACGCTTATTTTTTTAATGAGTGTGATCAGTGTAAAAAGTTCAGCTTAGGGATGCAATATTGTGCCCGAAAGGGATATCACCTACCATTGCCCATAGATTTTTCGTTAAAATATGACTGTATGAACGTAAGGCAATTTGTTAAAAAGCACTTTCCTGATATTAAAGACATAGAGCACGCAGCCTCTGTATGGAGTGATTGTGGCGAAATTATTCGCTGTAAACTTAACGGTGAGGCATGTGTCATAAAAGCCATAGAAGTCCCTAAGCAAATTAATCATAGTCGAATCACGCAAAGTGAGTTTGCATTAGCAAGAAAGCGGCAATCATATTTAGTCGAATTTAATTGGTATCAGCAGTTTAGTGGACAGTTACCGCTTGAGGCTGCAGCCATTCCCTGCTTAAACGCGGTGCAAGAAAATAACCAGCAAGCACTCTTATTTGCTGATTTTACTGCGTGTGGTTATCAACAAGCCCAAGCAAGCTCTGCTCATATTGATGCGATTCTTAGATGGTTAGCGCATTTTCATGCTGTTAATTTAAGTAGCACTGCTGAGGGGCTTTGGCCGCAAGGTAGCTATTGGCACTTAGCGACTCGTCCAGATGAGTATGCGCGAATGACACATTCAAGCCTAAAAGTTGAAGCAGAAAATATCGATACAGCACTTAAGCATTGTGTATATCAAACGCTCATACATGGCGATGCGAAACTTGCTAATTTTGCCATAAAGCCACACACTAATTGTGTATATGGCTATGACTTTCAATACGTTGGAAAGGGTGTCGGTATTATTGATGTTATGTACTTTTTAGGTAGTTGCTTAAGTGATAAGGCGCTCCATACCGATGCCAGCGCATATTTAGACCAGTATTACGATGAGCTCGCCTTAGCTCTAAAACGTTATAAACCGAATATCAGTGCGGCAGATGTGATTGCTAGCTGGGATGAACTCTGGGCATATGCTTGGGCTGATTTTTACCGCTTTTTAGCTGGGTGGAGTCCCGAGCATTTAAAAATTAATCGCTATATGCAAAGTCAGTTTAACTATTATCTCACTAAAAAAGGAATGTAATGAATAAGCCAATTCGTTTTGCCATAATTGGGTGTGGCGCAGTAACCGAAGTTAAAAGTGGTCCCGCGTATCAACAAACCGATGGCATTGAGCTGGTGGGCGTGACGCGTCGAGATTTAAACAAAGCTCGCGACTATGCACAGCGTCATCATGTGCCCAAGGTGTTTGCAAGCCCCAGTGAGTTAATAAACGATGCACAGGTTGATGCCGTATACATTGCAACGCCGCCCGACAGCCATAAAACGTTTGCACTTGAAGTGGCGGCGGCTGGCAAACCCTGTTGTATCGAAAAACCCTTAGCGCCTAGCTATGAAGACAGTTTAGCCATTGTTGAAGCATTCAAAGAGGCAAAACAGCCTTTATTTGTTGCTTATTATCGTCGTTCGTTGCCACGTTTTAATAAAGTGAAATCGCTTATTGAAAGTGGCGCAATTGGTAAAGTGCGTCATGTAAGTTGGCATTTGAGCAAACCAGCAAGTGCTTTGGACTTATCTAGAGAATATAACTGGCGAACTGATAAACAGATTGCACGTGGCGGTTACTTTGATGACTTAGCAAGCCATGGTCTTGATTTGTTAGCGTATTTATTAGGTGATTTTGAAAAAGTACACGGTTTTTGTGCTAATCAACAAGGGCTTTATTCCGCTTTTGATGCTATTACCGCGCACTGGTATCATAAATCGGGTATTACGGGCTCTGGCAGTTGGAACTTTGCGTGTGCGAACCGCTTTGACGACGTTATTATTTATGGCAGTGAGGGTGAAATATGTTTTAGTGTGTTTGACGAAAAACCTATCGAGCTAAACAACACACAGGGTATACGCCAACTATCTATTGAAAACCCAACTCATATACAGCAATTTCATGTAGAAAATATGGCTCAATTTTTTGATTTGGGCGCGCCTCATCCCTCAACCGGTGTAACCGCTTTACACACCAGCTGGGTAATGGAACAAATTTTAATGTCTTAATTTTTATAGGCGGCATTAAAAGCATCAACAATCAACGTATTGTCGGGTGCAGGAAATAATTCCATGAGCCTTGTACTAATGAGAGTCTTTATTTTCTCTGTTTGCAATGCGTGTTCAAATAATGCAATGGCCTGTTTACCTTGCGGCGAGGGCGAACAGGCTATGTAACCAAATGCAGCAGGCTCAGAGGGTTCAATCGTTAAGTAACGGATTTTATCAATACCATGAGCGCGTTGATAACGGTGAATGAACATTGATTTATATTCAAAAATAGCGTCAATTTTATTTTCAAAAAGCATGTAGCCAAGCTGAATTGCATTGGCAGCCCCATCTACTTTAAAAAAATGTTCTTCGTGTCGTTTTATAAAATCATCGATTTTAGCAGAGTAAGACCGCCGACTCGTCACGCCAATGGTGAGGTCATAATAATTTACGGCGTCGGTTAATGAAATCGAGTTGGGTAAGGTTGGTTTGTTGAATACAATCAGTTTGTTTTCGGGAAAGGCCATCAGAGGATACCGAGTAAAAATGGCACTCGCTTCTCGTTCAGGTGTTTTAAGCTTGTTGAGTAAACAGACATCGGGAAGTTGACTAAGTTGTTTCCAGTCTTGTAATTGGCTGCCAGGTACAAACTGTAAGCTGATTTTATTGCCCAACTCAGTGGCCGCCGCTAACACGAATTCAGTTGCCTCATTCTCGGGACTGCCGTCTGCTTGTGGAATAAAGTCAGTCATTATTTTTACATGCAATGGCTCAGAATTAACCGGCACAGCATAAATACATAATAAAAGAATCGTTGCGTATAGTTTCATGCCATTCTGATGCCCAATTTTATTAAATGAATTGTTAAGCGGAAGTAGCCGATGTTGTTGCAAAGCGCTTAATAGACCCTGCCTACTGTTTAATATTAGACCAGTTAAAGAAATTAATGCAATGAAGGGGGATTTTTTGCAGTCGAGTTGTCTATTATGCGCTAAAATAGGCGTAATTTATTTCTTTTAGGTTCTACTTATGTCTATCCATGTAATTACTCACCCGTTAGTTCAACACAAACTTGGCCTTATGCGCGCAGAAGGTATTAGTACTAAAAGTTTTCGTGAATTAGCGTCTGAAGTGGGGACCCTGCTTACCTACGAAGCGACTAAAAATTTACCACTAGAAAATGTGCAAATCACGGGGTGGGATGGCTCTCCCTTAGAAGTTGAGCATATCAAAGGTAAAAAAATTACAGTTGTGCCTATTTTGCGTGCTGGGCTTGGTATGATGGATGGTGTTATGCAGTTATTACCTGCTGCAAAAGTGAGTGTTGTTGGCTTGCAACGCAACGAAGAAACCTTAGAACCCGTTCCGTACTTTGAAAAATTAGTTGGCAAGATTGATGAGCGTTTAAGTCTCGTAATTGATCCAATGCTTGCGACAGGTGGTTCAATGATTGCCACTATCGATATGCTTAAAAAAGCAGGTTGTAAAGATATTAAAGTCATTGTTCTCGTTGCAGCACCCGAAGGTGTTGAGAAAACATTGGCAGCTCACCCAGATGTTGAAATCTTTACGGCTTCATTAGACAGTCACTTAAATGAAAAAGGATATATCATTCCAGGCTTAGGAGATGCCGGCGACAAAATTTTTGGCACAGTTTAGGTAAATAGCGTGGAAAATCATCAAACATTTTCGTTAAAAACTATTTTAACGGGGGCGCAAATGCTATTTGTCGCATTTGGCGCGTTGGTACTTGTCCCTTTACTGACGGGGCTTGACCCTAATGTTGCGCTATTCACCGCAGGCTTAGGCACTTTGTTGTTCCATTTTGTGACTAAAGGCCAAGTTCCCATTTTTTTAGCTTCGTCATTTGCGTTTATTGCTCCTATTATCGCTTCAGTGCAAATGTGGGGTATTCCAGCCACAATGGGTGGCTTGATGGTAGCAGGGTTCTGCTATTTAATTTTAAGCTTAGTTGTTAAGTTTAAAGGTGTTAGCGCCTTAGAAAAAGTGTTGCCGCCAGTGGTGGTTGGTCCTGTCATCATGGTGATAGGGTTAGCACTTGCGCCTGTGGCTGTAAACATGGCCATGGGCAAGGCTGGTGATGGCAGTGCGCAGTTAGTGCCTTACGAGCAAGCTATTTGGGTGTCGGGTTTATCTTTGCTCGTCACACTTATTTTTGCTGTGTGGGGCAAAGGTGTTTTTAAGCTTATTCCTATTCTGGCTGGGGTTGTTGCTGGTTATGTTGCGTCTTTATACATTGGTATTGTGCAGTTTAATGCAGTAATAGAAGCCAATTGGTTTGCTGTGCCTGCGTTCACGTATCCAGAGTTTAAATGGCAAGCTATTTTGTTTATGGTGCCAGTTGCTATTGCGCCTGCAATAGAACACATTGGCGACATGATGGCTATTAGCCAAGTAACGGGTAAAGATTACTTAAAAAAACCGGGGTTACACCGCACCTTATTAGGTGATGGTTTGGCAACGTCTGCGGCATCCATTTTCGGTGGACCACCGAATACCACTTACTCTGAAGTGACAGGGGCAGTGATGCTGACACGAAACTTTAATCCGCGTGTGATGTTGTGGACAGCGATTATTGCTATTGTGCTGGCCTTTGTAGCAAAAATGGGCGCGGGTTTGCAGACCATTCCTGTGCCAGTGATGGGCGGTATTATGATCTTGCTGTTTGGCTCTATTGCGGTAGTTGGTTTGAATACCTTGGTTAAATCGGGAGAAGATCTGACAGCCCCACGCAACCTAACGATTATCGCACTTATATTAGTGTTTGGTATTGGTGGTATGCATATTGGTGGTAATGAGTTTAGCCTACAAGGTGTAAGCTTATGTGCCATTCTCGGTATTATTTTAAATGCCGTGCTCCCCAAAGCAGTGCAGACTGAGCAATAGCATGTAAAAAATGATGTGAATTTGCACCAAAAAAGCGCATTTAATATGCGCTTTTTTTGTAACCTCATAAAAAGTAAGGAATTATAAAACTGGTCTACTAACTGCATTTATCTCTATGTCATACTGGTAGGAGCGATTATGCAAGAGGCAAATGTTGTGGATATAACCCCGTTTTTAGCGAAACATCAGTTACCACTTAAATATCAATATTTAAGTGAACAATTCTTTATACCCCTCGCGCACGATGTGTTAAGCGCAAAAATGGCTGGGCAGCCGATGCTGGTGGCGATTAATGGCTGTCAGGGCTCTGGTAAAACAACCCTTGCTGATTTTCTTGTGACGTGGGTCAACAGCAATACAGAGTTTAATAGTGTTTCCTTGTCTATTGATGACTTTTATCTTAGTCATGCAGCACGAGCCGAGTTGGCCGAAGACGTACACCCACTCTTTGCAACGAGAGGGGTCCCCGGTACTCACGATATAAAGTTAATGGAACAAACCTTATCGGCGTTAATGGCTGGCAAAAAGAATGTGCCTTTACCACAATTCGACAAGCTCACTGATGACCCTGTCGCAAAAGAACACTGGCCAACTAACCAAAAGCCGGTCGATATCATATTTTTTGAAGGATGGTGCGTTGCCAGTACTGCGCAGCAGCCATATCAGCTGCAAACACCTATCAATGACTTAGAACAACACGAGGATGCTGATGGCGTTTGGCGGCGTTGTGTGAACAGCTGTTTAGCGAATGAATATCAGAATGTATTTGCTATGGCTGATTACACCATTATGTTAAAAGCACCATCGTTTGAAGATGTGTATGCATGGCGTTTAGAGCAAGAACACAAGTTAATTGCTAAAAATGGATTAGGTAAAGGCACATTTGATGAAATAACACTGAGGCGCTTTATATCTCATTTTGAACGAATCACCCGTGAAAACTTAGCGACGCTCGCACATGATGTTGATGCCTTATTATTACTTGATAGCCAACGCGATATTACAAAAATGCAGTTGTTGGCAGATAAAATTTCACAACCACTTATTTTTACCGATTTAGACGGCACTTTGCTTGATCACGATAGTTACGAATGTGACGTTATAAAACCTTTTTTAGCTGAGCTGAACGACACGGGTATTAACGTTATTTTTAATACGAGTAAAACATTTGCTGAGGTTATAGATATTCAAGCGGGCCTTGAACATCACCAGCCCTTTATTGTTGAGAATGGGGCGGCAGTGTATATTCCCAAAAACTACTTTGCAGTAAAACCAATTGGTTGTGACGAATATCACGGGTTTTGGCGGTATGCTCTCACACAAAGCTGCGATAAATTACACGATGACCTTAATCAGCATGCAAGCCAGTTTAGTCATTGTGTGCGTTTATTTAGTCAGTTTTCAGCCCAAGAAATTGCTGAACTTACTGGTTTACCCCTCGATAAAAGCGAACTGGCTTTACAGCGTCAATATTCAGATCCTATTTGTTTTTCAGGCAGTGATACACAGCGACAACAATTTATAGACATTATGTCGTCACTCGATTACGAGGTGTTGGTTGGCGGTCGTTTTATTCATATTACGAAAGGGACAAATAAGGGATTAGCGCAAAAGTGGTTATTAAATCAATTTAAAAAAGCATATCGCAACCCCTTTACCGTTATTGCTTTGGGCGACAGTCAAAATGATGTTGCCATGCTAAAAGCGGCAGATACCGCCGTTCTTATCAAGAACCCGGGCAGTCAAGTGCAAGCACACATATTACAAAAAGCGTGGCAGCTCAGTGATAAACCCGCCCCTGAGGGCTGGGTTCAAGAAGTCTCGGCATTAAGCATTATTAAAGCGCATTTAGCAGCAAAAAAGGAGCAATCTCATGGCTGATTTTTATCAAAATGGCATCATAACTACGCTACACAATATTGCTGATCGACCAGTAGAAGAACTAGAAAAAGAGTTAATTAGCTTTTCAAAGCAACGGCCTATGGGGCTTATTTTACCCTCGTTATACAGTGAGCTTGAAGGACCCGCGCTGCAAAACATCATTGCTGAACTAAAGCATGTACCTTACCTTTCACAAATCACCATTGGTTTAGACCGTGCCGATGAAAGCCAATATCGCCATGCTTTACAATTTTTTGCTGAGCTTGACCAACACCACAAGGTGCTTTGGAACGATGGTCCGCGTTTACAAGCGCTCGATAAAGAGTTGCAAAAATTGGGCGTCGCGCCAAGAGAACTCGGTAAAGGTCGCAATGTTTGGTACTGCATGGGATATAAACTTGCAACGGCAAAAGTTGAATCTATCGCGTTACACGACTGTGATATTTTAACTTACGACAGAGCATTACTGGCTCGACTTATTTACCCCGTTGCACACCCGCGCTTTAACTATGAGTTCTGTAAAGGATTTTATCCGCGCACTGCTGAGGGGAAAATAAACGGCCGAGTGTCACGATTATTGGTCACGCCACTGCTGCGCTCGTTTAAAACTATTTTAGGTAGCAGTGACTATCTTGAATACATGGACTCGTTTCGTTACCCACTTGCTGGTGAATTCTCGTTTCGCCGTGATGTACTGAACGACATTCGTATTCCAAGTGATTGGGGTCTTGAAATTGGTGTGTTATCAGAAATGTATCGTAACTACTCACATAATCGGTTATGTCAGGTTGATATTGCTGATAATTACGACCATAAACACCAAGATTTATCGTTGGGTAATCAAGCTGCTGGCTTGTCAAAAATGTCGATTGATATCACTAAAGCTTTGTTTAGAAAGCTAGCAACGCAAGGCGTAACGTTTACCTCTGAGACTATTCGCTCTCTAAAAGCGACCTATTATCGCATTGCGCTGGATTTTATCGAAACGTATCACAACGATGCGCTAATGAATGGCCTAACGCTTGATATTCACCAAGAAGAAAAAGCCGTTGAGATGTTTGCGCAAAATATAATGAATGCGGGACAACACTTCTTAGAAAATCCAATGGAAGCCCCCTTTGTGCCAAGCTGGAACCGGGTTGCATCGGCGATGCCCGATGTATTTGCGCGCTTAGAAGAAGCCGTAGAGCTTGATAATAAAGACTATATTTAACGGAGAAGACACGTGACATTAGAGCTACTCCAACAACGAGTTATACAGCATTTAACGTGTATCTACGGCGAAGTTGATCTTAATACAACCCTAGAACAACTCGCTGATAGATTGATTAACACCATGCAATGCGATGATCCTGTTCGAGACCCAACGCCACACAAAAACCGTTGGGACGAACAAGATATGATTTTAATTGCGTACGGTGATTCGATTATTCGCCATGCAAACACGGAGGAAGCAGTGGCAAAACCAGAAGAGCCGCCATTGCATACGTTACATCGCTTTGTTAAAAATCAATGCTTACCAGAACTTAACGCATTGCATATTCTGCCATTTTACCCTTACAGCTCCGATGAAGGGTTTGCGGTGATGAACTATGTGCAAGTGAATGAAGCGCTCGGTAACTGGCAGCATATCCGCGATATTTCAGCCGATGTCAGGCTGATGGCTGATTTAGTTATTAACCACTGTTCTAGTCGTAGCGTGTGGTTTGAAAACTTTATTCAAGGCAAAGAGCCGGGCAGGGAGTATTTTAAAACAGCAAACCCCACCGATGAGTTAATTCAAGTTGTTCGTCCGCGAACATCGCCACTTTTACAAGCAGTAGAAACGAAAGATGGTTTGCAGCATGTGTGGTGTACGTTTAGCCACGATCAAGTTGACTTTGATTTTGCTAATCCCGATGTTTTAAATGAATTTGTCGCTATAATTCGCCATTATTTAGACAATGGTGTGCGTATTTTTCGCCTTGATGCGGTGGCTTTTTTATGGAAAAAGCTCAATACCCGCTGTATTAATTTACCTGAAACGCATGAAGTGATCAGGTTACTTCGTACCCTTGTAGAGCATGTTGAACCTAATGTGATTATTATCACCGAAACCAACATTCCTAACCGCGAAAATCTGTCGTACTTTGGTAATGCCAACGAAGCACATTGTATTTATAACTTTTCATTGCCACCTTTGTTATTGCACACATTACTCAGTGGTAATAGCACCGCATTAAAACACTGGATGATGAGTATGCCACCGGCGCAGCAAGGCACGGCTTATTTTAATTTTATTGCGTCACACGATGGCATAGGGCTGCGGCCTGTCGAAGGCTTGCTCGATCAAACCCAAATAGCTGAAATGGTCAGTACAACAGCAAAATACGGTGGCAAGGTGTCTTTGCGAACGGCTCCAGATGGTACAAATACGCCGTACGAGTTAAATATTGCGTTGTTTGATGCTTTGCAAGGAACGCATCGAGGGCCAGATAAATGGGGCATTGCACGGTTTCTATGTGCTCACGCAATTATGTTCGCTCTTGAAGGCATACCAGGGCTTTATATTCATAGCTTACTCGGGACAACCAATGACTATGAACGCTTTGAAAACAGCCAACATAATAGAGCTATTAATCGTCACCGTTGGCAAGAGTCAGATTTACTAGCAAAACTGAGTAATGAAAATGCCCATCATCGTACTGTGTTTAAAGCGATGAAAAACTTGATGGCTATTCGTAAGGCGCAAAGCGCATTTCACCCTAATGCGACGCAATATACGTTACATTTAAGTGAGGGGTTATTTGGTTTTTGGCGACAAAGTATTAACCGTTCACAAAGCATGTTTTGTGTTTATAACATTAGTGATGAGACGCAAACTCTCACTCTTGCAGACTTAAATTTGATAGGTACCGAGCAGTGGCGAGATTTAATAAGCGGGGAGCAAATTACTGAGCAAACACAAACATTGTCGCTGACTCCATATCAAGCAGTTTGGCTCAGCAATAAATAATCCTATCATCAAGATAATACAAGTCTTATCGTTAACAAGTAAGCCCATCAGGTGGGGTTGCTTGTTAACAAGTAACTTACAGTTATCGTAAATTACTCCCTTATTGCACACCAGATTATCATTCCAGCTTAATTTTCAATGAAATAGTCTTAGAAATTAAATCTTATTTAATCTAATTTACCGTTTTTAGCAAAAAGTAAAGTTAACAATATTTACAATATAAAAGATAACTATTATCATTTGGTTTTATTTTTAGGTGCACTTTACGATGAACAAAGCAGTACTTTCTCTCGCGGTGTCATTGGCTTTGACTCCACTTTATAGTGTTGCGAATGATGACATTCAAGCCCAACTCGAAAAACTTCAACAACAACTCCTTGAACAACAAAAAGCGATTGATTACTTAAAAAGTCAATTAGATGCGAAAAACACCCAGCAAGTTGCAGTGCAGCAAAAAGCCCCAGTTGTTACTGAGCAAGCAACCCCAATTGCTTCAGTCGCAAGCAAAAAAGACTCAAAACTTACTTTTAAAAGCTATGGTACTTTGCTTTACAAAAGTGACGAAGTGTTTGCCAACGTTCAAGATACTTCACCAGAGCGCCGCGCCACTACAGACTTAGAGCGAGTTGTCACTGAGTTTGAATATGAAATTGATGATAAGTGGAAAGTCGAATTTGAACTTGAGTATGAGCATGGCGGTACAGGTACCACGCTTGAATACGATGGCTTTGAAGAATTTGGCGAATTTGAATCAGAAGTTGAAGCGGGTGGTGAAGTCATTGTCGAAAAGCTGCAACTAGAATATGAATATAACCCTAACTTTACTGTCAAGTTTGGTCATATATATGTTCCGGTAGGCTTAGGCACAGACTTAAACAAGCCTGATCAATACTTTACCACGACTCGCCACTGGGGTGAGGCAACCATGATCCCGCAAGTTTGGCACGAAACTGGAGTTAACTTAATTTCTCGTTGGTCTGACTTTACACTGCAAACATTGGTGACGACAGGTCTTAACTCTGAATACTTCCGTTCGACTAATTGGGTCGCGGGTGGTGCACAGCAACGCTTTGAAGAAAATACCGCAGATGATTTAGCGCTCACATTACGCCTTGATTATGGCAATGTTAAAGCTGGTAAAGGTTTTGGTGTTAGTTACTATACGGCAAACACATCAGATAACCGTCGCAATCAGGGCAAACTCGATGAGGATGGAAACGTATCTATCCTCGGGTTACATGGTGCATGGACGTTAGATGATCTTGTGTTTCGTGGTCAGTACTTATATGGCGAGTTAGAAGACTCAGTTGCTATCACTGCTGCGAATAAAACAACACCGGGCCTGCGTCCGGGAAGCTTTGCACAGCTTGGTAGCAAAGCAGAATCTGCATTTGTAGAAGCCGCTTATAATATGCAGGGGCTGTTTGATTTATCTTCGCCGCTTTATGTATTTACCTCGTTTGATTATGCCAACCCAATGCTTGAAGTGGCCAGTGGTGCGGCTATCCATCGTTACGACATTCGTGAGCTTAACTTTGGTTTAAATTACCTTCCAAACAAAAACTTAATTCTAAAACTTCAGGGCGGTCAACGTTATTACGCACAAGACGATATCGATGACACTACTCACTTTAGCGCCTCTCTTGGCTATAAATTTTCTACAGAACTATAAAGGAATCTTGGGATGAAAACTGTATTAAACAGCATTACAGCTGTCATTTTAGCGTCAACACTTGTTGCATGTGGTTCGTCTTCTTCGGACGATTCTTCAGATACAAGCACACCTGTTACTGAAGTAACAGGCTTTAGCTATGACGCAACAGATTTAATTGAAAACATAACTGAGCAAGTGATTGTAGATGGTTATGAAATGCTAAACAGCAAGGCGGCTGTTTTACATAATGCGACACTGACATTATTAGAAAACAAAAACGAAGCCGCGCTGCTTGCTGCTCAACAAGCATGGAAAGATGCACGTGTATTCTGGGAGCAAGGTGAGTCGCATATCTTTGGTCCTGTTGATAGCTTATCAATTGATCCACACCTTGATACTTGGCCACTGAATACAGCTGATTTAGAAGCACTACTTGCAAGTAACACAACGTTCTCGGCTGATAATGTAAAGAACTTTGAAGATGGTGTACAAGGTTTCCACACTATGGAGTTCTTATTATTCGGTAATGGCGTTGAAGATAACGATAAGTCAATTGATGAAATGACTGTGCGTGAAATGGAATACCTAATTGCATGTGCTGAAGTATTCAATATTCATACACAAAGCCTTGTTGATGCATGGGGTATATCAGCAAATGCGGATGATGAACCTGCTTATAAAGATTATTTATTAACGCCGGGTAATGATAAATACTCATCTGAGTTAGGTGTTATTGAAGAGTTAGTCAATGGTGTTATCGGTATTGTTGATGAGGTAGGTAACGGTAAAATTGCAGAACCATTTGGTACTAGCAAAGACACAGCTGACACATCATTGGTTGAATCACAATATAGCTGGAACTCATTAACCGACTTTAGCAACAACATTGTTGGTGTACAAAATGTGTTTTTAGGCACATTCAGCGATGAAAACGACAGCCCAGGCCTAAAAGCATTCATTACTGCCGGTGACGCTGAGCTAGCAGCGAAAGTTGAAACTCAAATTACAGCAGCGATTGCAGCGATTGATGCCATTGCAGGTGCAGATGATATGCCATTTAGACAAGCGATTAAGGATGATGCAGGTCGCGTTCGAATTCAAACAGCGATTGATGCGTTAGGTGAATTACAAGCGACCCTTGAAGAAGAAGTAGTGCCACTTATCAAAGAGTGGAATTTATAATCGCTGGGGAAGCATTTGCTTCCCCTCTTTGCAAGATACCGTCATGAATGTAAAAGCAATTAAACCAATTCTATTTGCTTTCACAGCCTTATCTTTAGTGGCATGTGGAAGTAAAACCAGCGATAAAAGCGCGACCGAAACGACCACACCACCACCGACAAGTAGCGAAACGGATCCAAATTATATTGATGTCGTTGCGTTGGCAGGTGATGCGACAGCCCTCGATACCAATAATTCAGGCCATGGTTTCTCTACACCTATGCCTAATTTAAGTGATTCAGAACGCGATATTCACTTAACTGGCGATGCTAATTTTGAAACATCCTTTACGACAGCCCCGAATGATGCACACCCGGAACTCGATGGTTTAGGGCCAGTTTTTAATAACAATAACTGTAATGCTTGTCACCAACGAGATGGTCGCCCAAGTACTATTGTTCCAACCGGTGAACAGCAAACTGTGAAGTTAGCGAATGATGCTGGGATCTTTTTACGCGTTAGCTTAGCCGATGGCGTGTGTGAAATGCCAAGTAATATCAATGATTTTTGTCAGGTTACAGGCGTTGAAGGGTTTGGGGATCAACTCTTTCACCGGGGGATTTTACAAGCCCGTGAAGACTGGCAAACGCATAATTTTGGTGGCCAAGCTGATGTATATCTAAGCTATGATTACACGGAGTTTAGCTACCCAGATGGCAGTACTGTCACGTTGAAAAAGCCGATATTTACTATCGATAATGCATGGGACTCACCTGAAAACTTCAGTTTAAGTGCCCTTGCCAATGAAGATGTACGTTTTAGTGCCCGTAATGGTATGCCTGTCTTTGGTCTTGGATTGCTTGAAGCGATTGAAGAGCAAGATATTCTAGCGCTTGAAGATGTCGATGATGCCGACAACGATGGAATTTCTGGTAAAGCAAACTGGGTATTTGATGCTGTTAAGGCTCAAGCGGGTGATGAAAACCCTGTATCACTTGGACGATTTGGTTGGAAAGCCAGTACACCATCAGTCAGACAGCAATCTCTGGGTGCACTGCGTGGTGACATGGGGGTAACGAACTCATTGTTCCCTGAAGAAAGCATTGCCAATACATTAATGCACGAAAGTTATTTATCTCGTACTAACTATCAAGATACTGGTTCTGATGAGCAAGGATTGCCAGAAGCCAGTGATGAGTTTGCTGATACGGTCGTGTTTTACGCAGAAACACTTGCTGTGCCAGCACGTCGTAATGTAGCAGACGAAGGTGTTAAAGCCGGTGCACGTTTATTCGATGATTTAAACTGTACTGGTTGCCATACGCCTCGTTTTGTAACCGCAAATGGTGCCGCTTTATTACTGGGCGGTGTTGCAGCGCCTGCGGCAGTAAAAGGGCAAGAAATTTGGCCATTTACCGACATGTTGTTGCATGACATGGGTGAAGAGCTCGCAGACAAACGTCGTGATTTTATGGCAACAGGCCGTGAGTGGAAAACGCGTCCGCTTTGGGGGATTGGTTTAACGAAAACAGTTAACCCTGCCGCTGGTTTCTTACATGATGGCCGTGCAGCAACGCTTGAAGAAGCTATTTTATGGCATGGCGGCGAAGCTGAAAAAAGTAAGCGTGAATTTACTGAGCTTTCAAGTGTTAAACGTCAGCAATTAATCAGTTTTTTACAATCACTATAGCTTTTAACCTCTTTTAAAAATGCACTGTAAATGCCCTTTACAGTGCATTTTCGCTTGCTTCATTCATTAATGATTCAATGCTGAATAAAAGGGGGGTCTTGTGCTCTTTACTAAATACTTTAAAGTTAATTGCTAGGGTGTTGCTATGAATTTGCTCAACTAACTTCAAGGTTTTTTGTGTGTGAGGTCTAAAAATAGCAATTTTTTGATGTAAAACCTTGTGCTCATAATTTGCCAAAATAGCATGAATATTGATCATTGCCAGTGCACCAAGTGTTACATGCCCACCGATGCACACATCTATTTTTTCAGCTGCGGCTCTGAGTGGCCAGTTTATTGCGCCAACGAGCACATCGGTGCGTCGTTTTTTTTCATTTAATGCGCGAATGGCTCCTAATGCCATCGCATCATTAGCGCTCCAAATAACCTGAATATCTGGATGATGAGTTAATAGACCTAAGCTTTGTCGGTATGCTTGTGGCGATGACCAATTAGCAACACCTTGTGCTGCAATGTTTACTTGTGCATGTTGAGCAGTAAACGCTTCAAGCCCTGTTTTACGATCCAGAGCGGCAGGGGTCGTGTGATCACCATTAATAGCATAAATACTGGCAGGTAGTTGGGCTTTAGAAATGAGCTGTTTTGCCAGTAAGTGTCCCGCTTGAACGTTATCTGGCACAACACTGCCAGCAATGTTAATCCCTTTGTTTTTGAGAGCGCGTAGTTCGTTGTCAGTTGGACGATTAAGTAAAAAGTAAATAGGGGTACTAAAAGCCGGTAAATTTAAAAGTTGCTTTGTCAATACGCCTTTTTCATCTACAAGAACAAGCATATCGGGTGATTGTTTTACTGCATCAGCCACTAATTCTTTCATCAGTATATGATTTCTATTTGCATAATGAATGGTCAAGTTCAGATCAAAATCTTCGGCTGCATCGCGCATTAACTGTGAAACTTCATACCAAAACGGACCGGTAACATTGGTGTTTGCATGCCCCGGATTGATAAATATAACGTTGTATTGTGCATAGGTGCTCGGTAAGAAAGTCAGCAAAGCAATGAATAGCACGGTTTTTAACATAATATTTTATAAATTAAAGAGTGAGAGTTAATCGATTATACAGTTAATACCAGAGGGTTACGACCCACTCTTTGGCTTAAATGGAGGCTAGGTTTCACTCTTTTTAAAGCGTATAATTGGCACATTATTCTTAAATAGGGCTCAACATGAAAACGCTTTTTGTGTGCTTTTTGACACTTTTTTCTCTTAGTAGCATGGCAGATGCACCACTGGATCTTGAAGCTAATATGAAAAATATGGGGCTGGCTTATAAAAACTCAGTGCGCGCTACTGATCTAGACTCTTTTAATACAGCCCTCGATGAGTTTATTCATCTACTAGAGAAAGCAAAAAAGGCTGATTTTAAACAGCATGAAAGTGAATCTTTAGAGGGACTTGATAAAGTTATTCAGCAAGCAATATCCGCGAAGCAGCTTGCAGAAGTACAGGGGTTAGAAGCTGCAAAAGCCCCCCTTAAGTCAATTGATCAATTACGAAAAAAATACCATGAACTTCATGAGCCACCAGGTTTTTGGGAGTTATTATTTGGTAAATAAAAAGGTGCTAAAGCACCTTTTTTAACGTTTCTTTTTACCCTGAACGGCTTTAAAACGCGGGTTTTCTTTATTGATCACATAAAGACGCCCTTTGCGTTTTACTATTTGACATCCAGAACGAGTTTTAGCGCTTTTTAAAGAACTCAGTACTTTCATTTTTGGTCCGTATTAGGCGGTTATTTGCTTGCTAGGTTTTTGAAGCGACGGTTAAATGCGGCGACACGACCATCACTTGCCACCGCTTTTTGTTTACCGGTGTAAAATGGGTGCGAGTCACTTGATACATCAATTGGTACATAAGGATATGTTTTACCTTCTAGCGCGATTGTCCGTGATGTTTTAATTGTTGAACCAATTATAAAGTAGCTGTCTGCGGCTGTATCGTGAAAAGCCACTTGTTGGTAATCCGGGTGAATGTTAGGTTTCATCTCTTTAACTTATGTTATGTGATAATGTATCAATTATAATAAAGTAAATATAGGGAATGTTCAAGATAAAAACAATTCTTATTTATGTATGCTAAATAGCATTAAAAATAAGCAGTGTGAGCAATCCTTAAGCAGTTGAATTCAAAAAACTGGCTATTGTCTTGAAGGCTGTTATAACTAGGTATACGCGCTTATACAAAGAGAAGGAGTAAGGCAGTGAACGATGAAATTCAAACTGAGCAGTTAGACCAAAATGTAATGAATACGCTTCGTGATAAGGATCATTCTACACTTGCACACCGCGTCGATACGTTATTATTTAGCCATAACGATATCATTGAACTGTTAGCGCAGTATCTTGCTTTGAGTGAACAAGAAGACGATGAACGTTTTGATACTTGGTTTGATAACTTAACGAAAGAACAGCATACGGTAGTGAAAACCTTTGAAGTGTATCGTGGTCAATATGAGCACCTAGATTAGACTTTTAATCACATTTTAATGTATGACTTAAAATATAAAATGCATTGCTAGCCCAGCTTAAAAACTGTTTGTTTTCCTCACTCTCATGGTGATAGGCATGTTTAGTAATGCTTAGTTACTACTCATTATCTCGCCCAAAAAGTTGACTAATTTTAAAACCCACCTTGAAACTTTATATTTTGGCCTCAGTGAAGTAAGTAAGCTCATCATACCAATTTGCAGTAATACTTAATCATTTTGAGCTGCTAAATCTGAGATTAGCTGCGTCAAAATAGCGCTCTTAATTAAGCAAATTGGTATAACCAATACTTCAAAAGGAGAGGTTATGTCACACCATGTTATTGAAATGCCTGATTTAGGTATCGGTACGTTTCGCCTAGAAGGAAAAACAGCTTACAATTCAGTGAAAATGGCACTCGATATCGGTTTTAGACACATCGACACGGCGCAAATTTATGGTAATGAGGAGCACGTCGGTAAAGCGATAAAAGACAGCTCTGTGCCTCGTAGTGAGATTTTTATTACAACCAAGGTTTGGAATGACAAACTTAACAGCGCTCAGTTTATTGAGAGCGTAAAGCAGAGTTTAGAAAAGCTTCAACTCGATTATGTTGATTTATTACTTATTCACTGGCCTTCTGCGTCTAACGGAGAAAAAATGAGTGAATACTTAACCGAGCTCAAAAAAGTAAAAGAGCTGGGTTTAGCAAAACACATTGGTGTTTCAAACTTCACAATTGCTAATCTAAAAGAGGCCATGCAGACCCTTGACGCGAGGGAAATATTTACTAATCAAATTGAAGTACACCCTTATCTGACGAACACGAAGTTACGCGCTTTTTGTCAGCAACAGGGTATTCATGTTACGGCTTATATGCCATTTGCCGTGGGTGAAGTGCTAAAAGACGACGTGATTGTTGATATAGCTAAAAAGCATGATGCGAGCCCTGCTCAAGTTGTCCTTGCGTGGATAAATGCACATAAGATGACGACGATTCCATCATCAACGAAGCGAGAAAATTTAGCGGACAATTTTGATGATTCCGTAAAACTTGATCACGAGGATTTAGACAGAATTGATGCGCTTGACAAACATAAGCGCCTAGCCAATCCTGATTTTGCACCTGATTGGGATTATTAAAGTAAAAAAGCCGCCTTAATGGCGGCTTTACTCTTCTAGCACTTACTATTTCAACATGTAGGCACGCATGGTAATTTGCTCTGCTGAGCTTGAACCATAGTCTGAGATCACTGTTCGAATGTGAACAAACTCACCTGTATTCCCTGTATTTGGAATTGTGGCTGTCCATTCACCATCCACTTGTTCTACTTTCGCATCTTGCCAGTTCTCTGTTGAGAATTTTTCTGACACAGGGCAGTAGATGTAAGCAGGCACCGATTCAATGGTACATTCTTTACCGTATGCATATTGGAATTGCACATTCGCTAATGCAACGTCGCCGACGCCATCAAGTAGCCCTGTGAGCTTCACTTTTGCTTCTTCACCTACTGACATTGTGTTGTTGATGTCAACAGGTAAATCAATCATAGGTACAAGTACGGGTTGCACACCTTGTTGGTACTCGTTAGCAGTAAAGGTGTAATAACCTAGGTACAGTGAACCAAGGCTATCATTTACAGGTGAACGCTCGCCAACACCACGTGCATATGAACGCATTCCTAGAGTAATTTGATGATCGCCCGGCTCAAGTGTTAATGCCCCTTCTGTAGGAGATGCAGGCTCACCATTTAAAGTTAAGCCAAACGCTGAGCTGCCAATATAACCAAAAATACCATCGTGATTAGCTGCATCGCCAAACGAGGCAAGGTTAAAATGAAGCACGTTGGTATCACGCGTGATAATAGGCGCGCCACTGCTACCTAAAGCACCGCCACGTGGACCTTTGAACCATGAGGTCGTCTCTTGTGCACCTTCAGTCATTGCTCTTGGCCCATCAAAATAAGCCCCAGCGCTTTCAATTTTATGGTTAGGCATGACAATATTTGTCCAGCCATTTTTGGCTGTCGCGGTGTAATACTCGTCACGTACTTGTGGAAGCATGATCAATTGTGTGCTGCCCGTTGAGTAAAACTCTCCCGTACTGTTGGTCATTGCCATGACATCGGTCCATGCAGGACGCTCATCATTTTGTGAGTGATACGTCGCCGTAATCTTATGCATTTTGTGTTCGGCAATATTAATTTGACCAGACTGAATATGGCCATCAGTAATGTGGTTGATTGAATAAGCATAAGGTGAACGCTCAGCAGCAACACCTGACCAAGTAATAATATTATTACCCGCTTCAATCTCGGCCATTAGCGCTTCGCCTTCTTCAGAGCTAATACCAATAACAGGCACTTTTGGTGTGCCAGTCACGGTGCCTTTGTATCGGCCTTCACGCCCCGGACGATAAAAAATAACACCCGTAGCGCCATGCTTCATTGCATTCCCGACCATGTAATTGGTTAGGTAGTTAGGGTTTGCGATTAAAGCAATTTTGCCATCAAGATCAAATTGGCTCCAGTCGGTACTATAACCGGCATCACCAACAGGTAATACTTCTGCTGAACCTTCACCATGGAACGATAATGCAAGGCCTTGTTTGATGTAATCAAACTCGACACCATTTTGCATTTTTACAGTGGTTTCTGGTGCAACTGCACGGGTTGTAATAAATGAGCGAAAACGACTGTCATGACCTTGTGACCAAGCATACATATCATTTACATAGTCAGGCGCCATCTCGATAGCTGCTAACTTGGCTGATTTTTCATCATCAAGTGCGTATGTAAAACCGAATGAGTAACCTTGTGGATCAAGGGGTTGTTCTGCTTTAAAGGTCACTTGTTGTGCATTACGCGCATCAAAGTTAATTTCAGTCGCGCCATCTACTTTTTTGTTAAGCACTGCCATTTGTGCCGCTGACTCAACAAGTCCCGAGTTAGAGTCAGGGTTATCAAACGTCATGATATTTGCGATTAAAGTATAATAACCCGCAGGTACATTGATATCGGCTTTACCGTTATTTAATCTAACGATACTGCCCCAATCATCTTCTTCATTAATTAAATAAAGTTTTGATGGTGACGTTGCATTGTGCCCCCAGCGGTCTGTTAGGTTAACGGTTAAATTAACCTGAGGCTGGTCAATCCAGAATGATACAGGCACAGTAACTTGTTGGTCTAAATTACTGACCGTTGTACCAGTGATACGGCCTGTAATGGCACCGTAAGCACCGTTATTAAGTGCAACACTTGGGTCAATCCACATAGGTACTTGTGCTTCGCCATTCGCTGGAACAGTCACTGATTTTGCATCTAAGCCAGCAAGTGTTGCTGGAAGTTGCGTTTTACCGTCTTCGCCAAGTAGGTCTAATTTTAGTTTCAGCGTAATGTCGGTATCAGACGTGTTTGTTAAGGTTACGTGTGTATGCGTAAGCTCATCATTGATAGCGTTTTGGAAAAAGCCAAGCTCTCTATTTGCGGGTGCTACAATAGCTTGTGAAATTGCGCGGTCAACGTTCATTGCGCCGGCACCTTGCTCAAGCACGTGTGAATCACCGCTAAATACGGATGATGTAAGCACGTCTTTTAACTCTTTTGGTGTTAAGTCACCGCGCGCCTGCATAACCAGAGCTGCACCGCCAGCAACATGTGGTGCAGCCATAGAGGTACCCGAATAAACACGATAGGCTGTTTCGCCTAATCCACCTGATGCTGCAGCAACAACAGATACGCCTTGCGAAGCGATATCAGGCTTTGCTGAATGACCATCAGGTGACGGGCCGCGTGATGAAAACGACGCTGTATTGCCTTCACGGTCTATTGCACCAACAGTCAGTGCGCTTGGGGCACAACCGGGTGAACCGATCGTTTCGCGCGTAAAGCTGTTACCAGCAGAAATAACAAATAATGCTTTGTCGCTAAGTGCCTCAACCATGTCTACAAGTGGGCCACTACACGTTGTAGCTGTACCACCTAAAGACATATTAACGATGTCGGCATTTTCAGAAAGCACAGCCCACTGCATACCACTTAATATACCGTATGTTGAACCAGAACCCACATTACTAAGTACTTTGCCTATGATGAGATCCGAAGCGGGTGCAACACCCACCCATTTACCATCTGATTCATGACCATTCCCCGCAACCGTTGAAGCAGTGTGAGTTCCGTGACCATTAATATCATCAACGCCATTGCTTGAATAAGTAAAATCGCGAGATGCAATTACGCGACCCTGTAGGTCTGGGTGTTCAATGTCGTAACCCGTATCAAGCACTGCGACTTTAATGCCTGCACCATTATAATTAATAGCTGATTGACCATAAGCGCCCGTTAATGGCACCGTTGGGGTCAGCGTATTGGCGCTGCTTACTTTGTGAGCATGGACAACGGCATCTAGCCAAATACCTTCAACATTTGCTTCAGCAATAAGAGACTGCCATGTTTTAGCGGCGTTTTCTTTTGTGATGGCAAAGGCAGCACTGTCGATTAGTTCAATTTCACCTGTTAATGACATGCCAGACAATGCTTTAGGCACGGCGCTGCCGGCTAACGTCCCGTCTCGGTATTCAACAATAACGGGTAAAGCATTAGTAGACGCATCGTCGTAACCCGATTCATACAATTTGTTGATGTTGAAAAGTTCTAAATCAATTGCCTGTGAATCAACAAATGCTTGCGCATGAGCAGGGACTACATACGTATTATTTCCCCGTTTAAAAATACTGGTGAAGGCATCAGAGCCATCAGCATTTAGCAGACGAATACCGCCTAATTGGCCATCTTTATTAACAATGGCAGACACTTTATCGCCTGTTATTAACGTAAATGTTAGGGCATCAGCGGATGTTTTATTTGTAAAAGCAGTGTTTTGTGCCGCTACTGGTTGCGCTAAGCTCAAACCGAGCATAGCCAAGTAGGTCGCTTTTAATCGACCCAGCCTTGGAAAAGGTTTCATCTATTTATCCTTTATTATGATGTGATTAGTTTGAATAGAGGAGTTATTACAAGGGTGTCAAAACTGCAAAAATGACAAAAGAAATAACTCAACTACATCAATCTAACGACTAAAAAGATGAAAACCTACAAAACAAATGTACCAAAGTGTATTAACCAAAATGTAACAATGTATACATTGTTGCAACCTTGTTCAGGTGTTCAGTTACCCTTCATTTTCAGAAGAGGAAAGGGAGTGTTTGTCTCTATTTTACCGATAAATCGTATTTAGCAACCACGCTATCAATGTAACGATAGCGAAGCGTATTTTTACCTTCGTTGCCTGTACCATGACTCAATGCGCGGTTCATTAGCTTTAATGCTTTATGAAGAGCTTGGCGTTCATCAGCAGATAAGCCCGTTTTAGTGCGTAGTTCGGTGATATCATCAATAAGTAATTTGGCGACATCAAGCTGAACAGCTTCCTCTACTAAGCCATTTTGGGTCAAGACACCATATTTACTGCACAAGAATTGTTGCCACACTTGTTGTAAATGCTCGTCAATTTCAGCGCCAAATAATTCTTCATCTATTGCAAAGCCTTGCTCAGTGAGCTTACTTAATTGTGCCGAATAATGTTGGGCAAAATAATTAAAAGCTTGGCATGATGAGTTAATATCATGTTTGATGATTAGCTGACCCCAACTTGCGGCACCGCGAGGGTAGTAGTCTTGGTATTCTTCGCATTGGTAAATGCCAGAATAAGAGCTGCACTCTAATTGGCTTTGCAAGCAATAACTCGGCTTTGGAAATAGACTACTTTGCTGCCATGCTCCCAGTGTATCTTCATCAATCGAGAGGGTTTGACACAGCTCTTCTGTGGTATAAAAGTAGGTTGCCAAGAATTTAGAAAGTTGCATTATCAGTCACTCACAATAAATACTGTTTATTTGTACAGTATTTAATTTTGTCTTAACTTTGTCCATTTCACAAGTTTTTTATTTATTACGTTACATTACTCGGAAATTGCCTGTGTTTATGATACAACTAGCGCAAATTTTCCAAACATTAAAATAGTTATGCGTAGCCTAGAAACAATTAAACAAGCAAGCTTGATCACTGCAATTAAAACGCCTTACCTAAGCAACGGTGAAATTGATCTTGCCTGCTATGATGACCTTGTTGAACAACAAATCGCAGCGGGTGTTGACGGTATTATTGTAGGTGGTACAACCGGCGAAGGCCAACTAATGAATTGGGAAGAGCACTTGATGCTTATTGCACACAGTGTCAGTAAATTCTCATCTCGTTTACTTATTGTGGGTAACACAGGTAGCAATAACACGCGCGAAGCTATCAAAGCGACAGAATATGGTTTTGCAACGGGAATGGACGCAGCATTGCAAATTAACCCGTATTATGGACGTACTTCATTGGCTGGAGTAAAAGAGCACTTTAAGCGTTTACTTGATATTGGCCCAGCATTTATCTACAACGTAGCAGGGCGCACAGGGCAAGATTTAACCCCAGATATTATTGAACCGTTAGCGCAGCACGAAAACTTTATTGGTGTTAAAGAGTGTGGTGGCAATGAGCGTATTGCACATTACGAAAAACAAGGTATTGCATGCTGGTCAGGTAATGATGATGAAAGCCATGATGCGCGTCATATTTATAACGCACACGGTGTTATTTCAGTGACATCTAACTTGATCCCAGGTTTGTTTCGTCAATTAATGGACGAAAAAAATGATGCATTAAACACCAAGCTACAGCCATTAATGAACTGGTTGTTTTGTGAGCCAAACCCAATCGCAATAAACACAGCATTAATGATGACGGGAGCCGTCAATCCGGTATTCCGCTTACCCTACGTACCGTTATCACCTGCACAACAAGAAGTGGGTTTAGGCTATATTAATGAACTAAATGTTGCTGACATTGTGGGAGATAAAGCTCAACTTTTAGCCGAAAAGGATGTTATTTTACGCTAAAAATGAATTGGCGCTTAATTTTGGATACATTTAAGCGCCAACGTTTTACTTTTTTGTTGCTAATGGGTAAAATTAGCAATCGTTTGGCGTTATAAGAATAAAAGTTGTGAAATTTGTTGTTAATAATTTGTGTTTATGGGTTGCACCCGAGCAGCAAATAGCAGAACTAGGCCAACATACATACTGCGACCTCGACCTCAGTTGGGTTGCACCTATGCAACGGCGAAGACTCAGCCCTTTTATGAAAATGGCCTTGCATACTTTGCAACAAGCACAAGCTGAACATTCACACATTGCTATCAATTTTTCTTCTCGTCATGGTGATCTGCCAAAGACGGCCCATTTGTTACATGCGCTTGTTGAAGAAGAGCCGCTGTCACCTACAGCGTTTGGGCTCAGTGTGCATAATGCTGCGACCGGTATTTTTTCAATTATTAAAAATAACACCGCGCCTATGAATGCGATTGCCGGTGGTCAAGACAGTGTAATAAGCAATCTGATCGATGGGTACGCCCGTATTCAATCTGGTATCGAAAATTGTATTTTAGTAGCGCACACTGAAAGTGTGCTGCCTGAAGAGTATTTACCTTTTGCAGATGAGAAGCAAATCGATCACAGTGTGGCTTTTGTATTATCTCCTTACGTTGAAGGCGAATCTTATTTTGAGTTAACTAAATTATCGGGCAGCACTGATGCCGGTAATACGGACTCAGTTTTACCTTTCAGCATCCAATTAGCACAGGCTTTATCAAGCAAGGAATCCAGTGCACTACTTTCACATCAACAATCAGCTTGGATGCTTCAACATTATGGTGGCTAAACTTTTTCAGCGACTCAATCAAATTTGGCGCATTATCGCAACAGGGTTTTGTTTTGCTGTGTTTGGTGTCGGTGGTGTCGTTTTAACGTTGTTGGTGTTGCCACTTCAGCGAGTGCTAGAACCGTGTAAGCACAAGCAAAAACAAAAAGCGCGTATCACCGTACATTATAGTTTTAAATTTTTTGTTGCTCTGATGCACTACATGGGCGTTATCCATTTTTCTGTTGAAGATAAACAGCGCTTTAGTCAGTTAAAAGGCCAGCTAGTATTGGCAAATCACCCCTCTTTAATTGATGTTGTTGTGCTTATTTCGGTGATTAAACATGCCGATTGTGTGGTGAAGGCGCATTTATTTAAAAACCCATTTATGCGCGGTGTTATAAAAGGGACTGGGTACATTAGCAACGAAGATCCTCAGGAGTTATTAAATGAGTGCGAAGCATCATTGGCTGCGGGCAATAACCTGATAATATTTCCAGAAGGCACGCGAACAACGCCAGGTGATCCCCTTAAGTTTAAACGAGGAGCGGCAAACATAGCTGCGCGCTGCAAAGCACCGATTACATCTGTCATGATCAATATGAAACCAAGTACGTTAACGAAAGACACACCTTGGTATCGTGTTGCTCCTACAAAAGCTCATTTTACTATGCGCTTTGCAAAGCACGCCTTTACAGGCGATAAATTTTATAATAACGAACAACCTGCAATGCAAGCACGCCAACTAACCCGTGATTTACAGCATTACTTTTCAGAGGAACTCAGGCACCTATGACTGAACTAAAGAACCAAATAAAACAACTAATCATTAGCAGCTTAGATCTTGAAGATATTACCGTGGATGATATTGAAAATGATCAACCTCTTTTTGTTGATGGTTTAGGCTTAGACAGCATTGATGCTCTTGAACTTGGTCTTGCAATTAAGAAAGAGTTCAACGTAAAAATTGATGCCAACTCAGAACAAACAAAAGCACATTTTGCATCTGTTGATGCACTCGCTAATTTTATAAACCAACACACATCATAATACAGACTTAGAAGTAGGAAAAAGCATGAAAACCGCTGCTGATATTTACAACGTTTTACAGGGCATTTTAGTTGATGAATTTGAAATTGACGCTGATGACATCAGTTTAGATGCACACCTTTATCAAGATTTAGATCTTGATAGTATTGATGCCGTTGATTTAGTAGTGAAATTGCGTGAAATCACGGGCAAGAAAATTGAACCTGATGCGTTTAAGCAAGTGCGTACAGTTCAAGATGTTGTAAATGAAGTAGAAAAGCTCGTTTCTTAAGCTATAAAGTACACCATATGCTTAAAGCAATCGCCACAACATTGGTCTTAGTGTGCTTATCGTTATACCCATTTATTGTGTATTTTGGATTACAGCATGTTTCGATTAAGCAGGTAAGCTTAATTTTAATCGCATTACTTGCGATAAGGTTAATGTTGAGCCAAAAATTGACAAGCACAATGCCTTGGCTCAAACCTGCGTCATTTTTGGCAATTGTGGCGCTTGCGACTACGCCGTTTTTTAATAGCGAATTAGGCTTAAGATTATACCCTGTGATCATTAACACCGTGATGGCGATTACATTTATCTACTCATTGCGACAGGGGCCAACAGTGATTGAAAGTTTCGCCCGTTTAAAAGAGCCCGATCTAGATAGTAAGGGAGTAAGGTACACGCGCCAAGTGACTAAAATTTGGAGCGTTTTCTTTCTTTTAAACGGCACGGTTGCGCTCTACACCAGTCTATTCGCGTCATTATCAGTGTGGACACTTTACAATGGCTTGGTTGCCTATCTCTTGATAGCTATTTTGATGCTAGTGGAATGGCTAGTTAGACAAAAGGTAAAAAATAATGGTGGCGAGTAACCTACAGTTTCACCCAGATTCAGCGTTTGTTGTTGCAGAAAAACACATAACCCGTGAGCAGTTTTTTGCTGATATCAGTGCGTTTCAACATAAATTAGCTGGATTAAAACCTACCAGCCATGTGGTGTTGTTTCACCCAGATACGTATCAATTTGCTGTGCGTCTATTTGCTCTCGCCTGCAGCGGGCACAATGTTATTTTGCCGCCAAATGGTCAGCCGGAAACGTTGCGCCTCCTGTTAGCGCAGTCGCCTATTTTTGCGGGTGATGCACGTGAATTAGACACCCGCATTGTGTTTAATAATCTTGAGTTAAGCCAACAGCACACTCACAGCCGTTTGCCACGCTTACAGTGGCCAACGAAAACCGCCGTTATTTTTTATACTTCGGGCTCTTCAGGGCAATCTAAGCCAGTAGTGAAGCCATGGCGGGTACTCAACCGTGAGTTATCGGTTCTGTCTATGGCGTTTGATTTGCCAAGCCAGTTTACATTTTTGGCGACAGTTTCTCATCAGCATATTTATGGTCTGTTATTTCGTTTACTCTGGCCACTTGTAAAAGGGCAGGTTATTGACAGTGAACAAATTCAATATCCAGAACACATAGCGCAAAAGTTGCAGCATATTCAGCATGCTGTGCTTGTATCAAGCCCCGCGCAGTTAGGCAGATTGTGCATGGATAATGTACTGATACCAGAGCGCGCAAGGTTGACATGGTTATTTTCATCGGGTGGTCCTTTAAATAACGAACAAGCCGAAATGTTGTGTGAGCAACTTGCACGACCGGTAACACAAGTGTTTGGCAGTACTGAAACGGGGGGAATTGCTTATCGGCAAGTCACTCAAGCCGCTGTTGATGTACCTTGGCAGCCTTTTAATGGTAACCATTTGTCAGTTAACCATGAAGGACGCTTAATGCTTGACTCATCTATTCTAGAACATGCGAACTACCCATTAGATGACAGAGCTATTGTGCATAGTAATGGGCAATTTAAGCTCCTTGGGCGTATTGATAGAACCATTAAAATAGAAGAAAAACGCTTAAACCTTGATGAGCTAGAATGCTTTTTACTCAGTCACGAGTGGGTGAAAGAGGCTAAGCTGGTTGTTCTGCCAAGCAAACGAGTTCAAATTGGGGCTGTCGTTGTGCTCACGGATAAGGCCAGTCATGAACTTGAAGAACATGGTAAATTAGTCATAAATCGTACCCTGCAAGCGTATTTGTCAAACCGATTTGAGCGTGTTTGTTTACCTCGCAAGTGGCGCTATATCGATGCATTACCTTTTAACAGTCAAGCAAAGTTGAGTTTAAAAACACTGGAGCAGTATTTTGCCAAGCCTGAATAAAGTCACCCCACAGGTGGCGGTTTTATCGCAAACAGAGCACCGCGTTAGTCTAGCGTTAACGATTACGGCTGATTTAGATTATTTTCGAGGGCACTTCCCTGATGCTCCCATTTTAGCTGGGGTTGTGCAGTTAGATTGGGCTGTGAAATATGCGCAGCAGTACCTTGGGTTTGGTCCACAGGTGCAAGATTTAGAAGTGTTAAAGTTTCAGGTCGTCACCACGCCAAATATGACCGTAAATTTAACCCTTGAGCGCAACGCTAAAGGCAAATGTGTATTTAGTTATCAATCAGATAAAGGCCAGCATGCGTCTGGTCGAATTGTGTTTTGCGAATAAACAATGAATCAATTTTGTATTGTCATTCCTAATTATAACCACACCCATGCTATCGCAACCGTGATTTTAGAACTCAATGCATTAAAACTACCGATTATTATGGTGAATGATGGGAGTTGCGATGATGCAAAACAAGTGTTTGCGTCTTTACAGCAACAATATGACGATTTAACGGTACTTACACACGCAGAAAATCAGGGCAAAGGCGGCGCCGTACAAACTGGGTTGTTATATGCGCATGAACACGGCTTTAGTCATGCAATTCAGGTGGATGCTGATGGTCAGCATTCACTAGACGATATTGCTAAACTCATTGAGTTAAGTAATAACGAGCCAAACAATGTAATCAGTGGTTGTCCAATATATGACAGCTCAGTACCAAAACATCGTTACTTGAGTCGATACATCACTCACTTTTGGGTGTGGGTTGAAACATTGAGCTTTGATATTGTCGATTCAATGTGTGGTTTTAGGGTGTACCCACTCACCGCAGTAAAGCAATTAATGGCAAAGCAAGCGCTTGGCAAACGCATGGACTTTGATATTGAAATATTGGTCAGACTTTACTGGCAAGGTGTCAAGGTTACCTTCTTACCCACTCAAGTTATTTACCCCGAAAACGGCGTTTCTCACTTTCGCGCTTTACATGATAATTTGGGGATTTCATGGCTTCACACGCGTTTGTTCTTTGGCATGCTGTTACGTTCGCCCCTACTTATTTGGCGAAAGGTGGTGGGTTAATGGCTGCAAAGCACTGGTCAAAAATGCAAGAGCGCGGCAATCGACTGGGTATGCAAATATTGTTATTTAGCTACCGTATACTGGGTCGAAAAGGGCTCTGGGTTATCCTTTTTCCTGTGGTGTTTTATTTATTTTTAACAGGTAAAACCGCGCGCCGCGCATCCTATGCCTTTTTAACGCAAGTACGCAAAGTTAATGGTAATGACAAAGTAGTGACGTGGCGAGACAGCTTTCGACACTTTCGTTGTTTTGCGGACAGCGCCTTTGACAAAATCGATGCGTGGCTTGCGCGTATACCCCAAAGTAATATTTCTTATACCAATGAGGCGTTGTTCATAGAGCTTGATGAACACGCGCAAGGTGCCATTTTTATTGGTTCACACTTGGGTAATTTAGAGGTGTGCCGCGCTTTAAGTCAGCACCGCTCAAGTAAAGTGATTAATGTATTGGTATTTACGCATCATGCCGTGGAATTTAATAAACTTTTAAAAAGTATCAATCCAGATGTCGCAATTAACCTAATTCAAGTGACAGACTTAGGCCCTGATATGGCAATAATGCTTAAAGATAAAGTTGAGCAAGGCGAAATAGTTGTTATTGTGGGCGATAGAACCAGTACGACAACAGCGGGGCGTGTCATCGAGGCCGATTTTTTAGAAAAACCAGCTCCTTTTTCTCAAGGTCCATTTATTCTAGCTGCGTTATTAGATTGCCCTGTTTTTCATTTGTTTTGTTTAAAAGATAAGACGGCCGATGGCAAAGTATTTTATCGTGTTATTTTTGAAAAATACGCTGATAAACTTGTTCTACCGCGTAAAACAAGGCAACAGACATTACACAAGATTGTCAGCGATTATGCTCAAAGGCTAAGCTATTACGCTGCCGCATACCCATATCAATGGTTTAATTTTTATGACTTTTGGCAAAATGACGAGCACGTGTCTCGCGACCAAAACAAGGAGAACTAAGGTGCCAGAGCACTCTACTACAACATTTGGCAAGCAACGTTTATCTATCGAAGATATTGTTCATATTGCGTTAGAGCAAGGAGCTGTCGCGTTAACTTCAGACAATCAATTTGCCAAGAAAATCGACAGTGCTGTAGCATTTTTAGACAAGCTTTTGGAAGATGATGGCGTTATATATGGCGTAACTACGGGCTACGGCGATTCTGTGACCGTTAAAGTGCCGCTTGATTTGGTGAATGAATTACCTCTTCATCTTACTCGTTTTCATGGTTGCGGTATGGGAAGTATGTTTACCCCTGAGCAAGGACGTGCCATTTTAGCCACGCGATTAGCGTCACTTTCACAAGGGTATTCAGGTGTTAGCTGGGACATGCTTAACCTGCTAAAAGACTTTTTAAATCACAATATCGTACCGGTTATTCCACAAGAAGGCTCAGTGGGAGCAAGTGGCGATTTAACGCCATTGTCATACGTTGCTGGTGCGATGGTCGGTGAGCGCGACGTATACTATCAAGGCGAAATTAAAAACAGCTTAGAAGTGATGAAATCATTGGATTTAACCCCATTGAAACTGCGCCCTAAAGAAGGGTTGGCAGTGATGAATGGCACTGCAGTTATGACTGCGCTGGCGTGTTTAGCCTTCGACAGAGCGGCGTATTTAGCGCAATTAACTAGCCGTATTACGGCGCTTGCCAGCCTTGCTTTGAAAGGGAATAGCCACCACTTTGATGACATACTATTTTCTGTAAAACCTCACCCCGGGCAACAGCAGGTTGCAGCGTGGATCAGAGGGGATTTAAATCATGTTGAACACCCTCGAAATGCTGATCGCTTACAAGACCGTTATTCAATTCGCTGTGCGCCTCATGTGATTGGTGTACTGCAAGATAGCCTGCCATGGTTCAGGCAAATGATTGAAAATGAACTTAATTCGGCAAATGATAATCCCATTATCGATGGTGAGGGAGAGCATGTGCTCCATGGTGGTCATTTCTACGGCGGCCATATAGCAATGGTAATGGATACAATGAAAACGGCGGTTGCTAATTTAGCTGATTTAGCCGATCGTCAAATTGCGTCGTTAGTTGATACGCGTTACAACAACGGTTTGCCATCGAACTTATCGGGCAGTAACGACGAACGTCGTTATATTAACCACGGCTTTAAAGCTGTGCAAATTGGTGCCAGTGCTTATACGGCTGAAGCATTAAAGCTGACTATGCCAGCGAGTGTCTTTTCACGTTCAACCGAGTGTCATAACCAAGATAAAGTGAGCATGGGTACGATTGCAGCGCGCGATTGTTTGCGTATTTTACAGCTAACAGAACAAGTGATTGCAAGCACGCTGTTAGCAAGTATTCAGGGTTTACGTTTGCGTATTGCACAAGGCGAGCTTGAATTTACTAGTTTAACGGCCGATGTGCAGGCCATGTATCAAGATATTAGTGAGTTTTTCCCACTGCTTGATGAAGACCGCCCTTTAGAAGCCGTATTACGTTTTACTGTTGATGCGATTCAAACCAAACGATGGAGTTTATATGCATAGTCGTGGCGCATTATTAAGCACCCATGTAGAGATTGAAATTCCTTTTCATGATTGCGATCCAATGAATGTGGTATGGCATGGTAATTACCCGCGTTACTTGGAAGTAGCGCGGTGTGAATTACTGCGTTTATTTGATTATGACTATTTGCAAATGCAGGCGTCGGGTTATGCATGGCCGATCATTGATATGCACATTAAGTATGTGGGCTCAGCATTGTTTACTCAAAAAATTAGGGTTGATGCGTATTTAAAAGAGTACGAAACTCGCTTACGTATTGATTATGTTATTAGCGATGTCGAAACAGGGAAAAAGCTAACCAAAGCAACGACGATTCAGGTGGCGGTTGATATCGAGTCTAAAGACATGCAATTTGTGTCTCCCCCCGTGTTGCATGACAAGCTGCAAAAGGTGATGTAATGCGAAATAGCCTATTAATGTTACTGTGTTTTATGATGGCTTGGCCACTTATGGCAAACCAAGTTGGTCTGAAGCAAGGCACCTTTAGCCAAGAAAAACATTTCAAAGGTTTCACTAAGCCGTTTATATCTGAAGGGCTATTCAAACTTACTGAGCAAGGACTTATTTGGCAAGTAGAGTCACCTATAAAAAGTAAACTAGTCATAAAACAAGGCCAAGTTTATACCTATAATGAGCGTGGGGAAGCGCAATTACAAAAAGGTGCCGAGCCATATGTAGCCCTTTTACAAGCGATTATAAAGCACGATAAAGCGGCGCTGGCTTTACAGTTTGATACCCGTGAACACGCTGACAATGATTGCCAATTATTACTTCCTAACGATGAAATGCTCCAGCAGATTTTTAGCCAGTTTACAGTGTGCGCTGATGAAAAAAACGTTAACAGCGTGCGTTTACAAGAGATAAATGGCAATGTTACGTTACTGCGCTTTTCATACCCACAAGATGGAAGCCCACAGTGAAAGTTTGGGGGGTAACACTGGGTTGGTTAACAGTAATGGCGAGCTTATTGGTTGCTGTTTTTGTCATAAAACAGCCCGCCTTAAATAATGATATATTGGCATTACTTCCCCAGTCAGAACCTAGACTCCAACAGCTCGAAACGCACTTTTTTGCCAGTAACAAACAGCAATTAAGCTTTTCATTTTCGGGTGAAAATAAAGAGCAAGCTTACGATGAAATGGTTGCATGGTTAGCTAAAAAAAATATCACACCGCGCTTTAGCGTCCCCAAGGTCGAACAGCTTGCCACGTTCTATAGTCAATATGCGGGCAACTTGTTGACTCCAAGCTATCAACACGCATTAACTGATGCGAGTCGTTTTCAGGACTACTATTTTAGTCAATTGAGTAAAGTGGCCGATCCTTTTGTATCGAGTACGATTAATCTGGATCCGAGTTTAAGTACCGCAGAATTTTTAACCTCGGTAATCACACAATTACAGCAATTTGAAATGTCAGATGGCCGCATTAGTATTCGCCATTTAGATAATGACTATTTGATGTTGTTTGTACACGCAGCCGATAATGCATTTTCGATAGACCAAGCAGTGGCATTAAATGATGATGTGCTCGCTCAACTTGCCCAACTACATACGAATTACCCACACACCAGTGTACATTATTCAGGTGCTTTATTTCATACCGCAGAAAATGCACAACAAGCAAAATTTGAAATGACCTTGTTCGGGACTTTGAGCTTAATCGCGCTGATTATTATGGTGGTTTGGGTTTTCAGGTCGTTTAACGCATTATGGCTTGCTTCTGTGACGGTTATCAGCGCAGCGCTTGGTGGCAGCATAGCCTTGGCTATCTTTTTTGCTGAGATTCATGTGTTAACGCTTGTTTTTGCGGTGACCTTAATTGGTATTGCAATTGATTACGCATTTCATAGCATGCTGGACTTAACAACGCATAAAAATGGCTTTAGTCGGGGCCTTAAACTTGCTCTTTTGTTGTCTTTAGTGACGACAACATTAGGCTATGCGAGTTTATTTTTCTCGCCTGTGCAGTTATTAACTCAGGTTGGGGTTTTTGTTGTAGCAGGACTGATAACCGCGTGGCTCACTACACTGCTTTTACTCCCTAGTTGGCAAGCAAGACTCACAATCAGTGTTGAGGCAGGAAAATTTGCGGAAAAATTAAGTGCCCTGCTTAAGTCTATTCATCGGCAAAAAGTCGCGATCATCTTGCTACTGCTCGTTAGCCTCAGTGTGTTTTCGCTGTTAAAACCTCCCGTATTAAATGATGATGTGAAGCTGCTCAATGCAAGTCCTCAAGTGCTTATGAACAACGAAGCCTTGCACATGTCTTTATTAGGTAAAGATAATGGGCAAATAATGATCATGTTTGCCGAAAATGCTGAGCAGCTTTTACTTAAACAAGAAGCACTAAAAGTTAAAATTAAGCAGCAAGGTGGTCAGGCATTGATGCTCAGTGACCTTGTGCCGAGTGCAAGTACACAACAAAAAAATAACAATGAGATGCGTGTGCATCACGCATCACTCGATGTTGTCACACAATTGACAGGCAGTCCTTTAGTGTTGTCAGATTCAATCCTTACTCTGGACGCTGCACTAGACTCACCGTTAGGTCCTCTTATTGCTAATCAAGTGATTTTAAACAACGAATTTGCTGCAAGCTGGTTTATGGTTACGGGTATCGATAAAACGCAATTAGCTGAGTGGGCTCGCGTTGAAAGCGAGCTGCTAGTGTACGATAAAGTGGCCATGATAACTGCGGGGCTAGAGGATTACTCACACTCGTTATTGGTAACCATTGCAATCGCTATCACGTTTGCCATGTTATTGTTTACCTTTAAGTTTGGTTTTAAAGTCGCTTACCAGCAAGGGTTAATATTGGGGTTAACATTAGCAGCCGTTTTACTGCTTTGTAGTGCAATTCAAACACAATTATCAATATTTAACTTATTGGGATGCTTGCTTATTTTAGCGCTCGCAATCGACTATTTAGTGTTTTATCAAATCAATAAGTTAACCCCGAGCAATGTATTAGCGATTAGCTTATCTGCCGCCTCTTCTATGTGGGTATTTGGTATGCTAGCGGTATCAAAAACGCCCGCTATTTTTAGTTTTGGTTTAACCGTGTTAGTGGGGCTGATTTGCATTTATTTGTTAGCGCCGCTCTGTGTCGCATTACCTAATAATAAGGAAAAATAATAGGTGAATAATCAGATTCAACAGGCAGATGTCGTCATTATTGGCGCAGGGCCTTCGGGTGCCGTTGCAGCCAGTTTACTGGTGAATAAAGGCTGGCGTGTCGTGGTGCTAGAACAACAAGTATTCCCTCGATTTTCAATTGGTGAAAGCTTACTGCCACAGTGTATGCACTTTCTTGCAGAAGCAAACTTAGCTGAGAGTGTCAAAGAGCAAGCTGACACGTTGGGCTTCCAATTTAAAAATGGTGCTGCATTTCAACGTCGAGGCGAGCATACGGCGATTGACTTTACCGAAAAATTTACTCAAGGCCCTGGTACGACATTTCAAGTAAAACGGGCTGATTTTGATAAGTGTTTAGCAGATGGCGCAATGGAACAAGGGGCTGAAATTCGTTATCAGCACAGCGTCATAGAGTACACAGACCATGGCGATGGTGCTTTACTCACCGTTGATAATGAAAAAAATCAACGCTACCAAATAAAAGGGCGGTTTGTATTAGACGCCAGTGGTTTTGGCCGCGTATTACCACGTTTACTTGATTTAGAAACGCCATCAAATTTTCCTGTACGCTGGGCGTATTTCAGTCATTTTGAAGACAATATTACTGATGATAAATTTGATCGCGAAAAAATCCTGATCAATGTGCATCCAAAACATAACGATATTTGGTATTGGCTTATTCCATTCAGTGATGGGACTGCCAGTATCGGTGTGGTTGGGAAACCTAGCCAATTTGAAGACACAGCGCCTTTAGCTTGTTTAAATGAGTTTATTGAGCAAGATACGTATTTAAGTGAATTACTTGCACGTAGAGTTGCAATTGGCGAAGCACGAACAATTAAAGGATACTCAGCCAATGTAGCCTCGCTTCATGGGGAACACTTTGCGTTACTGGGCAATGCGGGTGAGTTTTTAGATCCGGTGTTTTCATCGGGAGTCACAATTGCGTTAAAATCGGCATCATTAGTTGCGCCACTAGTCGATGACTACTTACAGGGCAAACAGGTTGATTTTCAAGCACAGTACAGTGAGCCATTGCAGCAGGGTGTAAACTGTTTTCGAACTTATGTGGCTGCTTGGTATGATACTTCGTTTCAAGATGTGATTTTTTACAGTGAACAAAACCAGCAAGTACGAGAAATGATCAGTGCTATTTTGGCAGGGTACGCGTGGGACCTTGATAATCCATTTGTAAAACAAAGCGAGCGACGCTTGAATACCTTGGTTGAGCTATGTCGAGATTAAAAACGTTAGTCATTGCAGCAATGGTCCTGTTATTAGCGAGCTGTGCAAGTGAGTTTGCAGTTAAAGCAGGGGTGGATCTTGCTCCCAATGCGGGGATTTATTTAATGGATCCGCCTGCTTCATTTGTTGCAGATAATTGGCAGCAGGTGTTAGAAGTCAGTCACAACGATGAAAGCCACACGTTACTAGCACAGCTCGATATTAACAGTCTTAGTGGAATTAACCTCGTGGTGATGACCGCACAAGGAGTGCCTGTTTTTCAATTGGAAAAAGCGATTTCAGGACCCGTTAAAAGTAAAAAAATGCTGCCAATTGAGCGTCTTGACCCGCGCTATATTTTGGCCGATATAATGCTTGTGCATTGGCCTGTGGAAGTACTCAGTTCGCAGCTTTATGGTTTAAAAATAGTTGCAAAAGACTCAAAGCGTTTGCTTTATAAAGGTGATGAGTTGATTAGTGAGATCCGTTTTTTAGAAGAAAAAACAGAGCTCGTAAATTATCAGCGAAACTACAAAATAATATTTCAAAGGGTTAATTGATTATGCCATTTTGGCTCAATGATTTAGGAATTGTGAGTGCATTAGGGATTGGGCAAAAGCACACCATGGCGCGCATCAGTCAAGCGCCAACTCAAACACTTACAAACGTGTCTTCACTTGTTTTTGAACAGCGCCCAACATTTGTGGGGTTAGTGGATGTGTTACCGTTAACAGAATCAATGCGATTCTATAAGCTTATTGACTTAGCCTTGGCACAACTGACCGACACGCTAGCAAAAGTAACATGTTCACGCGATCGTATTGCGGTGGTTATGGGCACAAGCACGGCTGCTATTCAAGAGGGGGAGAGGGCACGTAAAGTACACGCTAAAGAAGGAAAATGGCCGGCTCAGTTTAATTATTACGACCAAGCTCTCATCGCACCCGCGGCTTACATTGCAAAGACACTTGATGCAACGGGTCCCTGTTACAGCATTTCGACAGCATGCAGCTCAAGTGCCAAGGCAATGATCAGTGCACGTGCCTTGCTCAGTGCAGACTTAGCCGATGTGGTTATTTGTGGTGGAGTTGATAGCTTGTGCCAGCTGACAGTGAACGGTTTTGATTCACTCTCTTCAATTAGCGATGAAATTTGTAAGCCATTTAGTAAGGATAGAAAAGGCATTAATATCGGTGAAGCAGCAGCCGTGTTTGTGATGAGTAAAGAGCAACTCAATGATCACGCAGTGGCATTTTTAGGAGGGGGGGAAAGCTCCGATGCTCACCATATTTCAGCGCCAATTAGTGATGGTTCGGGTGCAATAAGTGCAATGCAAAAAGCACTTAATGATGCCAATCTACTCGCAACAGATATTGACTATATCAATGCTCATGGAACTGCAACAGTGCAAAATGATGCCATGGAGTCACTTGCAATCAGTAAGGTGTTTGGCAACAATACGCCCGTTAGCTCATCAAAACATTTAACGGGTCACACTTTAGGTGCTGCAGGTGCACTAGAAGCAGGCCTATGTTGGTTATATTTAGCTTACCCTGAGTTTACGCGCTTGGTGTTTAATAACGCAGAAGTAGATGAATCCCTGAGTGACATTAACCTAATAACTCAGCCCAGAGACGCATCTGTTAGCTATTGTTTATCGAATTCTTTTGCCTTCGGGGGCAATAATGTCAGTGTAATATTAGGACATCTGCATGAATAACTATAAAATTGAGCACGTCGTCCCTCATAGTGACCCAATGATTTTGCTCAATCGCCTTAACGGTTACACCGATGAATCTGGCTGCTGTGAAGTAGATATCAGCCCTGACAGCCCTTTTTACGATGAGAGTTTGCGCGGCGTTGCCAGCTATATTGGTTGTGAGTATATGGCACAAGCCATTGCTGCGTATGCGGGGGCGTTGGCAAAAGACAGAGGCGATGCTGTCCAAATTGGCTTTTTAATCGGGACGCGTAAGTATAAAACGTATGCGCCTGTATTTAATAACGGCAGTACGTTAACAGTATCCGTTGCAAGGTTATATCAAGAAGAATCCGGGTTGAGTGTGTTTGAGTGTCAAATTCATGATGCTGAAACATTATTAGCAGAAGCAAAAATAAATGTGTTTCAGCCTCAGGACCCCATGCAGTTTATAAGAGAAAATCAATGACAAAACGAATTTTAGTCACAGGTTCGAGCCGTGGAATAGGTAAAGCAATCGCATTACGATTAGCAAAAGATGGCTTTGATATTGCGGTTCATTGTCGAAGTGGTGTGACTGAGGCTGAGCAAACTTGTAAAGAAATCAGGGAGCGTGGTTGTCATGCAAGCTTGTTACAGTTTGATGTGTGTGATCGGGCGCTGGCAAAACAACAAATTGAAGCAGATATTGCAGCACATGGGGCATATTACGGCGTGATCTGTAATGCGGGTATTACTAACGATATGGCCTTTCCTGCGATGCAAGGTGATGATTGGGATAAAGTTATTCGCACTGGTCTTGATGGATTCTACAATGTGGTTCATCCCACGGTAATGCCAATGGTTCAAACCCGTAAAGGGGGCCGCATTGTTACTATGGCATCAGTGTCTGGTATTGCGGGTAACCGTGGTCAAGTAAACTACAGTGCTGCAAAAGCGGGGATCATTGGTGCAACCAAAGCATTGTCGCTAGAACTCGCAAAACGCAAAATTACGGTGAACTGTGTTGCCCCTGGACTTATTGAAACAGCAATGACCGATGATTTACCCGTCGATGACATGCTAAAAATGATCCCATTAAAACGTATGGGCTCAGTAAACGAAGTTGCAGGAACCGTTTCATTCCTATGCTCTGAAGATGCGGCTTACATTACGCGTCAGGTTATCTCGGTTAATGGCGGAATGGTGTAATGAAACGTGTTGTTGTTACAGGTATGTCGGCTATTACTGCGCTGGGCGATACTTGGGAGGAATTTAAAGCCGCTTTGCAAAAAGGTGAAAACGCAGTTCAGTACATGACCGACTGGGATAGCGCACCAGAGCTTAACACGCGCTTAGCTGCGCCGGTTACTCATTTTACAAAACCCAGCCATTACAAGCGTAAACAAGTGCGTTCAATGGGGCGAGTTGCCTTAATGTCGACCTGTGCGACCGAGCATGCTTTACAAGATGCGGGACTGTTAGAGCACCCAAGTTTAACCGATGGCTCTACAGGGATTGCGTTTGGCTCATCAACTGGCTCAACGCCGCCGTTGCTTGCCTTTGCCAAAATGATGGAAACGGGGGAAATGACTGGGGTGACAGCAACCAGCTATATTCAAATGATGGCACATACGGCCCCTGTCAATGTGGGCGTGTTTTTCAAAATAAAGGGCAGAGTAATCACGACAAGCTCCGCATGTACCTCAGGCTCACAGGGAATCGGTTACGCGTATGAGGCCATTAAGTTTGGGCGTCAAAAAGTGATGGTTGCGGGTGGTGCCGAAGAGTTATGCATTACCGAAGCGGCGGTTTTCGATACGTTATATGCAACCAGCACAAAAAATGATGCAGCAAAACAGACGCCACGTCCGTTTGATCAACATCGAGATGGTCTTGTTATTGGTGAAGGGGCTGGTACGTTAATTTTAGAAGAGTATGAACATGCCGTCGCTCGTGGAGCGACAATTTTTGCAGAGCTAGTAGGTTTTGGCTGTAATTCAGATGGTCAACATGTGACCCAACCTACAGCCGAAACTATGCAAGTTGCTATTGAATTGGCACTGGCAGATGCCCAGTTAAGTGCCGATGATATTGGCTATGTTAACGCTCATGGCACCTCGACTGATAGAGGTGACATTGCTGAATCTCATGCGACCTTTAATGCTTTAGGTAAAAAGCCAATTAGTTCATTAAAAAGTTACTTAGGGCATACACTCGGTGCCTGCGGTGCAATTGAAGCATGGGCAAGTATTAATATGATGAATGATAGCTGGTTTGCACCGACTATTAATTTGACCCACGTTGATGCTGAATGTGCTGACCTTGATTACATAACTGGACAAGGCCGCGAAATGCGTACGGACTATATTATGTCTAACAATTTTGCATTTGGTGGTATTAATACATCGTTAATTTTTAAGAAGTGGCAAGCATGATCTGGCGCTGCGTTGTTGTTATTTTAGTTCTGGTTAGCGTTAAGGCGTACAGCGCAGCAAAAATGGAGTTGGGGGCTGGGGTATTTTATGCCGATATTCCCCATTATTTAGGCTCAGATGAGAGCGAAAAATATTTACTTCCAGTGCCTTATTTCCGCTATCAAAGTGAGAAAATGGCCATTGACCGTAATAACTTCACCGGTTACCTGTGGCAACATGAAAACCTGCATTTAGATTTATCGGCGGGTGTTGGTTTAGCCGTTGATAGTAAAGATAACAAAGCACGCGAGGGCATGGACGACCTTGATTGGGTGTTTGAATTAGGGCCATCCTTAAATTATTACGTTATCGGTGAACCAAATAGCAAAGAGCACATGTATTTTAGTCTCTTTGTACGTAAAGCCATTGCGACTGATTTTGGTGATGTAGATGATATAGGTTGGCGTTATGGTCCCAGTATTTATTACACCATACCGCTTTTAGAGCAAGCACACTCACAGTTTTCAGTCGCATTTCGTGGTAATGTAAATTTTGCGACAGAGCGTTATTTAAACTATTACTACGCGGTTAACGAAATAGAAAGTAATGCAACACGGCAAATATACGCAAGCCGTTCAGGTTTTTCAGGTGCTGATGTGTCAATTGGGCTCCATTTCGATACACCTAACTACTGGCTAGGTGGCTTTGTTAAATATCACCATCTTGCTAATAGTCAGCAACATGCAAGCCCGCTCGTTAAGCAAGACTATAATGTGTCTATTGGCTTTGGTGTTGCGTGGAAATTCTACCGTAAGCATTTTTAATGAGTGCGGCACATATTAAACGACGATCACCCTTACTTGTTTTATTAAAAGGCACTTTAGTGAAGTAATAACTAACTAAAGTCATTTTTTTTCTGTATAATTTGCGACCCTTGATATGATGGCCGCAGGTTATACAGCATGAACTTTAAATCGTTTAGTTTTTCTTCTGAGCTCTTACAGGCATTAGAAGAACTTAATTTCCATACGCTTACTCCCGTTCAACGCAGTGCAATTCCTGCGGTACGAAAAGGGAAAGATGTACTTGCTAGCGCACAAACAGGCACCGGTAAAACCGCTGCGTTTGCGCTGCCACTTATTCAAAAATTATCTGAATCAACCTTAAGTGATAACAATGCGCCGAGCGCACTTGTGCTTGCTCCGACGCGTGAACTTGCTGAGCAAATCGCCAATAACGTTAAAGCGTTTGCTAAATACACGGCACTAAAAACAGTGTGTTTATTTGGCGGTGTTAATTTAGCCGGACAAGCAAACGATCTTAAAGCGGGTGTTGATATCGTTGTGGCGACACCTGGTCGTTTATTAGATCATCTTCGTTTGGGTAATATCAGCTTAGCAAATGTAAAGCATTTGGTTCTTGATGAAGCAGACCGTATGCTCGATATGGGTTTTATAACTGATATGCAAACGGTTATAAACGGCTGTGATGAAACACGTCAAATTTTACTCTTTTCAGCAACGTACCCCGCGGCGATAAAACAGTTTGCAAGCAAAGTTCTTAAGCAACCTGAAATTATTCGTGTCGATCAAACAAACAGTACAGCAGAAACCGTACAGCACGTTGTTTATCCTGTTGAAGAGCGCCGTAAACAAGAGCTTCTTTCAGAACTGATCGGTAAGAAAAATTGGCAGCAAGTGTTAGTGTTCGTCAACATGAAAGAAACAGCCGATGAGCTCGTTAAAGAATTGAACCTTGATGGTATTCCTGCGGCTGTGTGCCATGGTGATAAAACCCAAGGTAACCGACGTCGTGCACTACGTGAATTTAAAGAAGGTAAAGTACGTGTGCTTGTTGCAACTGAAGTTGCAGCTCGTGGTATTGATATTGAAGGCCTTCCACGAGTGATCAATATTGATTTACCTTGGCTTGCTGAAGACTATGTACACCGTATTGGTCGTACAGGTCGTGCTGGTAAACCGGGAGAGGCAATCTCATTTGTAAGTCGCGAAGAAGAGAATACGTTATTCGATATTGAAAAGTTAATTGGTCAACGCATTAACCGTATAGTGCTGCCGGGTTATGAAGTAAGTAATCGTGAAGTCCTGATCGACAAAATTGGTAAAAAGCCATCTCATTTACGTCGTAGCCGAAGCAATAAGCCATCAGGGCAGGCAACGGGCGAAGCCAGAGCCAAGAACCGCTCGCGTATTGCTAAAGTGAGAAAATCACTTAAAGGCAATAAACTTAGCTTAAAAAAATAGCGTTTATTGGTCGTAATTAGCCCCATCGCCTTTCGGCCATGGGGCTTTTTTTGAACCTAAAACTAGTCCAAAAGGAGTGTTTTTGTTAATTTTTATGGTTAAAAGAGTGGTTTGTTATTAACAAGTGTACCTTGTTGAATTACAATTGCTTTTTTAATCAATGAAGTCGTGTAATTTGTGCGCACGTGTCTAAATGGATGTTTATGCTGTACTTAAAAAAAATAATAACCCGTGTTGTAAAATCCTGCCTAATTTTCAGTTGCGTCAGTATTTCTTCGCTAGCAACGGCTAGCGACAAAGTGGAGTTTGCTTTAGCGCATATTAAAGAATCAATCAGTGTTGATGGCGTTATGGATGAAGCTCATTGGCAACAAGCAACAAAAGTACCGCTAAAATATCAGAATGAGCCTAATGAAAAGGGCACGCCACCGGTACACACCGATGCCTACCTGTATGAAGATGGCCAATACTTGTACGTTGGCTTTATTGCTAAAGACCCAGACCCGTCACAAATACGTGCAGCACTTCGTGACAGAGATACACTGTGGCAAGACGATAATGTTGCCCTGATGATCGATACCTTTAACGACGAACGAACGGGTTATGAGTTTTACGTAAACCCACTAGGTGCGCAAGGCGATATGCGCATGACCGATATCGACGATTGGGTGGAAGACCCATCATGGGATGCAATCTGGGATAGTGCAGGTCAAATTACCGATGAGGGTTATGTGGTTGAGATGCGCATTCCCTTTACGGCACTGCGTTTTCCAAAAGGTAAAGAACAACTTACTTGGAGCTTGGCTGTTTGGCGTAATTATCCGCGTGATGTGTTTTATCAAATGTCTAACGTAGGCTTTGACCGTGATGTAAAGTGCAGTTTTTGCCAGTTTGATAAACTAACGGGGTTTGCTGACATGACACAAAGTATGAATATTCAGCTTACCCCGACTTTAACTGCGCTTCGTAATGATACAAAAAATACGCTGCCAGGTGATTGGCAAAATGGAGATGTTGATACAGAAGCGGGCCTTGATTTACGCTGGGGCGTTACACAAGATGCAGTGATTAATGCAACGATTAACCCTGACTTTTCGCAAGTTGAAGCGGACTCTCTTGAACTTGATGTTAACACCACTTACTCGATTTATTATGCTGAAAAACGCCCATTCTTTTTAGATGGAGCATCCTATTTTAAAACCAGTCAGTTCGAGTTGTTGTATACACGCACAATAGCCGAGCCTGACGTAGGCGTTAAGTTAACAGGCAAGACCGGTAACCACAGCTATGGGTTTATATATGCAGATGATGACAACACCAGTGTGTTATTACCAACCAACCAAGGCTCATATTTTGCAAATCTAGGCGATAAAACTCATGCCGCTGTGGGGCGCTATCAATTTGATATTGGTCAAAAAGGCACTATTGGGGTTATGAGTACACACCGGGAAAATGATGATTATCATAACTCGGTATTATCACTCGATGGCAGTTATTGGTTTAACCAAACAGACAGCTTGCAATACCAAGTTGCAACAACCGATACAAAAAACTCTGATTTTTTAGTTGATGTTTATGGCTTAGAAGAAACGCAATCAGATCAGGCCTATAAAGTAGAGTTTAGTCGTACCAAACGTGATTATGAACTGTATGCAAGCTATGAAAACATTGGTGAGGAGTATCGCTCTGACTTAGGTTATCAAGCAAAAGTTGACTATAAACAAGCTCAACTCGGAGGCGGTCAAACCTGGTATCGTGATGCCGATGATATTGTCACTGAGTACAGCTATAATGCTGAGTGGGATAAAACCTGGGCACAAAATGGTGACCTACTCGAAGAAGAATACGATGGCTTCTTTACCTTTAAAGGTAAAATGCAGTCACAGACTGAAATCGGCTTTATTCACCGCAATGAATTTTACGCAGGGCAGTTCTTTAATCAAAACATCGCTTATATTTATGGCGGTTTTAGGCCCATCCGCGATATCCGCTTTTTACTGTATGCTCAGTATGGCAGCAAAATAGATTACAGCAATGCGCAACTTGGCACGATGGTGCGTGTCGAGCCTGAAATGACTTGGGATATTAATGACCACTGGCAAGTTCAGTTAGAGCACAGTTATAGCTACCTTGATAACGAGCAAAATGAACGCGTTTATACTGCAAACCTCACTGATTTACGTGTGTATTATAAATTTAATATGCGCTCAATGCTCAAGCTGGTATTGCAATTTAAAGACATAGATCGTGATAGAGATGCCTATTTTTCTAACGTGAGTGAAATTAACCGTGATTTCGCCAGCCAATTAGTGTATTCATACAAAATAAATTCACAAACCCTGTTCTATTTAGGTTATTCGGATAAAGGCTATCAGGATGACTCTTTAAAAGAGCTAGAACGTGATCAACGAACATTTTTCACAAAACTAAGCTATGCATGGCAGCTTTAGTTATAATTATAAGTAAGGAAAACAATGAAGTTATTAAAGTTATCAGTCGTTACTGCGGTAGCAACAGTGCTTGCTGGGTGTGCAGCAAAACAAGACGTCTCACATTTTGAAGCCGAAGTACCAAAAACAGTGTGTATTGCAGAGCATCAAGCTGTTAAAGAGGGGGTCGTAACGGCGCTAGAATCAGGGTTTGCCAAACATAACGTGAAAACTCGTGTTATCCCAGCAAATTATGTTTTAAAACATCAAGCGTACCAAACGGATATTACATCGGCTAACACGGATGGCTGTGATGCAGTTGCTTTTTATGTCGCTAATTGGCATTGGGATCTCGCCCTGTACATGGCGTATGCTAATATTTGGGTGATGGATCCTGAGCAAAAAGAAACGATTGCTCAAGCAAGCTACCGCACTGGTGGTGGGCTAGATAAGTTTATTGATGCTAATGATAAAATTATCGAACTGGTTGATGCGATGTTTCAGCAAGTTGAAAGCAAAAACAAAAATAAATCTGAAAAAACAGCGATCTAATTAAGTTGGTCAGCCTATGGCTGACCAATCTCTTCTTTAACTTTATTTCTTACCACACTTTCAAGGCTTTTCAGGCCCCATTGTTTACCGGTTTCAATTGCTTCATCTATCGGTTTTTTAAGTGTCACAGCATGATAAAGCGCAACCAAAGCACCGACACGATTACTACTAGCACAGTGCAATAAGGTGGTTTCTTGTTGATGTGTTTGCAGTAAGGCTTGAAGTTTTGTGGCATTCTCAAGCGTAATATCTGCTTTCGAACGAACTGGAATATGGTAGTAATTCATACCGAGTCCACTTACTAACTCTTTCTCCGACCAGCTAGTTTCATTATCGCCGCGTAAGTTAATAACTGTTTGCAGCCCCACGTCTTTTAACTTAGCAAAGTCTGTTTGGCTGGGTTGACCCGAGGTATAAACAGACTCTGATTGTGCTTTTAAGTTTAAAATATCAAGTTGTGTTACGTCTGTTTGAGCGGCTATCGTTGAAAACGACAGTAAAGCGAATAACGCTAAGTGTATGAGCTTATTCATAATGTCTCTTTTAATTAGGTTAATGTTTGGTATAAACAGTTCGCACGCACGTATGCTCAGTCTATGATGACTTATTCAGTAAAGGCGTGGTTACTTAGGATGATAAAATGTGTTTTCATCCCTTTTTACACTGCTTTTATGTATTTACTCTAATCTGTCGGATTAAAAATGTACATCTTAGTTTTAAATTTGATTGTTGTGCTTTAAAAGAGAAATAACTATCAAAATTGAGTAACTAAATTTCATTGAAGTAAAGCACAATGGCGGCTCCCTCTAGACTACTCCCACTATGAATATTGATACCAATACCAAAATTATCGAACCATGAGGTCCAGTGACGGCTGTCCCACAAAAAGCCAAGGCCATATTCATAAAAGTGATCAGTGCCAAACGCAGCTTGGCTGTCTCCACCTAAGTCAATGCGTTGCCCTTTAATGTAGAAAGCTTGTTCAAAGGGGCCCACTTTGAACATATTAAATTTAGCTTTTATGCCATTAAGTATCCGTGTTGTTTCAGGCTTTGCACTTTCAATTTCGTTAGGTTGTGATAAAGCCCAGCCGTAATAATAATTAATATTTAACTTATATTCATAATAGCCCCAATGTCGAGGCAATCTATAAACCATAGACAGGCTGGGATTTAACACCAGCGCATTACTGTTTAAATTAGTATAGAGATTGTTGGTTAGCGGTTTTAATACGTCACGGCTTTGCTGAGAGTTATAATCGTAGTCATTGTCGTAATGTAGGTAGTGGCTATTTAAGCCAATAATATAGGACCATTTTGAGCCGAGTGCTTTTTCAGCATTAATGCCAAACGTGGCGCTATAGACAGTTTCAGAAATAGAGTCGGATTGGGCTTCGTCAAAGAGTGAAATGAAATCAGCTTGATTCAAATAACTGACCCGGCCGTTTATATGCCACTTATGTTCATAGTAGGGCTGTTTTGCCTCCCATGAGAAAGGAACACTGTATAAGCGCAACTTTTTGTGAAGGGCAATGCTCTCGCCATCTTTATTGGTAAAGTGAGGGTTAAATATTTTTTGAGGATCAAAATCACCAAACCCCAAGGTAATACTGTCGCCATCGGTAAGTACTAAAGACGTTGATAAGGCAGTTTCAAGCTGTTTGGTTGGGTTTGCTTGCAAACTGAAAGTCATTACACAGCATAGTAAAGCACAGACTTTTATCGGTAACGTCATAAAAAATAAAGGATAGGAACAGGAGTAATAATCATAGAAGTATATACACAGCCTCACAACAATCGAAACAAAAAAGCCAAGTATTCTACTTGGCTTTTAAACGTTAATCGTGATTAAGGTTGGTAATAAATAGGTGATTCAGGTCCAACCGGAAGGCCTAATACAAATACCCAAAGATAAAATAGGGCAACCCAACCGACAAAGAAAATCATGCTATAAGGCAACATAGTGGCGACAAGTGTGCCAATACCCATGTCTTTTTTGTATTTAGTGGCAACCGCCAAAATTAAACCAAAGTAGCTCATCATTGGTGTAATTAAGTTTGTCACAGAGTCACCTATACGGTATGCCGCTTGAATGGTTTCGGGTGCGTAGCCAATTAGCATTAACATAGGTACGAAAATAGGTGCTGTTACTGCCCACTGTGCAGAGGATGAGCCTAAACTCAAGTTAACTAGCGCACACATTAAAATAAAGAGTACGAAAACCTCTGGGCCTGTTAGGTTTAAAGCTTGCAGAAGTGCAGCACCATTGATAGCTAAAATAGTACCTAGATTAGTCCATTTGAAAAAGGCAACAAATTGAGCTGCAAAGAACACCAGGACGATATACATGCCCATAGAGCTCATACTTTTACTCATCGCATCGATGACGTCTTTATCGTTTTTCATCGTGCCGACAACTCGGCCATAGACAAATCCAGGAATACCAAACGTGACAAAAATAAAAACCACGATACCTTTTAAGAAAGGTGAGTGTGCAACTAAGCCTGTTTCAGGGTTACGCAAAATGCCATCGTCAGGAACAATGGTCCATGCAAGTAACAGCGATACAACCAATAATGAGACACCCGCCCACTTTAATCCTGATTTTTCTTTTGCCGTTAAGCCTGCGATATCGTTTTTAGGTAAGTCATTACTTGCTTCTTCTGGGTTGTATTTACCTAAGCGTGGTTCAACAATCTTTTCGGTAACGAAAGTGCCTAAAATAGCGATTAGGAATACCGAAATCATCATGAAATACCAGTTAGCTTCGGCGCCTACTTGATAATTGGGATCAATCATTTGTGCCGCGGGTGTCGTAATACCCGCTAACAGTGGATCAATCGTACCTAGCAATAGATTCGCACTGTAACCACCGGATACCCCTGCAAATGCTGCAGCAAGACCTGCTAATGGATGACGCCCCAAGCTGTGGAAAATCATTGCGGCTAAAGGAATTAATACAACATAACCAAGCTCAGATGCAGTATTTGATAATATTGCCGCAAAGACCACCATAAACGTGACTAAACGTTTTGATGCACCCATGACCATACCGCGCATTGCTGCAGAGAGTAGTCCCGAATGTTCAGCAACACTGACACCTAACAGAGCAACTAATACAGTGCCCAGCGGGGCGAAACTGGTGAAGTTGGTTACAAGACCTGTCACAATACGTTGCAAGCCTTCAGCGCTAAGTAAGCTGACTACTTCAATCACACCATCAGGATCGCGGCCAGCGGCACCTTCGGGGCGCGGGTCTATGGCACTTAATCCAAACCAATCTGCAACACCGCTAAAAACAATAATTGCTACACAAAACATTGCAAAGAGTGTGATTGGGTGGGGGAGCATATTCCCTAAAAATTCGACAGTCGCTAGGAACCTGTTAAACAATCCATTGTTATCACCATCGTTTGTGGTTGGTGAATCTACTGCTTTTGACATATCCAGTTCTCATAATTACAAAATGGCGTTAACCTAGCATTTTTTGACCTCTGGGTCATGTTTTTAGCGATAAGATATGTTTTAAGTGCGGTTGATTACCCCTTTGTACAGCAAAGGATAACGGCGTAAACGTTTACCGATATAATCATCGGCAAGAATTTGCGCACACACTTCGTCTACACCGTTACTGGCTTCAAAGACCCAATCGAAACGTTCTATTGCTAGCAAGAAACCTCGTTTGAGAAAGCTTTGTTCGCGATAAAAGTCCAAGTTTTTACGAATGATGTCTAACTTACGAGGATCATCCTTCAGTGCGCTAATTACCTCATTTATGTAAGCAACTTGCTGCTTTGATTCAGCTTTTACACGTCGCGACATTGTTAAGTTAGTGCTCCTCGTTAGCAATAAATTGAATTTTCTTTATAAAGTCGTCTTTATTCTTCTCATGTTGGTAATCAAGGTGATAAGTATTATGAAAACCAAAGCGAAGCAAAACACCACTGCCCTTTAAGTAAACGGTGTAGCCATCAATATCAGAGAAAGCGCAAATGCCTTCATAGAGCTTGCCGTCTTCATGGTCTTCACCGTGTTGGATAATTTTTTCGTAAACAGAAAGAATTAATTTACCGTCTAATTCATTTTTCATGATGACTCCTTTTATTCTCAGTACGTTAAATACCTATAAAAAGTTTAGTGCTATTTTGTGTAATGTGAATTTTCATACGCCAGTGTTTTGCGTTAGGTCATTAAAAAACAAAAAAAGTGCCGTGGGTGTCGAAAATTTACAATACCTTAGCGACACCCCACCACTAAACTGTTTTCTATTTGCAGGTGACCGTATGAGCCGTTTAGCTATTACAATTTTATTCACGTTACTTATGAGTATAGGAAGTCCGTTGTCAGCGCAACCTCCACTCACTTTACAAACCCACACAGGCGAAGAGGTTAGTCTTAATAGCCTATTTGGACAAAAACCTGTTTACTTAAAATTCTGGGCCACGTGGTGTAAACCTTGTATGCAGCAAATGCCACATTTTCAACGAAGTTATGAACAGTACGGTGATAAAATTCAGTTTATCGCTATCAATATAGACCTTAATGATAACGCGGATGCCGTTGCGAAAGTTGAAAACCAGTTTTCACTCACAATGCCTATGTACACAGACCATACAGCGAAGGTTGCAAAGCATTATGAGTTTTTAGGTACGCCTTTTCATGTCTTAATTGATAATAACCAAAATGTGATTTTTCAAGGGCATGATGCCGATCAGCCGCTCGATAATACGTTACGGTTACTCTCGCACAATGGCCGAGTTGATAAAGTAAGGCTGCTTAATGAAAAGCAAAAGAGTGGCACGCAATTAGTGATCCCCAAAGACGCTAAAAAAGCGGTGTTGTTTACAACAACGTGGTGCGATTGGTATTTAGCTGATACCCGTCCACAAATGGCCAAGCAATGTGTACTTGCTCAAAAGTACATTAATGAACTTGCAGTACAGGGAATTGATGTGGAAGTAAAAGTGAGTCAGCTTTGGACAGACCATAATGCGGTCGCTGAGTATGTTAAAAAATTTACCGCCAATATGCCGGTTTCAATTGACTATGGTAATGATTTATTTATTGAATACGGGATAAATTCGGTGCCAAGTTTATTAATCTTTGAGAATGGAAAGCGTGTCGCAAAACGCGAAAAATTTTAGTCAAAACGCTGCGAATTTGCTTTGTAATTCACTGAATTTAGCCTATGCTCAAAGCTCATTTACTTGTGAGCTTAAAGCATGATTGATAAGGCATTATTAACAAAAACTCGCGAATTATCTGACCGATTAATCGCCCTACAAACTCCGATCAGAATTCTTGATGCGATTAATTGGGATAAACAGATCAAAGAAGAGTTTTTTAAACATAAATGTCAAAAAAACCCGACTGTTGACCAAGCCTATTACCAACAGCGTGACCTTGGTTTTGTGCCAAGTGATTTACGCCGAGCATTTTCAGATCTTAACCGCGATATCATCAGTCAACTCGGTCAGTTAAATCCTATTGCACAGTACATGAGTAAAATGTGCACAGAGTATAAAACCGTACTTAGTATGATTGAATATCGTGGAACCCCCGAGTTTCATGACCTGTCGGTGGAGTTATTTGGTCACCCAAAAGATTTATTCCATGCGGGTGAGCCTTCGCTTGCTGAATTGGCTACGATGTTAGAACAACCCCTCAAAAGCATGCTTGATGCAGACATTTTACCCGATGACCCAAAAAATATTGAGGCAGTGGATGCGGTAAAGATTCTGGCTGAGCAAGTGAAGCAGAGTATGCCGGGTATAAATGTAGAAGTTATTTTAAGTGATGGTATTGTCAGTGATGCAGCAGCAGGGGCTGACAATATTAAGCTGAATCAAGATGTGAAATTCTCACAACGAGAGCTTGATATTCTTGAAGTGCATGAAGGCTGGATCCACGTCGGCACCACGCAAAATGGTTTAGCTCAACCTTATTTAACCTGTTTAAGTAAGGGCACCCCAAGCTCAACAGTTACCCAAGAAGGCTTAGCTGTTTTGACAGAAATAATTACGCTTAAGTCAACACCAAGGCGGTTAGCTAAATTAGTTAATCGTATTCAAGGTATTACCAAAGTAATTGATGGTGCAGAGTTTGTTGATATTTATCGAGATTATATTGCGCAAGGGCTAAGTAAAGACGACAGCTATACGTTAACGCAACGTGTCTTTAGAGGAAGCACAGCAACGGGTCTGCCATTTACGAAAGACATTGCTTACATTAAAGGTTTTGTGTTGGTGTATAACTTGATCCGTGTTGCAATTCAGTTAGGTCGCATTGATCAATTACATTTATTGTTAGTCGGTAAAATCTCAATTGATGATTTTAGGCTTATCTCACAATTACATGACTTAGGAGTGATTGAAGATCCTAAATTTATTCCTCCACATTTCAAAGATTTAAGAGGTTTAGCCACGTGGCTCAGTTTCGGGCGTTTTATTGGCAACTTGTCATTTGAACAACTTGAGAATGACTATAAACCTTTGTTTATTTAAGAATAAAAAACTCAAAAGTAATGCAATAATTATATAAAGCAAATTCCATCTAAATTTAGTATATATCGTAAATTTTTGTTTACGATATATACTTTTGTTTCTTTTATGTAAACAGCCTGGTTTTTCTTACAGCCCCCGTATAACCTCCTTTTCGCTAATTTACATGATGCTAACGTTATGTTTTTATTTTTGTTACTCATCTTACTGTTGTTGTAAACGATATAGTGATAGAAAAGATATGTTACATTTTGGTAACAATAACGAGAGGTGTCCAAATGGGATTTAATAATTATAAAAAAAGCATAATAGCGTTGACTATTATGGGTGCATTGAGCGCACACAATGTAATGGCTGCAGATAGTGCATCATCGGGCTTTTTAACAGGTGTTGTGGAATCTAGCCAGGGTCAGCAATTGTCAGGGGCTGTAATAGAAATAAAAAATGAAGAAACAGGCCTAACACGTACACTTGTTACATCAGAAAATGGCTCATACCGTTTTCCTCTATTACCAACGGGTTCTTATACCGTGTCTGTAAAAAAAGACGGTTATGTACTGGCTCAAGAGTCTGGTTTAAGAATCAATATGGGTGTTAAAACAAGTTTACCTGTGACGCTATACGCATCAGGAGAAAAACCTGAAGTGATTGAAGTGATGGGTAATCGAATTAGTTCAATTGATGTTTCATCAAGTGAGTCTGTTACTTTTGTTGACCAAGAATTATTGGCACGCGTACCAGTCGCACGTGATGTAACTTCAGTTGCATTATTAGCGCCAGGAACGACACAAGGTGATGCAGGTTTCGGTAATTTAGCATCATTTGGTGGCGCGTCAGTGGGTGAAAATAGTTACTATGTGAATGGCATGAACGTAACTAACTTCAGAAACGGTTTAGGTGGTGCAGATGTACCATTTGAATTTTACGATACATTTGAAGTTAAAACCGGTGGCTACTCTGCAGAATTTGGTCGCTCTACTGGTGGGGTAGTCAACGCGACAACCAAACGTGGTACAAATGAATTTGTATGGGGTGCGAGCACCTATTTCGAGCCAAGCTCAATGGCAGAAGACATTCCACAAACATATCGTACAGAGGAAGGGGTCGATCTTTACGGCACTGAATATTTTAATGGCGACCAAAGTCAGCGTAAAGTTGGTGAAAATGACTATAACTTATGGGCTGGCGGTTCAATTGTTGAAGATAAGTTATTCTTTTTTGGTTTAGTTAATTACAACGAACGTGTCTCTGACTATGCATCAACTTCTAATAAGTATGAACGTGAGTCAGGCGACTTATTTGTAGCACTTAAACTTGATTACTATATTACAGATGATCACATCTTAGAGTTCACGGGTTGGGATAGTTCAAGTGATCTTGATAGTATTAAATACAATTGGGATCCAGAGGCAAGTCAAATTACTAGCCGTCGAGGTGACTATACTTTAAAACGCGGTGGTAAGACTTATTCATTAAAATACACAGGTATTTTATCTGACACTTTAACGGTCAGTGCGATGGGTGGAATTAACGAAGCGAACTACAGTAATGTAAACGCTGGTTCGAGTCCGTTTGGTGAATACCCTATGGTTTACGAGCGCTTTAGCGGTACTGATTTAGGCGAGTGGGCCTTAAGCTCGCCTAGTTTACAAGAAGATAAACGTACTGCATATCGTCTTGATTTTGACTGGTATGCGACAGATTCTCATACACTACGTTTTGGTCTAGATTATGAAGAGCTTGATTCTACTGAGAATACTCAACGTTCAGGTGGTGTTGCTTATCGTTATCAAGGCTGTGATGATTTAGATGCTGTGAAAGCCGGTGATCCGTCTAGCTGTGGTGTGGTTCGCCAAGAGTTTTATATAAACAACGGTGATTTCACAACGAAAAGCTCTGCATACTATATTACTGATACGTGGACAGTGACCGATAACTTAACCCTATCACTTGGTTTACGTAATGAAACCTTCGAAAACTATAATAAAGAAAATCAAAAATTTGTTGATGTGTCAGATCAATGGGCGCCGCGCTTAGGTGCAAGTTGGGACCCATTCGGTGAAGGCGAGTTTAAAGTATTTGCAAACTACGGTCGTTACTTCTTACCAGTTGCAACAAATACCAACATTCGTCTAGCTGGTGATGAACTGTACACTCGTCAGTTTTTCGAAGTGTTAGGAATTGCAGATGATATTTCGAAGGCGCCTATTCTTGGAGAAGCATTGTCGGCAAAAGATATCCTTGCTGATGGTACGTTAAAAGGCACGGATGAAACAGTTAACGCTGACATTGAGCCAATGTATCAAGATGAGTTTATCTTAGGTTTCCAAACGGTATTAACTGAAGATTGGAGTATGGGTGTAAAAGCAACATACCGTGACTTGAAAAGCTCATTAGAAGATATCGCTATCGATAAAGGCTTTAACGATTATGTTGAGCGAGAGTTTGGTAGTTCATGTACCATGTGTGATGGTTTCCATTATTATGTACTAACAAATCCAGGTGAAGACGTAACAATTACCACTGACCCTGATGGCGATGGTCCACTTGCATACGGAGCCTACACGATTCCAAATTCAGATTTAGGCTATCCTAAAGCTGAGCGTCAGTATGGTGCTGTTGATGTGAACTTCAATAAAGCATGGGCTGATGGCTGGATGTTAGACTTTACCTACACATGGTCACATAGCTGGGGTAATAATGAAGGTTATGTTCGTTCAGATAATGAACAGACCGATGCTGGTTTAACAACTAACTTTGACCAACCAGGCTTAACGGATGGTGCGTCTGGTAACTTACCAAATGACAGACGCCATCAGGTTAAGATGCAGTTTGCTTATGAAATTACAGAAAACCTAACAATGGGTTCTAATTTCTTCTGGCGTACTGGTCGTCCTTATGGAGCATTTGGTCTACACCCAACTGATGCCTTTGCATCTTTATATGGTGCAGAAGCATTCTATAAAGACGGTGAGCTAGTGCCTCGTGGCAGTGCAGGACGCACACCAAACACTTGGAACCTAGATTTAAGTCTGCAATATAACATGAAAATTTCTGAGCATGACTTAACATTTAGAGCGGATGTATTCAATGTATTCAACAATGATGAAATAACGGAATACAATGAAACTGCAGAGTTTATTTCAGCATATGATCCGGATTTTGGTGGTTATCGAGGTGCAGCTAACCCAGATTACTTGTTAGCAACTAACTATCAAAAGCCGCGTTATGTTCGTTTAAGCGCAAGCTTTAAGTTTTAAGACAGCACTCTAAGTCGTTTAATAATTAAAGCCTTTTCATTTGAAAAGGCTTTTTTAATAAAAAAACGCAGCTGGAATGAGCAGCTGCGTTTTGTAGAGTTAAAGCATGTTTGCCTTGCATGCTTTGTCGAGGAACTTGTTAACCTGTTAGTGCATCAACGTGTACAACATCGTTTAACACAATGACTTCTGCACGTTTAAAAAAGTTAAAGTCGGTTGCGGTTGCTAATGTATATGCACCCATCATGCGACTGATGATTAAATCACCGTTGTTTAGTTTTGGTAGCATAATTGACTCACTTACTACGTCAATACTGTCACATGTTGGGCCTGCCAGTACCGATTCTACGCGCTCGCCTGATTGTTTTAATGAATCAATCGGGTAACTCGCTTCGTCAAAAAGTAAACCACTGAATGAGCCATAGATACCATCATCTAAGTAATACCATGGTTTGCCTTCGCGTACAGCTTGACCCATGACTGATGCAACACTGGTGACGGCACCGGCAACAATAAAGCGGCCGGGTTCAGCAATTACACGAACGGTGTCTGGTAATTGCGCTAACGCGTCGTTTATTGGCGCACAAAACTCATCAATAGGCAGTACATCTTTGTTATAAGGCACAGGGAAACCGCCACCAATATCAAGCGTGCTTAATGCAGGTAATCCCAGCGCTGTCACTTCATTAATTACGTGGTTACATGCTGAAATTGCTGTAACGTACTTGCTTGGGCTTGCTGTCTGCGAACCAACATGGAACGATAAACCTTTAATACGAATACCCAGTTGCTGTGCGTAGGTAATAATGTCAATCGCCATTGCAGGGCTGCAACCAAACTTTTTCGATAGATCAGCAAATGAGTCTGCATTACGAAAGCTTAAGCGAACAAGAAGTTCAACGTCGTCTTTGTATGCAATGAACTTTTCGAGTTCGTTGATGTTATCAACCACAAACACATTGCAACCGTATTCAAGTGCATCACGAATGTCTGCATCGCGTTTTATTGGGTGAGTGTGAATAGTACGCTCACTGGGCACGCCTTGGTTTGCAACTAAATCAATTTCCCCACTGGTTGCTAAGTCAAAGCTTGCACCTTCTTCAAGTAAAGTTCGTACAACAGCAGCATGCGGGAGTGGTTTCAGTGCAAAGTATAAAGTCACACCCGGCAAAGCACGGCTTAAAGCTCGGTACTGTTGGCGAACAGACTCGCAGTCTAAAACCATTAGCGGGGCACCGTGTTGTGCAACTAATTGCTCAATAAGTTGATTTGACGGTTGTGCAAAATGTAATGTTTGGTTTGCAGCAACCGTAGCTGCAGGTACTTTGATTGTTAAGTCTTGTGTAAGTGTTGAAATAGCCATTTTACTCTCCGGCAATTAAGCAACCGCTCGGTAAAAATGGAAGTCCGAGTCAGTTGAGTGTCATTAAAAGCGCACATATTTATAAAGGGTGTGCAATCAAATTCACTCTTGGATAGTTGCTCTATCGCCTTGCTACAAACAGGGTTTGTAATGTACTCGGATTGGCTATCATCAAGAAGCAGCGAGATAATAGATCTGGTTTTTTATTTGTGCAATAAAATTTTTTAGGAAAATAAAAATAATTTTTTATTGTTATTTTTCAAGGGTATAAATCGATTAATAATATTTATTCTATGGATTAATATTGTTTGTTAAACGAAAAAAATCCCCTTTAAAAAGGGGATTTATCAATTCTATAATTGCAGAACCTTGCCGCTAATTAGCGTGCATTGGTACTTTCAAATATTTTATCAGCAGAGGCCGCCACAAAGCCCGTGTAAAGTTCGCCATCGGGTTTTGGATAACGTAGCGCGAACTCGTAAAAACAGCTTGGTACTGCCATTTTACCATCACTAAATTCTACTTCACTGTCATCAGCTAAAGTTGATGATTGCTCAAGAAGTACCTCTGGTGAGCCTTTAATTTCACCGCCAGAGGTATTGAGTGCAAAGCCTGCGTCTTTCAATGCTTGGTTTACGCTCTCAATGTTATCAAACTTGGCAAGTTCGTTAATGCTAACTGTGAAGTGATTGGCACGGTAGCCCCATGCTGACATCCACGCTGCATATTCACTCTCAGCTAATAGTTTTTTGTAAGTGTCTGAGCTTACTTGCCAATGAGTCCCTGAGTATAAAAAGTTATCAGCATTGACGGCATCGGCATCAATTTTTTCTACCATGTCGTTAACAATGGCTTGTAACTCTGCTGAACATTGCTCTACAAGTAATTCAGAAATAAACACTTTAGGTTGTTTCGGATCTGAATGTTCATAGTGCTTTGCATACAGTTTTTTTGCTTCGAAGTGGTATTCACCACACTCTTTATAGCCCACGGCTAAGAAGTGGGCTGCGAGCTTTTCTAGGCCAATCTTTTCATGGTTAAAAGTTCGTAATGCAATGTGGTCGTTTATTACATCATCTTTTTGTGTCGAACCCAGTAACTCATGAACTTTCACTGCCGAAGGCGTAACTGATAAATAGTTATCCCATAGTTTTTCAAATAGGGCATTTACATCTGTGTGCATTTTAAATTCCTTCATTTAAGGCGGTAAGACCGCCAATCAATTATTCAATAATTAAGCCCGGCGCAAGGGTTTGAGGTAAGTTAACTTTGTCGGCCTCTACAGAAGCAACAGGGTATGCACAGTAGTCTGCTGCATAGTATGCGCTTGCTCTGTGGTTTCCGCTTGCCCCAATACCACCAAACGGTGCGGCGCTAGAAGCCCCTGTTATTGGACGATTCCAGTTAACAATACCAGCACGAATACGTTTTAAGAAGTGATCATAGTCTGCACTTGCATCACTTAATAAACCGGCAGATAAACCAAATGCGGTGTTATTTGCTTCTTCAATCGCGCTATCAAAGTCTGTATAGCGATATACCTTGATGAGTGGTCCAAAGTGCTCTTCATCAGGCATCTCTTTTACATTCGTCACATCAATAATTCCTGGGCTTACAAAGCCTGTGCCCGGTTGTAGATGTGTTAGTTCAACAAGGGGAGTTGCCCCCATTTCAATAAGTTGTTGCTGCGCAGCAACCATGCCAAGCGCTGCTTTTTCGCTGATCATTGCGCCCATAAATGGCTGCTCTTCACTAAAGCTATCTGCGACGACAATGTGCTTAGTTGCTGCCACTAATTTGTCTAAGATAGCATCACCATTTTGTGTATTCTCAATGAATAATCGGCGTGCACAGGTACAGCGTTGACCTGAGGTAATAAAACCTGATTGAATGATATCGTGAACCGCAGCGTTGATATCAGCGACATCTTTTACAATAAGCGGGTTATTACCGCCCATCTCCAACGCTAAAATTTTACTTGGGTTGCCTGCAAATTGTTTATGTATTAGGTGACCTGTGTTTGAGCTGCCGGTAAAGAATAAACCATCAATATCTTTATGGCTGGCAAGGGCAATCCCAGTATCCACTTCACCTTGTACAAGGTTGATGACACCTGCTGGTAAACCGGCTTTTAGCCACAGTTTTAATGTAAACTCTGCAACATGGGGGGTCAGTTCAGAAGGTTTAAACACCACGGTATTCCCCGCTAAAATAGCAGGAACAATGTGGCCATTTGGTAAGTGACCAGGGAAATTGTAAGGGCCAAACACTGCGACAACACCGTGTGGTTTGTGTCGAATAAACGCTTTGGCGCCTGGCATTGGGTTTTCGGTTGTGCCAGTACGTTCGTGGTATGCTTTAATTGAAATAGCAATTTTACCTGTCATCGCGCCTACTTCAGTGCGCGTTTCCCATAATGGCTTACCTGTTTCACGGGCAATAATTGTTGCAAACTCTTCGCTATGTTCTTTTAATTGGTCTGCGAAGCGCTCTAATACTGCAATGCGTTCATCAACGGTTTTGTCTGCCCAGTCTAGTTGTGCTTCTCGTGCTGCTTTTATGGCAGCATCCACTTGCTCTGCTGTGGCTGTTTTACCTTGCCAAACAATATCACCATTGCTTGGGTTAACAGAGTTGAACTCGTGGCCTAGACCATGCTGCCACTGGTTATTTATTAATTGCGTATCTTGAGTTATTTGACTCACCGTAATCTCCTTAAGCGGCTACAGGCGGAAAAATCGCGCTGCATCCCCTTGTTTTAATTTAAGTGCATTGGCCACTTCTTGGCTGACAATAAGCGTGTGTTTCGCGTGGTTATAATGAGCATGCTTTGTGAATGTGGCTCTAAAGTCATTCACACCTTGATTGCAGATTGCCAATGTGTCTGAGCTTTTTTCGTTTATATGCGCCAGTTCAGCAATGGTAATAGGGCATACCTGTGATTCACGAACGCTGCGAATATTGCCAAGTTTTGCTTCTACCGTGGGGCCTGCATCGAATAGATCAACATAGCCGCGATGCTCAAACCCTTCTTTTTCGAGTAGTTTGAGTGCTGGTTTGGTTTTTTCGTGCACTTTACCAATCACAGCTTGCGCTTTTTTGCTTAAAAGGTTGGCATAAATTGGGTATTTTGGCATGAGTTCGCTAATGAATACTTTATCGCCCAAGCCCACTAAGTGATCTGCTTGTGGGAACTCAATACTAAAAAAGTGTTCTTGTAACCATTGCCAAAATGGTGAATGTCCTTTTTCATCACTGACACCACGCATTTCTGCGATAACGGTGTCTGCAAAACGCTCACTGTGCTGCGCCATAAATAAAAAGCGCGAGCGTGATAAAAATCGCCCGGTTAACCCTTTACGGTTTTGCTCACGTAAAAATAAGGTACAAATTTCGGAACAGCCTGTGTAATCATTACACATGCTCAAAATATCAACCGTGTTATACACGTTAAGCGTGCGAGAATGATGGACTGTTTTACCTAAGTGATAATGATAAAGTGGGACCGACATACCTACCGCAGCCTCAATGGCTGTGGTACCAATGACTTGACCGGTTTTACTGTCTTCTAAAACAAATAAATAGGTTTCATCATGTGGTTTATTGATGTCTTTGGCAAAACTGCGTTCAGCGCGGTCAATTTTTTCTAGCAATAAATTGTCATCAACCGGGAGTGAGGTAAAACCATGGCCCGATTCAATGGCAATTTGCTTTAAAGCTGCAAAATCATTTGCAGTAATTGGACGTAATACTTGCATTCATTGCTCTCCGATGGCGTGCTGAATTAACAGCACGCCAACTTGGATTAACCGTTTACAACGTCTGCAACCGCTTTTTCAAAGCGTGCTAAACCTTCTTTGATATCTTCAAGTGGGATCACTAAAGAAGGCGTAAAGCGCACAACATTTGTGCCAGCAACTAGGCTCATTAAACCGTGCTGAGTGCTTGCAACGAGGAAGTCACGAGAACGGCCTTCATATTTACTGTTAAGCACTGCACCTAATAATAGACCCTTACCACGTACTTCACTAAATACGTCGTATTTTTCGTTAATGGCTTTTAAGCCATCACGTAAAAGTTGTTCGCGCTCTTTAACTCCAGCAAGCACGTCTGGTGTGTTAACTGTATCGAATGCCGCTTCAGCTACAGCGCACGCTAATGGATTACCGCCATAAGTAGAGCCATGTGTCCCTACTTTTAGGTGCTCGGCAATATCAGCTTTGGTGATCATGGCACCGATAGGGAAGCCACCACCCAGTGCTTTTGCTGTTGTTAGGATATCAGGTGTTACGTCTAAATCTTGGTAAGCGTATAGAGCGCCTGTGCGGCCAACACCCGTTTGTACTTCATCAAAAATGAGAAGTGCGTTGTGTTTGTCACATAATGCGCGGACCCCTTTAACAAAGTCGCTAGTTGGTGAAATAATACCGCCTTCACCTTGCAAAGGTTCCATCATAACCGCACATGTGTTGTCGCTGATAAGCGCTTCAAATGCAGCAAGGTCATTGTAATCACAATGATCGATGGCAGCTGGTTTTGGACCAAAGCCATCCGAGTACGCCGCTTGACCACCTACCGTTACAGTAAAAAATGTACGGCCATGAAAGCCTTTATTAAAGGCAATAATTTGATTCTTTTGTTCACCATGTACATCTAATGCCCAACGACGCGCGAGTTTTAAAGCTGCTTCGTTTGCTTCTGCCCCTGAGTTTGCAAAATAAACCTTATCAGCAAAGGTCGCATCAGTGAGCTTCTTAGCCAAACGCAATGCCGGTTCGTTCGTCATTACATTTGATAAATGCCAAATTTTCTCGCCTTGCTCTTTTAATGCATTAACAAGGGCAGGGTGACAATGACCTAAGCAGTTCACTGCAATACCACCTGCAAAGTCGATAAACTCTTTACCGTTTTGATCCCACACGCGTGAACCCTCGCCACGAACTGGGATAACCTCTGAAGGGTTATAGTTTGGCACCATTACGTCGTTGAATAATTCTCTTGTTACTTGCATGTGTTGCACCTAAATCTGGCTTAATATGAAAAAATTAAAACTGCAAAAACTAGGTTAGTTAAGCCGTTCCTGCCTAGTTACGCACGATGAGATTATTTTTCTTATCAATTATTTATATTATCTGGTTTGCGAACTTAAATTTGCAGTGCTATTTTGTGTAAATTGACTAAAATAAAAAGCAAATTGACGAAAGAATTAAACAAAATGATAACTCCTCAAGATGAAAAGTTGCTTGCGATATTAAAAACTAACGCTCGCGCAAGTGTGTCGGATTTAGCAAGGGCCTTAAATTTATCACGCTCTACGGTACAAAGTAGGATGTTAAGGCTGGAAGAGTCGGGTGTGATCAAAGGGTACAGTGTTGATTACGGTGATGCCTATTTAAGCCAAATGGTCTCAGCGCATGTATCAATTAAGGTGAAACAAAAGTTAACCACAAAAACGAATATAGAACTGAAGCAAATTGACGCAATTTCTCAGCTTTATGCGATTAGTGGTGAATTTGATTTGATTGCAGTCGTACAAGCTCAAAACCTCGAAAAATTGAGTCATTTGCTTGATGATATAGGTAATCTAGATGGAGTAGAAAGAACAACTTCGTCGGTAATATTAGAAACAAAGTTTAAGCGCTAATAGGGCCATTTAGCGCTCAATGCTGGCTTAGTTGCTTGCTTTACGAATAACTTTCTTTTCAACTTCATCCAGTTTTATGACGTAGGCATTGCCGCCAATGCCTTTAAATTCTTCATCGGTAAACACGATGGTGTTGTCATCATAAAAGGTGACAGCCTCTTTTTGAGTAACGATACCTAGGTCGATACGTGATACATCACCCGAAAAGAATTTGTCTTCTTTAAAGTTTTCAAATAGCCAGATACTTGTTGAATCGAGAAGAACCAACTTAGTTCTATCGGGGCTTAAAGCCGCGGAGGTGATCCAACATAACTTTTCTAATGTGGTACAGGTCTGAAATGAATCAATCAGCTCAGCGTCAAAATTAGCAGCGTGATCGCCTACTTTATAGACATTCGTTATACCATCAAATGGTTCTGTTCTATTTTTAGTAAATAAGTATAAATGACGACCGAAGGCGACAAAGGCCTCTAGGTCAAAGTTTCGTTTGTCAGGCTCAATAGGGGTGCCATCCATTTCTGGATAGGTGAATTTGATGATTTCGGCTTCAGTTGTGTCCCCTTTGATATCAATGGGGTTTTCGATTTTATAAATTGTTAGCCATTTTCTGTCGTTTTTATTATTGCCGAAATCGCCTAAGAAGAAATGCCCGAAGGTGTTTTGGGTCATGTCCTCCCAGTCAATGTTTTTGGCATTAGTGACAAGGATTTCTTTGGCAATTGAACCATCTTGGTTAAGGCGGTATAACTTAGGCTTATCGCCACTGTCGTTTATTGCCCAAAGCCGTTTGTATTTATCAAATTCAATACCAGAGATTTCTTTGACTTTAGGATCAACAGTTAATCGCTTTTTACTGTAAAGGGTGTAAATAGAAGACCCGACCAGCGCTGCAACAACAGTCACGGCAAGGATAAAAAAGGTGAATACGCTTTTCTTTAACATTAACAAGGAAATGGCTTTGGAAGATGTAAAGTAGTATACCCTACAATCTTTATCTTTGTATATTCCATACCCCAGTTCCTGTCGCGGCCATAAAGTTAATATTGTCTTGCAAGACTTTGTGTCCAACATTCACTGATGATTCTGGGTGGCTGACTAAATAACCTTGTACACTGCGTATCCCCATTGATTTTACGAGTTCAAACTGGGCAAATTCTTCGACACCCTCAGCCACAATTTTTAGTCCTAATTTATGGCCAAGCTCACTGATTGAATGCAGTATTTCATTGTATTTAGGATTGCTATTCGCTTGGGCAATAAACAGACGATCGAGTTTAATGACGTCGATTGGTAAATCAGCCAGCGTGCTTAACGAGCTAAAACCTGTGCCAAAGTCATCAATTGCAATAGTGACGCCACTGGCTCGTAATTTCTCAAGTTGCTGAATAATGTGTTTACTGGCTGTAATAAGTGTTGATTCGGTTATTTCTAACATTAAGGCACTTGCAGGCAAGCCTGTTTTAGCCAATATGTTCATTACCCAATCATACACAGCGCGGTGTTTAAGTTGAATGCCTGATATATTCACCGATATTTTAACTTTTTTCATCCCTGCGTTATACCACGCTGACATTTGTCTGCATGATTCGAGTAAAATCCAATCGCCTAGTTCGAGGATCAGGTTAGATTCTTCGGCAATAGGAATAAACTCAGCAGGTGCGATTGCGCCTTCTACCGGATGATCCCAGCGGGTGAGAGCTTCAAAGTAATCGATAGTGCAGTTTTCTACGTGCACAATTGGCTGGAACGATAAATGAAAGTTCTCGCAGGCAATCGCCAAACGCATTTCTTCAAGTAAATAGTGATAACGGCGCATTTTATTGCCCATTTCGGGGGAGTACACCTTAAAGATACCGCGACCATCTGTTTTAGCGCGATACATTGCAACATCGGCCATTTGTAATAATGCATGGGGCGTTGCTGCACTATCGGGATAAACGGCAATACCAATACTGGCACTAATTTTAATCAGTTTATTGCCGAGCACAAAATCGCGTTCGATTTCTTGCAATACATTTTGCGCAATTTCTAGGGCTTTATCTTTGTGGTCGAGCTGACTTATAAAGATTGAAAACTCATCACCGCCTAGACGCGCTAAGTTTTGTTCAAGCCCATTTGTAGCAGACACATTATTAAGTTTATGGTGGCGTACCACACTGGTTAAACGGGCTGCAACTTGAATAAGCACTTCGTCACCAAAGCTGTGGCCGAATGAATCGTTAACTTGTTTAAACCCATCTAAATCGATGAATAATAACGCGCAATTTAACTTATCGATTTCAGCCAGACTTAATTGCCTTGTTAAATGTTCAATATAGGCATGGCGGTCAATTAACAGCGTTAATTTGTCTTGGCAGATACTGACCTGCGATTCGTGGGTGTAGGTCGTAATATGTGAGCTTAATGTATGAATGTGTGTTTTTAGCTGGCTTACAATTGGTTGGCTTGTATCGTTATTACGCGCTAAATGTAAGGATTTGAGAAGGTTTGATAGTTGATTATTGAGCTCAGTTAAGGTGTGTGTATCGTTTTCTGTTTGTCTTTTTATATTGATAAGCCAACTAATCGCTAAACCGAGCAATAAAAATATACTGATATTGATGGGCGAGAGGAGCGTTGACCAAAACAGGGATGATGCACTGATAGTAATAAATGAAGTGGGTGTTGATTTGACTACAACATACTGCAGCTCATCTTTGTTAATGAGTTGCTGACCTCTAAACACCATATTATACCACGGTGCAGATTCTAGCTGAGTGTTTACTTTTGGCTGAGATTGTAACTGCGTATTATTATTGAAATGTGCTAAATCATTAACTTGTTTCGTTAATAAAATATTTAAACCATACACAAATGCAATTAAGGTAATAATACAAATAGATAATGTACGAAACGCGTTGGTCATTAGTCGCTACCATCCCGGGTAAAATAGTTTTTAACCCACTTCTGAGTTTTTCCAGTATATTGTTTGTCACTAAAATAGACAAAGTCTTTTTAATGTAATTAATTTGTTAATAGTTTTGCAAATGAAAAATTTTGCATCTACGTTAGTGTTTTTACTCTATTTTTGACTTAAATTTTATTCACTTTACCCCTGTCTACTTGTTAACTACTTTTATGAGTATGCGCTGATCAAAACAATAAAAGAGCCTGAAAATTAAGTGTATTTTATTTTCAACTTGGTTCGGTTATTGCTCTTATTGAATAAGCAATATGATTTTGAGTACTTTTATTTATTTTGCGCACTGAAATGGTGCGAAAAATAAAAAATTGCACTGTCATAATGCGTAAATATAGATTTGATTAACTAAAGCAAAATGCATGCTTTAGATTGGACGTTGTTTTAAATCATGTAACGCACAGCCTCCGTCTGTTGAGTAGTTGAACACGGCACTGTGGCAAGGATTAATTTACCGATTGGTTGAATTGGAGCCCACTATGTTAAGTAAACGTTTTTTTAAGACTAAAGACGAAACAGAAGTCACCTTTGAATTTCAGCACCCTGATGCTGAAGATGTGCAATTAGTTGCTGAATTTACAGATTGGCAACCTGTGCCAATGAAGTTCAGTAAAAAAGAACAAGTATTCAAGTGTAAGCAACGTCTGCCATTGGATAAAGAATTTCATTTCCGCTATCTGATCAATGGCCAAGTTTGGGATAACGATCATCAAGCTGATGGGTATATTCCAAACGGTTTTGGTACCGAAAACAGTATTGTTAACACTCAACGCGCTTAGGTGTATTAATGCAGTCACTTGCGCAGTTATTTTATCTGCATGGTATCGGTTACGAATATACAAAGTACACTGGCGAGCACGTCGTTTTTGATGAAAGTACGCGCCGCAGTGCACTCAGTTGTTGTGGTATCGATTGCACTGATACAGACACCATTAACCAGCTCAACTTTGCCCTGGATGCAGGAACGTGGTTAACGTTATTACCTAACGTTAGCCTTATTGAGTCAGATGAGCCCTTTTTACGAGTGCGAGTTGATGAGCGTCTTTTATCACGCGGCTGTGAGTTACGCCTGCCATCGCTCGATATTGTTGTTAGTCGAGAGAACTTGCACGAATTGAGCGTGACAGGTGATTACCGTTTTAATGATATTCGTTACCTTGAAGTAGCGCTTCCCTTACCCGACATGCCCATAGGCTATCATGATGCTGTGATTACAGTGGCTGATCAAGAAGCACATTCTGAGCTGTGGATCATGCCAAAACAGTGCTTTACAGTGGATGATAAAAAGCGCTTAGGTGTGTCGATACAGCTATATAGCCTATTTAACGCGCACGGTTTAGGTATCGGCGATTTTGCAGATTTAGCGTCGCTAATGCGCGAAGCTGCGGCCAATGGTATGGATTATATTTTATTAAATCCATTGCATTTATTGTTTGAGCACAGTCCTGAGCGTGCCAGTCCATATAGCCCTAATAGTCGTGCGTTATTAAATCCGCTTTATATTGCATTGTCATTATGCGAAGACGCTAAAGATAATTTGGCACTCGAAAAGCTGCTTAATGAAAAACCGCAAGGCACCGATACATACATTGATTACACAAGTGTCAGTGATTTTAAATACCAATTATTTAGCTGTTTGTATCATCACTTTCGTGAGACAGCATCGGTTGAGCGTAAAGCGCAATTCGAAGCATTTTGCCTAACTCACAAACACAGTTTAGCAACGCTGGTGGTGGGTGATAATGAATACGCAAGCTACTTGCAATGGCAAGCGCATTTACAGCTTAACCTATGCCAGCAAATAGCGAATGAATGTGGTATGGATATTGGTCTCATCAACGATTTAGCGGTGGGATGTGCGGGTGATGGCAGTGAATACCGTAGCCAAGATGAGCTATTTTCTCATGGTGCAAATGTTGGCGCACCGCCAGACCCATGGGCTGAACAAGGACAAAACTGGGGCTTACCTGCACTCAACCCGCAAAAATTAAGTAAAGATAATTTTGCGTTTTATCGATCGCTTATTCGCGCCAATATGGAAGATGTGGGTGGGTTGCGAATAGACCATGTTATGGCTATTCGCAGGCTCTGGTGGTGTTTTGATAATCAAGGCCAACAGGATGGTTGCTATGTTTATTACCCTTTTGAGCATTTGTTAGCTATTTTAAAAATAGAGTCACACCTTAACCAATGCGTGGTTATAGGCGAAGATTTAGGGGTTGTGCCCACTGAAGTGCGTGATGCATTGAAAAGCAGTGCTATTTATTCCAATGGCTTATTTTACTTTGAAAAAGATCACAATGGTGAGTTTTTAGCCAGTGAACATTTTGCTCCACATAGCTTACTGATGATTGCTAATCATGATGTCCCCCCCTTTAATGGCTGGTGGACAGGGCACGATATAACTGTTAAACAACAGTATAGCTTAATTGATGAAGCGCAAAGCAACGCCTTGCTCGAAGCCAGAGAGATTGAAAAGCAACGTATGCTTAATTTCATCATGCGCGAAACTTCTCAGCAGCTGACCTTAGATACAGAGGCCTCTGTAGTATACCAAGCATTAGCATGTTGCCTTGCGGCAGCACCCGCTCGATTGTTTACCATTCAGATAGATGATTTAGATCAGCAAATTTTACCGGTGAACATTCCCGGAACGGATAAAGAATACCCCAACTGGCGGCGCTTATTGTCGCGCCCGACGCAGCAAATTATGCATTCGCAGCAGTCATTTTTAGCCAGTTTAATTTCTATAAGGAATCAATAAATGCGAAGTCGTGTTCGTCAAGAGCAAAGTGCACAACCACTGATTTATCAGTCGCAAATCGAGGCGTTGTCAGCAGGTTGTTTTAAAGATCCTTTTAGTTTCTTAGGACCGCATAAAATTAATGATAGCCGTTATGAAGTGCGCTGTTTTTTACCGGGTGCCACTATGGTATCTGTTGTTATGGGGTCGCAGCAGATTTCAGCTCAAAGGCAAGGGGAAAGTGATTTATTTGTAGCAACGATTGATTGCACATCAGTCCCTGAGTACCAGTTAGATGTGAGTTACGCCGACAAAGCGAGCCACAGACACTACGATGAATATAGTTTTGCGAGCACGCTCGATGAACAAGCAATGTATTTGTTTAATGAGGGCAGTTTAGAGCATGCTTATCGCCATTTGGGCGCGCATTTTACTACTCAGCAAGGTGTAGAGGGCGTGCGCTTTACCGTATGGGCGCCAAATGCTAGCAGCGTATCGGTTATTGGTGAATTTAACTTTTGGCAACGCCAGCGTCACTTTATGCGTTTTCACCCAGCAAGTGGCGTATGGGAGTTATTTATTGCAGGGCTCAAAGAAGATCAGTGTTATAAATTTGCAATAACTACTCTAATGGGTGAAGTGCTCGATAAAGCCGACCCGTTTGCATTTAAAATGCAGCAAGCACCGGGTACAGCATCGGTTTTACACGCTAGCAAAGCAACCGTAAAACTTGATGAGCACGCCCTTAAAAATCGTGCAAAGCGTAACAGTATTGAATCGCCTATTAGTATTTACGAAGTACATGCGGGCTCTTGGCAGCGCAGAGATGATAGTAGCCGGTATCTAACGTGGCGTGAATTAGCTGATAATTTGATTCCCTATACCAAAGCACTCGGGTTTACTCACTTACAGTTAATGCCAATTAGTGAATACCCGTTTGATGGTTCGTGGGGCTATCAGCCTGTTGGTTTATTTGCTGTGACAAGTCGTTACGGTAGTTTTGACGACTTTGTTTACTTTGTACAACAATGCCATGAGGCTAACTTAGGGATTATTCTTGATTGGGTCCCTGGGCACTTTCCAAGTGATCCCCATGGCTTACATCGCTTTGACGGCTCGCACTTATATGAACACGCCGATATACGGCAAGGATTCCACCCAGACTGGAATACATACATTTATAACTACGACCGTGCTGAAGTGCGCAGCTTTTTAATAGCCAATGCCATGTATTGGTTACACGAGTTTGGCATTGATGGCTTACGGGTTGATGCCGTGGCATCCATGCTTTACCTCGATTATAGCCGTGAAGAAGGGCAGTGGGTTGCGAACCAATATGGTGGGCGCGAAAACCTCGGAGCAATAGAATGTCTAAAGCAAGTTAATTTGCGCTGCTATGCTAATAACCCCGGCATAATGATGGTTGCTGAGGAATCGACAGCATGGCCAGGCGTAACCAGACACGTTGAGCATGATGGTTTAGGATTTGGCTATAAGTGGAACATGGGGTGGATGAACGACAGTTTGCACTACATGCAACGCGATCCTTTGTATCGTGCTCATCATCATCATGAAATGACATTTTCGATGGTGTATGCCTACAGCGAAAATTATGTCTTGCCATTAAGCCATGATGAAGTAGTGCACGGCAAAGGTTCCTTAATTGAAAAAATGCCGGGTGATGACTGGCAGAAATTTGCAAATTTACGCGCTTACTACGCCTTTATGTGGGCTCACCCAGGTAAAAAGTTGTTATTCATGGGGGCTGAGTTTGCCCAGCGTCGAGAATGGAATCATGATCAATCTCTTGACTGGCATTTACTGGAGCACACGAGTCATCGTGGTGTTCAAGAAACAATAAAAGCGCTCAATAAAGTGTATTGCAATACACCCGCACTTTACGAGCAAGATACTAGCCCCGCGGGGTTTGCGTGGCTCGATAGCAACAACTCAGCACAAAGCATTTTTAGCTTTATTCGTTATGCAAAACAAGCTGATGATTTTGTTGTGGTTGTGAGCAACTTAACCCCACAGGTTTACCATGATTACGTTATCGGGGTGCCAAAAGCAGGGCGTTATCAAGTGATCTTGAATACAGACATACCCGAATTTTTTGGCTCAGGGGTTGAGGTAACAAGCGATCCTGAACAGATTATTTTAACTCAAAATATGCTCAATCATGGGTTTACACAGAGCGTGGTCGTGTCATTACCAGGCCTTGCAACTGTGTACCTTAAGAAGGTGAGCGATGAGTCATAGTGTTGCACTTGAAACAGGGGTAACGATGCCGTTAGGCGCCTCGGTGCAGGGGGATGGGGTTAACTTTGCCGTCTATGCACCCCAGGCACACAGCCTATCTTTATGCTTATTTGACAGCAGCGGTCATTCAGAAATTCTCACACTGCCCATGCGAATGAATGAAGGGGGAGTGTGGACATTACGTGTTAGTCCTTTAAAAGCCGGTGCGTTGTATGGCTTTCGAGCTGATGGTGACTATTCACCTCAAAAAGGGTTATTTTTTAATCCTCATAAGTTATTGCTCGACCCTTATGCACGCGACATTTATGGCGAGTTTACGTGGAGCGAGCGCCACTACGGGCAGATGCCGGTTGGCACATTAAGCACTGTGAACAACGCGATAGATATGCCTAAATCACGCGTTAGAGAGCTTGCGCTTTACAAGGGCACTAAGCCACAGCACAGTTGGGGAAAAACCGTCATTTATGAGTGTCATGTAAAAGGCGCGACCTGTCGCCACCCTGATATACCGAAAGCGTTGCAAGGCAAATTTTTAGGCTTAAGCCACCCTCGTTTTATTGAACACTTGCGGACTTTAGGTATCACGTGTTTAGAACTTTTACCTATTCATGCGTTTATTAGTGAGCAATTTTTAACGGCTAAAGGGCTGCAAAATTATTGGGGCTACAACACGCTTAATTTTTTTATCCCACATAAAGACTACTTGGTCGACGATGATATTAGCGAGTTTCAAGAGATGGTCGCTGAGCTGCACAAAGCTGATATCGAAGTCATTCTAGATGTCGTCTATAACCACACCGCAGAGGCTGGCACTGATGGGCCGCTATTATCTCTACGTGGGTTAGATAATCTGGGTTACTACCGAACGGTTGCCGATAAGCCACAGCATTATATAAATGATACGGGCTGCGGAAATACGCTTAATATCGATTCACCACGTGCTTTGCAATTGGTGCTTGATAGCCTGCGTTATTGGGTAGAAGTAATGGGGGTTGATGGTTTTCGTTTTGATCTGGCCACCATACTTGGGCGCAATCCAAATGGCTTTAATCATGCGCATGCTTTTATGCAAGCTGTTAATCAAGACCCTGTTTTAAATAAAGTTAAATTAATAGCAGAGCCTTGGGATATAGGCCCAGGTGGTTATCAGCTCGGGGCATTTCCAGCGCCTTGGCGCGAATGGAACGACAAATACCGCGACACCGTAAGACGTTTTTGGAAGCAAGAACAAGGTGTAATAGGGGAACTTGCTAAGCGTTTACATGGCTCGTTTGATTTGTTTGAACATAACCTGCGTGGACCCCTTAATAGTATTAACTTTATCACCAGCCATGATGGATTTACCTTGGCAGATTTAGTGAGTTATGAACAAAAACACAATGAAGCGAATGGCGAGCAAAATCGCGATGGACACAGTGCGAATCATTCCTTTAATTGTGGTGTAGAGGGGTATACCAGCGACCAAGCTATAAGCAAATTACGCTTGCAACAGCAAAAAAATATGCTGCTGACTTTGTTACTTTCCAAAGGGGTGCCTATGCTTTCTTTAGGAAGCGAAATGGCGCACTCGCAAGGCGGTAATAATAACGCTTATTGTCAGAATAATCGTACTAGTTGGCTTGCATGGAAAGAATCGCAATTTAACCATCCACTGACCCGATTTATTGATGATGTGCTTAGATTACGCAAGCAATTTAGCATTTTTCAGCACCCCTTCTTTGTGCATGACGGTGACCCTCGTTATGCCGTTGCGTGGTTTACAGAATCAGGCACCGATATGCAACAAGATGACTGGCATCAGAGCGACCGTCAATTTTTAATGTATAGCCTGACTGATAAGCACACGAAACAAGCTTTACTGATTATTTTAAATGCTGGCTCCTTGCCTATCACTTGCCAATTACCGCGCTTATCAAGCGGTCAATGGTCTTTGGCACTTACCAGTATTCATTCGGTTTCGACAGCGAATGTTGACACCGAACAACAGATTGCTGCGATGAGCAGCTGGGTTTTTACCGCCGATTCAGAGGACTTAAGTCATGACTAAAAAAGGTGAACAAGCATGTGTTGTAAAAGGATGGCAAGATGCGCCTATTATTGATAAAAGCACCTTAGAGGATGACCTATCACGCCACTTTTATTACACCTTAGGGCGTGACAAAGTGGGTAAGTCACAACTGTATTTATACCATGCACTGGCGTTAACTATTCGCGACAGGCTTGTGGCGCGATGCCGTGACACAAAACAGCAAATACATGAACAAAAACGCCGCAAAACTGCTTACTTATCGCTGGAGTTTTTGATGGGGCGTGCATTGGGTAATGCGATTTTAAATCTTGACCTTGATGAGCAGGTAGCAAAGGCATTGCAACAGTATTGTACTGAGCTTGAAAGTGTTGCCGAAGCTGAACATGATGCAGGGCTTGGGAATGGTGGTTTAGGTCGCTTAGCTGCGTGTTTTTTAGATAGTTGTGCCAGCCTTGCGCTACCTGTTATTGGTTATGGCATTCGTTATGAATATGGCATGTTTAATCAAGCGATAGAAAATGGTCACCAAATTGAACAGCCCGATAATTGGTTACGCGAAGGCCACCCATGGGAGTTAAGCGCACCAGAGCAGTCTAAGCGAATCAAATTTTTTGGTCATGTAGAAAGTTACACCGACAAGCAAGGGCGTGTGCATCGTCAATGGCTCGATACCCAAGATGTCTTGGCGGTGCCATATGATGTGCCGATCCCGGGCTACAAAAACGATATTGTAAACACGTTACGGTTATGGAAGTCAGAGGCAACCGATGAGTTTGACTTGAGTGAGTTTAATGCGGGCAGCTACTCAGAAGCGGTGGCGCGTAAAAATCTCGCTGAACAAATCACCATGGTGCTTTACCCCAACGACAGTAGCGAAAATGGCAAAGAGTTGCGTTTACGTCAGCAGTATTTTTTATCGTCTGCCAGTATTCAAGATGTGGTTGATATTTGGGTAAACAAGTCAGGTGAAAACTTTGATGAGTTTGCTGACTACCATGTTTTTCAGCTCAATGACACTCACCCCAGTATTGCGGTTGCAGAGTTAATGCGCGTGTTAATCGATGACTATGAACTTGATTGGGATAAAGCGTGGCACATTACGACAAAAACCATGGCGTATACCAACCATACCTTGTTACCAGAAGCCTTAGAAAAATGGTCTGTGTCATTATTTTCGCGCTTATTACCGCGCATTTTAGAAATAATTTACGAAATTAATGCCCGTTTCCTCGCCGACGTCGCACAAGCATGGCCGGGAGATGTGGCTAAACAGCGCGCCCTTTCTCTGATTGAAGAGGGCCCAGAGCCACAAATTCGCATGGCGTACCTTGCGATTGTCGGCAGTTATTCTGTCAATGGTGTTGCGGCGCTTCATACTGAACTATTAAAAGCCGGTTTATTTAATGACTTTTATCAATTATGGCCAGAAAAATTCAACAACAAAACCAATGGTGTTACGCCACGTCGGTGGCTTGCCCACTGTAATCCAGAACTGACTAAGTTACTGAACAGCAAAATTGGCGATGAATGGGTAGCTGACTTTAGCAAAATTGGCCAATTGCGCCGATATTACGACGATACCGAATTTCATACACAGTGGCAGGATGTTAAATATGCCAACAAACAACGTCTTGTTGAGCTTGTAAAAAGCCGATGTGGTGTTGAGTTTGACGCCACGATGATGTTCGACGTGCAAGTTAAACGCATTCATGAGTACAAGCGCCAATTACTTAATGTTTTGCATATTATTCATTTATACGACCGGATTCGTCAGGGCGATACAGAAAACTGTGTGCCACGTTGTGTACTCCTCGGGGGGAAAGCTGCGCCAGGTTATTACATGGCGAAGAAAATTATTAAGTTAATTAATAATGTGGCTGAAGTCATTAATAAAGACCCCCTTGCAAAGCCATATTTACGGGTTGCATTTTTACCTAATTACAACGTCACCGCGATGGAAACGATTTGTCCTGCAACCGATTTATCTGAGCAAATATCAACAGCCGGTAAAGAAGCATCGGGCACTGGTAACATGAAGTTTATGATGAATGGCGCGTTGACGATAGGGACATTAGATGGTGCAAATATTGAAATCCGTGATGCTGTAGGTGCTGATAATTTCTTCTTGTTTGGCGCACGAGCAGAGCAAGTTGACGATATAAAAGCGCACTATAATCCGGAGCAAGTTATTTATCAGACCGAAAGCTTATACAAAGTAATGCAACTCTTAGAAAGCGGTCATTTTAATTTATTTGAACCAAACTTATTCGACGACATTATTGCTGCGATAAAGAGTCCGCACGATCCATGGCTTGTAGCCCATGATTTTGCCAGCTTTGTTCAAGCGCAAGAGCAAGTTGAACAAGCCTATTTAGACAGCGCACACTGGACCAGAATGAGTATCTTGAATACTGCTGCCAGTGGCATGTTTTCAAGCGACAGAACCATTGGTCAATACAGCGATGATATTTGGCATTTGGAACCACTTTTAGACACCAGCGCACAGCAACACACACAGAAAAAAAGCAGCTAACTTAAGACGGAGAGAGTTATGCCAAGTTATGCAAATCGATATATAAGTAGTTTAACAAGAGAAACGTATGCCCTCATTTTAGCAGGGGGGCGAGGTTCACGTTTACACGAATTAACAGATTGGCGAGCTAAACCGGCGGTGTATTTTGGTGGTAAACACCGGATCATCGACTTTCCGCTGTCGAACTGCATTAACTCGGGCATTCGTCGTGTTGGCATTGCTACACAATATAAATCGCATTCACTGATCCGCCACGTTAATCGTGCATGGGGTCACTTTAAGAAAGAGCTGGGTGAGTCGGTTGAAATCCTGCCAGCGTCACAGCGTTATGGTGATGAATGGTATTGTGGTACAGCTGATGCTGTGTTTCAAAATATGGATATTATTCGTCATGAGCTGCCAAAATACGTCATGATATTATCGGGCGACCATGTATATCGGATGGATTACGGTGGTTTACTCGCAAAGCATGTTGAAAATGGTGCAGACATGACCGTATGTTGTATCGAGGTACCGTGTGAGGAGGCCGCGAATACCTTTGGTGTCATGACTGTGGATGAAAGTAAGCGCGTTCGCCGGTTTGATGAAAAACCTGCGTCGCCAACCTCAGTCCCCGGCAAACCTGGCACATGCCTCGCTTCAATGGGTAACTATATTTTTAATACTGAGTTTTTATTTGAGCAACTGAAAAAAGACGCCGAAACAGAGGGATCTGGCCGTGACTTTGGTCATGATATCATTCCAGCCATTATTGAAGAGCATAACGTTTTTGCGTATCCGTTTAGAGACCCAGGCTATGATGGACAACCTTATTGGCGTGATGTAGGAACACTTGATTCGTTCTGGGAAGCGAACATGGAGCTGGTTATGCCAGAACCGCAGCTAGATTTATACGACCCTAGCTGGCCTATTTGGACTTACCAAGAGCAACTTCCACCGGCTAAATTTATTTTTGATAATGATGACAGACGAGGTATGGCGGTCGATTCAACAGTGTCTGGCGGGTGTATTATCTCGGGGTCTTTGGTGAGAAAATCGCTATTGTTCTCTAATGTACATGTCCATTCTTATTGTCAAATAGAAGAGTCAGTTATATTACCAGGGGCTAAAATTCAACGTAATTGTCGCATAAAACGCGCGATTATTGATCGTAGTTGCGAGATACCCGCAGGCCTTGAAATAGGCTATGATCATAAAGTTGATAAAGAAAATGGTTTTAGAGTCTCGAAAAAAGGGATTGTCTTAGTGACGCGTGATATGTTGAATGAACTGGCAAAAAAGTTAAAACAACAAGAGCAAGATAACAAACGCCTTGCTTAAATATGGGTGGGGTGGAAAGTACTAATATCACCCCCCAGCATAAAAAATAGAAGTAAAAAGGAGTACGGCAAAGCATGCATGTATTGATGGTTGCTGCAGAGAATGATGCATTACCGAATGCAAAAGTAGGTGGTGTTGCCGATGTCGTAAGAGATTGTCCTAAAGCCCTTGTTGAAAAGGGGCTGACAGTTGATGTGGTGATCCCCGATTATGGTTTTCACGATTTAGACCGTCATAGCCTAGGTGTGGTCAATGTGGCGTTTGCCGGACACATGCAACAACTCGAAGTGTGGCAACTTGCTCACTCTCAGAAAGGGGTTAGACAGCTGGTTATTTCTCATTGGGAATTTAGCCGTCACCATGGCGCTGTTTATTGTAATGACGAGGCAGGTCGCCCATTTGCAACCGATGCCAGTAAATTTGCCTTATTTAATGCCGCTGTGTGCGAAGCCTTATTACAAGGACTCATTTGTAAGCCTGATGTTATTCATTTACATGATTGGCATAGTGCGTGTGTTGCGTTGTTACTTAAAACAGATAGTCGCTATAACGATTTCTCCACCTTATTTTTAGCTTACACCGTACATAACCTTGCTCTGCAAGGGATCCGTCCTTTTAAAGGGGATACTTCGAGTTTAGAAGCGTGGTTTCCAAGCCTGGGTTATGACGGCCAAAAGTTATGCGATCCACGTTACCCTGACTGTTTCAACCCAATGCGCACCGCGATTAACTTGGTTGATAAAATACATTTAGTATCACCCACATATTGCCAAGAGGTGCTAAAACCAAGCGATCCTGTTAATGGCTTTTTTGGCGGAGAAGGGCTCGAGCTTGATTTACAAGCTGCATATCAGCAAGGCCGTGTAGTAGGCATTCTAAACGGGTGTGAGTATCCAGGTGATGAACTATCCGATGTCAGTTTTGCTCATTTATATCAGCACGCTGAGTCGGCACTTTTTCAGTGGATGGCAAAAACGTCTGAGCTTGACTCAGCGCATTATATTGCACATCAGCGTGTGCTTAAGTTTAAAACACAGCCTTTCTCTGGCCCTTTAGTGACGAGTGTTGGGCGATTAACAGATCAAAAAGTGCTCCTGCTTTGTCAGCCGTATGATAAAGCATTAGTGCTAGATGAATTATGCCAGCGTTTAAAGCAACATGATGGGTATATGATTATTCTTGGCTCAGGTGATACTGAACTTGAAAAAGTGATGACCACAGTCATGGCCCGACAAGATAACTTATTATTTTTGAAAGGATATGCTCATTTTGTTGGCGAGTACTTGTATCATTTAGGCGATCTGTTTTTAATGCCCAGTTCATTTGAACCCTGTGGTATTAGTCAAATGCTCGCCATGCGCGCAGGTCAACCGTGTCTAGTGCATGGTGTCGGTGGACTTCGTGATACTGTGCAGCACCTTGAAACGGGATTTAGTTTTAAAGGTGAGAGTTTAACCGCTCAAAGTTACGAACTTATTACTGGTTTTACTGAAGCGCTTGCGCTAAAAAATGCAGATCCTAAAAAGTGGCAAGGAATTTGTGAACAGGCTAAAAATGCGCGTTTCTCGTGGCAATCAGTCGCAGATGGTTATTTATCGTACTTATATCAATAAAAACACCCTGATTCATGGCAATTAAGTGACTTTTATGTCAATTTCCGCTATTAATTACTTAGTGTTATATAAATGATAAAAAGTAGGTAAAGTGGCTGTATTTGTTGCTAGGCAAGCGGTCTTTAATCGTCGTCAACAAGTTGTCGCCTATGAGCTACTATTTCGCGATAGTGAAAAAAACAGTTTTCCAAACGTGTCAGAAAGCACCGCAACGGCACGTCTCATTATGGAAAATCAGCTCAATTTAGGTACCCGCCATATCACGTCGGGCAAAAAAGCATTAATTAATATAGGTCCAGAGTCTTTAAAACTGGATCTATGTGCTTTTTTGCCAACGAAAGATGTCGTTATCGAGCTGCTAGAAACGATGGAGCCTACCGATGAAAACTATGCGTTTTGTCGTGAGTTATTTCATAACAATTATAAACTTGCCTTAGATGACTTCGTGTACCAGCCCGAGTGGGACCGCTTTTTAAAGCTTGTTCGACTTATCAAGTTTGATGTAAAACAAACCCCATTTGAAGAAATTCTACCCGTAGTTAAAAAATTAAAAAAACACAAAAAAATAAAGTTATTAGCAGAAAAGCTCGAAACGGCAGATGATTTTGAAAAAGCCTACGAAATGGGGTTTGACTTTTTTCAAGGCTATTTCTTTGCCAAACCAACCATGATCCAACAGCGTGATATTGATTATAACTACGCATTGGTTTTATCAATTTATGCTGAAGTCATGCGTCCAGACCCCGATATTAGCGAAATAGCGGGGTTATTCTCGCTAGACACTGCTTTAGCTTATAAGCTTTTACGCTTAATAAACAGTGGTGTATTTCCTATAAAAAGTAAAATAGGTTCGTTAAAACAAGCGCTTGTTTATCTTGGTCATGAACGACTGAAAAAGTTTGTTAGCTTAATTATTACTGCACATAGCGCACAAACTAAACCTGCCGAGCTCACGCGGCTTTGTGTTGTAAGAGCTCGATTTTGTGAGCTAATAGCACAGCGTGTGGCTAAGCAGCAAACCGGAGAAGCGTTTTTAACAGGGTTGTTTTCATTACTCGATGCTATTCTTGACCAACCAATGGAAAAGTTGCTTGAACGTTTACCATTTCCAGATGAAATACACAGTGCATTAATGCAAGAAAAGAACATTCTTTATTATATTCTCGAAACAGTTAAAGCCTACGAAACTGGAAGCTGGTGGGCATTAGAACAAGCAGTGGCTTTTTTAACAATAGAAAGCGCAGACCTTCCCAAAATATATGAAAATGCTGTAAATTGGAGCGATAGCTGCAGACAAAATTTATAAGTGATATATGCGCAATATTAATATGGATGTGTTAAGAGGGATTGCGGTACTGGGTTTAATGTTCATGAATGCCTATTACTTTGGTGTTTTTGAGTATGGCTATGTAACAAGTGCAACACCTTCTGTGGCGGATAAGTTTATAAATATTATTAACTTAGTCTTTATTGATGGCCGGTTTCGAACCCTCTTTTGTTTATTGTTTGGCGCAGCACTTACAATTCAATTACAGCGCTGGCAAAGCATAGATGCATTGCATAAGCGTTTAAAAGTATTAGCGTTTATAGGGTTGGCCCATGGGTTTTTACTTTGGGCTGGTGATATTTTATTCATTTATGCATGTGCAGGGTGGTTGGCACTCAAGTTCAGCCATGAACCGAATGATAAAATAGTAAGAATGGGCATGCTATTTCTGCTACTCGGTGCACTCTCCTCTTTTTTATTGGCATTTATTGAACCTGAACTGCTTCCTGTTACGCGTGACTCTGCGGCTTTTTTAGAGGCATACAATGCGGCATTTTCATCCTATTTAGCGGGCTTTATGAGTAATATGTTGATGTTTATCATCATGATTATAGCTGTTCCGCTTATTACGCTGTGGATGGCTGGCGGGCTCATGCTGATTGGGATGTATTTGTATAAACAAAAGATCTTCGCAAATGGCCTTACTAGAGAACAGTTAAACTTTATTGTGCCTGCAGCGCTGGGCTTTACCGTTTTACGATTAGCGGTTGAACCAAATACACATGTACTTATGGTCGCATTGGCTGAGCCTTTCTCTTGGTTTGCAGCACTTGCGATGGCAACGTTGTATATTCATATACTCGTAAAATACGTTAAGAATAACCCCGAAAAGTGTTTAGTATTACAACAAGCAGGGCGTATGTCTTTAACCCTTTACTTAATGCAAACCGTGATATTTTTAGTGTGTTTTAAAGTCATGTTCCCTGAGTGGGTGTTGAGCTTTGATCGCATTAATTATTGGCTTCTTATTGCGGGTGTGGTTGTCTTTCAGCTGGTATTTTGCAAAGTATATACTCAACTGTTTCGATACGGTCCGTGTGAGACCGTGTGGCGAAAACTGTCACGATAATTACCCGTATACTATACTTTTAAAAAATAACGTGCTGGAATGAACATGCGGGTTATATTGATTGTTTTAATACTGCTTTGCTCTTTACCACTCTTTGCTGTAGAGCAATTTTCGGTGCTATTTGTAAATCCCTCGGTAAAAGCGGAGCCTTTTTGGCAAAAAGTCACAGCAGTAATGCAAGCTGCGGCAACACACAGTAACGTCAAGCTTGATATTATTTACGGTGGTGGCAATCGGCATATTCAGTTAGAAGAGCTCAGACACTATCTTAAATACAACGCCACTCCCGACTATGTTGTACTGATTAATTACCCTGGGGGAGCAGAGCAATCAATGAGCTTACTTGAAAGTCACAAGATAAAGTTCATCACATTAGAAGAAACCATCCTCGGCGCAGAGCGCCAGCAAATTGGTAAACCCTCAGAGCATTTTAAATATTGGCTCGCAGAGGTTTATCACGATAATTTTGAAGCGGGTATACAATTAGGAAAAGCATTGTTTGATAATGCTAAACAAGCAAAACAAGAACCCAAATTTGTGGCCATTAACGGTCACTATGGGACTGAATCAGATACTCGCAGTAATGGTTTAAGTCACTATTTACGAACCCAACATGTCGAGCTTGAGCAAGTTGTTTATGCAAATTGGAATAAAACCGAAGCCACTGAAAAAGTGCGCCGTCTATTGCACCGTTACCCACAAACGAATGTTATTTGGTGTGCATCGGATTTAATGGCACTGGGCGCACTTGATGCAGTTAAAGAAAAGTCAGGCAAACGCTATTTTATCGGCGGCATAGACTGGCTTGATGACAACTTAAGGTTAATTGAACAAGGGCGCTTAACAGCCAGTGTAGGCGGGCACTTTATGATGGGGGCGTGGGCGTTAATTAGTTTGGTCGATCATCATAATGGTCATCCATATTGGCAAACTCATCATGAAATTAAATTTAAATTAGGCGTGATCACGAACCAAAATGTGACAAGTTACCATTGGCTCAGTGATATCACGGACTGGTCAGTTATTCCATTCGATGCTTTTTTGCTGCGCAATACTCGCAATGCAGAGTATCGGTTTGATTTTGACACATTGCAGACGTTGCTCACCGAAAAACCTGCACTGCATTAAAGCGAGCCGTTAAACGAAGATTAATCTGCCTAGCGTGCTATAGGGTTCTGGTATAAACTAGCGGCTTTAAAATTAAGACAGAAGTGTGCCATGACAGAGTTAAAGCGATTAAATAAATTTATCAGTGAAACAGGGTTTTGTTCGCGCAGAGAGGCTGATAAATATATTGAGGAAGGTCGTGTTACTGTTAATGGTAATTTGCCAGAAATGGGTGTTAAAGTCAGTGATGCTGATGAAGTACTTATTGATGGTAAACCACTCAAAGCCAAACCGAAACGTGTTTATATTGCATATAATAAACCCGTTGGTATTACCTGTACCACTGAGCGAAAAATTCAAAGTAACATCGTAAAAGCGGTTAATTATCCTGAGCGTATTTTCCCAATTGGTCGATTAGACCGCCCATCTGAAGGCTTAATCTTTTTAACCAACGAAGGCGATATCGTTAATAAGATTTTACGAGCGGGCAATAACCACGAAAAAGAATATGTAGTCACTGTCGATAAGCCACTTAATCGTCAGTTTGTAAACAAAATGGCAAATGGTATTCCAATTTTAGATACCGTGACGAAAAAGTGCAAAGTGAAACAAACTGGCCCACAGCAGTTTACTATTGTGTTAACGCAAGGGCTAAATCGTCAAATTCGCCGTATGTGTGAATACCTCGGCTACGAAGTGGTCACGCTTAAACGTACACGTATTATGAATGTGACGTTAAAAGGCTTAAAAGTGGGGCAATGGCGCCATTTAACTGAGCAAGAGATGGCTGAAATTAATAACTCAATTGCAGACTCGGGTAAAACAGAGGAACGTTCAATTGACGATAATAAACAGCCAACTAAGCCAAGAACGCCTCAACCACGTTCAGAAGGCGAGAAAAAACGCGACTTTTCTAGCTATGTTAAAAAAGGCCGCACAGACTCAAAACCAGGCTCGAATAAAGCGAATCAAGGTAAACCTAGGTCAAACCAAATAAAGCGAAGTAGCACAAAACGTACTGGCACATTGAGTTTGAAAAAGTAAACGCTATAACGGCGTTTTGCTCAATTTTATCTTCAACTATTATGTGTTGTTGGTGCTCGCTTCACCAACAACACTGTACTTATCGCTTAACCCCCAATTTTGTACCAGGTATTGCTTCTTATATAGTTTTAAGTCGATTTAGATTACGTTCTCGATAACATAGCTGGTGGCAATACCTTAAAACCAGTAGTTGATAATTTTGCTTACCAAGCTATTTTAGATAACAGGGATAGTACTGACGTAACAAAAATCACCGCTTATCTTAATCAGTTATGTGATGATCAAGTCGCTCAGGTTGCATCGCCACCAAGTAAGATGTTTTTTGAGTTCGACAATATGAATTGGCAATTTACACCTTATGCTGCACTTATGCTGTTAACGCTAAGAGCACATCATGGCCTTGAGAATCCAGATTTTGAGCATCCTGGGTTTGGTAATCTTACTTCTTTGCTATTAACGCAGCCTGTAGCGCCTCAAAAAGATGACGTGCTTGAATAGCTCGTTGCTATATTGCATGAGCAAGGCGTTGATGAATTACTTCAACACCGTGAATCTTTGGGAACTGTTGTCAGAAGCTAGTAAACTAGAAAAAGTATCGTGTACATAAAAGCAATCTACCTGATTTACATGGGTAGATTGCGTATCGCTTTTATCATTTTTAATGATGAGCAGGCATTAGAATAGCGTGTGTGATATCTTCGAAACGAATGACATGCCCGCCAAATTCATTTTGAAAGTTTATCGCATCTTGTTCAGTTGCAAAACTGGCCAATGTATTCCCCATAGCGCCTTGTTGAGATGAGCCCGCAACATACCAAGCTTTTCGCGCATTTATAAAGTAATTATCGGCGGGTTTATGCCAGGGTGTTTTACTCATGTCATGTACAAAAATATCGCTTACATTACGTGTGTTTTCAGGTTCTAGGTAGTAACTGAACATATCTCGTGTTGAACAAAACTTATGTATTTTTTTGCCCGAGCCCGAGTTTGTATCAGTTTGCAGTAGTTCAGCCTTCGGGCCTGGAAATTCTGAAATCAACATGCCGCATAAATGACATTCATCGGTTGCTTCAATTGCAACTGCTTGGCTGGGTGTCTGTTTAATTTCATTCTCCCCACAGGCACAAAGCATGAATAGAAGTGGCAGTATCGGCAGTAAGGTTTTAACGTTCATTACATTCTCTTTTTAGTAAATAGTGTGATGGCTAAAATTAATGGCAAGATAACCCAGACGACGAGCATGCAAAGCAACTGAGTAAGCGACAGGCTTGAGCGTATTGCAATAGCAAGAGCCCCGTTTACATCGGCGCTGTCTAAGCCTGCTAGATTCACTAATCTAAAAATATCAGCGGGATTCAACATCATCAGAAACGTGAGTGATTGTTGGCTTATACCATCTTCTGTGCCTACGAGAAGAGCGAGTAAACCGAGATCAAATATGAGTGCGAAAATAAACCAGACTATTAGAGCGGCACCGGCAGCTTTTGACTTTTCACTCACCGAGATACTAATTATGAAGGCAATAGCAATGAAGCTAAGGCCTAACATAACGGCACTGGCTATGAATAATGAAAATACGGTAATAATTTCTGTTTGTTGAGTATGGGCATATAAAATGACGCCTGAAGCACCAAAACCAATTAAAATTGCCAGTGCAATGATACTTCCTTGCCCTATAAACTTACCCATTAGTAATTGGGTTTTGTTGATAGGGTAGGTGAGTAATAAGAGTAAGGTGCCACTTTCTAGCTCACCTACAAAGCTGTCGTAACTGAGTAACAAGGCGATTAAGGGAATAAGAAAAACAGCTAAACTTGCTAAGCTTGCTACAGTGGTCGAGGTTGAGGTTAACCCTGTTTCTCCTGCGACCGCTGAGCCAAAATAGGTCAGCCCTACTGATAATAAGGCAAAAATAATTGTAATTGAGAGCAACCAACGGTTGCGAAGACCATCGCTAAACTCTTTTGCAGCAACAGTGAAGACTGATTTCATATGCTTCCCTTTTGTGGCGCTTGAGATAAAATTTGTTGATAAACCTGATTTAAATCGGGTTGTTCAATGTGTATATCATCTAAATGACGGTATTTAACGAGCTCGCGGAGAACATTCATTTTATTCTCGTCTTTTACCAATAAATCGGTATCGTGACAGAGTTCAACATGAGTCATTAATTGTGAGTCATTAACGAGCTCAGAAGGGGAAACACCGCGAGTTTTAATGCGTATATCTAAGTTTGCATGTGCGCGTAGACTGGCTAAATTACCGCAAGCAAGTTGTTGTCCTTTACTCAGAATAATCGCACGGTCAATATGGCGCTCAACCCCTGGTAATACATGAGAGCACAGGATAATACTGGTGCCGTGTGCTTTAAGGTTGTCAACTTGTTGGTAAAATTCAGTTGTTGCAACCGGGTCAAGCCCAACCGTTGGTTCATCTAGTAATAGTAATTTAGGTTTACCTAAAAATGCCTGGGCAAGTCCTAAACGTTGACGCATTCCTTTGGAATATGTTTTAACCGCGCGGTTCATTGCCTCTGTTAATCCTACTTGCGCTATTAAATCTTTTGCGTGTTGTTTGTTAAAACCTTTCAGTTTTGCAAAGTAATTGAGTACTTCTATTCCTGTTAAATGCTCATAAAAACTGACATTTTCAGGCAAGTAACCGACTTGGGAGCGAATATGCCATGCGGCTTTGGAGTCTGGTTTAGCACCGAGTACATCGACACGGCCATTTGTTGGCGATGTGATACCCAGAATGAGTTTCATCATGGTTGTTTTGCCAGCACCATTATGACCAAAAAGGCCGAGCACTTCACCGGGCGCGAGCTCGCAGCTAAGGTTATTGACTGCTGTGAGACTGCCATAGCTTTTTGTTACTTGGTTCATTGAAACCACGGGCGTGTTAGTCATGTTGTTTGTCCTTGATATCACTCTGCGATTTAATAACATGAGGTGAGTGTGGGGAGCGCATTAATGGGTAGCTGTCTTTAACCCCTGCAGGCTTTAATACAGGAAATTGGCGTTGTACCCAGCGCAGTGTTAATACCGATGGGCTATCCATTAGCATTTTCATTTCTGGGTATTGCCAAACCAATTTATCAATTCCATCGTTGGGTTCAAAGGCAACATCACCCACGCCATCATTATTCATATCCCAGCCTAAATAATTGCTCCAATAGTTACCGCGGCTATCGTGACTCCATTCTTGTTTTTTATTGGAAACGTATTTGACTTGCGTGGGGTTATTTATAAAGCTGTTGCCATACACTTGCGTATGCTCAGAGCCTGCAGTGAGGTGAATACCAATTTCTGTGGTATCAACCACGTTATCGACAATGTTGTTATACGCTGAGTTGTATACAAAAAAGCCTTTTCCGTCTCGCCCTAATACTTTGTTTTCGGGCTTGGTCCAAACATTAGAAATGTGATTGTTTAGGATGTCTGACGAGGTAATAAAATTCATTAGTAACCCATAATCTTCACTGTTAGTCGTTCGATTACCTTGGATCACTAAATTGCGCGAGCTCATTAAGGCATAACCAGCCCGCGTATTGTATGCGTTATTATTGAGTACTTTATTGTCGTGGGAATACATGTAATGAACGCCATAGCGTAGATCATGAAGCGTGTTATTTTCTAATACGTTATCTTGGCTTGATATTATGTACAGGCCATCGCGCGTGTAAGAGACATCATTTCCTTTAACCAGTACATGTTGCACATTGGAGAGCTGAATACCATTGCCGCGATCTGCTGAACGCAGGGCTTTATTGCCAACAATCACGTTATTTAAAACCTGTACATGCTGGCCTTTTTGTAACCAAATACCAAAACCATCGCCTTTAAGGTGGTTATTGGCAATCATTAGTTGCTCTGCTTTTTGATCTGAATAAATACCGGAATGTTGTTCGGTTAAGTTATTTCCCCAATTCACTATCTCGAGATTTTTAATCGAAATATGTGAACTTTTTAACAGTAATGCGTGGCCTTCGCCTAAAGCATCAATGACAGCACCTGTTTCACCAATAAGGTGGATGGCTTTATTGACAACAAAATTTCCTTGGTAAATACCTTTCGTTAAAACAATTGTGTCGCCTGCTTTTGCGCTATCTAACTGCGCTTGTAAATCATCAGCTGCAGAGAGTCGCGTACTCACTGCCAACGAATAACATGAAAAACAGAGCAGTATTGCTCCACATAAACGGTGTAACCAAATTAATTGCACTCAATAAACCTTCTATTTGTAACGATAAAGGGTATGGGAAAGTCCCATACCCAAATACGAAGCTTACGCTTCAACTAACATGCGGCCTCGCATTTCCATATGCAGTGCATGACAGAACCAGTTACAGTAGTACCACTGCACACCCGGTTTATCAGCGATAAACGTTATGGATGCCGCTGCTTGCGGTGCAACTTCCATCTGCACACCATGATTGGTCATACAGAAACCGTGTGTCACGTCTTCAACTTGGTCTAAGTTAGTAATAACCACAGTGACTTCGTCACCTAGTTTCACTCTAAACTCAGTCATGCCAAAGCTAGGGGCAATTGAGGTCATGTAGACACGTACTTTTTTGCCGTCTCTCACCACTTTGTTATCAGCGTAAACATTAACGCCGTCTGCTTTTGCCATTGCGATAGTATCGGCAAAGAAAGGATCGTTTCGCTCCCACAGTTTATTTGGCTTCACCTTAGAGCGGTGAACAATGATACAGTCGTGAGGTTCAGCGAAAGTTGGGCCATCGTGAACCAACTTCATTTCATCACCTGAAATATCTATGAGCTGATCATTTTCTGCACGTAATGGCCCGACAGGTAAGAACCTATCTTTTGAGAACTTACACAGTGCAATAAGCCATTTACCATCTGCATCACGGGTTTCACCTTGTGAAGTATGGTTGTGCCCCGGCTGATAGTGAACATCTAACTTCTGACGTATGTAGTTCACTTTCTCACCATTGTATGCCTTGATAGCATCTTCAACGCTCCACTTCGCAATTTGGCTGTCGATAAACAGCGTGGTGTAAGCGTTACCACGGTTATCAAATGCGGTATGAAGTGGCCCTAAGCCTAGTTCAGGTTCTGCAACGATGGTGTCGCGAGGCTTAATTTTGTTATCAAATAGGTCATCTAGTTTCTTAATTGAAATCACAGAAACAGTCGGTGATAACTTACCATTAGCAATAAAATAGTCGCCATTGGGTGAGGTATTTAAACCATGTGGTGATTTAGGAACCGGAATGTACGCTGTGAGTGTTGACCCTTTACGGCCATCTAACACTGGTACATTATTGCCATTGTAGGTTTTAAATTTGCCTGCTTTAATGGCGGCTTCGCATCGCGGTAAGTTAAATACAACAACATGGTCACGTTCAGATGAGATCATATCACCGAGTGTGACCCCCATTTCTGAGTTATAACAGGTTGATGCAAAATACTTTCCGTCAAAGTCGGCGTCGGTGTTATCTAAATTACCATCCACCATTACTTGGAATGCGACTTCCATGGTTTCGGCATTAATCACATTAAACAATGAACGATAGGTGCTAATGTCATCCATTGATGCTTTGCCATCGTTGTTCATGGGAATTTCGAATTCGCCATTACAGATCACATATTTAGTGTGTGGAACCTTTTGCACACGCAAGCCATGGATTGCTTGAACATTAGGAACGGTTAGCATTTTATCGGTTTTCATAACATCGCAGCGAATACGTGCTACACGACTGTTGGCCTTGTCGTTAATGAACACATATTTACCGTCGTAACGGCCATCAGTCATACTCATATGCGGATGGTGTGAGTCACCACATTGCAGATGTGCGCTGTCGCCTTTGATGCGTTTAGATTCATTCGTCAGACCCCAGCCTGTTGCGCTGTCGGTATTAAAAACAGGAATACGCATGAGTTCCCGCATTGACGGAATACCTAAAATACGCACTTCCCCCGAGTGGCCTCCACTCCAAAAACCATAATATTCATCTAGTTCACCTGGGTGAACAGTGGCACTGTTACTGCCTGCTTCTGCGGCTTGTGCCTTAGCCATTGATGCGAACATAGTAGCTGACATAGGCGCTGCAACTACACCTGCACCTAATAAAGCACTTTTAGCAAAAAACTTACGTCTGCTTTCGTCTTTCAGCTGTTTTTGTTCTGGGAGCTTTTTCCTATCACTCATGGACTTCCTCCGGTTATTTCATTGTGCTTGGTGATGGGCGTAGTTAGCTAACGTCCACCGTGGGTATTTCTTTTTCCTGAAATTTATTCTTCTTCCTGGCAAGTTTCTTTAGAGGTGGACATTTCTGTTCATTAAAATAGGTGACTTGACAGTCAAGACAGTAGTGACACTCGCGCATATTGATTGAACCATCAGGGTGAATAGCTTGTATTTCGCATTCTTTAGCGCAGGTTTTACATGGCTGACCACACTCAGGTCGACGTTTTAACCAACTAAACAAGCGTAAATTAGAGCCCACAGAGAGCGCTGCGCCTAATGGGCATAAGTAGCGACAAAAGAATTTTCGGTTAAATAAATTAATTACCAGCAAAGACACGGCATACAACACAAATGGCCATTGTCTATCAAACTTGAGTAAGAAGGTGGTTTTAAATGGTTCAACTTCAGCCATTTGCTCTGCAACAGCCATAGAGTCAAGAGACATGCCGAATAAAGCCAGTAAAATAAGGTACTTAATGGCCCATAAACGTTCATGCACTGCAAAAGGGGGCTCTATTTGCGGCAGCTTCACATAGCGTGCAAATACATTTAGTAGCTCTTGCAAAGCGCCAAATGGACATAACCATCCACAGTATACGGCGCGCCCGAACATCATAATGGTCACCGCAGCAGCACACCAAAGAATGAAAATAACGGGGTCGAGTAAAAATAAATCCCACGAAAAATCAGACATCAGTGCTTGTAAAAAAGTGAATACGTTCACTACAGAGAGTTGTCCGCCCCAGCTCCAGCCGATAAACACCACCACCACGATAAGGAATATGTGTCGGAAATTGTGTAAAAAGGTTGGGTGACGCACCAGAATATCCTGAAATATTAAGGTAGCGCCTAATAGAAGCATGAGGAACAGCAGAATAATCACTTCCACTTGCTTGTCTTGCCATACTTGTTGCGTCAGTGATAATTCAGCTACGGGTTCAGGCATAGCGGGGCGACTGACATATTTATCTAAAGTATGATAATCGCCTTTAAAGCTCGTGAATGTGCTGTCGATAGCGCCCATTTGACGGCGTACTAATAGCTCTAATTGCCAATCGGCTCCGGGGTTAAACTCATCGTGAGCGCGTGCGATAAAAATAGACATTTCTTTGAATTTGGGTGCGCCTGTGGCGTAAATATCAGTGACGCGAAAGTGGTCTAAATCGTGGAATGAAATGGTGTCGCCATTTTGCAAAAGTTGAATACGGTCAAAAATACCGCCACGAACGTAGCCTGAGCCTTTAAAAGAATAGCCATTTCCTAGCACAATAAAGGCATGCTCACCGGGGGCTAATTGCGCCATAAGCCATTGGTACTCACTCTCACCAAGTAAGTTTATGCCTATGTGAGGAATATTAGCTTGCGCGTAATAAAGCTCAGCGAACATAGCGCTTTTTTGTTCAGGAGCAGCTGCATCAATGTGTTCTGCTTCTGTGCCTACAAACGCCTCATCAACGGCCTCTCGACTTAGGTACAAGCGGCGAATAGACCCGTCACCCGTTAACGCTTGCCAACTTGCTGGTTGATAAACATCGTGCTTTATAGTGGCCATTGGTAAGCGATTTAAAGCTTCAAGATCAATTATGTTTAAACGTGCGGCGATTTTTTTTGCTGACTTAGTTACCGCATCATTCATGACCATGACCGTGACTGTGGCACCAGAAAGTCCATCAATGTTGACGATATTATCTGAGCTGCTGCCACCTACTTTAAGGCGATCGCTAACATGTAAGCCTGTGTATTGATCAGTAAACTCCCATAGTTTTGATTCTGGGATACCCGTTAAAATAATCGGCTCGTGATGCTCTAATACCTTCACCCCTAAATAATTACCTTGGGGGTCAATGGCAACGAGCATATTCACTGGCTCGCCCGAATAAGCTGGAATTTTGGCAATATCATTGGTTTCAAAAGCGTAGCCCAGTACGTTTTTGTCTTGATAAACGACCCATGCGAAAGGCGCACTTTCGTCATTAGATATCCGCTGTTTTTCACCAATATGTGTCGCTTGGGGAAAAATTTCCTCAATGAATGGCATGGGATCTTTTGGTGGGCTTACAAACACCGCCTCGCAAGGTAATGTAAGTATAAATAACATCATCGCGCAGAGGTACAAAAGCCAGGTTGATTTTATATTCATAACAGCACCAACAATTCCTTATAAATGGCTTTATTTAGGAAAGTTATATTGTTTTATTTTTCTCATTAATAACCTTACTCTTCTTTACAATGATTTTAGTGACCTTGATCAATTTTTGACTAGATAACATTTAACTACATGTGTTTTTTCGAGTGGGGTTAATGTGTTACAGAAAATTTAATAATTAATTTAAGTATAAATTTTAGAGAGATGATATACCTAGTAAGGAGTACCTAACTAAGGGTAGTGTAAGGAATATTTTTTAGTACGTTAGGGTTAGTCTTGATTTTATAAATAAACTGGTAAAGAAGGATTAATCGGTTTTTAATTTGGTTTTTTTATTCATGCCTTTGTATTTTTAATCGCATGTAAATAGCGGTTGCATGGTTTTTATTATTTATTTAAATGCAATGTTTTGGTGTGTTTAACCCTATTTATGGTGTTTTTTTATTGGTGGGAAAATCATTGTTTAAGAGTGTTTAAAATACATTCGTACATACCATGTATATACACTTTTAGGTAATTAAATACAGTCGTACCGCATGACTAAAAAGGGGGTGGTGATGAACACCAAAAAGCGGTTTATTTCACCGTCAGCCATGCTCTTTAACAGCCTGCGGCCAGATAACCTGCTTGAACAATAAGAAACGGCATGCCTTGGCGGCAGTGATTACAACATAGTGCCTGTTTCATCAATACCACAGGCTAAAGACTCAATTTTCTTCGTGAGAATATTTAACGTGATGGCTATGAGCAAGCGCTGATTGAAAATGCTGCTTTGTAACTGACGCAATTGACGTTAAATTAAAAGAGAAGCAGTGCATGCCCAATATCGCTGATTTGACTAAAACACTCATTTAGCACCGTGTACCTTTGTCGGGCTAGACTATTGAACAGTATGGGTATTTGGTGCAGGTAATGGGCAAGAGAACGCTCAGTGTTTAATCCATTGTGTAGTAAAGAAATAGCAATTTTTGATAAAAGTATGGGTAAATACCGATTTTAAAATAACAATCAACAACACTCTATAAAACAGGAACGACAAATGTATACAGGAATTAGTCAGGTTATTCGTGCTTTACCTGCATTCGCATTAAGTGTTTTTTTAGCCGCTTTATGCTTTACAGTTAACGTGTCTGCAAAAGAAAATACCCCACTCTCTGAACAAAGAAATCAACAACTAAAAAACCTTGTTCAACAAAGTACAATCCCGCAATTAATTCAGGCAATGAAAGAAAAACAGCTCACAGCAACTGAATTAACACAGTTTTTTATTCAGCAAATCGATGAGCTCAATCCTCAATTAAATGCTGTGGTTGCAATGAACCCCGATGCTATAAGCATAGCTATGCAACTTGATGAAGCGCTTAGTCATGGTAAGTTACGCGGCCCTTTGCATGGCATACCAATTTTAGTAAAAGATAATATCGAAACTGAGACTATGCCTACAACGGCAGGCTCGTTAGCATTAAAAGATAATTTTACGCACAGAGATGCGCCAATTATTGCCAAACTTAAACGTGCAGGGGCCATTATTTTAGGCAAAACAAATTTAAGTGAATGGGCCAATATGCGCTCTGAACGTTCATCGTCTGGGTGGAGTGCGATTGGGGGGCAAACGCGTAATCCCCATGATTTAAATCGTTCTACGTGCGGGTCTAGTTCAGGCTCTGGTGCTGCTGTTGCCGCCTTTTTAAGTGTTGCTGCGATTGGAACTGAAACAAATGGCTCTATTACGTGTCCGTCTTCTGCAAATGGTATTGTGGGTATAAAGCCCACGGTAGGTTTATTGAGCCGCCATGGCATTGTGCCTATTTCTCATACGCAAGATACAGCGGGGCCTATGACACGCTCGGTAATTGACGCGGCCATTTTACTGTCAGTTATGCAAGGTTTTGATGAAAAAGATCCCGCAACAAACATCGCAAAAGGGCACCTTAATTATGACTATACGCCAGAGCAAAGTTCCATCTCATTAAAAGGCAAGCGTTTAGGTGTACTGTATGCTGCGCCACTTGCTCATGAGCAAGTTGAGTCACTTTTTAACCAGACTAAACAGATGCTCGAACAAGAAGGTGCTTTATTAGTTGAGGGGTTATCGACAGAGCCATATGATCATTTTTATCAAGATAGTTATGATGTTTTACTCTATGAGTTTAAAGCGACTTTAAATGACTACCTTGCTCAACTGCCAAACGAATCTAAATCGCTGACACTAGAAAAGTTGATCCAGTTTAATCAAACTCACGCTACTAAGGAGATGCCTTACTTTCAACAAGAAATATTTGAAAAGTCGCAGCAAAAAGCAACGTTAACCGACCAGAAGTATCTAACAGCATTACAAAAAGTGCATCAAGCAACCAGAGCAGATGGCTTAGATAAAATGCTTAAAGAACACAATCTTGATGCAATTATTACTGTGACTTTAACACCCGCGTGGTCAATAGACCGTATCAATGGGGATCACTTCACGGGCAGCTTTTCTACTTATCCGGCTGTATCTGGCTACCCTCATTTAACGCTGCCTATGGGTAAAGTGCATCATATGCCCGTTGGACTTTCTATTACGGGGGGTGCATTGAGTGAAAAAGAGTTGATTGCAATTGCGCATCGGTTAGAGCAATTGATTGGATACAAATACAATTAATTTGTAGTGCCTCCCCTGAAAATATCCTTTCAGGGGAGGCACAAATACAAGAGTACTTAATTGCTGTGGCGTTGTTTAGGTACTTTAATTTTAAACAACAGTGTATAAAGCACTGGCACGACAATAAGCGTCAGTACTGTCGCAAAACCAAGCCCAAACATGATTGTGACCGCCATTGATTGGAAGAATACGTCAAATAAAAGTGGGATCATTCCTAAAATAGTCGTGATCGCTGCCATAGCGACTGGGCGCACACGACTAACGCCTGAATCGAACACGGCTTGATAAGGCTCTTTTCCGCTATCGAGTTCGAGGTTAATTTGATCCACTAATACGATGCCGTTTTTAATCAACATGCCGCTTAAGCTCAGTAAACCAAGCAGTGCCATAAAGCTAAACGCTGCATTCATTAATAACAAACCTGCCGATACACCAATGATTGCCAGAGGCACTGTGGCCCAAATAACCAGTGGTTTTTTAACTGAGTTAAACAGCAATACAGTAATTGCAAACATTGCCAAGTAACCAAGCGGTAATGAGCCAAAAATTGCTTTTTGTGCTTTGCTTGCTGATTCAAACTCGCCGCCCCATTGCAACTCATAGCCGTGTGGCAGGTCAATCGCTTCAATATCTTTGCGGACACGGGCAAACAGCTTCGCAGGTGTTTCATCACCAATCACATCATGGTCTGCCATGACAGTGATAGTGCGTTTTCGGTCACGGCGCATAATTAAACTGTCTTCCCATTCAACAACAAAGTCATCAACTACTTGCGTAACTGGCACAAAGACTCCCAATACAGGGCTGTATATTTGTAAGTCGCGCAGGCTTTCGACATTTAACCGCTCTTCTGCAGGCGAGCGTGCAATAATGGGCAGCATTTGCGTGCCGTCTTTATACACGCCGACCTGTTTACCCGATAAGCTTGTTAATAAAAGCTGATCAAGATCAGACTTAGCAATCCCTAAACGGCGTGCTTTTTGTTCGTTGAACTGCGGACGAATAAGTTTAGAGCGAGCACGCCAATCATCACGAATATTAAAGGCACCAGCGTCTTGATGAAGAATGTCTTTTGCTTGCTTAGCGAGCTGACGAAGTACGACAGGATCAGCGCCTGAAAAGCGCGCTTCAATTTTTGCATCGGTCGATGGCCCAATTTCCATGCGTTTAACTTTAAGCTGCGCATCGAGAACATGTTCATGTTGGTAGTCGCGCACTTTTTTGATCATGGCTGTCACGGCCTCACGATCTTGTACACGAATAATCAACTGTCCATAAGCTGGGTATGACTTTTCTGGCGCGTATGTCAGCATAAAGCGAGGAGCACCTTGGCCAACCGTGGTGGTCACTTCTTCAACGAGAGGATCGGCTTGTAGAAACGCTTCAAGTTTTGCTACCCCGTCCATCGTGGTATGAATATCGGCACCTTGAGTATGCCAGTAATCGACATAAAACATGGGGGTGTTCGAGGCCGGAAAGAATGATTGCTTAATAAACTTAAAGCCAAATACCGCACTAACGAGCATGATCACCATGAGCAATAAGGTGGTTTTACGGTAACGCATTGCGCAATGCAAAACACCTTTATACACATTGAAGATGATACCTTGATAAGGGTCTTCATCGTGGTGAGGCTGTTTTTCCGTAGCTTGTTTAAACATTAAGTCAGCAAAGAAAGGCGTGAGTGTAATTGCCGTAATCCAACTGAGTAATAACGAAATAAACAACACCCAAAATAAGCTACCTGCAAACTCACCACTGGCATCCGAGCTTAAACCAATTGGGGCAAATGCGGTAACCGCAATCACAGTTGCACCCAATAACGGCCATTTAGTTTGATCAACAATATTGGTTGCAGCTTGTAGTTTAGTTTGCCCACGCTTTAAGTTAATAAGAATACCTTCGGTAACAACAATCGCGTTATCAACCAGCATACCGAGCGCAATGATCAGAGCGCCGAGCGAAATCCGCTGCAAATCAATGGCAAATAGCTTCATAAAGATAAAGGTGCCGAGTACGGTTAGGAGTAAAATGACACCTATTAGTACACCGCTTTTAAAGCCCATAAATACCAGCAACACCACAATGACGATAGCAACGGCTTCAAGTAAGCTAATAATAAAACCACTGACTGACTTTTCGACTTCTGCTGGCTGATTATAAACACTATTAATCTCTATACCGTGTGGGCGTTGGTATTCTAACGAAGCTAAATGCGCGTCTATTTTAGCGCCCACATCAACCACGTTTACACCTGTGCTGAACGACACGCCTACAAGGAGTGCTTGCTGCTGATTAAAGCGAATAATGTTATTTGGTACTTCTGCGTACTCTCTAAATACCGTTGCAACATCACCTAAATATATAAGCTCGTTTTCACCCGGCTTTGAAATTAATAGGTTTTCAAGCTCTTTAACGTCTTTAAATTCACCGGTGGGGTGTAAACGAATTGATTCATCGCCAACCCGTACTTTCCCCGCGTTAGAAACACTATTTTGGGTTTGCAAAAGCTGGTAAATACGGTCTGGCGAAATACCTAATTGTGCTAATTTTCGGGTTGAAATTTCAACCATTACCTGTGCTTGTTGCTCACCGCCAACGGTTACTTTGCTTACGCCATCAACCAGCACTAACTCACGCTTTAAATAATCAACGTAGTCTTTTAACTCATCATACGAATAGCCATCACCTGTCACGGCATACATCACACCGTAAACATCACCAAAATCATCCATAATTTTACTTGGGTAAACACCCGAAGGCATTGCTGCGGCTTGGTCGTTAATTTTACGGCGCAATTCATCCCAAATTTGGCGAAGGTCTTGTTTGCGGTAATTACTTTTCATCTCAACGGTAATTTGTGATTTACCGGGCGACGAAATACTGGTGACATAATCAACATAGGGTAATTGTTGAATTGCATTTTCAATTGGAAAAGTAACTTCTTCTTCAACTTGTTGTGGTGAGGCACCTGGGTACAGAGTGATCACCATTGCTTTTTTCAAGGTGAACTCAGGGTCTTCAAGTTGCCCTAAACCAAAATAAGCCACGGTGCCACCTATTAGCAAAAACAGTGCGAACATCCAGCTTATAACTTTTCGCTCAATAGCAAGTGCAGCAAAGCTCATTATAAGCCTCGCTCTTTTTGCCATGGACGTACTTTCATGCCTTCCTCTAAGGAATGCACTCCTGCAGCAACCACCATTTGACCTTGCTCAATACCTGAAAGCACTTCAATACCGTTGCGGTGTAATTGGCCCACTTTAACCGCTTTTTTATGAACTAAACCGGTGTTTTCGTCATACAGCCATACATAGCTATTATTTTTTTCAGACTCTGTAGGCTCTGAAAACACTGCCTCAACAGGCAGCAGAATATACGCTGATTGTGAGTGGGTGATTTTGCTTAAATCAATATCAACACGGCCTGTCATTCCCGCAAGAAGATTAAAGTCTTCAGGCACTGGCAGCGAAAACACCACTTTGTATGTAAGGGTGGTTGGGTCAGCTTGGGTGTCAAATTCTTTTACGGTGAGTTGGTACGACTTGTCTGGGTAGCCATCAAAAATAACATCAGGTTGGTAGTCAACGTCTTTATCAATGCGTGCAATGAGTTTTTCAGGCACTTGGATAACCACATCCATTAAGTCGCGGGTTTCAAGACGTAATATGTTTTGCTTTGCTTGGATATTTTCAAAGTTCTTCACAAAAACTTTTGCCACAGTCCCCGCAAAAGGAGCGCGAAGTTCACTGTTATCTAAATTGGTTTTTGCAATTTTTAAAGCAGACTCTGCCACTTGCTTATTTGCCAGTGCTTGGTCTAGCTCTGCTTGGCTTGCGATGGAGCGATCAAATAGCTTTTGAACGCGTTCAAGTTGCGAGTCAGCAAGCTCAAAACGTGCTTTTCGCTCTTCGTACTGAAGCTGAAAATCTTCTGGATCAAGTTTGGCAAGAAGTTGGCCTTTTTCAACATGTTGGCCAGCAAGTGCAGGAAACTCAAGTAATTCACCATTGACCCTAAAGGCCAAGTAAGACCCTTGGTTGGCAACGACTTCTGCAGGAAAACTACGAATAGCCTGATCTGACTGACTGTTGGTATTGAAAAGTTTAACAGGGCGTATGACCGGCTCAGCGTTGCTTTGCGCAGTTTGCTCTGTACATGCCGCAAGTGACCATAATACAGTGGTGAATAACACGGCGGATGCCAATCTCATTGTCTTCTCCATAGATATGAAAGCATAAATTTGCTGCAGGATACGCTGCAAAGATATAAAATAAAAATTATTAAATTTTAGAAACATCATTAATTTTATTAATAGGGTTTGCGGTTAATGAATTTAAATCAATTAATTATTTTAGATGCTATCGTGCAAAGCTCTAGTTTGAGCCAAGCGGCGGTAAAGCTTCATAAAACACAACCCGCCCTTACAATTTCCATCAAGAAGCTAGAGTCTGAACTAGGCTTTGAGTTATTAGACCGTGCACACTACCGATTACATTTGACTGAAAAAGGGCGTATTTTTTATCGAGAGGCGCGTCAGTTGCTTAATGCTAACAGTGAGTTAAGTTCGTTAGCTAAAGAGCTTGCACTCGGTAATGAAGCTAATTACCGAATTTGTTACGAGCAGCTGTGCCATCAACATAGTTATAACCAAGTCATTAGCCACACTTTCAAGCGCTTTTCGAGCACCGAGTTTAGTATTTCGTCTGGTAAACGCTTTGTTTCGCTAGAGCAAGTAAATAGCCATCAAGCAGATTTAGGAATTGGCCCATGGTTTGATTTGTTTCATGCGACGGGTGATCTAGAAAGTTTACCCATTGGTAAATTTGACATTGGCATTGTAAGTGCGCCAAGTGTCGTGCCAGCGGAAATTAGCTTTGCCGACATTCAAAATTACCCGTGTCTGGCAATGTTTGAGAGTGACTTAAGTTTTGATAGCGACAGACTCTCTTATACGCTAGGGTCTGCCTTGATGAAAATTGATGATATAACCAGTGTTAAATCGTTTTTGCTTTCTGGGGCAGGGTGGGCAATGATTAGTTTACAGCACTGTCAAAGTGAAATAGAAGCAGGTCTTTTACAGCAAATAAAAATTACAGATCGAGAGCATCAATTTGGCGCAGAAATTCGCGTATTTAGACAGCACTCCGTGCACCATGGCCCGGTTGCGAGGGCTATTTGGCAGGCATTTAGTGAAGTAAGTAAACAGTATTTGGATTCAATTCGTGCAACAAGCAACTAAAGAAGAACTTATTTATACGGTTATAGCCTCTATTCCAGAGGGAAAAGTAGCCAGCTACGGGCAGGTAGCTGGTCTTGCTGGTTATCCTAATAATGCAAGACTGGTGGGACGATTATTAAAAATGATGCCAAGCGATTCTAAAATTCCATGGCATCGGGTGGTCAATAGTCAGGGCAAAATATCCTTTCCTGAAGGCACACCTAAACATTGTGAGCAACGTCAAAAACTGATAATAGAGGGTGTCACCTTTAACAAGTCAAAAATTAATATGCGTATACATCAATGGGACTAAGCCACTACGCCCGCTATAAATTTATAAACCCGCCTCAATACACGTATAAACTAATAGATAGGTAGTGACATACGCAGCCGATAAGTACAAATACATGCCATATAGCGTGACTGTAATGTCGCGTTTTAGCGCTGTAAAAGAAAGTTCCCAAGCTATAAGCAATGCCGCCTGCGAGTAACCACCACAACGCACTTGGGTCAAGATTCAAATATAAAGGGTAAACAAGAGCAAGTGCAAACCAACCCATCAATAAGTATGTTGTGAGCGATATTTTTTTATTGGTATGCTTTACAAGCAACTTATAAATTACCCCGCCAATGGCTAAAGACCAAATAAACACTAATGCGGCCACTGCCCACGCGCCCGACAACGAAATAACTAAATAAGGCGTGTAGGTACCCGCAATCAGTAAGTAAATTGCACAGTGGTCACACTTTTTATAAATAGCACGCAGGCGCTCTTTTGTACTTGCGTGGTAGAGCGTTGAGGCTAAAAAAAGTACCAATAAGCTTGAGCCATACACAACAGCACTCACGGTGGCTGACATTGCGTTTGATTGTGACACTAAGTCCCACAGTACATACACAGAAAATAGGACACCTAAGCCATGTGTGAGCACATTAAGTTGTTCTTCTTGGCGTGAATAAGGAAGCGCAGTTGTCATAGACCATCTAATAAAAATGAATTAAAAAACAATTTCAGTGTACAAGTGTACGCTGAATTTATCAACGCTTATTTTTTCACTAAAAGTTGGTTAAAAAAATAAATTTTATTGGTTTTATTAACCAATGCTGAATAAGTGTAAAAATAAATTATCTATAAAATTTATTTAAAAACAAGTTCTTATAAATTATTTTCATGGTGGCACAACCTTTGATTATGTAATTACGACTAATTACTTAAAGAGACAAGGAATATCATTATGAATAACTCACTAAAACTTACGACTGCTGCGTTACTTGTATTAGGGTCTGCTCAAGCAAGTGCTACTGACTTTGAATTAGACATAAGTAACACCATCACACAAACCATTAAGAGCTATGTTCAACAAGCAAGTATAGAGCTTAAGCAAAGTGTGAATAAAAGCATTGAGTTTGATGCTCAAAAATTACTTGAAAGTTACATGGGTGATGCGGACACCGCTTCAAAAGAAGCCGTAACGTTGGCTGCAAAAACATCTGAAGTAACTAACAAGCAGTAAGGAGGCAGGACAATGAGTAGTGAAATCAGCTTATTTTTACTAATGGTTGCACCTGTGTTGAGTTTACTCAGTGCGTATGCATCAATCGAGTTATTTCGTAATGTTGCACAATGGTTCAACTTTTAGGATAGGAAATAGAATTAAGATTTCATGAAATATTGATCGGCGGACTAAAAGCGCACGTAACTAAAGGCATGTGGTTTTTTGATAGTAGACTTTATGAAGCGTGCGATTTTTCCTTTACCGGTTTTTATTTTACCTGAAGGGTACACAAAGCTAAGAATCTTTGAACAGCGTTACTTAACCATGGTAAAAGAAGCTGTTAAAGACAACACCGGATTTGTGCTTTGCACATACCAACACGACACAGAGCTTAACCTGCCTGAGTTCGGTTGTATGATGCAAATAACCGATTTTAATCAAGATGATAGCGGGCAGTTACTCATTGATGTGTATGCAGAGCATGCCGTGTCTATCAATCAACCATTTTATGATAAACAAGAACTTCGTCATGCTGATGTTGATCGCGTGCCGAAACCGAGCTGGTATGTAAAATCAGTCGTCACCGATGAAAACTTATTGCTAAGCCATACGCTGCAAGCTGTATTTGCGAATCAACCTGATTTAGCTGCACTTTATAAAGCCCCTCAATTTGATAACCTTGCGTGGGTTGCTGCGCGTTGGCTCGAAATATTACCCATTTCACTAGTTAAAAAACAACAACTTGCCTTTAAATCTAACTTTGAAAATTTGCTAAGTTTCCTCCATACTTTGATTAATACCGAATTTACTGATTAATGTGATCTGTTTGTTGTCGCTCTGCGTAATGTACGTAACGACAATAATTGGATGACATTAAAATGGTAAGTCAACAACTTCAAACAGGTTGTAAACCTAACACAGGTCAATTCACTGCCATGCCAGATACACCAAGCAAAGAGCTTGCAGATGCATTATTTGCAGTTGCAACGCACCGCGATAAACGGGCGTTTGCGCTGTTGTTCCAATATTTTTCGCCAAAAATAAAGCGCTTTGGAATTAAACAATTTGGCTCTGAAGCGCAAGCGATGGAGCTTGTGCAAGAAACGCTTACTTCAGTTTGGCGCAAGGCACATCTCTATCACAAGGACAAAGGGGCCGCGACGACATGGGTTTATACCGTGATGCGTAATGCTTCTTTCGACATGCTAAGAAAAATGAAAAGCAGTAGAGAAGAGTGTATCAGCGAAGATATTTGGCCACTTATTGATGAAGCGACTCCGGGTCAACACGAATTTAGCGACCATTTAGAAGACAAACAAATTAAGCAGTACCTTAACAAGCTCCCTCAGGCGCAACGTGAAGTTGTACGTGGGGTGTATTTTCAAGATATGTCGCAAGAACAACTTGCAGAGCATTTAAATATTCCCGTAGGTACAGTGAAGTCTCGTCTTCGCTTGGCCTTGCAGAAGTTACGCAACGAAATGGGAGACCAACATGATTAAGCACCATCCTTCTAACGACATTCTCATGCAGTTCAGCGAAGGCAGTTTGCCAGCATCGTTGAGTATCGCTGTCGCTATTCATGTTGAAATGTGCCCCGTGTGTAAAAAAGAGATTGCAGCACTCGAAGCCAAACAGGCTGATGATGTATTTGCAGGATTTGATGCTGATAGTGAAGATTCATTTGATGCAGGCTTATTCGATGCAATTACGGCAGACGATGCAATCGACGAAATTTACGAGCAAGCCCCCATTACGGTTGATGTTAAAGACAAAACTTACACATTGCCTCGCGCCTTAACACGTATTGGTCACAGTAACTTTATGCAACTTGGTAAGTTGGCGCGCTCACGCATTGACATAGACGACGGTGCTTTAAGAGCCAGTCTTTTACATATTGATGCAGGGGGTGAAATTCCAGAGCACACACATACTGGATTTGAGCTAACCTTACTACTAGAGGGTGAGTTTAGTGATGAAGAAGGCAGTTACGTACCTGGAGATTTTATGATGCTTGATGGGCGTCATAATCATACGCCTAAAACGGCGCAAGGGTGCTTATGTTTTACGGTGGTGAGCAGTGCTCTACACTTTAACAAGGGTATCAGCAAATTACTTAATCCAATTGGTAATTTGATTTATTAGTAGGAACTTTATGCTGCAATCGACAATAAAAATAGGTATTAGTGCTTGCTTAGCAGGCGATAAAGTGCGTTTTGATAGTGGCCACAAAAAATCAAACTTTTGCATGGATGAGTTAGCTAATCATGTCGAGTATAAAAAGTTTTGCCCTGAAGTCGCGGTTGGTTTGCCAATACCGCGACCGACCATTCGCCAAGTGCGTGTCGGTGACACGATAAAAGTATGTCGACCAGATGGCACGGGCGATGTTGGCCCTAAACTGACCGAGTATGGTAAGCGCGTGGCAACAGAACAAACTGCTGAGTTAAGCGGTTTTGTGTTTTGTGCAAAAAGCCCAAGCTGTGGCATGGAACGGATTAAAATTTACAATGAAGCGGGTACCGGAAATACTTCTGAGGGCGTTGGTTTTTTTGCTGAGCAAATTATGGCTCACAACCCGCTACTACCCTGTGAAGAAAACGGTCGCTTAAACGATATGCACCTGCGTGAAAACTTTGTCATGCGGGTCTACACCTACAAACATTGGCAAACGCTTAATGAGCAACCCATTACCGTGCACCGTTTAACGCAGTTTCATGCGCAATATAAATATTTGCTGATGGCTCATAATTACGAGGCGTATCGAAACTTGGGTAACTTACTGGGCACATTTGATGGCGAAGATATTAATGCGCTCGCGAATGAGTACATTTTGGGACTAATGACCGCATTAAAGAAACCTGCTTCGCGAAAAAATAATGCCAATACCTTAATGCACTTGCAGGGGTATTTTAAAAAGTCGCTCACTAAAATTGAAAAGCAAGAGCTTCGCGATGCGATTGACGAGTATCGAAAAGGACTTGTTCCTTTGTACGTACCGCTTACCTTAATTAAGCACCATCTAAAAATACATCCCAATGAATACCTTGCAAAGCAAGTCTATTTTGACCCTTACCCGAACGAACTGAAATTACGCTACGGAATTTAATGAAGACATTATTTTGGTTTAGGCGCGATTTGCGCCTTTTTAATAACGACGCTTTATATCGCGCTATCGACAATGGATGCCAAGATGCGGTGTTTTTTATAACCGAAAAACAATGGCAACAACATGATGTAGCACCTATTCAGATTGATTTATTAAAGCGCCGTTTAGCATTCTTAGGGCAACTTTTAGCTGATAAAGGCATTACATTACACCTTATTGATGCACACGATTATTCGGGGTGTGTTGATAAGCTCTCAGCGTTTTGCCAACAGCATTCTATTGAAAGTGTTTATGCAAATAATGAATACGAACTCAATGAAGTTGAACGAGATAATGCATTTTTAGTTAAAGCTGATGCGCTAGATGTACATTTTTACAGCTATGATGGTGATGTTATTGCCCCCCCAGGCAGTATTAAAAACCAAAGTGGCGAGATGTTTAAAGTGTTCACGCCTTTCAAAAATGCGTGGTTAAAGCAGTTTCAAGATACGCATTTTTATTTTGCCGAGCCGCCTAATATGCCACCTGCAGTTCAGTGGCAAGAAAATGAATTATTAACCTCTGACGGCAGCTCCGAAAAATGGCCGGTTGATGATGAAACGCTAAGCCATGTATGTGCACGCTTTATCGACGAAAAGCTTGGTACGTATCAGGAACAACGTGATATCCCAAGTATTAAAGGCACCTCAGGTTTAAGCCCTTATTTAGCGCTGGGTATTATTAGTGTTCATCAGTTGCTGGCGCTCATTCAGCAGCGTCATCCCGATGTATTGAAAAATGCTAAAAGTAGTCTGTTTTGCTGGGTAAACGAGTTGATTTGGCGCGAGTTCTATCGTCACCTGATTGCGATTTATCCAAATTTGAGTAAATACGCCAACTTTAACGATAAATACGATGCCCTAGCATGGCGCGACGACGAACATGACTTTAATGCGTGGTGTGAAGGTAAAACCGGCTATCCGCTTGTGGATGCAGCAATGCGACAATTATTGCAAACCGGCTGGATGCATAACCGGTTGCGAATGGTGGTTGCTAGTTTCTTAACTAAGCACCTCCTTATTGATTGGCGCAAAGGCGAACGCTTTTTTATGAAACACTTGATTGATGGCGATCTGGCGTCAAACAATGGTGGATGGCAATGGGCTGCTAGCACAGGGTGTGATGCACAACCTTATTTTCGTATTTTTAATCCAATTACCCAAAGCGAGCGCTTTGATCCAGATGGTGAGTTTATCCGTAAATATCTACCAGAGTTGGAAAAAATACCTGCGAAACACATTCACTTCCCACATGACTACTTAGCTAAACAGGGAAGTAAAAGCAGTTATTGGTCTCCAATAGTTGATCATAAAGCGGCGCGAGAGCGTGCGTTAAACGCGTTTAAGGTGTGATATGGACAAGGCGACCCTTGACAGATTTATTAATGTTTATCAAACACTCAATAAAGACAATTTGCATCTGCTTGATGAAATCTACCATCAAGATATCCAGTTTTCAGACCCCCTTCATGCAGTGGATGGTTTAGCCGCTTTACACAGCTATTTTAAAAATTTGTACGCTAATGTTATTTCTTGTGAATTTAACATCACTGATGTCGAGCACACGACCAACAAAGCCTTTATTTATTGGACAATGTTTTACCGTCATCCAAAATTAAACAAAGGTAAAAAAATAGCGGTGGAAGGGCACAGTCGGCTCGTTTTTTCGAACGAAAAAATTATCCAACATCGCGATTATTTCGATGCGGGTGCCTTACTGTACAGACACATTCCGTTACTTGGTTCAGCAGTTCGTTTCATTGATAAAAGAGCGAGTGCATAATGACAACACTAATTACAGGCGCGACATCTGGCATAGGTGAAGCGCTTGCGTATAAATACGCAGATGCTGGCGAGCAGGTTATAGCCTGTGGTCGTAACACCGACAAGCTTGCTAAATTAAGTGCCCACAGCAACATTGAACGTTGTGAGTTTGATGCCACAAATTTGCAAGACATCCGTTCAAGCACCGTGGCCTACACACAATTTGATCGCGTTATATTAAACGCAGGAAATTGTGAATATATTGATGATGCGCGTAATTTCGACAGTGCATTATTTACCCGCGTTGTAACAACAAACTTATTAAGCATGGGCTACTGCTTAGAGGCCTTGCTGCCAAAAATTAAGCCGGGTGGCCAGTTGGTCATTGTCAGTTCAAGCGTTACATATTTACCCTTGCCACGAAGCCAAGCCTATGGCGCCTCTAAGGCGGGAGTCAGTTATTTGGCAAACAGCCTTGCTGTTGATTTAAATGATGTAGACGTGACCTTGGTTCATCCCGGATTTGTGAAAACGCCTTTAACAGATAAAAACGACTTTCCTATGCCCATGGCGGTTAGCGCAGAAAAAGCAGCTAGTTACATATACAAAGGGGTTGAAAAACGACGTAAGGAAGTGCATTTCCCTTATCGATTTACCCTCATTTTAAAATTATTACGAATGCTTCCTACGCCATTATGGCTGAAGCTTGCAAAAGGATTATCACGTTGAAAAAAGTGGCCGTAATTGGGTCGGGTATAGCAGGTTTAAGCTGTGCGCACCTACTTCATAAACATTATGATGTAACAGTGTTTGAAAAAAATGACTATATAGGCGGTCACACTGCCACAATTGATGTCAACGTTGACGGTGTTGATTATGCCGTTGATACAGGCTTTATTGTGTTTAATGATAGAACCTATCCATACTTTGAAAAATTGCTCGACCGATTGGGTGTGCAACGACAAAAAACGCAAATGAGTTTTAGTGTGCATAACGAACAAACGGGCTTTGAATACAATGGCCACACTTTTTTTAGTTTATTTGCACAAAAGCGAAATATCTTTCGTCCTAAGTTTTGGAAACTACTCAAAGACATCGTGCGTTTTAATGATGTGTGTAAGGCGTTACATGCAGAGCAAAATTATCAACCTAACCAAACGCTAGGCGAGTTTTTAGATGAGCATGATTTTAACGAATTTTTTCGTTACCACTACATCCTGCCTATGGGAGCTGCAATTTGGTCGACCAGTATTAAAGAAATGACCAAAGTGGGAACAGAGTTCTTCGTTAAGTTCTTTTATAACCATGGCCTTTTAGATATTACCAACCGCCCTCAGTGGTATGTTATTCCGGGAGGGTCTCGTGAATACATCAAGCCAATGATTAAAGGTTTTGCAGACAAAATTCGTCTTAACAGTAATATTAGTTCTGTATCGCGTGGTGAAGAGTGTGCCCATGTTCATTTTGATGACGGTTACAGCGAAACGTTTGATAAAGTTGTTTTTGCGTGTCACTCAGACCAAGCTTTAAAGCTCTTGTTAGACCCAACTGAGGATGAAAAAGCGGTACTTTCTGCGATTCCATACACAGCGAATTCGGTGGTATTGCATACCGATACCTCTTTGCTTCCTAAACGTAAGGCTGCCTGGGCAAGTTGGAATTATTTGCTTAATAACAACACAGACAAAGCTGCTGTGGTTACTTACCAAATGAATATTTTGCAAGGAATTGAAAGTAAACCACAATTCTGTGTGACCTTGAACCACTTAGAGGGAATTAACAAAGACAAAATCTTACGCGAATTTATCTATCACCATCCTGTCTTTAACAAAGAATCTATTGCTGCCCAGCAGAAAAAAGCGCTGATAGATGGCCATAAAAACAGCTATTTCTGCGGTGCCTATTGGTACAATGGTTTTCATGAAGATGGTGTAAGAAGTGCCGTGAATGTTGCTAAACAACTCGGAGTTGAGTTTGAATAGTGCTATTTACATTGGTGATGTTCGACATCGGCGTTTTGCAGTAAAAGAGCATCACTTTAAATACCCGCTCTACATGATGTGGGTCGATTTAGCCAAGCCAGAGGAGCTGAATAATATTCATCCTTGGCTTGGTTGTAATGGCTTTAAACTATTAAAGTTTAAACAAAGCGATTATTTTAACTATCAAACCAACATGCAGTTATCATTGCAGCAACGCGCACTGGATAAGCTTGCGGAACTGGGGGTTAACACAACGTTTAGCCATGTTTATATGCTGGGGCAAATGCGCTGTTTTGGCATTTACTTCAGCCCCGTAAATTTTTTCTTTTATCAAACCTCCGATGGCAATTTCACACACATGCTTGCAGAAGTGAGTAACACGCCGTGGAATGAACGTCATTATTATGTCGTACCTTTAGAAAAAAAAGTGAACTTTAAAAAGGTTTTCTCCGTATCACCTTTCATGAACTTAGATATGAACTATCATTGGAATGTCAGACTTAATTCTGATAACGCTATGATTCATATTGAAAATAAAAAAGACGACACTCTTTTGTTTGATGCAACACTTCGTTTGCAAAGGCAAGCCCTGACTAAAGAGCAGGTTAGTGCCGTGCTGAAACAGTTTCCAGCGATGACGTTGAGTATTTTTAAAGGTATTTACATTCATGCGCTGAAACTATTTTGCAAACGTGTGCCCTTTATTGGTCACTCAGGCAAGCAAGAGAATTAAAATTAGGTGATGTGATGGAAAAAGTATCAAATTTAACGCAATCCTCTACAACAGGTTGGTTGTCAAAAATTTATAAGAAACTGGTGACAGGTGCGTTCAGCAGTATCGACATAGGCTGCATCACATTAATTGATGGCAACGAGCGCGAACAGTTTGGTAATCCACACAGTTCGCTCAGTGTTACGGTGACAGTAAATGACGCCGCAATGTACAAAATGTTTGCCATGTCGGGCAGTGTGGGGGCTGGTGAAGCGTATATTTTAGGGTATTGGGATTGTGATAACTTAACGCAACTCATCGAAATATTTGCCCTCAACCAAGACAAACTAGACGCTTTTGAAAAAAAATTCGCTTTTTTAAGTGGTATTGCTCACCGAGTCAACCACTTAAAAAATAAAAACTCTGCATCGGGTTCTAAAAAGAACATCGCAGCGCATTATGATTTAGGCAATGATTTATACAGCGCATTTTTAAGTGACGAAATGCTTTATTCATGCGCTGTGTATCCATCGAAAGCAGCGACGCTAGAACAAGCACAAACACACAAACTCGCTCTTATATGTGAGCAAGTCGACTTGCAACCTGGCGATAAGGTCATTGAGATTGGAACCGGGTGGGGGGCATTTGCTATCTATGCTGCAACGCATTTTGATTGCCATGTCACAACCACCACTATTTCTGATGAGCAGCATGATTATGTTGCAGAAAAAATAAAAGAATTAAATTTAGAGCACAAAATAACGTTGCTTAAACACGATTATCGACTCCTTGAGGGCCGCTACGATAAGCTTGTCTCTATTGAGATGATTGAAGCTGTGGGTCACGAGTATTTGCCTGGCTTTTTTGCTAAGTGTCAGTCACTGTTAAAAGCTAATGGGGCAATGCTTATACAAGCGATCACAATTGCGGATCAACGCTATAGCCATTACTTAAAGAACTCAGATTTTATACAGCAGTATATTTTCCCCGGCGGTTGTTTGCCATGCTTAGATGAAATGAACAAGCAAATTAAACAGCAAACTGACATGGTTGTTCACAGTGTTAAAGACATTGGGGTGCATTACGCCAGAACGTTGGCTGACTGGCGTGAACGCTTTGTGGCAAGCTGGCCTGAAATCGATAAAGTAAAATTCGATCAACGCTTCTATCGCTTGTGGCTATTTTATTTGGCTTATTGCGAAGGCGCGTTCAGAACGCGTTCGATTAGCACAGTTCATTTGGTTGCTCGTCGACCTCGTTTTGTTCACTCAGGCGATGACATTGCGCTCAATTATTAATTTCGTGTTGTTTCAGGGAGTGTGGTTTATGGCCTTACTCCTTGAGCAACAAGCCGTTATTCCAGCTTTAGGCGTTGTTGGATTGATGATCTATCTTTCCGAGCAACGCAAGCAAGACCTTTTGCTTCTAGTGTGTGGCCTGCCCCTTGCGTTAGGCTTTGAATGGCTTGCGACATCCTTAAATTTACTGAGTTTTAAAGTCTACCCCTTTCCATTTTGGCTGGTACTCCTTTGGGGAGCATTGCTTTTAACCATCAATACTTCAATGCAGTTTCTGCAAAAGCTTCCATGGTATTTAGGGTGGCTTGTATGCGCTCTTTTTGCACCGGGTAGCTATTATGCAGGGGCGCGTTTTGGTGTTTTAAACATTGATATATCGCTTTGGATGTTCTGGTTGTGTTATGGCATTAGTTGGGCCTCGATGTTCATGGCACTTATTGTCATAAACAAACGCTATTTAGCCTCAAAATGATCACTTAGCCCCTGTGATGCGTAGTGTCTAAAAGATATGTTTTAAGGTATAGAACAATGAAATACAGACTCGCATTACTCCTATTTTCCTCACTGGTATTAATGACAAACGCTAACGCTACAGGTTTCAAAACTGTAGGCCAAGCAAAAATGGAATACTTGTTTTGGGATGTGTATAACGCAAAACTAGAAACGCCCACAGGAGACTATGTTTTTGGCCAGCACCCAACCAAACTCACATTAACGTACCTGCGCGATTTTTCGGCAAAAGATATTGTTAAAGCCACTAATGAGCAATGGCAGCATTTGGGTTTTGATGAAATGGTTGGTGCCTTTGATACTCAATTACTTGATTTATGGCCAGATATAAAAGAAAACGATTCCTTGTCATTTGAAACAAACCAACAGGCAATTGGAACTTTTTACTTCAACAACGAAAAACTTGGTGCTATTGAAGATGAAAGGTTTGCCGATAATTTTTTAGCAATTTGGCTTAGTGCCGACACAACAGAGCCTTCACTTAGAAAACAGCTTATAGGAGGGAAACATGATTAAGCTCAAAGCAATGTTCATTTCAGCTATGGTATTTTTAGTCGCGAGTTGTTCAGCCCCTGATGTTGATTATTATAAAGGGACAGAGCCAGAATTTAACTTTAAACGTTTCTTCAGTGGTGAACTTAAAGCGTACGGCGTTGTTCAAGACCACAAGGGCGAGTTAACGCGTAAGTTAGTTGTTGATATGCAAGCAAGCTGGCAAGGCAACCAAGGGGTGATTGATGAGCAGTTTGTTTATGACGATGGGGAAACGCAAACTCGCACTTGGTATATCACTCTAAATGATGACGGGAGTATTTCAGGTACCGCTTCAGATGTAGTGGGTGAAGCGAAAGGGGATAGTAACGGCAGTGTGTTTCATTGGACTTACTCGGTAGAACTTCCTTATAACGATAGTACTTTAGTTGTAAACTTCGATGATTGGATGTACTTGGTAACACAATCGCGCTTGATTAACCGTACCGCTATTGATAAGTTTGGTGTCGAGGTTGGGGAAGTAACCTTGGTTATCGAGAAAATCGAATGATCGTTTAGCTGTCATAAAACCTTTTGGAAGATGGTTAAATTCAGTCTTTATTAATCCTGATGTCACTAAGTTAGTGATAGACAGTTAAAATGTAGCCATTTTTGAATAATTTACGTAAAAATAGCAATTTGCTGTTGCTAACTTTTCAAAAATGCATAAAGATAGGTTTTGCGAAGGCAAAATAATAACGAATAGGAATCTAACAATGAATAAAGCTCAATTAGTTGAAAAAATCGCTACTGATGCAGAAATCTCAAAAGCGGCAGCAACGCGTGCACTAGATGCATTCACTGGCGCAGTTACTAACTCTCTTAAAGAAGGTAACTCAGTAGCATTAGTTGGTTTCGGCACATTCTCGGTAAAAGAGCGTGCAGCGCGTACTGGCCGTAACCCACAAACTGGTGCAGAAATCCAAATCGCAGCAGCAACTATCCCAAGCTTTAAAGCGGGTAAAGGTCTTAAAGACCAAGTTAATCCTTAATAAGAATAAGTACTTATTAATTAAAAAAAGGGCTAATAGCCCTTTTTTTGTGTCTGTAATAAAGCGGTAAAGGCTTATGCCTTTAACGCCTTATCACCTCGACCAATGCCGACCGCACCCGAACGCACGACTTCAATTAAGTCTGTTTCATGGCGAAGCGTGTCTAAGAACGATTCTATTTTCTCGGTACTTGCGACAAGTTGTAATGTATAGCTGTGGCGGCCCATATCGAGTATGGCACCTTGAAACACATCGACAACGCGCGTGACTGCGGCACGGGTGTTTTCATCTTGAGCAAAGACTTTAACTAACAATAACTCACGCTCGATGTGTGCCATTTCTGTTAAATCAATGATTTTAAGTACATCCACAAGTTTATTTACTTGCTTTGTGATTTGCTCAACAATGCGGTCATCACCCATTGTGGTGATAGTGATACGTGAAAGTGAGTGGTCATCAGTGGTGCCCACTGTCAGGCTATCAATGTTGTAAGCGCGCTGTGAAAATAAGCCAACAATGCGAGACAGTGAACCTGGTTCGTTTTCTAATAAAATCGATAAAATACGGCGCATTATGCTTTTACTCCTTTACGTAACCACATGTCATCCACAGCCCCTAGCTTTATTTGCATTGGGTAAACATGCTCTTTTTCATCAACACAAATATCTAAGAATACTAATCGGTCGTTAATCGACATCGCTTTGTCAATGGCTGGTTGTAGTTCATCAATATGATCTACGCGAATACCGACATGGCCATAGCTTTCAACCAGTTTTACAAAATCAGGTAATGATTCCATGTACGATGATGAGTGACGCCCTGAATACATCATGTCTTGCCATTGGCGAACCATGCCTAGTGAACGGTTATTAAGTGACACGACTTTCACAGCAAGGTTATATTGCAAGCAAGTCGAAAGCTCTTGAATATTCATTTGAATCGAGCCATCACCGGTAACACAAATTGATTCTTTGTCTGGGAAAGCCAGTTTGACACCCATAGCCGCAGGCAAGCCAAAGCCCATCGTGCCAAGGCCTCCAGAGTTAATCCATTGGCGCGGGTGTTTAAACGGGTAGTACTGAGCTGCAAACATTTGATGTTGGCCTACGTCAGAGCTGACATACGCATCACCATTGGTTGCTTTGTAAATTGCTTCTATAACCGCTTGCGGTTTAATTTTATCGCCATCGGTGCTGTAGCTCAGACACTTTTGCTCTCGCCAGCTAATAATTTGTCGCCACCAATCCTCTTGTGCAGAACGGTCAATCGCAATGGAGCTTTTATCAATTGCGCTTTGTAATTGTTCAAGTACCGTTTGTAAGCAACCAACGACAGGAATATGTGCTTTTATGGTTTTTGAAATCGATGTGGGGTCAACATCAACATGAACGATAGTGGCGTTTGGGCAGAATTTCTTTACATTATTGGTTACCCGATCATCGAATCGTGCCCCTAACGCTAAAATAACGTCGGCATGGGCCATCGCTTTATTTGCCTCTAGACTGCCATGCATACCCAACATACCGATAAAGTTAGGGTGTGTGCCGCTAATACCACCTAGTCCCATTAATGTATTTGTAATAGGAGCATTAAGTGACTCTACAAGATGGGTTAATTGCTCTGATGTATTGGAGAGAATAATGCCGCCACCAGAATAAATAACAAGCTTTTTCGCTTCTAGAATGGCAGTGACAGCTTTACGAATTTGCTTTGAATGACCCTTGGTATTTGGGTTGTATGTGCGAAGCTCTGTTGTTTTTGGAAAATCAAATGGAAATTTAATGGCTGGATTTAGCATGTCTTTAGGCAATTCGACCACAACAGGACCAGGACGCCCTGTGCTGGCTATGTAGAATGCTTTGGCAAGAATGGCCGGGATTTCCTTTGCGCTTCGACAGTTAAAGCTATGCTTTACAATCGGACGAGAGCAGCCAACGATATCGGTCTCTTGAAAGGCGTCATCGCCAATCAGTCCTGTGGGTACTTGACCAGACAACACAACCATAGGAATGGAATCCATATAAGCGGTAGCAATACCGGTAATGCAGTTTGTTGCTCCAGGACCCGAAGTTGCAAGCACCACACCGACATCGCCCGTTGCTCGGGCATAACCATCGGCCATATGCGTGGCTGCTTGTTCATGACGTACTAAGATATGTTCGATATCATCTTGTTGAAAAAGTGCGTCGTATAAATCCAGCACTGACCCGCCTGGGTAGCCAAAGATATATTTAACCTTTAATTCTTTAAGTGCCCGAACAACAAGTTCGGATCCATTATATTCTGCTGTACTCATCCTCATTCCTCTGTGTGCTAGCTACAAGAGCATAAAAAAACCCCCGCAAATGGCGGGGGTTTTTAAAAGCGTGCTTTCATCTTTTAATACGTCCCCGCTGGGCTTTTTACTAAGACCAGTACGAGTACATTGACGACTAAAAGATGGCTGCGAAAATTCATTGTTTTTTTCTTTATAAAAAATAACAGCCGACTAGACGGCTACTGTTTAAAATTTGTTAGGGTTATTTTTAAGCCTTTTGGAAACTGATGTCAACCGCAAAAGCATCTTTTTGCATTAATTTTTCTTTTTTGACGCGGTAATTTGTATTTATTGCATCTAAATTCATTTTTAGCACGTATATTAAGGTGTAACTATGCATTAAATTGTTCGTGTGGCAAGCGTTAAGTGTCTGTAATAAATAACCTAAGGTCATGTTATTTATGCATAACTTAGCTATGATTAGCCATATACGAAACTGGGGTAGGGTATTAATTGTGAGATTTATTAATTATTTAGCAGGCGTGTGTTTGTTGTCGAGCTTTTCGGTGTTTGCAAAGCCTGTAGCGACTCATGATATTGGCTTGATCAATAAAGAACAAATAGTGTATTGGCTGAAAAAACGCGGTGAACTTAATCAGCGCGACGAGCAAGCTGCTTTAGAAGACTACATTGGACAAGTGAATACAGCTCAACGCGTTGCGATTAAACCCAGAGTGTTAGACCCCGCAAAGGTGCACAATAAAGCAGTGCTTGATAATAAGTTCACAAATTTTGTATCGTTAATCCCAACCGATGACAAAACAAACGTTAAAGTATTGGCAATCTTAATCGACTTTCCTGACTTGCCTTACGACAATAATCAACTCACTGCTGAAGATACACCCATGTACTACAGCGATTACAGCCAAGCTCACTATCAAAAAATGCTCTTTAATGACACATCGTACCCGGGACCATCGGGTCAATCGTTAAACACGGTTCATCATTATTATCAACAAGCATCAGGTGAAAGCTTTGCATTTACCGGAGATGTTTATGGGTGGGTGAGTGCAGATAAGCCCGCTAAGTTTTACGGTGAGCGAGAAGGTGACATTCGTGATCTAAACGCCCCAGATCTTATATTAGAAGCGGTAGAAAAAGCCGTTGCAACCTTTAATATTAATTTACAAGACTACGATTTAACCGATCTCGATGATATTGATGGTGACGGTATTACCAACGAACCTAATGGGATTATCGATCATGTAATGGTGTTTCACTCTAGTATTGGAGAAGAAGCGGGTGGTGGAGTACTGGGCACCGATGCTATTTGGTCACACCGTTTTTTCGTTACAAACAACGCAAACCAACCCGCTACTGTTGCTGGCAGTAATGTGAAATTATTTGGCTACACGATTAATCCCATCGATGCGGGAATTGGGGTTGTTGCTCATGAGTTTGGTCACGATCTTGGATTGCCTGATGAATATGACTTAATGGGCAGCGCAATTGGTGAACCTGTTGCGTCTTGGTCTATTATGGCCGGCGGGAGTTGGGCTGGGTCGCCAAGAGGTTCAGCGCCAGTGATGTTTAGTGCGTACGCGCTTGACTACTTGCAAACACGTTACAAAGGAAATTGGCTACATCAAACCGAAATTGACTTAGCCGACGTAAATACAGACTCTGAACATAATTTAAAAGCGTCGAGTAGCTTTAGTTCTGGCGTAAATCAGTTAAAGGTCACCTTACCCGCTAAATTAGAAAGCTTTAAAGCACCGTTACAAGGGCGCTATCAGTATTACTCAGGTAAAGGGAATGAGCTTGTACACAGTTACAAGCAACGCATTACATTACCCTCTACTGCTGGCAGTACCGAGCTTGCGTTGTTATCACACTTTAGCATTGAACAAGACTACGACTATGCACAAATTAAAGTAAATGGTGTTGCACTTGCTAATAGCTATACCAAGGCGATAAACCCACACTATGGTGACATTGGTCCTTATTTAAGTGGCGACTCGCAATTTAAAGATGGCGCAAAGTTGCCGCACGGTCACCTTGATATGCGATTTGATTTGTCTGCTTATGAAGGGCAAACAATCGAGCTTGAAATTACGTATGTCACCGATGTGAACATACACTTTTATGGCATTGTGGTTGACGACTTAACTATCACTCAGGGGAATACCGTTGTATTTAAAGATGATGCAGAGCAATCATCAATCGCTCAACTAGCAGGTTTCTCACGTATTGGTGAGTACGTTTATCAGCAACCAACACATTACTTTTTACAGCTAAGAGATTATGCCGGCATTGACAGTGGCCTCCAGTTTGAGTCTTACCCTCCAGGGGTATTGTTGTGGTATGTTGACCCTGCTGAGCAAAATAACAACACAGCTTCTCACCCAGGTGAAGGCTTTGCACTTGTGGTTGATGCTGACCAAAATACGATTCGTAAGGGCACAACATCAGGCCCTGCCAATACTGATATTCAAGTGCGCGATGCGGCATTTAGTTTGTATGATCAACGCCAAGGCTTGGGAGACGAGCACCTATTAGCAATTAGCTCATTTTCAGATTCTCAAGATTACAGCTTCCCTATTCAGCCTGCGTCGGGGGTTAATGTACCTTCATTGGGCTTCGGTTGGCGCATTGTGTCGCAAGCAACGGATAGCAGTGAAGTGAATGTAGAGCTTAACTATGATGCAACCTCTGGTATTAGTGCCCAACGTAGCGACCGAGATGTGTCGTTTAGTATCAACGGTCTTATTTTAAATGAAACCGATACTTTTCTGTGGTCGTTTGGTGATGGCGAGCAGTCAACGGTGCTCGCGCCAACCCATCAGTATGCAGAATATGGCCGCTATACTGTCGTGTTTGAGCGTACGACTGAGTCAGGAGAGGTTACGCGGTTAAACAAAGAAATTATTGTTAGTGAGGCGCTAACACTTAGCCTTTCGGTTACAGCGAATGAAAATGGTTTACTGGTTGCGACAGCGACTGCACAAGGGGGCATTGCACCGTATCAGTATAGCTGGGATTTTGCCGACGGAGGTGCTGCATCAACGGCAACGGTCAGTTATCAATATGCGTTGTCGGGTAGCTTTGATGTGAATGTCACGGTGGTTGATGCCAACATGGAGTCAACATCTTCGCAATTTGCAGTCACTGTGGATGTGCCTTTAAATGCCAGTGCTCGGTTTAATGCACAAGGTTTGAATGTGCAGTTTTCAAGTCAAATAAGTGGTGGTACAGGGCAATATCGCTATCAGTGGGACTTTGCTGATGGCAGTACAAGTACCTCAGCATCGCCGACACACCAATACACAAATGAGGGGACGTACGCAGTCACGTTAACAGTAACAGACACCCAAACGCAGGCTGTAGAACAAACAAGCTTATCAGTCAGGGTTGTTAAAACACAGAGTAATTCGGGATCAAGTGGTGGGGCTATCTGGTGGTTATTACTGATTTTTACCCCGCTGATTATACGCAGGTACGGCAAATTTTAAGCATTAAAAAGCCAGTTAAAAAACTGGCTTTTTTATTAGTTAGCATACAGCTAATTATAGACGTTCAATCACTGCTTGTGTGAAGTCTGTTGTACCGTGGCTGCCGCCAAGGTCACGCGTTGTTCGGTCACCTGTTTTGATAACGTCAGCGACTGCACTGCGAATACGTTCTGCTGTGTCAGCCATACCTAAGTGCTCAAGCATTTGGATTGATGCTAAGATAACTGACGTCGGGTTAGCAAGGTTTTTGCCTGCGATGTCTGGCGCACTACCGTGTACTGCTTCAAAGATAGCGGCATCTTCGCCGATGTTTGCACCTGGAGCCATACCAAGACCACCAACAAGACCAGCACATAAGTCAGATAAAATGTCGCCGAATAAGTTAGTTGTAACGATAACGTCAAACTCATCTGGGGTCATGACTAGTTTCATACATGTTGCGTCAACAATCATCTCTGTTGATTCGATTTGTGGGTAACGTTCTGCTACTTCACGTGCAACTTTCAAGAATAAACCCGATGTTGATTTAAGGATATTTGCTTTATGAACAGCGGTTACTTTTTTACGGCCTTCACGGACTGCAAGTTCGTATGCGAATGTAACAATTTTTTCAGCGCCTTCACGGGTGATTTTTGATAATGCTTCAGCTTCGTTACCGTCTTCAGATACTACTTGACCAAGACCTGAGTACATACCTTGCGTGTTTTCACGAACAGTGATGATATCGATATTATCGTAACGCGCTTTAGTACCCTCAAATGATTTAACTGGGCGTACGTTAGCATAAAGGCCAAATTGTTTACGAAGTGTCACGTTGATAGACGTAAAACCTTCACCTACTGGCGTCGTTAATGGGCCTTTTAAAGTGATCTTGTTACGTGCGATAGTGTCGATTGTTTCTTGCGGAAGCAACTCACCTGTTTTCTCTAGGGCAGCAAGGCCAGCATCAACGAATTCATAATCAAAATCGCAACCTGCGGCATTTAGGATCTCAAGTGCTGAATCAATAATGCTAGGACCAATGCCGTCGCCTTTGATCACTGTGATGGTTTGTTTAGCCATTTACTTTTCCTATTTATGAGTAGATATACACGTAAATACATCGCGAAAATGAGCGCGATTTACTTGTTAGAGGATTTACGTGGATGTGTTTGAAAATTTAAGCGGCTTTTATAGCAATTTATTCAGCTTTTTGCCAGTTTATACTGTGAATACTGACTATAAATAGACGAAAGTTCATATTTTCTTAACGACTTCGAACGTTTTAGCACCATTTTTTAAAAATTATCAGCAAACTCGCATGTGCGAAGGTATGAATAAAAATCCGCTTTTGACTGCCAACCGACCGTCGTTAATGTTTCAGCGATAATGTTTTCTTGCCAACTACTAAACATAGCCTTAGGTTGAAATACATAATAACTGAACAATTTTACTGCAATCCAAAGCTTTTCATTCTGTTGTAATTGTTGTTTTTTTAATTGCTCACTGTTAAGTAAATGCTGTGTCCAAGGATTATCGCCGATTAATTGGGTAAGGTATTCGCTAAGGGGAGCCAAATCAAGCGTGTTAATCCCAAACAAGCACGCAAGTGGAGGGCTTACCGTATGCTCTTCTGCGTGTTCAAACACGGTTTTGCGTGACAAACTTGTTGCCTGATTCTCACACAGATACAAGACATAGGCATATAAGGGCAAGGTGACTTGCTCAAATTGCTGAATAGGTGAGTGTTTAAACAGTGCTTGAATAATCCGTACTATGTTTTCAAGGCGTTTGGCTATGTGCGGATATAAAGGGTGCGATGTGGTGGCAACTAAGCGCTGAAACAATACTTTCTGGATGATCGCTGGCGCATTGTCATAGCCCACCATAGATAAGCAATGGCGTAAATCTTTTGCGCGTTGGTGCTCTTTATTATAAGGCTTAACAGCGTACGTAAGCTGGTGAATAAGTTCAGGGTATGGACTCAGTAATTTGTCTAACGCCCGATAACTGTACTCTTTTGCTATTTTAAGTTCGCTGATCAGTGTTAGATACTGTTGCTGGCGACGCTGATTTGCTGGGGGAGGCAGCACAAAATTGATGTTTTCACTAAACCAAACGGTATAAAGCAAGCGTGAATCATTGCAAACACGTTGTTTATCAATAATTGACAGGGGGGCTTTAAATCGATGCCAACGAATTTTTTCAGGTTGAGACACATCAATTAAAATATGCCGATGTTGCTCGTCAGTCGTTAGGTATATTAAGGTTTGCTCGGCATACTTCACTTCGCTTGCGGGAATGTACGGACCGATATGTGCAATAAAGGCTTTAATTGCATTTTGCGCAAACTCATTAGGTGTACGAAGGTAAATATCGGCCAATGCTTTATGCACACTAATATGGCCACCGGACTCTCGGTAGGTAGTATTCATCGCGATGATATTAGCGAGTGCAACAAGGGTTGTCGCACCATCGTAAATCATCACTTTTGGTGCGCTGAGTAAGGCTTGCTTATATTTATTTAAACGCGCTAATAAGTGCTGAATTGAAACCGTATTTGGGCCCGCTGCATGGAGCAATTTTACAGCAAGTTGATGACGACAATGCCACAGTTTTTTGTCTTGCTCGGTCAGTGTTTGCCCTGATGCGAGCTTATTACTTTGTGATTGCACACATAAATAATTAGCAAGACAGCAACTTATAATTTGCTCACTTACTGCTTTATTATAATTGAGGCTATGGCACATTATGCACGCAATGACACACTGGTTAACAACCAGGTTCGTTGTGTAACCATGGGCTGCGACGTATAAGTTAAGTTGTGCCTGCAGACTTTTAGGGTATGTTTGATATATCAGGTAATAACGCTCAGCAAGATTACTGAGTAATGGGTAAATTTGTGACCATTTACGTTTTTGATAATACAGGTTAAGTAGCTGATGTGTGCTATCGAATAAGCGTGCCAATTCCCGCGGCGTCACAGTGTCCATCATTGTGTGCTAACTTTCTTGCTGATAACTTTCATAGGCACTGGGCCCCCATAATACAAGTTGGCCATTTTTAAACAGTAAACCTGTACACTCATCAATCGTGGTTATGCCATCTGATTTAACATGTTGAGTGCGATAAAAAATAATTTGCCATACATTGTCTTCAACGCGTTTTGCATAGGTTAAATCGGGGCTACCTAAATAATCAAGCACGGCATTGAGGTTTTCGGGTTTTTCTATTGAAAGCTTGGCGATGTAGCGTTTGTTGAAGGCTTCACGGTCTTGCCAGATCATGGCTTGCGGATCATCTTTATAAAAAGTGATCACTAGGGCTGCTATAAGTGCGTAAACACCTAACCCTAATACCAGATATTGGAAAACCTTTTTAATCATGTGTAACTCTTTAAAACAAACACGAATTTTCAGTATACGCGCAGTTGATAAACTGTGCTACGAGATTGCGACTAATTGAGCCTTAACTGCTTTAAACTAAAGCCTAAGTTTATATCTGTTCGTAACATTACTAAATTTCTAGAGATAATCAGCTTATCCATATCAGCGGTTAACTTACGTTTTAAAGTGGCATTGAGTGCGTCGTCCATCATGGCCGCTTCAATCGACTCATAGTCATTAATTAATTGCTCAGCCGATTTATTACCAATTCCTTTAACGCCCGGTATGTCATTGGTTTTATCACCTGCAAGTGCCCAAAAGTCAACAAGGCGGTGCTGGGGGACATTAAACCGCTGTTTAATGTCTTGATGCTCAATATAGTGTTTTTTAAAGTAATCGAATATGGCGATATGCGCTGATAAAAACGGTAAAAAGCCTTTATCGGTAGACACAATAGTGGACGAGACATTATTAGATGCTGCTTTGTAGGCAAGCGTGGCAATGATATCGTCTGCTTCGTCGTTCTCAGGTGAGAACACCACGATACCGGTCTCTTCGATAGCGTGTTTAAAACGCGCTAAATTGTTTTTTAGAGTATCAGGCATGGGGGAACGCGTGCTTTTGTAAGCAGCGTAGTAATGATATCGCCAGCTTTTATCGCCATCAAACACCGCAATTGCATGGGTGGCGTTGCATTGACTTAGTAATTTTTTACAAGCATGTGCCACGCGGGCACAGCTTGCTTTAATCATATGCTCTTCACTGTGATGACTCTGATTACTATCAACGGCATAGATGCGCCGAATAAGGTTTAACGCATCTATTAAAAGTAATTGGGTTGTCACATGTTCTCCAGTTATGCTTTGATTTCATAGCAAGGGATATACTTGCTGCCAGGTAACTTCATACGACCTTGCTCAACAAAAGCGGCAAGCAGTTTATCCATATCGGCCATTAATGCAGGCTCGCCACTGAGTACAAAGCGGCCGTACTGTTTAATCGCCTGTAAGCCTTCATCTTTTACATTGCCAGCAACAATACCCGAAAATGCGCGTCGTAGATTAGCTGCAAGTTGTTGAGTAGGTTGATCTAAATGTAAATCTAAGCTTGCCATATTAGCATGTGTCGGCGCGAACGGCTGCTGAAAATCGTTATCAATTTTTAATGTCCAGTTAAAGTAGTAGGCATCACCTTGGCTTTTACGGTATTCGCGTACGTCTGCCATTTTAGCTTTAAGGGTTCTGCCAACACGTTCAGGGTCATCAATTATGACGTCAAATTTATCAAGGGCTTTTTTGCCGAGTGTGTTTTCAACAAATTTACAAAGCTCAATAAAGTAGTTTTCACTTTGTTTAGGCCCTGTAAGAATAACGGGTAAACATTGCTTCTCGTTTTCAGGGTGCAATAAGATGCCTAATAAATAGAGCAACTCTTCAGCAGTGCCCGCGCCGCCAGGGAAAATAATAATACCATGCGCAGAACGTACAAAAGCCTCTAAACGTTTTTCGATGTCAGGCAGTATAACCAGCTCATTCACGATAGGGTTAGGTGGCTCAGCGGCAATGATACTAGGCTCCGTTAAGCCTAAATATCGGTTGTCGGTAATACGCTGTTTTGCATGGCCAATGGTCGCCCCTTTCATGGGGCCTTTCATTGCACCTGGGCCGCAACCGGTGCAAATATTTAAACCACGCAATCCTAACTCGTAACCCACCTGTTTGGTGTATTTATATTCGACTTCGTTAATAGAGTGGCCTCCCCAGCATACAATCATACTAGGATCGCTATTAACTCTGAGTGCTCCTGCGTTTCGGAGCATGTCGAATACCATATGGGTAATGGCCTTTTGCTCTGTTAGATCTTTTTCGTATTTTTGGCAAATAAACAGGATGTCACGGATCACTGAAAAAATATGTTCGTGAATACCCGTGATTATTTCGCCATCGACAAACGCGGATTCTGGTGGATTCTCTAATTCAATTTTAATACCGCGCTCACGGCTTAATAAGCGAATGTCGAAATTTTCATATTTGTCGTAAATTTCAGAACTTGAGTCTGTGTGGCTACCCACATTGAGAACAGCGAGCACGCAGTTCCTAAATAATTTATAACGCTCGCTGGTGGATGATTGTTCGAGTAGATCAACTTCTAATTGTGATAGTAAATCCAGTACACCGGTAGGATTCAGTTGTTTTAACATAAGCACTCTCCTAGCTCGTCAATGAGCCTGTCTAATATGTATTAAAGACCCTAAGTAAGGTATACATGTGGTCTTTATTTGCTAATGCAAACTCTATTTCGTCCCTCATTTTTAGCTGTATAAAGCGCTTCATCAGCTCGGTCAAAGGCAATCAATTGCGTATCGCCTTTTTTAAGTTGAGTCGCGCCAATTGAAATCGTAATTTCAACTTGCGTATCTTTAAATTTGAATGGGATACTTTGAATTGTTTTTCGTAGTTTTTCTAAGGGTGCTACGGCTTTTTCAAGTGGCATACCAGTCATTAAAAGTACAAACTCTTCACCGCCGTAACGGGCTATAAAGTCAGACTTTCTAATTGATTTTTGCAGCGCTTTGGCGATCACCTGAAGTGTTTTATCGCCTGCACTGTGGCCATATCTGTCGTTGATTGATTTAAAATGATCGACATCAATAACGACTAAAGTAAGCTCAGAACCTTGCGATAAAAACAACTGGAATTCATGTTCAAAGCGCTCATCAAATGCGGCACGGTTCGGAAGTTTCGTTAAGCCATCAAGCAAACTTTTAAAACGTTGTTCGTTTAAACGTTGCTTATAAGTTGTCAGTTTACTCTCTAGACTACTTACCCGATTATTAATGTCTTTAAAGCTTGCAAGTAAGTTTTCACGCTCAGCGTGTTCAAGTTTTTCTTTGGTGATTAAATCATCGCTCAATGATTTGAGCTCTTCTTCCACTAATTCTTTAAGCGCCGAAATTGATGTTGCTTGTTGAGTTTGCTGATTAAGATTTTTAATTTTTCTTTCGATACTTTTATTAAGTGAATCGTATTCTGCACTCAGTGACTCAGAGTGTTTAGTGGTTGAGACAATAGAATGATGCAGGTCTTCAATTGTCTGATTTAACGAAATTAAAAAGCTCTGCGCCGACTGGCGTTCTTTACTTATATTTTGTGAAATAATGGTAATAATGCCAATCGCAGCATCAAGTAGCTCATCAACGCTGTCGTTGCGCGTAATTTGGTTTCTGATATTTTTTATTTGTTCAGCACTTTCGTCTTCAAATAACAGTCCATTAGCCAATGTCATTAGCTCAGAGGCAAGCTCGGGTTTAATTAAAGCTTCGCCGGTATCACTTTCAGCTATCTTTGCTTGCAGGGCTTGGTGATAAATAACAACCAGCTTGGATAAAATGGGCACAAAATCATGGTTCGATTGAATATTGTCAAGCTCACGGTCAAGCAAGTTGCGCAGCGAGCGGCGCGCATCATCAGGTAACCCTTTTACTTTTTGTAACTGCTTGCCTGCATCTAATACGCTTTTATTAAGATCGCGCTGCAAGGCAATTTGTTTTGCTTCTTGGTGTTTGAGTAAACCGAGTACATCGTCAATAAAGGGGGCTAGTAGGTTAAAATCAACGCCTTTTTTTAGAGCACTTCGGTATTTAGCAAGGCGGTTATCAAGCTCCATGTCTAGTCCTTTACAGCTCAGCGATAACTTCGCCGCAAACTGTGAAAGTACTTCAACTTGATGTTTGCGCGCATCCTCGACAACCATCCTTGCGTCGATCGCTTGCTTTAACTTTTTATTAAGAACATCATGCTGTTGCTGCACTTACTTACACCGCCATCAAGTTTTATATTTATGTACCTTAAGTCTACAACAATTTATTGTGAAATGTAGGTGATAAGTCAAAAACTTAACTATTTTGTCTATCAGGCTTATTGCTACGGCAGTTTATCGGTTTTTAATTCACATTTTATATCTCAGTTGATAGGCTAATTCGCAATTATCGATAGTAATAAAAAAGAGTTGTTATGAAAAAGTTTTTGGCTATGTCAATTTTGGCCGCATGCTCTAGCAGTGTGTTTGCAGATGTAAACTATTCACTGGCGATCACTGAACCTGAACATCATCTAGGTAATGTTAGTGTGGAGTTTCCTGAGACAGCCCAAGCGCATTTAGACGTAAAACTTCCGGCATGGCGTACTGGACGCTACGAAATTTTAAACCTTGCGAATGGGGTACGTTTTTTCGATGCGAAAGATGATGATGGTAAGCCGTTAAAATGGGAAAAAATTGACCACAGCACATGGCGTGTTCATTTAAATGAGCCAACACACGTAAATATTGATTATCAAGTCTATGCCAATGAACTAGGTAAACGCGCGCGTCACATCGATGACAGCCATGCGTTTATTGATGCATCGGGCTTTTTCATGTTCAGTGAATCATTTCGCCAAGACCCTGTGACGGTAAAGCTTGATGTGCCTAAAGCATGGCGCTCTGTTTCGGGTATGGAAAATGCAGGTTCAAAACACAGTTTTAAAGCGGCTGATTACGATATTTTGGTCGACTCGCCAATTGAAACAGGCATTAACGAGTTACATAAATTCACGGTGGATGGCCGAGACTACGAGCTGGTTATTTGGGGCGACGGTAACTACGACGTTGAGCAAATGCTAACGGACCTTAAAAAACTAGTGGCTACAGGTAATGTAATTTGGGATAGCTATCCGTATGAGCGTTATGTATTTATGGTACATGCAACGTCTGGTGCAGGGGGAGCTACAGAGCATTTAAATTCAACAATTATTCAGCGCCCACGTGACCGTTTTGGCTCTCGTAAAGACTACTTAGCGTTCATTAGTACTGCTGCCCATGAGTTTATTCATACATGGAATGTAAAGGCGTATCGTCCGAAAGGAATCGCTCCTTACGATTACACAAATATTAACTACGCGAAAACACTGTGGATTGCAGAGGGTTCTACAAGTTACTTTGAAGATCATTTGTTAGTGCGTTCTGGTATTGCAAAAACGGATGAGTTTTTTGATACCCTAACTAAAACTATTAACCGCCACTTGCAAACCCCAGGTCGTGAAGTACAAAGCGCCGCTGAAACCAGCTTTGATAAGTGGATCAATCAAGGTGGTGACCATGCTCGCAACTACAGCACTAATATCTACCTTGAAGGCTCGTTAATTTCAATGGCACTTGATATCGACTTGCTAGAAAAAAGTGATGGCAAAATCAGTTATCGTGATGTGCACCGTGCGCTTTACAATAAGCATCGTTTGCCAGATGGTTTTACACCTGATGATGTCAAAGCCATTTTAAAAGAGCTAACGGGTCGTGATTACAGCGCATGGTGGCAAGCTAATGTGGATGAGCCAGCAGCCATTGATTTTGATGCCTTACTAGCAAAAGTTGGCTTAGGTTTGACTCGCCCTGAAGGCGCAAAATCAGTACCGAGTATTGATTCATTCGCTAAAAATAGCGGTGAGTTACTAACACTTACACATGTTCGTCGTGGTGGTACAGCATGGCAAGCAGGTTTAACAACAGACGATAAAATCGTTGCCTTCAACAAAAAGCATGTTGGCAAAGACTTAAAAGCAAGCTTAGAAACGTTTAAAGCGGGCGACACAGTGACTGTTGACTTTATCCGCCGTGATGCGCTGCAAACCACAACGCTCAAACTTGGCGAAGACTTTGATAAAGAGAAAAAAGTAACAGCATTAAAAGATGCTACACCTGCTCAAATGGCGTTGTTTAAAGCATGGATGGGTGTTGACCACCCAAACCAAGCTAAGTAAACATTTAATGATTTTTGATTGGTAAGAGAGGAGCTGCGGCTCCTTTCTTTTTGTCGGGTGTTTGTTGGGCTTTTACAAACTGTTTGGTGTATTTTGCGTTTAAAATTGTACTGTGGATCTGCTGCTTTTTACGTCGCCAAAATGACTTTTTAACCTGACAAGACCTATCACGAATATCGCTTTGCGCACTGTCAGGTTGTATAACAGGGTAAGGCAGGAGTGAAAAGCCATAAACGCCGGTTTCCCACACGTGTTGCAAATCGCAGTCTACAGGGCGCGCAAATGTGTCTGTGGCCTTAATCAGTGCTTTAGCCCCCGCTAAGCTAATAGCCGTTGCGCAGCAGCCAGACATGAGTTTTTTATGAATTGCTAAGTGCTGATCATCTGCAAGCGGTTTTGCGTATGCAATGTCACGATTGCGATTTTTATATGCGGCCAATTTAATGAGTTGCCATGGCTGTTTTAAGTGATTGATGTTCTCAATAGCACTGTGAATTGAGCGGTCGAGCACAAAATCATCTTCTAAAATAATGGCGTAGTCGAGTTGCCTATCGACGATTGTTTGCCATGCTTTTCGATGACTCAGGTAACAGCCTATTTCACCTCGACTTAAAGGTTTGTGGTACTTTTTAAGGTTTAAACGGGCATTGTAATGCTTGGCGATATCTGCGTCTGTTAATGTTTTACCATCGACAGCATCAATGCGCTCAAATGCTAAGTTCTGTGCATTAAGCTCATCGCTTACGCGGTTTAGACGCTCTATTGAGCTTGCTAAGTTAATTACAAAAATAGGGGGCATTATGCTTACCTGATGGTCGTTTTAATCAGGCTAACAAGCTTTAATGACGCTTGGGTGTCAGCATTATTTCGTTTTTATGTCAGAGCGAGGGGTATTTAAAATCGCACACTTTTCTTTTTCAGATAAAATGATCCAATCAAAAATTTCATCATTCGTTCGGCCACACCCAGTGCAGTAGCCATTAAGTCGATGGCATTGCCCAATGCAGTCAGTTTTATATGTGGATTTTGGCTTTTTAGAGTCTGTCATGCGAGTTAAATGTTAAGGCCACAACAATGTGGCCTTAATGCATTCGATAGGTTATTTACCTGCAACAGGCTTACCAATTTCAAGAGTGGTTGACCAAGGCTGTTTTCGCGATAATGTTTTACCCGAATGAATAGAAATAACGGGGGTATTTTCATCAAGCACAAACGTTGTACGCAGTGATTCTGCAGACTCTTTTTGGGTTTGATGCCAGTTATTATCTGCTAAACAAGCTTGGGTGAAATTGACTGCTCGAGTATGATCTGCAACCGCTTGCTGTTGTTGCGCATAGTTACCTACACAACGATACGTGACATTGTCATTATCAAGCGCTGTAATTTGGCAGTTGTCGGAAATTAGGTTGTATTTTGCTGTCCATGTTTCCATGTATTTTGTGTTCACACGGCTGCGTTTTAAGCCTTCAAAGCGATTGTCGTATGCGCCTAAAAGTGCATTAATCTTCTCGCAAGGTGTCAAATTATCTATGGCGGCTTGTTGCTCGGTCGTAAGGCCAGTACAACCTGTTAAAACAAGGCCAAAAAGTAAGGCGGCGAGTGGCTTTTTCATATCAGGCTATCCTTTTAAATAGCAGTTCCTTTAACGTTTCCTAAAGGATACCTAAGCCCTTGTAAAAATGCTAATAAAGATTTATTGGCGGGGGTTTTTGTGATGACAAATTGCCCCATAAATAAGGGGCAATTGAATAACATTATTATACATACGCGTATTTATAACGTTGTTTTACCTAAAATATTCGTTACGTTAACTGAACCTGAGCCATCGCTAAGTAGTTCAAAGTTAGCTGCTTTATCAACACGAATGCTGCCAGAACCGTCTGAAATAACCACATCACCTGCGATATCGTTTAAGTCGATGCCACCAGAGCCGTCGTGAACATTTATATTACCTTGGGTGTGTGCGACATCAATGTTGCCAGAACCATCGTGAATTTTAATATCACGACTGACGTTTCTTACGTTAATGCTGCCAGAGCCATCATTGATTTCAAGTGTGCCTTGAATGTCGATTGCCTCAATGGAACCTGAACCATCGTTGATCACGGTGTTAGCAGCTTTGCGAATAATAATTTCGCCAGAGCCGTCGTGCACGTTGACATTAAATGAACGTGGAATACTGACGGTTAAATCAATGCGTGTTTGTTTATTCGTGTGGTAGTCACATTGGCCAGCAGAAAGCTCTGCATTACTGCCTTTAGCCTCAAGTCCTAAGCAGTATTCATCGTGAGGCTGATCTTGGTAAATTTCGGCTTTTACGGTTACTTCATCAGTGTCACTGCCTGTTATGTGTAAAAAACCTGAACCGGCTTCTACTTTTAGAGCGCTTAGTGATTTTGCGCTTAGTGTCAGGTTTTTAGTGTTTTGTAGTGGCATATCGCCCCACGCGAATGTTTGCGCTGATAACAAACCTACGGCAATGAGTGATAACGTTTTAACTGTGCTCAACATGACTTTCCCTTTTATATGTATGGTGTTGTTAGCTTAGTCGTAAACGTGGAGGAGAAAGGTTTAAATGGGTTTAAAATTTTTTATGTAATAGCTTAAGATGCGCCTTTTTTAGCGGCATCTTAAGCTTTTAATGTTACTTATGGCGGCCTTGTAAACAGCTCACGACATCAGCCAGTGAAAGGCCTTGACGCTGTAATAACACGGTTAAGTGATACAGTAAGTCAGCCGATTCATTGGTTAATTCATCGTTGTCATGCTTCATGGCTGCCAGTGCTACTTCAACACCTTCTTCACCGACTTTTTGGCAACTACGGCTTAAGTCTTTTGAAAATAAAGACGCTGTGTAGCTTTTACTTGGGTCATCGTCTTTGCGTGAAACAATCACTTGTTCAAGTTCAGCTAAAAAAGCTAGGCTGGGTTTAGCGTCATCACCAAAGCAGCTTTGCGTGCCTAAATGACAGGTTGGGCCTAATGGGTTTGCGAGTACTAAAATGGAATCGTAATCACAATCGGTGTGAACAGAGACGACTTCAAGGTAGTTTTCTGATGTTTCGCCTTTGGTCCACAAGCGCTGTTTTGAACGTGAGTAAAAGGTCACTTTTTGCTTGTCGAAGGTGGCGGCTAAGGCGTCCGCATTCATAAAACCTTGCATCAAAATAATCCCAGAGCGTGCGTCTTGCACAATGGCTGGGATCAATTCGCTTTTGGCAAAATCGACTTGAGTAAGGTTATCTTTGGTTAATTGCATAGTCGTGCCGCTATATTATTATCGATTAAAAATTGTTTTAGTTCGCCAATGTTAATGACGTTCTTATGAAATACGCTGGCAGCAAGTGCGCCGTCAACGTGGCTTTGCTGAAATACATCAACAAAGTCTTGCATTGTGCCGGCACCACCTGATGCAATTAGCGGAATGTCGCATAATGCGCGCATTTTAGAAAGCTGAACATTGTCGTAACCTTTACGCACACCATCTTGGTTCATGCAGTTTAACACGATTTCACCTGCGCCTAGGTCTTGCACACGCTTGACCCATTCTTCGGTTATGTATCGTGTACGGCTTGATGCATTAGGGTCACCCGTTAATTGGTACACTAAATATTCGCCAGTGGTTTCATCGTAAAAGCTATCAATGCCGACAACCACACATTGTTTACCAAACTCATCGTGTAATTCTTTGATAAGTTCAGGGCGTGCAATGGCAGGGCTGTTGATACTGATTTTATCTGCGCCGCGCTCTAGCACACGCGCTGCGTCGGCAACTGATTTAATGCCACCAGCCACACAAAATGGAATATCAATATGGCGGGCAATACTCTCAACCCAATTTACATCAAGTAGGCGTTTTTCGACACTGGCGCTAATCTCATAAAACACCAGTTCATCAGCACCTGCATCGCTGTATGCTTTTGCAAGTGTTAAAATATCACCAACCACTTCGTGGCTTTTAAACTTAACGCCTTTTACGACTTGGCCGTCTTTGACATCTAAGCAAGGAATTATGCGTTTTGATAACATGCTAACGCCTCCTCAACATTAAAGGCACCATCAAGCAATGACTTACCTAAGATAACCCCACCCACACCGAGTTTTTTAAGCTTGGCGATATCGTCAAGCGAGCTTACGCCGCCAGATGCTTGTACTTTTATTTGGCTATTGTGGTTTATTAAATCTTCATACAGTGCAAATGAAGGGCCTGTCATGGTGCCGTCTTTACTGATATCAGTACACAGAAAGTCAATGACGCCCAATGCTACGTAAAAATCAACAAGTTCAAATAATCCAAACTCAGATTCACTTAACCAACCGTGAGTGGCAGGAGCCCAGCCGTTTTCGGTTTTGTTTACATCAAGGGCAATCACGAAATGTTCGGCCCCAAACTTTTCAATCCATGCTTGGACTTGCTCGCGCTTTTCAACGGCCATTGAACCAATCACAACTTGGTTAGCTCCGGCTTTTAGCCAGTCGGCCACATCGTGTTCAGAGCGAATACCGCCGCCAACCTGATAAGGGACGTTTAATGCTTTGGTCGCGGTTTGAATATGTTGCCATTGCTTTTTGCTCGGGTCGCGTGCGCCCTCTAAATCAACAAGGTGCAGCTTACCTGCACCGCTGTTTGCGTACGCTTGTAAGCGTGCGCCTAGTTCGTATGGGTAAAATTGTGCTGTATCATACTTACCTTGGTATAAGCGCACAATTTGGTTTTGTAATACATCAAGTGCTGGAATAATCACGTTTTGGTCTCTTATTTTTGTGCTGCGCTTACAGCTGCCAATCTAAAAAGTTTTGTAATAATCGGGTGCCGACTTTGGCACTGCGCTCTGGGTGAAATTGCATGCCTGCATAGTTATCTTTTGCAACAATCGCAGAGAAAGTGTTTCCGTATTCACCACTGACAAGCGTGGCATCGTTGACGGTGTGAGCAAAGCTATGCACAAAGTAAACATGATCTTGCGCTGTTAAACCTTTAGTGAGCGCATGCTCTTTTAATACTGTTAGGTCGTTCCAGCCCATATGCGGTGATGTCAATGTACCTACATCAAGTTGCTTAACAATACCTGGGATTTTACCTAGGCAATCAACATTGCCTTCTTCGGTACTTTCGCAAAGTAATTGCATGCCTAAACAAATGCCCATAAGCGGACGCTGATATTCATCAATGGCCTGTTGCCAGCCACCGTCTTTTAGGCGCTTCATTGCCACAGAAGCATGGCCTACACCGGGTAAAATAGCACGTTCAAAGCCTTTTAGTTGCTCAGGTGAAGTGATCACTTCTGGATTTTGACCGAGTCGCTCAAACGCAAAACGCACCGAGTTGATATTGGCACAACCCGTATTAATTATGGCAATCATAAACACCCCTTCGAACTGGCAGTTTGTTGCGTGGCATCTTTTGCGATAGCAGCGCGCAGCGCTCTGGCAAAGGCTTTAAATAAGCCTTCTACTTGGTGATGACAGTTACCCTCGCTGACTGACAAAATCAGGCTCATTGCGGCGTTGTCACTTAAACTTTTAAAGAAATGCTCAACCATTTGCACATCTAAGTCGCCGACTTTTTCACGGCTAAAATCGGCATTTAACACAAACGATGCACGGCCCGATAAATCTATTTGCGCCTCGGCTTTACATTCATCCATCGGTAGTGCAAATCCATAACGGCCAATTTGCGTTTTTGTACCCAGCGCTTGTTTAAGTGCTAGCCCTAAGGCAATACCAATGTCTTCAACGAGGTGGTGTTCATCAATGTGTAAGTCGCCCGTGGCTTGAACATTAAGTCCGATATTGGCGTGGGTGCGAATTTGGTCAAGCATGTGATCAAAAAAGCCAAGGCCAGTACTAATGTCGCCATTTTTGGTTTGGTCTAAATTAACCTGCACATCGATTTGCGTTTCTTTGGTGTTGCGGGTTATGCGACCTTCACGGTTTTGTGTTGTTAGCTGAGTGACAATGGCATCCCAACTGCCGGTGTATAAAATGCCTTCGCAGCATAAGTTAGCAGCAAGACCTATATCTGTTTGGCGGTCACCGATGACAAATGAACGGGCTAAATCTACTTTGCCTGAGCGCATAAGTTCAGTCAGCAACCCTGTTTTAGGTTTACGGCAGTTGCAATTGTCTGCATCAAAGTGGGGGCAAATCAGTACTTCGTCAAATTTAATACCTTGGCTGTTGAGGATATTCATCATTTTGTCTTGCGCAATGTCAAAATCAGCCGTTGGGAAGCTATCTGTACCTAGTCCATCTTGGTTCGATACCATAACTAAGCGGTATCCCGCTGCTTGAAGTTGCAGTAGAGCAGGGATCACATTGGGTAAAAATACTAATTTCTCGAGGCTATCTACCTGTTTATCGGTGATTGGCTCTTCGATAATGGTGCCATCGCGGTCAATAAATAAATACGGGTTACTCATTATACTTCCTGTTCTACTGTGTTACTGGCAAGTGATAAACCATCTAGCCAAATTTTTACTTGTTCTAATTCTTGTTCATTACCGATTGAAATGCGCAGCCAATCATTTTCACCATAAAGAGTGAATGCGCGCATTACAAGACCTTGTGCCAATGCAATATTAAATGACTGTTTATCTTTTAGCTTTAAGGTTACAAAGTTACCTTCACCGCTAAGCACCTTAACCACGGCCGATGATTGTTCAAGCCAGCCTTTTAGTTTGGCTTTTAAACTATTTAATATAGTAACTTGGCGACGCATTGAGGCGATGTTATCGCTACTAAGTGCATCAGCCGCAATGCGTGCGACTACAGTTGATACTGGATAAGGCGCAATTACTTTACGGATCGGTGCCAGTAAATCACTGTTTGCAAGTGTGAAGCCTGTACGCAAACCTGCTAATGCAAACGCTTTAGATAAGGTTCTTAGCACCACAAGATTATTAAATTCATTAATTAAGCTTGCTGCAGTGTGTTCTGGACAAAACTCTATATAAGCTTCATCTACCACGACGATGGCTTTACCCGCAAGTTGTTGGGTAACCTTTCTGATCTTGTCTAGGCTCGTCATGCTGCCTGTTGGATTATTAGGATTACAAATGAAAACTAATTTCGAGTCAGCTATCGCAGCAACAATTTCATCCACCGTGCCTTTTAACAGTAACTCTTGGGTGAGACCGTTAATGCTCACGTTGTGAGTGTCGGCAGTGACTTTGTACATACCATAGGTTGGTAAAAATAGCGCGATACTGTCTTTTGCTGGGCGGCAAAATGTACGCACCAATAGCTCAATGCCTTCATCGGCACCGCGTGTCATCAGCACTTGCTCTGGCTCTAAGTTGGCATAACATGCGTAACGGTTAATAACCTGTGTTGGCTGTGGATCGGGGTAGCGATTTAAATCGGCCAAACTCACAGTAGGCGTGCGAGAGTAGGGACTTTCGTTGGCATTTAGCCACGTTGTTCCAGTCAGTTTCTCGCTCTTTGCTGAGCTATAAGCTGTTAGTGCTGCAATGTTGTCTGGCAACAGTGTGGTAAGTGTTGAGTTATCGCTCATTATTTAGTGCCTCAAGACGAATTGAAACAGCATTAGCGTGAGCATCAAGCCCTTCTGCTGCGGCCAAAGGTAAAATTGCTTTAGATAATTCACGTAACCCATTTTTGCTAATGGTTTGTACTGTGTAAGTTCTAAAAAAGTCCAGTAAGTTTAAGCTCGAATAGGTGGCACTGTAACCATACGTTGGTAGTACGTGGTTAGTACCTGACGCATAATCGCCTGCAGATTCCGGCGTATAGTCGCCCACAAAGACAGAGCCAGCATTTTTAACTAAGCCTAAATAAGGCTGAGCATCAGCAAGTTGTAAAATTAGGTGTTCAGGACCATATTGTGCTGATACTTCAAATGCCTGCTCAATAGAGTCGACTAAAATCAAGCTTGAATTTGCAAGGGCTTGTTCAGCGGTTTCTTTGCGGCTTAATTTTGCAAGCTGCGTTGTTAATGCTTGCTGCGTAAGTTCAATAATGCGCTCACTATTACACAGTAAGATTACTTGTGAATCAGCACCGTGTTCTGCCTGCGATAATAAATCGGCAGCAATAAATTCAGGATTTGCACGTTCATCAGCAATCACCAGTACCTCAGAAGGACCTGCAGGCATATCAATTGCCATGCCCGGAATCGTCTGGGCGACAAGCTGTTTTGCCATTGTCACAAAACTGTTGCCTGGGCCAAATACTTTATTGACCTTCGGTACAGACTCAGTGCCGTAAGCCATCGCTGCAATTGCCCCTGCGCCGCCACTTTCAACAATTGTTTTAATACCGCATAGCTTAGCTGCATAGAGAATTGCAGGGTTAATGCTTTCATCGCCCTTAACAGGTGTTGCAAGCACAACAGTTTTTGCACCGCTTAATTGTGCAAGGACACCTTGCATAATAACCGACGAAGGTAATGGCGCACTGCCACCGGGTACGTATATACCCACTGCTTCAATCGCTTGGTATTTAAGCTCACATAACACCCCAGGTTGAGTTGTTAGTTTAATGTCTTTTGGTAATTGTGCTTGGTGAAAGCGTTTTACATTAGCGTAAGCTGTTTCAATCGCGGCTTTTAATTCGCTCGATAAAAACTGTTCTGCTTGATCAATTTCTTCAACGGGCACTAATAAACGCGGTGTTTCGCGCTTATCAAATTGTTTTGCCATGTTTAAAAGCGCAGCGTCACCTTGCTCTTTGACTGCCGCTAAGATATCGATGCATATTGATTCGATCTCTTTGCTTGCCGTGACAGCAGGGCGGGTAAGTACCGCTTGCTGTGCGAGTTGGTTTTCCTCATTCCAGCGAAACATGGATACTTACTCCATCATTTTTTCAATTGGCATAACGAGGATCGAGTTTGCACCGAGTGCCTTCAACTCTTCCATCGTTTCCCAGAATAAGGTTTCGCTGCTCACCATGTGCAGTGCCACATAATCATCACTACCGGCTAAAGCAAGTAATGTTGGTTGACCTGTGCCAGGCAGTAAATCACACACTTCATCGAGTTTTGCTTTTGGCGCGTGTAGCATGATGTACTTACTTTCTTTAGCTTGGCGTACACCCCGTAAACGCGGCATTAGGGTGTTGATTAAATCAAGTTTGCTTTGATCTGTCAGGTCTTTGTTTTGGATTAAACAGGCATTTGATTCGAGGATAGTATCGCCTTGCATTAAGCCGTTGGCTTCAAGTGTTGCACCGGTAGACACTAAATCACAGATTGCATCGGCAAGGCCTGCACGCGGGGCCACTTCTACAGAGCCTGTTAGCATAACTGTGCTTGCGTTGATGCCTTCACGTTTTAGATATTGACCTAGAATTTCAGGGTAGGTAGTGGCAATGCGCTTGCCTTCAAACCAGCTCTTCTTTTGCACACCTAGCTCTTGTGGCCAAGCCAGTGCTAAGCGGCAATAGCCGAAATCAAGTTTTGACAGTTTATTTACTTCAAATGCAGCGCCTTGGCGCTCGCGCTCGGCTTGTACTTCAACAAGTACGTTTTCGCCAACGATACCTAAGTCACACACACCGTCCATAACTAGGCCTGGAATATCGTCATCACGTACACGAAGTACATCAATGGGCATGTTAGTAGAGTGTGCTATTAGGCGTTGTTCACGAAGATTCAATTTAACGCCTAGCTGTTTTAAAAGCTCTTGGCAGTCTTTTGATAGTCGGCCGCCTTTCTGGATGGCGATACGTAAACGGTTATTATTACTCATTATTCATTTTCCTTTAATTCAAAAACTAAAAACCCCGAGGAAACCTCAGGGCGAAAATAAATAATGTGGTTGATTACTCGCCAGAGGTTCCTTTTAGGAATAACCTCTCAGCGAAAAACCTGACAGGCTATTCCGGTGAATGATGGTGATGATGGATAGTTGTCAAGTTGAAGCGCATAATCTTTCCTGTGTTGCACTCGTTTGTGTAAACCAGTGCGTTAATCTGTTTAAATAATTTACGTATATAGATAAACATGTTTTTAATATTTTTGGCAAGCACTTTTTTTTGCAATTAAAGAATATGCTATAACGGTCGATAATAAGTGGATGGGTAGGAGGTACAAATGGATATCATGATCCCCTTTTTAGGACGCATCACGCGTTTACAACTTGAGAGTAAAGGTGCATTCCACATTGCGGGTGTAAAAGATGCGAACGTGCAGAGAATTGAACTCGAAAAGCGGCAAAAACGCGAAATTGAACGGCGTAAAAAAGCAGCCGAAAGTGCTAATAAAAGTGCTGATAAAAATGATAAAGATATTATCGAAGAAGGTGAAGACGGCAATAAGCACCTCGATACATGGGCTTAATGCTTAAGAAAATAAAATTATTTTTATCTCGTTTTCTAGCACTTTGTGCTAGGTTTGTAGAGTAAAATTAATTTTCAGATTCAAGGCGATATTATGGATAAGCCAGCAGTACCATTTAGTGAAAAAGCGCGCCTTGAAGAGCTTCGTGCACTCGAAATTTTAGATACCCCAAATGATCCAGCGCTGGATAGAATAACGCGCCTTGTTCAGCAGTTCTTTTCGGTCCCTATTTGTTTAATCAGTCTTGTTGATGAACACCGGCAGTGGTTCAAGTCATGCATTGGGGTCAGCGTAAAACAAACACCGCGTGATATCTCTTTTTGTGCCCATGCGATTTTAGATAATGGTCCATTGGTCGTCTGTGATGCATTGCTAGACCCTAGGTTTGCTGATAATCCCTTGGTGACAGGTGAGCCCAATATCCGTTTTTATGCCGGCAGCCCTATTACATTGCAGTCAGGCAATCGTATTGGCACTTTATGCATAATTGACCATCAGCCTCGATCGTTCACCCAAGAACAAGCGAATGTGTTAAAAGACTTTACCGCCATTATTGAACGAGAGCTTGCAGTGATGCAATTGGCAACAACTGATGAGTTAACATTATTGCCTAATCGACGAAGTTTCAGCAGTACGGCTGAGCGTTATTTAGATTTATGTATCAGACAAAATTTAAAAGCGAAGTTGGTCTTTATTGATCTCGATAATTTTAAACCGATTAACGATACGTTTGGTCATGCTACTGGCGATGAGGTATTGAAAGGCTTCGCCAATGTTCTAGCATCGTGTTGCAGAAAAGCAGATTTGTTTGCCCGATTGAGTGGCGATGAATTTGTTATTTTGTTTACTGATTTGAGTACCCAAGAATGCGAAGTCATTATGCAGCGATTAGCTGAATCATTTAGTGAATTGTCAGGCCAATTTAATCATAAAATTAACCTTAGTTTTTCGCATGGGATTGCCAATTTTTCAGGGCAAAAACCATGCTTACTGTCACACCTATTGGCGCTAGCAGATAGCCGAATGTACAAAACAAAAGTGATAAAAAAGAACCTATTAATACCAACCGAGTCAAATGTTTAACTTTTATTAGGTTCAACAATTAACTCAATTGGTATAACGCACATGCAGCGATACTATTTCTCAGTTACGTGTTTGGCAGATTGAATACTGCTTTGAATAAGTGGTGAAATAGTTAAGCCTTGCACAATAATAGAAAAAATGACGACGACGTAAGTCACAATGACAATTAAATCATGAAGGTCTGAGCCCGCAATCATTACTTGGTCGCGAGGTATTGCCGCAGCCATTGCCAGTGCTAACCCGCCTCTTAAGCCACCCCATGTTAGAATCTTCACAGAATGTTTGTCGTATTGCCTATACTTCTTGAAGAACATAAATGGCGTCCCCACGCTGATAAAACGCGCAAGTAGTACAACAGGTACCATGAGTAAGCCAAGACCAATTTCTTGAATGGTGATAGGCATAGTGACAATTAGCATACCGATAATCAAAAATAGTAAGGCATTTAAGAAACTGTCGGTTGCATGCCAAAAGTCTTTTACATAGCGAGTATCTTCAGGACCGGTTCGTTCAGTCGCTTTTGAGCGGGTAATATTACCCAACAAAATACCACTTGTGACCATTGCCAGAGCACCTGATATTTCCCAAATGTTAGCAGCTGCAAAGCCCGCAGTAGGAATGGTGAGTGTTAGTAATAAGCGAATATTAACATCGCGGCTATTAATGATTAAAAAGTGCCCGACTAATGCGATTACTAAACCAAACACAATGCCGCCGATTGCATCGACTAAAAATAACTCTGCTACGTCAGTAAACGTTGCCTCTGTACCATAAAAAGCCACCGAGAAAATAGTGGTAAAGATCACCAAACCAATACCATCATTAAACAAAGACTCACCTTCCACTTGCACAGAAATACCTTCTGGGGCTCGCATTTGTTTAATAATGGCTAACACGGCAATAGGGTCAGTAGGGCTAATTAATGCTCCAAATAACAAACAGTAAATGAAAGGGACAGGCCAGCCCACAAAAGCAAATAAATAATAGCTCAAGTACCCTACAATCACGGTTGAAGTAATGGTTGAAAATAGCACTAATGCGGTTATTTCCCACCGCTGTTTACGCAGCGCTGCTAAATTAATTTCAAGCGCACCTGCAAACAGCAAAAACCCTAGCATGCCCTTTAACAATAACTGATTAAAGTTAATACTTGAAACCACCTGAGTCATTTCGAGGGCTGTGGAATCACCGAGCATTTTAACGGCGAGAATAAGGAGTAAAGAAATAACAACAGAGCCTGTTGTTATAGCAATTGTTGTTTGCATTTTGAGGATGAACTGGTTAGCAAAAGCAATAAAAATAGCTAATGCTGAAAGAAAACAAATGAGGTACCAAGCATTCATTGTTTGACCTTAAATATTTTATAAACAAGACACAGAAAGCAGTCACTTTCTGGGCGCATATGGTACGCCTGTATCATACGTATGTCACAGTGTTTATGCGATTTTTATTAAATTTTAGAGTAAAAATTCAAGGTGCTGATTGCATTTGTATAATTGCTGTTAAAATTGTCTCAAAAGAGACAAATCCAACCTGTTGGAAAGTGCAATTATCATAAATTTAGCTAGGTCAATGTGAGTCTTTAAACGACGCAGACTCTTGTGTCGTGTTTATAGCACGAATAGGGTAAGGAATCACAATACCTTCTTGGGCGTAGCGTTTATGTAATGCTTTGATAAAAGCCGATTTCACCCAAAAACGATTAAAGTACTCTTTCACTCTTAGCATCACAGTAAAATTAATACTTGATTGATCAAAGGTGTGAAACACGACAAACGTGTCGTAGTCATCAATTCCCCATTCATGACTTTTTAGAACTTGCCTTGCTACATCAAGTGTTATTTGCTCGACCTTTTCAAGATCGGAACCATAATGTACCCCCACTTCCACTGGCACACTGAGCTCTTTTTCAGGGTAAAAATAATTGATGATTCGCGATTTAGACAACTGACTATTGGGGATCACTATCATGTTATTGGGCAACATTTTCACCCACGTTGATCGCCAGCCTATTTTTTCAACAAACCCTTGGTCACCACTCTCAAGCTCGATAAAGTCGCCGACTCTAATAGGTTTATCGATAACCAGTTGAACCCCAGAGAAAAAATTTTCTAATGTCGGCTGTAAGGCAAGAGCAACGGCGAGGGAAGTGATCCCTAGCGACGCGATAATAGGCGTGATTGAAATACCTAATGTGCCTAATAAAACCAGTAGTCCAACACTGACAATGGCACAGCGGATCACTCCTTTAATAATGCTGCGGCTGTTAGACACCACTAACGAGCGCGAACTGTAATAGTCAACGGTACCGAATAAGAAGTGATCTAAAAATAGCACTAAAGCAAAAATTAATATTGATTTCGCAGTCGCTGCGATAGGAAGCGGGTAGTCAGTTAGAAAATCAGTCATGTTTAATAAATGACCAAAAATGATCACAAGCACCATCATTGTGCATAAAGTAAGTGGCGTGGAAATTGAGTCGACGAGCAAAGAGTCAAACACAAAGTCTGTGCGCTGGGTCCACGTTTTTAAACAGTAAATAATTATAAACTTTATTAAAAACAAGATAATAGTAGCTATAAATGTGCCACCAATTACGAGTAGCCATGGCTCGTTTACCCACACATTTTGTGCCAATTCAGAAAACATCTTCAATCCTTACGCCTGAAGTTCTTGCTGTCACCTGCAATATATGTACCTAGCTATTGAGGAGGAAAAACCTGCTGATATGGTTTTTATCAACAGAGCATACGAGTAATCAGTTGGTGAAAAAATAAAAGGTACAAATGTATAATTAATGTTATAAAAATGTATAAAATAATTTACAGCATACCGTTAATTGTTAACATTTCAGTTACCTTTAAATTTCCAATACATTGTAATATATGAACTTTATTTTTAGAGCTAATACTTTATTTGTAAATTTTTTGTTTCATTTTCATTTTTGCGTTTACCCATCTAGGCTGGTCACTAATCGGGAACATGTGCAGTCCGGTTACTAAAAAAACATTAAATACATAACAATCTAACGGAGCGTAAACGTGAATTTATCTAAAATCACACTAGCAACTCTTGCTGCTTTTGCTTTGACTCAAGCAACAAGTGCAGTAGCTGCGAATAAGCAATACTTAAATCAACAAATGGGGATTAACCAAGCTTTGCAAACTAATGCTGCATCGGTATTGATGGCAAGCCCTAATCAGTTAGTTGGTCTAGGTGCAGGGAATGATTTAGTTGTATTAAAAGAAATCAAAACAAATAACGGCCATACAACCCGTCGTTATCAGCAAATGTATCAAGGTCTACCTGTCATCGGCGACACGGTTAGCCTTACATTTGATAGTAATGGCCAGTTAAAACGCGCACATGGTGCGGCGGTGTATGATATTGCAGCAGATATTAGTTCAGTATCTCCTGTACTTAGCAAGAAAAAAGCCGTTGCTAAAGGGCTTGCAAATTCACCGGCAGCAATTAAATCGGTTGGCTTAAAAAAGCATAATGAACAGTCTCGTTTAGCTATTTGGTTAGATGAAAATAGTGTGGCACATCTGGTGTATGAAGTGTCTTATGTCACGTATGGCGATAACCCATCTCGTCCGTACCAAATTATTGATGCAAACAGCGGTGAAGTTTTATTTAGCTTTGATAACCTTCAACATGCCAGTGCAACAGGCCCTGGCGGAAATTTAAAAACGGGTAAGTATATTTATGGCACTGACTTTGACAGTCTAGATGTGGCTCAGTCGGGCAGCACTTGTACGATGGATAATGCCAATGTAAAAACCATTAATCTTAATGGTAGTACCAGTGGCTCAACGGCGTATTCGTTTACTTGTCCAGAAAATACATTTAAAGAAATCAATGGTGCGTATTCGCCATTAAACGACGCTCATTACTTTGGCAATGTTATTTTTAATATGTATAACGATTGGGTCGGCACAGCCCCCTTAACCTTCCAATTAAAAATGCGTGTTCACTACGGAAATAACTACGAAAACGCGTTTTGGGATGGAAGTGCGATGACCTTTGGCGATGGTCAAAACACGTTTTATCCTTTAGTCAGTCTTGATGTTTCAGCGCATGAAGTAAGTCATGGCTTTACCGAGCAAAACTCTGGTCTGGTGTATTCTGGTAAATCAGGTGGTTTGAATGAAGCTTTCTCTGATATGGCAGGTGAAGCCGCCGAATTTTATATGAAAGGCTCAAACGACTGGTTAGTTGGTCAAGAGATCTTTAAAGGCAATGGTGCGTTGCGCTATATGAATAATCCAACGCAAGATGGCAGCTCGATTGATCATCAGAATGACTATTACTCGGGTATGGATGTTCACTACAGCTCAGGTGTATTCAATAAGGCATTCTACAACCTTGCAACAACACCAGGTTGGGATACGCAAAAAGCCTTTGTGGTTATGGCTCGTGCGAACCAACTTTATTGGACTGCTAGCACAAACTGGGATCTTGCGGGTAACGGTGTTATGGATGCTGCCTGTGACTTAAGCTATGACCCCGCTGATGTTCAAGCTGCACTTGCGGCTGTGGGTGTAACGTCAAACCTCAGTGCAGGTAGCAGCTGTGGTGGCACAACAGAACCACCTACAGGCGATGAAGAACTAACAAATGGGATTGCTCGCACAGGCATAAGTGGTGCAGCAAAAGAGCAGCTGTTCTTTACCCTTGAAGTGCCTGACGATGCAACTAACTTGCAGTTTAATACTACAGGTGGCAGCGGCGATGCCGATCTGTATGTGATGTATGGTTCAAAACCAACACTTAGCAACTTCGATTGCAAAAGTACGTCATCTACGAGTACGGAAAGCTGTGCAATCAGTAATGTGCAAGCGGGTACTTACTTTGTGATGGTGGAAGCATGGAATCAAATTTCAGGTGTATCACTAACAGGAAGTTTTGATACGAGCACCGGGGGAGGTGCCACACCAATTAACCGTACTGAATCTAACGTGAGTGTTGCCTCAGGTGGGTGGACTCGTTTCACGCAAGACCTCGATGCGGGATACTCATCGCTTGATGTGACTATTTCGGGTGGATCAGGTGATGCGGATTTGTATGTTAACTTTGGTTCTCAATCTACTACGTCAAGCTATGATTGCCGCCCTTATAAAAACGGTAATAGCGAAACGTGTACATTCACAAATCCACAAGCGGGTACATGGTATATCGACCTTCGCGGCTACCGTGCTGCAAGCGGTGTAACACTGACCATTTCGGCTAACTAGCCTATTCTTCGGGAGCTTCGGCTCCCTTTTTTCTCACAGATAAAAAGGATTGATTATGACAACCCTCCTTACGCGGTGCTTAATTGGCATTGCCACACTCTCCGTTAGCCAACTAAGTCATGCCGGGTCAAACGAAACTATTTGGGTGACTATTGATGCGCTTGCAGCAGAGCACTTTAAAAAAGAGACAATGAGTCAACGTAAGCAAGATAACAATTTTGCCATGCAATCATCAACGCTAAACCAAGTAAATTTTATGCGCTTGAATAAGCAAGAGATCGCTGGGTTAAGTGAGTTCATGCATGATAATTACCATCGATGTGGTGGTTTTGTTGCTCATGATTCATTAGCAGACGCCGAGCTTTACACTCAACAGTTAAAGGGGGTTTCGCAGTTAGCTGCGAGCTCAAGTTTAGTTAATTATAGTCTTGATAATGCCGCTACAGTCAACGCGCTACTTTCATCTATTAACAGCAGTGAGCTCACTGATACCGTTAACAGCATGATGAACTTTCATAATCGATATTACTCGGCACAAAGTGGTGTTGATGCTGCCCAGTGGTTAAAAGGGCATTGGCAACAAATAGCCAGTAGTCGTAGCGATATCAGTGTTGATTATTTTAGCCATAGTTTTTCACAATCGTCGGTGATTGTAACGATACCCGGTGCAGAAAAAGCGAACGAAATAGTGATCATCGGTGGCCATTTAGATTCAATTAATCAGTCAAATCCAAGTAATGGTAGGGCTCCTGGCGCAGATGATAATGCATCGGGTATTGCCGTGCTCACCCAAGCGCTTAAAGCGATAGTCGAGAATAACTATCAGCCACAACGAACCATTCAAATTATGGGCTTTGCTGCTGAAGAAGTTGGGCTTAGAGGCTCAAAAGAAATAGCTGCCAATTACAAAGCACAAGGGAAAAATGTGGTAGGCATGGTGCAATTTGACATGACCGGTAATCATGGCAGTAGCACCGACATTGTTATGATGACAGACTATACAAACGCAGCACAAAACCAGTACTTATCACAGCTTTTAGATGCGTATCAACCAAACGTTAGTTACGGGTTTGATCAATGTGGTTATGGTTGTTCAGATCATGCGTCGTGGTATCAACAAGGTTTTGCTGCTTCAATGCCTTTTGAATCGCGTATGAGTGATATTAACCCGTTGATTCATACCTCCAACGATTTACAGTTTGACCCACAACATGCCAGTAAATTTGCAAAACTTGCCGTGAGTTATTTGGCTGAGATAGCTAAAAATGCCGGAGATGTTGTTCAAGAGCCAAGTAATGAACTTGAAAATGGCATTGCCACAACGAACATTGCAGGGGCAGCCAAAGAACAGTTATTTTTTACCCTTGAAGTACCCGCAATGAGCAGTAATCTTGAGTTTGTTACTCAAGGTGGCACGGGTGATGCCGACTTATATATAAAATTTGGCAGCAAACCAACATTGCAAGATTTTGACTGTAAGAGTACAACATCATCAAGTAACGAGCGTTGTGTAATAGCGACCATTAAAGCAGGCACTTATCATGTGATGGTTGAAGCTTGGAATGAAATTTCAGGTGTCTCCCTAACGGGTCGTTTCAACGAGACGGGGAGTGTCGGTAGTATCGACCGTACAGAAAGTAATATTAGTGTCGGTGCTGGAAGTTGGCAACGTTTTACACAGCAAATACCGGCGGGTTTGAGTCGTTTAACCGTGGCAACTTCAGGTGGCAGCGGTGATGCCGACTTGTATGTAAATTATGGCTCAGCTTCCACAGCTTCAAATTATCAGTGTCGCCCCTATAAAAATGGCAACGAAGAAACATGCCAAATTGATAACCCGCAAAGTGGTACTTGGTACATAGATATACAGGGATACCGTGCTGCGTCGGGAATAACGTTAACGATTCAAGCACAGTAATCGTCCTTTTTGCTAATGAGGAAGCCCGCCTTCCTCATTTAGTCTTGCCCTTGGCAAGTCAGTTACGTAAAATCTGGCCATCACTTTTAATCTATTGGCGAAGTTTATCAAACAACTTTTCAGTGCCACTGGCCCTCTTGCGCTTTCTCTTGATGGATACACACCTCGACAGCCACAAATTGATATGGCTGTTGCGGTTGATGACGCCTTGCAAAAACGTCATCAATTAGTGGTTGAGGCAGGAACGGGGACGGGTAAAACTTATGCTTACTTGGCTCCTGCATTAAAATCAAAAGGTAAGACAATTATTTCTACTGGGTCAAAAGCCCTGCAAGAGCAGTTGTTTCATCGTGATTTGCCAAACTTAGTAAAAGCATTAAGCGCGACAAAAAAAGTGGCCTTGTTAAAAGGCCGTGCAAACTATTTATGTACATATCGGTTAAGTCAGCATGTAGCGCACGTGCCAACAGATGACCCGGATGTCATGCATCAATTAGCAATGGTCGCAAAATTTGCCAGCGAAACACGTTCAGGTGATTTAGCCGATTGTATTGGTATTGAAGAAGATGCAAAAGTGCTGCCCTATGTCAGTTCAACGGCCGATAATTGCTTAGGGAAAGAGTGCCCTGACTTTCAAGATTGTTATATACGTAAAGCACGATTAAATGCGATGGAAGCCGATGTTGTGGTGATTAATCACCACTTATTCTTCGCTGATATGGCGGTAAAAGACACCGGTTTTGCTGAATTAATGCCAACAGCCGATGCCTATATTTTTGATGAAGCACACCAATTAAGTGAGATTGCCAGTGATTACTTTGGTGAAAGTGTCAGTACAAAAAAGCTGGTGGATTTAATTAATGATCTGCGGGCAATTTACCGTGCCGATATCCCCGATATGTTGCAGCTGGGTAAAACGCTCAATAAACTAGAAACCAGTGTGGCTGACTTACGCTTGCAGTTTGGTATTGATGGCAGTCGCGGAGATTGGCGAGAAAAGCTGGCCGACAAAGATATCTGCGCGGCACTGCATCGGGTGATAAGCGATCTCGACTTTTTATATCAAGTACTAAAACTATGCTTAGACCGCAGTGAAAAAATAGAGCACCCCTTTGAACGCACGTTGGCCTTTAAAGGGCAGCTTGAACGCGTATTCGATACAGCACAAACAGGTTATAGCTATTGGTACGAAACCACGCGTCGCTATTTAACGGTGAACATTACGCCGCTGAACGTGTCGGCAAAATTTGCACAGATGATGAAAGACACTGGGGCTGGATTTGTTTTTACCTCAGCCACGTTGTCGGTAGATAATGATCTTGGCCACTTTAACGCCAGCCTTGGTTTAAAACCCGCGCAAAGCATGATTGTTGAAAGCCCATTTGACTATGAACAACAGGCCTTGCTGTGTTTACCTCGCTATTTACCTGAGTCGCACGCTAACAACATGCCACATGCCATTATTAAGTTAACGCTTGAGCTTATTAAATCAGCCAAAGGGCGTTGCTTTGTACTGTTTACAAGTTACCGTATGATGCATTTGGTGGCGGAAGGGTTAACCACACAATTAGATTACCCGGTGTACATGCAAGGGCAAATGTCAAAACGCATTATTCTTGAAAAATTCACTCGCCACGGTAATGCTGTTTTACTTGGCACTGCCTCTTTTTGGGAAGGGGTGGATGTTAGAGGCAGTACATTAAGTTGTGTTATTATTGATAAATTGCCGTTTGCTGCACCAGACGACCCCCTGCTTCAAGCGCGCATGCAAGATTGCCAACTGCAAGGTAAAGACCCTTTTGCGCATATTCAATTACCTCAAGCGGTAATTGCCCTGAAGCAAGGAGTAGGGCGCCTTATTCGTGATAACAAAGATAAAGGTGTATTGGTTATTTGTGATAATCGATTAGTGACACGCCAATACGGCCAAGTATTTTTAAAAAGTTTGCCACCCATGCGACGTACGCGTGATTTAGCAATGGCAAACGCCTTTTTAGAACAGATCAATTAGAGTAATGTAGATGATTAAACAAAATATTCTTGCCCTCGATGCATCAACAGAAGCCTTATCAATTGTGCTTCATTATCAAGGGCAAACATTTCATCATTTTGAAGAGTGCCCGCAACAGCACAGTCAAAAAATCTTGCCTTTAATTGATGAATTATTAACCAAAGCGCAATGTAAATTAACGCAGTTAGACGTGATTGGTTTTGGTCAAGGCCCCGGCAGTTTTACGGGGGTACGTATTAGCGTAGCCATCGCACAAGGTTTGGCCTATGCGGCCAAATTACCGCTTGTGGGTGTATCAACGCTGCAAATGATGGCTCAGCAAGCACATGAACAACATCATGTTTCAGATGTGTTCTCAGCAATTGATGCACGTATGGGGGAAATATACTTTGCTCAATATCAAGCAAATGAGCACGGTTTAATGACACTTGTGAATGAAGAACAAGTGATTAAACCAGAACTACTTACCCTGCCAGATAACTCCGCAACGGCTGTAGGTACAGGCTGGAAAACGTACCCAGAACTTGTCAGTGAAATGGCAAATATAAGCGTAAGTCCAGATATTTTATTGCCTGATGCTCAGTACATGTTGGCATCGGTTGCCAGTGCCTTTGAAAAAGGTGATACGGTAAGTGCTGCAAATGCTCAACCTAAATATGTGCGAGATACCGTAACGTGGAAAAAGCTTCCCGGGCGTGAATAACGAGAACATGTTGACCTTTCATAATTAAAATGTGTTCACGCTAGAAGGGATTTAATCGCGGTGCGAGGTTTGTTACCTAGTGCGCTGAGTAATAACCGAGCTAAGTAATAATTGATCTGAGTTATAATCGAGCAAAGCTGCCGCGTGCTGCACATACTCTCACCTATATTATGTAGGCAACCAAGAGTTAATCGCCCCTAGGAAGAACCCGAAGGGCAGCGCATGTTTGGTATGTGTGCTGCGTTATAGCCTATTTATGGGTAATAACCACACCCTAAACTTGCAGCGTTGGCATTTATGACACATAATTTAAGCATCTTTAAATTGGGATTAAGACCTTGACGTTACCGATTGGCTCAGGCTTTTTCACTGGCGATATACCGGGTCAGTATAGCCGTAAAAATACCGTAACTGATGCGCCTAAGGCGATATCAGACCAATCGGCTGAGCAAAAATCGTCAACGGAATACGTTAAAACGAGCCCTCAAGGTGTTGCGCTCGCAGCCGAATTTAAAACAGAGTCACAAAACTATCAGCAAACCATTTACGATAAGCCAAATAACCCGAAAATTAGCCGTGCTATTTCGACGTATACCGAGTTTGCTAATTTAGAGCGACGTGCTGAGGTGCAAAGCCTGATAGGTGTAGATGTGTACGCTTAATGTGAAAACGATAAACATAAAAAAGCCTAAACACTTGTTTAGGCTTTTTTCGTTTAAAACGATTACTGTTTAATAAAATCAATCAACTTATCAGCAATGTCTGTGTTGTTTTGCGAACCGTAAAAGTCTTTTGCGCGCTGACCGTAAGCAAAAACTTGTACGTCAATAGCTGTATGACCACCCGTTGTCCAGCCAGTAAAACTAGCGTGGTTAATGATATCTTTTACAGCAAGGAGTAACGCTTTATCACCCATTTTTTTAGCTTGCTCAAGTTTGATACTATTTTCTTCGGTAAATTCAATATTAGTATAACGTTGCCATACTGACTTTAAGTCGTCAGTTTTTTGTAACTCATCAGTAATGGTACCCGCCGTCGCTTTAACACCTTTAACGACTTCTGTTTCCCACTTATATTGACCGTGAGCACCCAGAGTTAAACCACCTGTTGAGTGATCAGCTGTGATGACAAGTAACGTGTCTGGGTTTTTATCAACATACGCTTTTGCCTGTTCGATAGACTTTGCAAAGTCGTCCATTTCACCCATTGCACACGCGATATCGTTCGCATGACCACACCAATCAATTTGACTGCCTTCGATCATGACAAAGAACCCTTTATCATTTTGACCATCAAGTAAATCAAGCGCTTTAGACGTCATTTGTGTTAAACGTGTTGGGTTTTCGTCCAGCGCAAACGGTAAACCGACTTCGGCAAATAAACCCAGCGCAGGTATTTGCTTTATCTCATTAAGGGCTGCAAAGTCATCACTGTACTGATAACCAGCCGATTTAAACTCTTCTACAAGATTGCGATCATCACGTACATAGTATTTCGTACCGCCACCTAACATAAGATCGACGGGTAATTTACCGGCGATTTTATTATCAATATAGTCGTTAGCAATTTCGTCATAGTTACGACGAGATTCATTGTGCGCTGCAAAACTCGCAGGTGTTGCATGATTAATTTGTGACGTTGCCACAAGAGCCGTTGTCATGCCACGCTCTTTAGCTATTTCGAGCATTGTTTTGACTGGCTTTTTGTCAGTATCAACGGCGATAGCGCCATTATAACTTTTTCGTCCACTGCTTAACGCTGTTGCGCCCGCTGCACTGTCTGTTACATAAGTATGGTCATCAGGGTAAGTGTGCGCCATACCACGTAAAATAGTATCGAATACAGTGGGGTCGACAACTTTGGTGTTTGGATCATCTTTAAAGTAACGATAAGCGGTGGTATATGCAGGGCCCATTCCATCACCAATCATATAAATGATATTTTTTGGTGCAGATTCAGCCATAACTGAACTTGCTGAGCATAATAATGCTAAAAGACTTAATTTAAATTTCATTGATGTAACCTTATTATTGTGCCCTTATTTATACTGCCGAGATTATTGTATACTAGCCAGACGATAAATAAACGCCTTTAAGTTGAAACGTTTAAAAAATAGGAGCAAGTGTGCAGCCTTTTTCTTATCAAACTGGCGATAAAACCTTGCATGGCCTAACCTTTGGTCATGGTGAAGAGGTTGTGATTGCTTTACACGGATGGCTAGATAACGCAAATAGTTACCTACCTATGCTACATAATGCGACCTTAAACCACACATGGTATTGCGTTGATTTTCCGGGGCACGGCTTATCAGATTGGCGTAATAAAGATGCACATTACTACTTTATAGATTACATTGATGATATCTATATGTTACTTGCGACACTCAATGTGGATCGTGTTCACTTAGTTGGTCATTCGATGGGAGCGATGGTTGCAGGCGTTTTCGCAAGTTGCTTTCCAGAAAAAGTGGCCTCGGTCAATTTTATAGAAGGGATAGGCTGTGTGACTACACCCAGTTCAGATACAGCGAGTCAACTTCGAAAAGCAATTTTGAACCGGGCACGTGTAAACAGTAAACAGCCACGCGCATTTGAGTCAAAGGCGCACATTATTAGTGCAAGACTCGCCAGTGGTGATTTAGCGTACCCGCACGCTGCGCTCCTCATGGAGCGTAATTGTTATGAAAAGGGTGGTAAGTGGTACTTGAGAACCGATCCTAAGCTTAAAAATCATTCAGGGTTTCGTTTTAATGAGGCACAATGTGAAGCAACAATTAAACTCATTAAGGCCCCATGCCAGCTTATAATGGGCGATAAAGGATTTGAGTTCGTAAAACAAAACTTAGATGCTTATGGTAAATATTACAAGGAGTTAAAAATTCATCAGATACCAGGCGGTCACCATTGCCATATGCAAAGTCCTGCATTAACCTTAGAACACATTCATGCATTTATTAGGCACGATAAAGCAAGTTAATTGTATAATTGCACCAAATATGGGATTATCTGCACCATTAGAGTATTTACTCCATTGTGAAACGGCCTTAGTTAGATTAAGGTTATTAAAAAATATAATTATAAACAGGAGCTAAGAGTGGAAAAAATCTGGCTTAAGCGCTACCCAGAAGGTATGCCTGAAACAATCGACCCTGAGCATTATCACTCGTTACTCGACTTGTTTGAAAAAAGTTTTGCTGACTATAGTGACCTTCCAGCCTTTACTAACATGGGTAAAGTGTTGACCTACAGCGAAATCGACAGTGCAACAAAACGTGTTGCGTCGTACATTCAAAATGATCTTGGTCTAAAAAAAGGCGATAAAGTAGCGGTAATGATGCCTAACTTACTGCAAACGCCGGTAACAATTTTAGGTATTCTTCGCGCTGGTTGTGTAGTGGTTAATGTCAATCCACTTTACACGGTTCGTGAATTAGAGCATCAGTTAAATGACTCTGAGTCATCTGCAATATTTATTCTTGCTAATTTTGCTGACACCCTCGAAAAAGCATTACCGAAAACGAACGTCAAACACATTGTGGTCACACAAGTGGGCGACATGGTTGGCGGCCTCAAAAAGCATATCGTTAACTTTGTTGTTAAATATATCAAAAAAATGGTGCCAAGTTACTCACTCCCAAATGTAATCAAATTTTCTGATGCGCTTGCGGGTGATGAAGCAACCTATAAAAAGCCAGATGTCGATCTTAACGACTTAGCATTCTTACAATACACAGGTGGAACAACCGGTGTGTCAAAAGGGGCTATGTTATCGCACGGTAATATGGTTGGTAACCTTGAACAAGTATCAGGTTGTTTAGATAATGTTTTAGAGCGCGGTAAAGAAGTGGTTATTACAGCGCTGCCGCTTTATCACATCTTTGCACTGACAGCTAACTGTTTAACCTTCATGAAATATGGTGGCTTAAACGTGCTGATCACAAACCCACGTGATATGCCTGGTTTCGTCAAAGAGTTAGCGCAACATAAATTTACAGCAGTGACGGGTGTAAATACGTTGTTTAATGGTTTATTGAATACTCCGGGATTTGCTGAACTTGATTTCTCAAGTTTAAAAATGTCATTAGGCGGTGGTATGGCGGTGCAACGTCCTGTTGCAGAAAAATGGCAAGCTGTCACAAAAACCAAATTGATGGAAGGCTATGGCCTAACTGAGTGTGCGCCACTTGTTACAGTGAGTCCATACGATCTAGACAGCTACAATGGCTCAATTGGTTTACCTGCGCCAAGCACTGATATTAAGCTAATGCTTGAAAACGGTGAAGAAGCAGCAAAAGGTGAACCCGGTGAACTATGGGTTAAAGGCCCACAAGTTATGCTCGGTTATTATAATCGCCCAGATGCCACAGCTGAGTGCTTAAAAGACGGCTGGTTTGCAACAGGTGATATTGCGACATACGATGATGAAGGTTTCTTCTATATTGTGGATCGTAAGAAAGACATGATCATTGTGTCGGGCTTTAATGTATTCCCAAATGAGATTGAAGAAGTGGTTGCAATGCACGAAGGTGTGCTTGAAGTCGCAGCAATCGGTATCCCGCATGAAGTAAGTGGTGAACAAGTTAAAGTTTTTGTCGTGAAAAAAGATCAATCTTTAACTGAAAAAGATATAATAAAACACTGTCGTGATAATTTAACGAACTATAAGGTGCCTAAACTGGTTGAGTTTAGGGATGAATTACCAAAAACAAACGTTGGTAAGATTCTGAGAAGAGCCTTAAAGGACGAAAAATAATAAGAGCCGGCATTAGCCGGCTTTTTTTATGGTAATTGATATTTAAAGGGGTATAAGTGCAATACCAAGTGATCGAAACGCAAAACCAATTAAATGATTTTGTAGAACAAATTACAGGCAAGTCTGTGCTTGCTATTGATACCGAATTTATGCGCCGTCGCACCTTGTACCCAGAGGTCGCACTTATTCAAGTTTTTGATGGTGAGCACTTAGCGCTAATCGATCCATTGGCAGAGTTGTCGCTTTATGATTTTTGGCAAGTGCTTAAAAACCCAGATGTTTTAAAGGTATTGCACTCTCCGTCAGAAGATATTGAGGTGTTTCAAAAGTACGCGGGTTTTGTTCCAACCCCCTTGTTTGATACCCAGTTTGCACTGCAAATTTTAGGGCATGGCAACTGCATGGGGTTCGCCCACATGGTCAAAGAATTACTTGATATCGAAATAGATAAAAGCGAATCAAGAACAAACTGGCTACAACGCCCATTAACCAAAAAACAGCTAGATTACGCAGCAGCCGATACTTTTCATTTATTACCTTGTTTCGAAATAATTAAAAAGCAAATTGATGAAGCTGGCTTTTTTGATATCGTCATTAGTGAAAGTGAGTTGGTTGCGCAAAAACGGGCTTATCAAACGCCTTATGATCAGCTTTATAAAGATATTAAAAATGCATGGCAATTACGTCCTCATGACTTAGCTGTATTACGAGAGCTTGCTGCATGGCGCCGTGAAAAAGCTGAGCGAAAAAACCTCGCGCTTAACTTTGTAGTGAAAGAGCACAATATGGTTGAAATTGCCAAACGTAAACCCGCAAGCTTAAACTCTTTACGCCGTGTACCGGGTATTGAGCCGATGGAAGTAAATCGTTCGGGGGTTGAAATATTACAGTGCATCGAGCGAGGAAAAGCGATTGACGTTAGTGAGCATCCGCAGCAATTGAAGCGTCTTATTGATTTTCCAGCTTATAAAAAGGCGGCGAAAGATATTAAGCAAAAGATCACTAAAGTAGCAAAAGAGCAGGGTATTCCAGAAGATGTCTTAGCGTCTAAAAAGCAAATTAACCAATTAATAAGTTGGAACTGGAAGCTCGATAACGAAGAACGAAAAACGTCATCTAAGCCTGACTTATTCAATTCTTGGCGCTATGAATATGTTAAAGATGCTCTTAAAGAATGGGATAACTAAGAGCCCACTCTTTAAACAGAGCCTGACTGTGGTTTGACTATATTTTTCACTAAATAGTCAAACCACCTGGTGGCTGCTTCTATAAAGCGCATTAAAATTCAATGTCTTAAATAACACCCTCTAAATAGTATGATTTAATAAATATAAGCATGGTGCGTTTTCACAACATGTTTTTATTAAAGTATCTTTCTTTTGCTTAAGCGGTTAGAGCAGTTTTCTGTGTTTACTTTTTTCGTGTAACCAATCTAATAAATTGGAATTATAGCGTTTTAGTCCTTGTGTTTGCCGTGACGTTAACGTGTAGAAGGGGGCAAAAAGAAAGAACCTATCACCAAACATAATGACACAGTGAAAACCACATTTTGAATAGTGACGGAGCAATTTGACCCGACTGGCTTCAATGTGAAAGTTGCCAAACATAGAACGATAAAATACACCATGATGGCATATTGTTAATTCACTTTTGGAGCTAATAACTAAGACGATAATTATTGCAGATATGCAAACGGTTGTTAGCAACGTTAATTGATAAATGAGATACTTTTCAGGTAAATATTCTAAAAGAATCAACAGGGTAAATAGTATAAAAGCGAGTATTAATAACACGCTTTTCTCTGAATTTTTCTTCAGCGTTAGGACTTTCATGCTCTATCCTTGAGATGTTTTTCTTTATATTACGATCCTTTTAATATATGACAACCAGTCTAAAAGAGGGTATTTTGTCCCTTTTTTGATTATATTGTATTATTTAATATGAAATTCCTTTTTTGAATCAGTATGTAACATAATGCGGTTTAAATTTATTGGGTGAAGAAATTAACGAGAATTTTACCGATTATATGCTGAATAACGCTCGTTATTTTTCTATATAACGCCATTAGCAGGGATTTACATCCCCACTAAAATTTTATCTAAGTTCTTTTTCGATTTTGCCACACTTTGCAGTGGCGTTAATCCCTCAGGGTATTCCTCTTGCTCAAGCACTAACCATTGGGTATTACCATCTGTTTCTAAGGTGTCGATGATTTCTGGCCAATCTATGCTGTTTTCACCAATAATAGGGCTGAGTATGCTGCCATTTTTAGTACGAACTTTTATGTGTGTTGAGAGCGTTCGCTTGGGGTATTTTTTTATGAAATAAAGAGGGTCTTTACCCGCGTAATTAACCCAGCCAATGTCTAGTTGTAATGGCATGCTATTTGGGGTGTTGCTAGCGATGTAATCCCAAAATGTTGCGTTATTAAATGCATTAAACTCTTTATTATGATTGTGAAAACCGATCTTCATATTATAGCGGCTTGCATAATTACTGACTTTAGTCAGCTCTTTAACCAATGATTTAACGCCTTCTGGGTGCCATGCACGCTCATCCCAAGGGACATACAGTGCTGTTACTCCAAGTGTTTTGTAAAAAAGGAGTGTGCTATCAATATTGCTTTCATTGAGTGCATCAAAGCCGACGTGAGCACTACTGGCAAGTAAGCCCAATTCAGTTAGTTTTGCTTTGAGGCCGGCAGGGTTATCACTGTAAGGGCCAAAGTCTGCGGCAAACTCAACGCCATCAAAGCCCATTTCAGAGAGTGATTTTAAAGTATTATGGAAATCTTTTTTAAGGGAGTCCTTAACCGACCATAATTGCACACTGACTGGAATAGTCGCCAATAACTGACTGCTAAATACAAAGCAAATTAAAAATAATAAATAACGAGAGTTAAACATATTTAAATCCTAAAAAAGCAGGGGAGTTAACCCCCTGCATTGCAGTGTGTTATAAAACAACACAAGGGGGGAAGCTAATCGGTATAGGCGTATTCGCTCAAGCCTAGGTCTACTAAAACCTGATCTAAATGCGCTTTTGCCTCGTCAGACGGTCCCGGATAATCGCCTGCAATAGGCACATTTCCTAAGTAGCCAATGTCTTTACAGCCCTCAGGCGTGCAGAAGAAAGCGGCTAACACCAACTCTTTAAAGCGTAAAAATGCTTTACCAATACGTTGAAATTGGGCAGGTGTTTGTTCATTAAAATAAGCAATATCATCTAAAATTGCACGATGCTGTTGCTCACTTAATCCGGTAAATGGCTTCTTAAAGCGCAACTTAGATTCGTCGTTTATCCACGCAAGTGAATTTAAAATTTTAATGCGGTCACGTTGTTGTCCTTCATAAGGTGCGCTAACCCATTCATTGATAACCGCCGGTACGTGCAACTCACTTGCCGATGGAATAGTGCCTTCGCGCGGCACAATGTAATCGGATAATAACGCCACTAAGGTTATTTCGTCCGCAGTTAATGTCAATGGCCATGGTGATTGTGGTGGGATCACTAAATTGGGATCTTGGCCATAACCTTTTGCGGTAATAGGTTTAATATCTAAGTCCGGCCAATGCCCCTCAGTTGAGGATGCTGCACCGATTTCAAGTGCTTTTGTACACCCTGCGGTTAGCCCGACCGCTGAGCCTGCGGCTAATAAGCCTAGCCACTTTAAAGAGTCTCGTCGACTCATTCCTGAAACATAGTTATAGGTTTCGTGTTCGTTACGATGATGCATAATTAAAGTACCCCATTATCAATTTGTTGAGCAAGCCAAGTTGAATTACGCATTGCCAGAGTCATGATGGTGAGCGTACAGTTTTTATGTGGGTTTGAGGCAAACACCCCTGCATCCATGACGAACAAGTTATTACAATCCCACGTTTGACCCCATTGATTAGTCACAGAGTCTTTCTTTGAGCTGCCCATGCGTGTGGTACCTACCTCATGGATAATCTCGCCACCTTTTGAAATAGCTTTTTCGGCAGGCGGGAGTTCACCAACCTCTGCGCCCATGTTTTCAAGGATTTGTTTGGCCGTTTTTAAGCCATGCTCAATTTGCTTTAATTCACGATCAGACCACTTAAAGTGGAATTTCGAAACCGGAATACCCCATTTATCTTTAACGTTTTCGTCAATTTCCATGTAAGTATCTTTATTTGGTAACATTTCACCGCGTAGCGCAAATCCTACATAAGAGCCATACGCATCGCGAATTTGTTGTTTTAAGGCGGGGCCGTAGCCTTGTTTATCGCCAGACACACCTGAACCGGGTTGTCTGAAGCCGCCACCAATTTCAAAGTGATAACCACGTGGGAAATCTAACTCATTGTTAGCTTGGGCTTGATGGCCCCACCAAGGAATGAATAAGTGGTTTGCGGTATGACCATCTTCGTTATAACGCGGGCGGCCTTTTAGTGCTGGAATCTGTGCTCCTAGCCATGCACCTGTTGAATCCATTAGGTTACGACCAACCTGACCACTCGAATTAGCAAGACCTTTAGGGTGTGTTTTGTGTTTAGAGTTTAATAAAATACGCGCTGATTCGCAGGCACTGGCCGCAAGAATCACCACATCAGCTTCAAGAGCGTGCTCTGTGACTGTTTTCTTATCAACATAGGTTACACCCGTTACTTTACCTTGATCATTAACAGCCACCGATTTTACCATTGCATCAGTAATCACTTTTAAATTACCCGTTGCTTTTGCCATAGGTAACAGCGATGTTGTTGTTTGGAATGCGGCACCAATTGAGCAACCAGAGCCACATGGTGTTGCATAGAAGCATGCTAAACGGTCGTCTTTTGGACGGGTTAAAACCGCACGATGCATTGGCACAGCTTGAATGCCCAATTTCTTTGCAGAAGCAGCAATTAATAACTCTGGTACGCGGGGTTTTGGTGGTGGCTGCAAAATACCCGGCGATGAATCTGGCATATCTTCATGGCCAGTGTTAGTGCCACACACCCCAACGAGCTCTTCTGTTTTGTCGTACCAAGGTGCTAAGTCGGCATACTCGAAAGGCCAGTCCGCACCGTGACCATCACGGCTTTTACCTTTAAAGTCGTGCTCACTAAAACGCAGTGAGTAGCGACCCCAGTGATTAGTCCGGCCGCCTAACATGCGAGCGCGCCACCAATAAAAGTCGCTGCCTTTTGCACTGGTGTATGGCTCATCGGGTACTTGCCAACCGCCATCGACCGTTGCATCGTAGAAACCAAAGTTTTTATCTTTGTTGCCTGCCCCCATTAATGGAGCCTCGCTATTGCGGCGAAACATTGGGCTTTCGGTTTTTGGATCATAATGTCGACCTGCTTCTAACAGCAGTACTTTATGACCTAGTTTTGTAAGTGTGTAAGCGGCCATTGCGCCACCCGCACCAGAGCCAACAACCAATACCTTATGTTTAAATTCAGACATCTTAAAGCTCCTTAATTTTTATATTTTTAAACCACACTTTATCGCCGTGATCTTGAAGCCCGATATGGCCTTGCTTAGCCGTTGCAAAGTTTTGCCAATTGGCAAACTTACTGCCTTTTACAAGCGTGTTCCATGTTGTACTACCAATAACGATGCTTGTCGTACTAATGCCGTTTTGCCAAACTTGTAGATGGTTGTCTTGCATTTTTATACGCACATGGTTCCAGCTATTGGCGGGTTTATGTGCAGCAGCAGGGGCAGCGAATAAATCATAAATTGAGCCAGCTAAATGAGAGTCAATTTTGTTATCTGGGTGCTCTTTGTTATCAATAATTTGAATCTCTGGCGCGTGTGAATAAATCATTTGTCCTGTTTCATCGGCCAGCACAAAAATACCACTGTTGCCCTTGGTTGAAATTTTCCAATCAATGTGCAGTTCAAAGTTTTGATATTGTTTCTTGGTTAGTAGGTCGCCACCTCCTTTTGTTAAGGTCATGGCGCCATCTTCAATAACCCAAGCTGGATTTAAAGAGTCACTTTTAAAATTACGCCACTGTGACATGTCTTTGCCATCAAACAGTAACTGCCATCCGGCGTTTTTTTCTTGTTGTGTTAGCTGATTATCAGTCGCATTAGCGAGTGCACAGCTACTAACTGTGAGCACTAAAGTCAGTGCTTTGAGAGATTTAAACATGGTGTTCCTCGACGATTTACTTGCTTAAGATGCGCACTTTTCAGCGCGTTTGTTGTTATTAATAACTAAATGCAACCCTATGAATGCCACGATTAAAATAATCGGGAATATCAACAGGTTTTGTAATACAGCCTGTCCGGCTAAAATTTCGATTTGTTCCGCGCTGGCACCTGATGCTTTTGCAGACAAACGGGCACTGTCTATCCAACTTCCTATGACTGGATTCCAAATACTCATTGCGAACATGCCCGCGCCTCCCATTAACGACATACCTAGCGCGCCCGATTTCGGAATGTATTCGGCAACACAACCAAGCATGGTAGGCCAAAAGTAAGTTACACCCATGGCGAATAGAATAGCGGCTAAATAAATCATGGTGCCTTGTGCTTGGCTCATCATAAAGATACCTAAGCTTGCACAAAGCGCAGAGCCAAGTAATACACCTGTTGGGTTAAGCTTGTGGACAATAGGGCCTGCAAAAAAACGACCTACCGCCATGAGCCCTGTTATAAGTGCTAAAATGACCATGGGTGATGCCCCCGATGAACCTAAAATACGTTCAATCCATTGCTGAGTACCAAACTCCGTTGTGGCGGTCAGTGTCATGCACGCTATAAGAAATAAATACAGCGGGGTAAATAAATGACGAATGTTGCTGCTGGTCGAGTGGGTACGTGTATCAAAGGTCGGAAATTTTGCTTTAATTAGCATGGCACCATAAATAATGGTCGGGACTAATATTAAAGCGACTTGCCACTGCCAGTTAAGGCCGGCAGCCGACATGAAATTAGACGCTAATGCACCAATTACAATCCCGCCAGGGAACCAAACATGAAAGCGGTTAAGCATAGTGGTGGTGTTTTTAGGGTACATTTCAGCTATTAATGGGTTACAACCTGCTTCAACAGAGCCGTTTGCAAAGCCTATTAGAAAAGTCGATACCAGCAAGCCCCAAAAGCCATCTGCGGTGATGGTTAGGGCAAGGCCAAGTAAGTGACAAATAAATGCCAACGCGACCAGCTTTTTAGCACCAATAGCGTTGTAGATTATACCACCGAGCATGGTCGCAACGGGGAAACCTAAAAACGCCATTGCATTGACCCAACCGAGTTCGGTGTCAGTTAAACCAAAGTCACCACCAAGTTGACCCAAAATACCAGCGCGAATGGCAAAGGTCATCGAGGTCACAATCAGTGCTATACAGCAAAGCCGAAAGACAATGCGATTATAATTATTGTTGTCCATATTGTGTGTCCTGTGTGTTCAATTGTTGTCGGTTTTATAAACCTAAAATTCGATTATTACGCTCAGTGTTTGTTGCGCCACTGGCAAAATCGTCAAAGGCTTTGTCGGTGGGGTTTATTAAATGTGCTTTAATAAACTCAGCGCCTTCTCGTGCCCCATCTTCTGGGTGTTTTAAACAACACTCCCATTCAAGCACTGCCCAGCCATCGAAGCCATATTGGGTTAATTTGCTGAAAATTTGCTTAAAATCGACTTGCCCATCACCTAAAGATCGAAAACGGCCCGGTCGGTCTTGCCAGTTTTGAAAGCCGCCGTATACCCCAGAGCGGCCATTTGCAATAAACTCAGCGTCCTTGACATGAAACGCTTTTATGCGTGAATGATAAATATCGATAAATGCTAAGTAGTCTAATTGTTGCAATACGAAGTGACTCGGATCATATAGAATGTTCACACGAGGGTGATTATTTGTGGCGGCTAAAAAGCGCTCAAATGTTACCCCGTCGTGCAAGTCTTCGCCCGGATGTAATTCATAGCAAACATCAACACCGTGTTCATCAAAGCAATCTAAAATTGGTAACCAACGTTTAGCGAGTTCGTTAAAACCTTGTTCAACAAGTCCCTGTGGACGTTGTGGCCACGGGTAAAAGGTATGCCATAAAAAAGACCCCGAGAACGTCGCATGCGTTGTTAAACCAAGGCGTTTACTCGCTTTTGCGGCAAACATTAGCTGCTCCGTTGCCCATTGTGTGCGTGCCGCAGGGTTGCCTTTTACGTGGTCTGCAGCAAAATTATCAAACATTTCATCGTATGCAGGGTGTACCGCAATCAGCTGACCTTGCAAGTGGGTTGATAGCTCTGAAATTGTAAGGCCTGACTCGGCTGCAATACCAGTGACTTCATCGCAGTATTGCTGGCTTTCGGCGGCTTTTTCTAAATCGAAAATAGCGGGGTTAGAGGTAGGGACTTGAATGGCCTTGTAACCTAAACCACTGGCCCATTTACATAATCCACGAAAGCTATTAAAAGGGGCTTCATTGCCAATAAATTGCGCCAGAAAAATCGCTGGCCCTTTGATTTTTTTCATTATGTATTATCCAATCTGTAAACTGTGCCACTTAGTATCGCGCTCTGACGAGGCTACAACATGCTCAATAAATGCCATACCGCGAACTGCCTCTTTGATACCGGGTACATCAAACTCTTGATTTGTGGCGCTGTCGCCTTGTTTAAATGCGTGAATTTGCTTTGCAAAATTACTGTAAATGTTGGCGAAGGCTTCAAGGTATCCTTCAGGATGACCCGCCGGTGTACGCAGTGCATTTTGCGTATCAGTGTGAAGTACGCCTACACCCGCTCTTAGCAAGATAGCTGCTTGGTTATGCGCACGCAGCCATAAGCTATTCGGCTCTAGTTGCGACCATTCAAGGCTGGCTTTATCACCATAAATACGCAGGCGTAGATTGTTTTCGTCACCAATAGCGACTTGGCTTGCGAGTAATACGCCTTTGCTACCGTTGTTAAAACGCAGTAGCACCGTGCCATCATCATCGAGGCTGCGGCCATCAACTACATGGTTCAAATCGGCACACAGTTGGGTTATTTCGAGGCCCGATACATATTCAGCCAAATTTGCTGCATGCACACCAATGTCGCCCATGCAGCAACTTATTCCCGATTTACTCGTATCAAGACGCCAGCTTGCTTGCTTAGAGCTTTCATCTTCACTTTGTGCAAGCCAGCCTTGGGTGTATTCAACAATGACTTTACGAATACAGCCAAGCTCACCCGCTTTAATGCGCTGCTTAGCTTCTTTGACCATCGGGTAGCCGGTGTAGGTGTGTGTTAATCCATACAAAAGACCCTGTTTGGTAATGATTTCTTGTAATTGCTGTGCTTCGACAAGTGAAAGAGTTGCAGGCTTGTCTGATAAAACATGAAAACCGTGCTCTAGAGCCATTTTTGCCACCGGAAAGTGCAAGTGGTTAGGCGTTACAATTGCCACAAAATCAACGCGCTCTTCAGCAGGTAATTTTGCTTCTTCTGCAAATAGGGTGAGGTAACTGTCGTAGCAACGGCTGCTATCGAGGCCAAGTAATTCGCCAGTTGCTTTACACTTGTTGGCATCCGAGCTGAATGCACCAGCCACAAGCTCTATCATGCCATCTAATCGCGCTGCAATGCGATGAATTGCGCCTATAAAGGCACCTTCGCCACCGCCGATCATAGCCATGCGGATTTTAGCTTTGCTCATCTTAAGCGCTCCTAATCAAAGTAGCGTTTGCTACTGTTAATGTCATGTTATTGATAATAGGTAAGCTTGGGCAATAAGCGATAATAAAAATTCGGTTGACAATGCAATAAAATCGGCGTTTAAAATATAATGGCAATGACATTTTTTAGGGGTGTTTTAGTTATGAATATTCAAGAAATAATAAAAAAAGCGGGAGTCAATCAGCTCATTGCTGCATTTGATCTATTGCCCGATATCCTCTTTTGGGTGAAAGATACGGATAGTAGAATATTACATTGTAATCAGCATTTTATTGAACATCAGGGTTATAAAACTCTAGAGCAAATTTTACTAAAAACAGATTTTGACTTTTCGCCTAAACACTTAGCGTTTCAATATGTGAATGACGATAAGCGAGTGATGGAAGGCTTTATCGTGACAGACCGTCTGGAGTTAAATCAAACCCTGCAAGGTGAGCTTGGCTGGTTTTCAACATCTAAGCACGCACTCAAAGATCACGATGGTAATGTGATTGGCACCTATGGTGTGACGCGCCATTTACAAAAAACATCTAAAGCCCTTTCACACGTGCGTGCAATTGAAGAACCTGTTAAGTATATTCGCGAACATTATCATCGCCAAATTAGTATTGATGAGCTGGCAGAACTCGCACACTTATCGATTAGCGCTCTAGAAAGGCGATTTAAAAAGCACTTAGCAAAGACTCCAAATCAGTTTATAAACGAAGTGCGTCTCGAAAACGCACGTAAATTATTAATTGAAACACGCATACCAATATCACAAGTAGCGTATCAATGCGGTTTTTCTGAACCAAGCTATTTCAGCAAACAATTTCGGCGTTTGTTTGGTGAAATACCATCACAAATGCGTGCTCAATTAGGCGACTAACATGACTGTTTTGCCAATAAAATAGCGCCTTCTTCAGCACTAGCTTGCGCTAACGTTAACTGAGATTGACTTGATGGGCTTAACCAAGGAGTAATGGCTGAGGCAATACCGCCTACCAAGGTAACACGGTGTATATTTTGAGCTTTAAAGTAAGCGATATAGCGGTCTATAAAAGAACCTGCCTCGGTGAGTAATTGTTGGCAGAAACTATCGTTAGGATGCGCGAAAACGAGCGGCGCAAACTTGGCGAGTTCCCCAGGGGAGGCCGTTATTAACTGTTGGCTTAAAGCTTGACTCGACTTGCAATCGAGCTCATCTAGCAGAGTATTTATAACACTTGAGCGCTGTGTAACGCCATCGAGTACTTCAAATGCTTTTCGGCATAGCTGTAAGCCTAGCCAGCCCCCACTTGCACCATCGCTTAGCAATAAGCCATATCCGCCTAACTCGGCGATGTGCTGATGACGTTGGAAACCGGCGCAAAAACCCGTCCCAAGAATAATGACCGCACCATCATGATGCTGATGAGCGCCTTTACACGCAATCACTAAATCGGTTGACACAGTAAACTGAGCAAAAGGGTGCTGCCACTGCGCCATTGCTTTGCTTGCTGACTCGATATTAGCCCCTGCAAGACCTGCATGCGCAGAGGTTTTTTTCAGCTCAGTGAGAGGTAAGCCAGCATATTCAAATGCACGTTTAGTGGCATCCAATAGAGATGCTTGGCTTTGCACAGCGCTGGTAGCGACATTGGCTGAGCCGCTAATTGCTTCACTCAATAGATGACCGTCTTGGTTTTCTAAGCGAACTTTACATTTACTGCCACCGCCGTCGATACCTAGATAATACAGGTGCTTTGTAGTCATATTTAATCCTTTTTGAGCAATGAACAAATTGCATCTATGTCGATATCACCAATCGAATTATGCACACATGTGTGAACATGCAGAGATGCCTTCGCTGAATGATGGTTTATTAATTGCCACAATGTTGGCGCACTATCTAACGTTATGCCGCCACCAATTACAATTTCTGGCTTAGCATTAGCATGCACGAGTAAGGTGTTAAGTTGAGTTTGTCCATCGACTGCATTACGCCCACTTTGCCATGGTGTGCCTGACGTTAAAATGCGATCGACATTTAATGCAGTGAGTGAGTCAAGGGCTTTTATTGGTGATTCAAGCGTGTCGAAGGCACGGTGAAAAGTAACCGTTAAATTAAAATACTTTGCAGTATTAACCAACGAATGGGTTATGTCTTCATCGACTTGCTGATGTTTAATTGCACCAAATACTACACCATGTGCACCGGATTCTGCTGCGTACTTGATCTGTTCACGCATTATTTTATGACACTGAGAATCGACTTCGAATTGATCATTGTACGGACGTATCATCACTAATAATTCTGCATTATTCTTTAAATTTTTCACTGCACATTCAATGGCTGACACACTCGGAGTTAAACCGCCAAGATGCAAATTACAGCACAGTTCAAAGCGTTTCACGCCTAATTGGCTCGCTGATGAGATATTGTTTGCGAGCTGCTTTAAATGACTTTCGTTTAAGCAGACTTCAAGAATTTTACCATTACTCATTGCTGTTTTTTTGTCTTATATATTTTGGGTCGTTAAATTTGCTAAACATAATGTCATGTAAGTACTAGCTTGTATTTATATTTTGTTATTTAAAATCAATTAGTTGATTTTGTTTTTTTTGTTGGTTTTGTTCATGGAATTACTATAGAAACTATGGGGTTACTATAAAGCAGAATATAAAAAAAAGAATATAAAATATTCCATACGCCGATTTTGTCATATCTGTCACCGAATTTTTATTATCACTTTTTAATCACTCACCCTATTCTGAGTTTGAGTTTTACAAGCTGTTAACTCCCAATAATCAGTTTCAAAACGACAACAATAAAGTGCTTTTGTAAGCAGTTTAGTCTTACAAGCATAAGCAGAACACACAACTGGAGAAAGGCATGGGCACGCAAAGAGCAATAAAAAGAAAAGGGCAAGGACGGCATTTTAAACGCAATGCAATTTTGCTTTCATTACTCGCGGCGGTTAATACAACTTACGCAGCAGAGCAAGCTGAAGAGGATGTTGAAGTAATTGAAGTGCGAGGTATACGATCTTCAACGGCAGAAAATTTAGCAATTAAACGTTTATCAGCTGCCACGGTTGATGCAATTACAGCCGAAGATATTGGTAAGTTTCCTGACAAAAACGTCGCGGACTCATTACAGCGTGTATCGGGCGTGCTGATTGACCGTGATGGCGGGGAAGGCAGTCGAGTGAGTATTCGTGGTACTTCACCTGATTGGACACTCACGCAATTAAACGGTAATTACATTGCATCATCTGGCTCGGGTACGCCCACGCGAAGTTTTAATTACACATTACTGCCTTCGAGTATGATCAAAAGCGTTGAAGTATATAAAAGTGCAGAGGCACGAATCGATGAAGGTGGCATAGGTGGTACTGTCATTTTACACACACGTAAGCCACTCGAAATGGAAGCAAACTCGGGCGCATTAAGCGCTGAATTAACTTATGATGATGTGTCCGAAGATACTAAGCCGCAAGTAAATGTGCTGTATTCATGGAAAAATGATGACGAAAACATAGGTGTATTAGCAGGCTTTACACGTCAAGACCGCACCGTGACAACAATTACTAATAATGCCTCACACTGGCGTTTTCACTCAGATACAGTTGAGGGTGCAGAACGCCCTGCGTTGGTCGACCAGGCAACTGGTGAAGTGTACAACAATGTCTGGGCACCTCGTGCTATGAGTGTGAATAACTCAAATCAAGACCGCACTCGGGATGGTTATCAAGTCGCAGTACAATGGGCTCCAAGTGACAGACTTGATCTAAACTTTAACTATTTTGGTGCCAAGTTAGGCTATGACCAAACAGGGCAAAGCATTACATTTGCGGAGTGGAATGATAACCATAATCCGTATTACGGTATTGTTCTTGATGGCGATACAGTTATCGCGTACGGCAATGGCGACAACGGCTTACTCAATGATAATAACTGGGGTGATGCTGATGTAAACGGGGGGGTGCCTGTTCGTCGTGGTTTGTTGTCGCCACAATTAACTGGGCGTGAGCGTTTTGGCGAGTCAAAATCAAACACCTACGATTTCGAAGGCACTTATTATGGTGATACTTACAGCGTTACAGTTAAGCTTGGACACACAGAAGCTGAAGGCGGAACGTCAAAAGAAACGTACGCAAATATTGATGCGCGCCAAGGCTCTGTAAATAGCTGGTTATGGTCAATTGAGAATGGTAAGCCGCATTATGAGGTATCCACTGATTTGGCAACCGATAAAGAAGCATACCAATACTATGATTGGTTTGATTCATATTCATCAGAAAATGAAGATTCAGAAGATTACCTTCAAAGCGATGTTAAATTTGATCTTGATGGCAGCTTTTTCACTCGTTTCTATGTGGGTGCGAAATACAGAGATCACGAGATTAAAGGGATTCGTAATGACTTTCGTTGGGATGACGGCATAGCTGATAATGGTGGTTACCGTGGCTATTTACCAGGAACAGAGTGGTTTCATAACCCAGATTTTCATCCAGATCCGGCGACGCTTGTAAGTGACCATGTTGTTGATAATAGTGCTGGTGATACAGGTGCATTCAACTTTTTAGCGTTTGATTTTAATGCGCTTGATGATTATCTAAAGCAAAATTTCAGTCAAACAGTGATGCCAAGCCTATCAGGCACCTATGCGCTTGAAGAAAAAATATGGTCTGTTTACTCTCAAGCTGATTTCGAGTGGCAAAACTTCCGAGGTAATGTAGGGGTCCGCTATGTAAACACTAAGCTTAGTACCCTTACATACGACGACGTCATTGGCCAAGATGATGATGATACAGATCCAAATGAGCGCAGTAGTGATGGCAGTGAAGTATTACCTAGCTTTAACTTAGCATGGGATGTAACCGAAGACCTCGTCGTTCGTTTTGCGGCCGCACGTACTATGGCAAGGGTAAGTTATTCTGACTTAAGTCAAGCGGAGTCATACGGACCACCCGTTAACATTAACTCACCAGATTCATGGACTGGTAGAGGTACAGGAACCTCTGTAAATACCGGCCTTGAGCCAATGCTTTCTGATCAATTCGACTTAGGAATTGAGTGGTATTACGGTGATGGTTCGGCGCTTGGTGCTACTTTGTTCTCTAAAGATATCTCTAACTTACCGATTTCGACTGTTGAAATTGTAGAACGTGAACACGATTGCTGTAATGGGCCGATCGAAGTAGAAATGAACACCAAAGTGGGTGGTGGGGATGCGAAATCTGAAGGTTTAGAGCTGTTCTTCCAACACTCGTTTGATAACGGCTTTGGTATTTTAACTAACTATACCTACACAGATACTAGCACTAGCGAAGTATCGACGGATGGGCAAAAAACAGAGGCTGAAATTCCGGGTACAGCTAAGCACCAATACAATGTTTCTGTGTACTTTGAAAATGACGACTTTAGCGTTCGAGCTTCGTATAACTGGAAAGATGATCGTGCAAACGGTATTCACCAGGGCTACAACTTATACACTAAAGACTATGGTCAGTTAGATGTGAATGCATCTTACAACCTGACTGATGCGTTGTCATTTACAGCGTCGGTGGTAAACCTAACAGAAGAAATTGAAGAAGGTTATTGGAAGCAAAGTAATCGATTTACCTATAACCAATATTCAGGTCGCCGTTTTTACCTGGGTGCAAACTATAACTTCTAGCAGAAAGTTGTTTGTTAAACGCCAAAAAGGTACCTTACTTAAGGTACCTTTTTTGTTGTAAGGACATGCAGTGATAAAATTTATAAAAGCGACAGTTCTAGACAAGCCTTACTTGCTCACCTTACGCTTAAATACCATGGTTGAGCATTTAGAAAAGCAAGGTTTGTTCTTATCTCTTGAGCAACATCAAGCACGCGTAGCAGAGCATTTTGAGCACAGTCATTTAGTCTTTGCAGAGGCACAATGTGTAGGTCTTGCTAAGTTTACTAGAGAACAAGATCACATAAACTTACTGCAGTTACAAATAGAGCCAACAGAGCAAGGGAAGGGGTTAGGAACAAAGGTGTTACATGCGCTAAAAAATGAAGCGAATGTAATTAACTTAACCGTTCTTAAAGCAAATCCCGCATATGGGCTTTATCAACGGGCAGGTTTTAAAACCATAGGCGAGGACGACTACGAGTTTCATATGCAGTGGCAGAAATAAAAAAGGGCGCTGTTATCTATAACATGGCGCCCAATTTTGACTATTTCTTTTCTTCGTCAGGTAAAGTGACATTAAGCTCAAGGACCGCTAAATCATCTTCGTTTTGGTCAAATTGAACCTGAACTGCATCAGTGCTTACGTTCACGTATTTACGAATAACATCAAGGATGTCTTGTTTTAGCTGTGGTAGGTAATCAGGCGTACCACGCTGTGAACGTTCGTGTGCGACAATGATCTGCAATCGCTCTTTTGCAAGTGACGCACTGCTTTTCTTTTCTGAGCGGAAGTAGTCAAGTAAAGACACATTAACCTCCAAAAATCCGTTTGAACAAGCCTTTTTTCTCTACATCTAAAAAGCGAAAATCAACTGTTTCACCTAGCAGGCGATTAATTGCATCTGTGTACGCTTGGCCCGCATCAGATTCAGAATCTAAGATCACAGGTTGACCAGAGTTCGATGCACTTAATACCGCTTGTGATTCAGGAATAACACCTAATAGTTTAATTGCAAGAATTTCTTGTACATCTTCAACTGATAGCATCTCGCCTTTTTCAACACGCTCTGGGTTGTAACGCGTTAATAGTAAGTGTTCTTTTACGCTTTCAAGGCCTTCTTCAGCACGCTTAGACTTGCTGTGTAAGATACCTAAGATACGGTCTGAATCTCGAACCGACGATACCTCTGGGTTGGTAGTAACAATTGCTTCATCAGCAAAGTACATTGCCATCATGGCACCCGCTTCGATACCCGCAGGTGAATCACAGACAATGTAATCAAAATCTTTTTTCAGCTCGTTTAGAACGCGTTCAACACCTTCACGGGTTAGGGCGTCTTTATCACGGGTTTGTGAAGCAGGTAAGATAAAGAGTTTATCAACACGTTTATCTTTAATTAGAGCCTGATTTAGGTTTGACTCGCCATTAATAACGTTTACAAAGTCATAAACAACACGGCGCTCACAACCCATGATAAGGTCTAGATTACGCAAACCAATATCAAAGTCGATAATAACGGTTTTAAAGCCTTTAAGTGCTAAACCTGTGCCAATTGCAGCACTCGATGTGGTTTTACCAACACCACCTTTACCAGAAGTAACGACAATTACTTTTGCCATGAGATTTATCCTTTAACCAAAGCTGAAATTTCTAATGAATCATTTTTTTGTTGGATTTGTACGGCATTACCCCAGTGTTCACCTTGTAGGGAGTCGCTGATCCAATAACTGCCATTAATAGAAACAAGTTCTGCTTCTAATTTTTGGCAAAATATTTGTGCCTCGTTGTAACCTTTAGCCCCCGCAATTGCACGGCCGCGTAATGTGCCATAAATATGCACATTACCATCGCTTATGACTTCAGCGCCGTGGCTTACAGCCCCAATAACAATAAGGTCGCGATCTTTTGCATACACTTGCTGCCCTGAGCGCACCGTGCCATGAATGACTTGTGCTGGAAGGTGAACAGTTTTTTCAACGATAGACGTATTTGTTTGTTGTTTAGCGGTTGCTCCCTTAACGTCCTGTGAATAGTTCAAGACCGATAAGCCCGCTGCTTTTGCGTTTTCGTTTTGTTCTTGCGTGCCATTACACACACCGACAGGATTAAACGATAAGCTTGTTAACATAGACTTTAAAAACGAGAAATCAAGCGCTTCATCTTGTACGTCGCTTAAGTTGATTACGATAGGCGCACCGGCAAAAAACTTAGGTGCTTGGGCGATTTTCTCATCTAACTGCTTACTTAAAAGAGAGGTATCTGCTGAAAATAAATGTAAAACAGATAATGTAAAGAGGTTCCCTTTTAATTCAAAAATTTGTTCCGACATACACGCTCAATTGAATTTTCTTGGTTAGTCGTATTTACAGATAAACGCAGGCTGAACAAGGCTTATACAGTAAAAATCTAACCTAATTTTTATAACTTATTATTTGACTCATGTTATAGTGTGCGCCTTCGTTAAGCAAGATATTATAGGGTCATAATGCTAACTGCGGTGTATAAAAGTAAGAAAAAAGCGGATACCTACCTTTTTGTAGAGAAAAGAGAGGATTTTAGTCGAGTCCCAGACGCTTTATTAGCGACATTTGGCCAGCCTCATTATGTGATGATGATCAATCTTGCTAGCCGTAAAAAGTTAGGTGTTGCAGATTTAGAGGCGGTTAAGCAAGCGTTAATTGAGCACGGTTTCTACTTACAACTACCTCCGCCGGAAGAAAACCTGCTGACCGAATTTAAAAAAGACAAGGGAGCTGATAGTGATTAAAAAACTTGCCGTTATTTTATTAAGTGCCTCGTTGAGCACATCTGTACTAGCAGAACAAAAAACACAAGCCGATTTTGATTTATATGTTGCCGCATTAAAAAAAGAAGCGCTTGAAAAAGGTTACGACCAAGCACTGCTTGACCAAGCCTTTGCAACGGCTAAATTCAAAGAAAAAGTAATCTCGGCAGATAAAAATCAGCCAGAAGTAAAAGAAACACTAGAAACCTATTTACCAAAACGTGTGCCGCAATGGAAAATTGATCGCGCGCGTAAATTGTATAAAGAAAACCAAGACGTTCTCGAAAAAGTAGCGAAAGAATATGGCGTTCAAGCACGCTTTATTGTTGCACTTTGGGGACTTGAAAGTAATTTCGGTAAAATTCAAGGTGGACACAGCGTGATTGCATCACTCGTGACACTTGCATTTGATGGCCGCCGCGAAACCATGTACAAAAATCAACTTTGGGCTGCACTTGATATCTTAAAAGAGGGGCATATTACCCTTGATAAGTTCAAAGGCTCATGGGCAGGTGCAATGGGGCAAACGCAGTTTATGCCAACCTCATTTAATTCTTATGCGGTTGATTACAATGGTGATGGTCGCAAGGATATTTGGACAACCGAAGAAGATGCCTTCGCCTCTATTGCAAATTACCTTAAGCAAGCAGGGTGGAACGATGACTTAACGTGGGGTCGCCAAGTTAAATTACCAGAAGGCTTTGATAACGCAAATATTCTTAAACGTGGCACTAAAACGCGCAGTCAATGGCTTGAATATTGGAAAGAGTCAGAGCGCAGTCTAGCTGACTGGCAAGCATTAGGTGTTCGTAAAATGGATGGTAGTGACTTACCAAACGTGGACATTACTGCCGCGATGGTGATGCCGGATGACGTGAACGGCCGCATGTATCTAGCCTACGATAACTACAAAGCACTCATGCATTGGAATCGCTCGTATTACTTTGCAACCAGTGTGGGTTACTTATCAGATCGTATCGGTTACCCAGCGATTAAGTAACTTATTGTTATTAACTGTTAGGCTTAGTTTTAACTGAGCCTGACGGTTTATTGCCTCCTTACAAGATTACTCCCTGTGCAATGAAATAACATTAAGTGCAGTTTTGATTATTCGTTCAAAATCCACTAAAACATGACCTGCAAAAGAACGCCCGAAACAAGTATCACGCCTACAATATTAAACTCGTAGGAACGGCTTCAGCCGTGAATCTCAAATGTTCGGCGTTAAAACACCTCCTACAAACTCGCTAACTTACTCACTCTTTCCCGGCTTTTTCAAAATCTTATCTTTAAAATCCAGTACCTTACCAATACCAGATCCTAGCTTCATGAGACTTTGTAGTTGCTCTGGACTTAAGCGTTGTAACTCTGCTGACCATTTAGTAACGGTTTCGAGTAAATCGTGGATTTCTTGCATTTGCTGTTGCGCAAAGCGTTCATCATCGGTGTGGGCTTGTTCGAGTAGGTTATCGCGAAGCAAGCTTAGAGTTGGATCAATTTCGCGCTTTTTGCGCTCTTCAAATACACGGTTTGCCATATCCCAAATACTGCCAGCTGGGCCATAGTATTCTTTACGGTCGCCCGGAATATGGTGCACTTTAATTAAGCGCCAAGACTGAAGCTCTTTTATGCCCATGCTTACGTTTCCGCGTGAGATACTTAACGTATCGGCAATTTCGTTGGCGGTCATCGGCTCTTTTGTAATGGTTAATAAACCACACATTTGGCCAATAGTGCGATTAAAGCCCCAACGGCTTCCCATTTCACCACAGTGCATTACAAAGGCTACGTTTTTTTCAGATAGGCTCATAATTTTCATTGTTCAAAAACTTCAGAAATTAAATGCTAGCACGCCATGGGTATAACTAAAAGAAATAGCCACTATTGATTGTATTGCGACTAAAGTTTGAGTTGTCACCAATGCAGGTATATCTAGCTGAATGTATTAATTTATTTTTATAACTCCAGTAAAAATGTATGGCTTGATGTGGATCAATAACAGTGACAATTAATCTGTTTATCGTATACGCTGAAACCCAATAATACCATGGAGGAACGTTATGAAAGCCGCAGTAAATAAAGAGTACAAAGGTAAATTAAGCATTGAAGATATCCCATGTCCAGACATTGGTGTCAACGATGTACTTGTCAAAATTGCCGCGTGTGGTGTGTGCCACACTGATTTACATGCATGTCATGGGGATTGGCCTGTAAAACCTAAAATGCCATTGGTGCCTGGTCACGAAGGGGTCGGGACTATCGAAAAAGTGGGTGACAATATTAAACATTTAGTCGTGGGTGACCGTGTTGGGGTGCCTTGGCTTTACAGTGCCTGTGGCCACTGTGAGTTTTGCTTAGAAGGCAAAGAAACCTTATGCCTTGAGCAGCATAACACAGGTTATTCGGTAGATGGTGGTTACGCCGAGTACTGTGTAGCTCATGGCGATTATGTGGTTAAAATTCCTGAAGGATTAGGTTTTTCAGAAGCAGCACCTTTGTTTTGTGCAGGGGTCACAACCTATAAAGCACTCAAAGTAACAGGTGCTAAAGCCGGTGACTGGGTGGCCATTGTTGGTGTGGGCGGTTTAGGTCATTTAGCCGTGCAATATGCAAAAGCAATGGGCTTTAATGTGATTGCAGTTGATACGGGTGAAAGCAAACTGAATCTTGCCAGAGAACTCGGTGCAGACATTACCATTGATTTTATGAAGCAAGTACCAAGCGAGACTATCTTTGAGCAAGTCGGTGGTGCGCATGGAGTAGTGTGTACTGCGGTATCAAAACCAGGTTTTGAGCAAGCTTATAAAAGTGTGCGTCGTGGCGGTAAATGCGTGCTTGTAGGCTTACCCCCAGAAGACATGCCATTGCCTATTTTTGATACGGTACTGAACGGTGTATCGGTAGTTGGCTCAATAGTGGGCACGCGTAAAGATTTACAAGAGTGTCTCGACTTTGCCGCAAAAGGCAAAGTTAAAGCTATTATTGAAGAAAAACGCCTTGAAGATATCAATGAGATTTTTGACGACATGCTAAAAGGCGATATTACGGGTCGTATCGTGATGACGTTTTAATAACGAGTGAGCGGTTATTAAACAAGCGCGACTACGTTGGGTCGCGCTTGTTTAGTTTTACCGGTAACTACTTATAACGTATAGCTAAACGTTAATTTAGCATTGCGCTCTTCACCTGGCATACCGCCTAAGAACATTGCTTTTGAGTAATACGTTTTGTTAAACAAATTGTTTAAGTTTAACTGTAGTTTCCACTCATCTGTTTGGTATTGAATTGCGGCGTCGTAAACTGTGTAGCTAGGTACGTAACCATCTGGAATACCAAACGAGGTTGAATGTGTACTGCGGTCATCAACATATTGAATCCCTGCACTTATCGTTAGTGGCTGAGCTAAATTAAACCACTGAGCATCGTAGCTTAACCAACTACTTGCCGTGACATAAGGTACCCCTTTTTGACGCGAATCAAAGCTTGATGAATTTGGGTTCTGCTTATCACGGGCATCCTGATAGACACCATTGATGTTAAGTTGCCATTGCTCATTTAAATCCGCATTTAAATCAAGCTCAACACCTTTTGTTTGCTCTTCACCATCATAAAAGCTCTTTGGTATAGAAGCATCAGACACGCCGGCTTCATAATCTGGGTTTGCATACTCTAGGTTGGTACGGGCACTGTCAAAAATGACCAATGATGCCAATAGTTGATCATCAAAGGCCTTTACACGCATGCCAATATCGTTACTGATAGACTCGGCATCATCACGGTCAGCTTCGTTACCCGTTACACTACCTAACACGCTATACGCTGTGCGGCCTTTTGAGTGATTTATAAAGAACGAAATGTCGTCGTTTAGTTTATATGTCGCACCTAGGTTGTAGGTCATACCGCTGTCTGAAGTATCTGCTTCTGGTGTTGGCTCTGCGGCGCTTGCACGGTAACGAGGGTCAACGCCAAAATGCTGATAACTTTGTTTAATGCGATTAAACGCGACACCCACACGCGTGGTAAAGGTGTCATGAATATAGGCAACATGCTGAATACCAACTCCCCACGCTTGCACTTCTTTGTTGTAGTCGCTGGTCTTTAGAGGATCGTAATCAGCAAAACTTCCCGCGCCCCAATTTGGCGTTCGAATATCAAAAATATACGGGAGTTGGCCTTGGTAAATAACCTCGCCTTGTTTATTTTTAATGACCTGATCGGCATCATAAATAGAGTATTGTTTAAAACGAATATCACGGTCTTCGTAGTTGGCGTTAACGAGTAATTCGTTATCGATACCCGCAAAACTAAAGTCATAACGAAGATCTGCAAAGTATTGCCATGATTTTTCATCTGCTTGCACTTGGCGATACTCTTGGCGACGCGCAGCAAAGGGATAAAGCACGTCATCAACAACTAACGGGGCGCGAGGGTCGGCATTGATCACACCATTACGATTCCAATACACATAGTTATACGCTCCAGTTTGACGCGCAAAACTTGATTCATAATTTCGGTATTGTAATTGCTGATTTAAAAATAAATTATCAGTAATAAAGTAGTTATGCGTTAACTTAAAACGCAGTTCTTCGCCTTCGTTATCATTGGCCATCGGCGAAATAATGCCATTATGACCGAAGGTATACGGTGTTAGGCCATCATTTGCTGCGAGTGAATCTGCTAATTGCTGGCGTTGCTGATCTGTTAGTTGCAGCCCTTTTGCCGTTGCATCGTTAACTAAATCAGCAGCGGTGACTTCGCCAGCCGTTTTACCATTCACAGAGTCACTGTTAAAAATACGAATAGGGTGGCCAATCGAGTCAACAGCAATGGCGTCTTTGATATAAGCACCTGAAAGCATTATGTCTTGTTTGTCGCTAAGCACATATTTCAACGCCGCGTAAATTTCGTCACGGTCATCTTTTAAATCGCGATAGCCGTCACTGCGCGCTGTTTTTGCATTCACTCGGTACGCTAAATTATCCGTTAAAGCAGCTGTGCTATCAAAGCCCAACGCATAGCTGTCCCATTGGCCAAGTTCGGCACTAACGGTGTGTTTTTCAGTGAATTGTGGTTTCTTTTCAATAAGGTTGATAACACCACCGGCACTGCCCATTCCATACAAACCTGTGGCAGGGCCTTTAAGTACTTCAACCGATTCTACGTTAGTCATTGAGCGGGTAGGGTTAAAGGTGTTACCAAGGCCAGCACCACCGTACATGCCATCGTAGGTGTAGTTTGCGCCTAAACCACGGATCACTAAGTTATCACCAATGCCATAATTATTACCCGCCTGCGTTACACCGCTGATGTTACGTACCAAATCTTGTAAATTTGTGGCGCCTTGTGAATTTATGAGCGCTTGATCAACCACCACCACGGGGGCTGGTGTTTCCATTAAGGTCATGTTTGATTTTGTCGCAAGACCAGACTCAAGTACCACGCGATTTTGTTTGTCGTAGACGGTAATCCGTTCAACATCGTTTAAATCATTAGCGTTAACTGAAAAAGCGCTGATACAAGCAAGGGTTAAAACAGAGTATTTGTAAGTTGTCATTATAGAAAAGAAGTTAAAAATTTTCGGTAATGATAATGCGAGTGGTTTTCATTTCAAGTATTATTTATCTAAAATGGGTAAATAGTCAGTTTAGGTACAATCAAATAACATCTTATAAATGGTTGGTTAACTTTTTACTGGTAATTAGGAGATGTGCTGGTTTCAATAAAATGAAACCAGCAAATTGGTGATTACTTATAAACAATGCCGTCTTTCATAACAAATTGCACGTTTTCAAGTACGGCAATGTTTTCAAGAGGATTTCCTTTTACGGCAATAATATCGGCTAAAAAGCCGTTTTTAATTTGGCCAAGTTTATCATCAACTTTCAGTAGCTTAGCACTATTAATGGTTGCTGATTGCAGTGCTTGCAATGGTGTCATACCAAATTCAACCATACGTGAAAACTGCTTCGCGTTATCGCCATGTGGGTAAATTGCAGCGTCGGTGCCGAACACCATGTTCACACCCGCTTTAACGGCGCGACTAAAGCTCTCACGTTGTTTTTTAGATACTTGACGCTCTTTATTTAGGTTTTCTTCATCAACACCGTTTTGCTCGCCAAAGGTCAGCGTGTATTCGGTATTATAAATATCCATTGAGAACCACGTACCGTGTTTTTTTGCAAGCTTAATTGCTTCGTCATCCACAAAGCTTACGTGTTCTACACTATCAACACCCGCTACAATGGCAGCTTTAATACCACTGGTGCCGTGAGCATGGGCAGCTACGGTTAAACCACGTAAGTGAGCTTCATCAACAATTGCATTCATTTCATCTTGCGTATATTGCTGAATACCCACTTTAGTACCTTTAGAGAAAACACCACCTGTGGCACAAAATTTAATGGCATTCGCTCCGTATTTAATGTTTTCACGTACCTTAGCACGGGCAGACCAAGGACCATCTGCAACACCTTCTGCGGTGTATTTCATTTCAGGTGGTAAACGGTTGTTATCACAATGGCCGCCAGTAACCCCGAGTGATGGGCCCGCAGCCCAAATACGTGGACCGACAATATCACCTTCGTTAATACCGTCGCGCACCGCAATAACGCTATACCCTTCTGCGCCTAAGTTACGTAATGAAGTAAAACCAGCATACAGTGTTTTTTCGGCAAAATGGGCGGCTTTAATCGCTTTGCGCGGCACTGATTGACCAATTCGTGCACTACGAGGCACTGTAGGGTCGCTGGTCAAATGTACATGCATGTCCATTAAACCAGGCACAAGTGTGAGTTCTAATAATTGAATATGCTTATCGCCATCTTTTAAGCTAGGCTGTGTATTCGTCTGTACAGCCGTTATCTGACCATTTTCTATACTGATTAGTGGTGATTTAATCAATTTTCCTGAATTTACATCGACCATGGCTTTTGCCGATACGTAGGTTGTGGCGTAGGTATTTACAGAGGCTAAGCAGGCAAGACCTAAGCTAATCGCGAGAACTGTTTTTTTCATTTTTATTCAATATTGGTAAGTCGAAGTTTCACTTTACCAATCACGTTAGTGTGTGTAAATAAAGTGCGATAAGTTGCAGCGATACTTGCTAAACAGGGCGCTAAACCCGCATAATTTACGGGTACTTAATTTAAGGGCAGGGAAAGAATGAAAAACATAAAATTAGCACTACTTAGTTCAGCAGTGATGCTCGCATTAATGGGTTGTAATGAATCAACGCCAAAAAGCGAAACAACACCTACAACAGCAGCACAACCATCTGTAAAAACAGAATCAGCCAGCGCACAGCTGGATACATTACTGACCAATTATTTTGAAGACGGTTTACAATTTAACCCGATTGGTGGCACTTATATTGGCCGAAACGAGTTTAACGACGATTTTATTGCCCCGATCAATGAAGCCAATCGCAATGAGCAGCTTAACTTCATTAAAGAATATAAAAACAAACTGGCAAATATTGATAAGACACAATTAACAGGCCAGTCTTTATTAAGCTATGAAATACTCGCTCGAGACTTGGATTTGGCTATTGAAGGGTCACAATTCCCAAGTTACTTAATGCCCATAAATCAAATGGGCGGCGCGCATAACACTTTTGCCGCGTTAGGGTCTGGGCAAAGCGCACAGCCTTTTAACACCGTTGAAGACTATAAAGCATTTGAAAAGCGTGCAGATGGCTTTATCGCTTGGTTAGAGAGCGTTGAGCAATCAATGCGCCAAGGCATGAAAGACAAAGTGGTACTTCCTAAACCGCTTGCTGAAAAACTATTACCACAATTTCAAACTCATATCGAAGAAAAACCAGAAGAGTCATTATTCTGGGGGCCGATTGCTCAGTTACCTGAGTCATTCAGCGACGAACAAAAAGCAGAGCTGACAAGTGCATACACCGCGATGATCAGTGAGCGTTTAGTGCCTGCGTATCAAAAAATGGCTGACTTTTTAGCCAACGAATACATACCAAATGCCCGCGAAAGCATTGGTTACAGTGAGCTGCCAAATGGTAAAGCATGGTATGAGTATCAAATTAAACAGCATACAACACTGAGCCTAAACGCTGATGAAATTCATGACATTGGTTTAAGTGAAGTATCACGCATTTTATCTGAAATGAAAAAAGTAAAAGAAACCGTTGGTTTTGAAGGGGATTTAAAAGCGTTTTTTGAACACCTTCGAACCTCTGATGAATTTTACTACGACACCCCAGAAGCGCTGATTGCGGCTTATGAAGAAGTGAAAGAAAAAATTGACGCAAAGCTGCCGCAAATGTTTGATATTGCGCCGAAAGCGCCTTACGTTGTAAAAGCCGTTGAAGATTTCCGCGCAGAATCTGCTGCGGGGGCATCGTATCAATCACCTGCACCAGATGGCTCACGTCCGGGTATTTTTTACATCAATACGTTTAACTTAAAAGCACAGCCTAAGTTTTTACTTGAAACCTTATCAATTCATGAAGCGGCACCAGGACATCATTTCCAAATTGCGCTACAACAAGAAATTGAAGGCTTACCGCTGTTTCGTAAATTTGGTGGGTACACCGTGTTTGCTGAGGGCTGGGCACTTTATGCAGAAAGCCTAGGTAAAGAGTTAGGTTTATTTACCGACCCTTACATGTGGTATGGCCGTTTATCTGACGAACAACTGCGAGCAATGCGCTTAGTACTCGACACGGGTTTCCACGCAAAAGGCTGGACTCGTCAGCAAGGTATTGATTACATGCTTGCGAATTCGTCGATGGCTGAAAGTGATATTATCGCTGAGGTTGAGCGCTATATCGCATGGCCAGGCCAAGCACTGTCTTACAAGTTAGGTCAGTTTAAAATTCAAGAACTACGCGATTATTGTAAGAAAGAACTGGGTGATAAGTTCGATATTAAAGCGTTCCATACGCAAATTCTGATCGATGGTGCATTACCGATGCCGATTCTTGAAGAGAAAATTAAGCGTTGGGTTAGCGAGCAAAAGTAATAGCTCTAGCACTCTAAACTTTGCGCGCATGCTGGCTTTAAGCTAGAATGCGCGCTGTTAGGGGCTTTGAGTAATACCATGTTAGAAGATAAATTTTGGCTTAAGCGCTCGCTTGAGCAAATGTCACGAGAAGAATGGGAAGCCATTTGTGACGGCTGTGGTAAATGTTGTTTAAACACATTTATTGACAGCGAAGACGAAGATGAATTCGCCGCAACAGATCAACTTCGCGAAGGTGAAGAGCTTATTTTCACGAATATCGTATGCCAATACCTTGATAACGATAGCTGTGGCTGTAGTGAGTATGCTAATCGTCAAACTCTCGTGCCTTCATGTGTAAAGCTCACCAAAGAAAACCTAAAAGATATCTTCTTTATGCCACAAAGTTGCAGCTACCGTCGTTTGCATGAAGGCCGTGGTCTTGCGTCTTGGCACCCACTGCTCCATGGTGGCAGCAAAGAAATGATGCACCAATTAGGTATTTCGGTGCGTGATAAAACGATAAAAGACTGTCATGTTGACCTCGACGACTTTGATTTATATGTTGCTGAATGGCCAACCATGGACATCGATTAATGACTACGCTAAAAGCATCGATTGGCCTTATAAACCCCAAAAGCCCAACCAACGTTGGCGGTGTATTACGCGCCGCAGGATGTTACGACGCCCAGCAGGTTTTTTTTACCGGCAGCCGTTATCTGCGTGCGAATAAGTACCACACTGATACCAAAAATGTGCTTGAGCATATCCCACTGACGCAAGTTGAAAGCCTTGAGCAAGCGAAGCCAGAAGGCGCAACAACGGTAGTGATAGAGCTTGTAGAAGGCGCCACGCCATTACCCGAATTTAAGCACCCAGAAAATGCGTTTTATGTGTTTGGCCCCGAAGATGGTTCGGTCAGTAAAGACGTGCTGACATGGTGTGATGAAGTGGTTTATGTGCCTACCATTGGCTGCATGAATTTAGCTGCTACGTGTAATGTTGTGCTGTATGACAGGTTAGCCAAACTGGGTGGCATTGAAAGCTCAGACACGACTATTTTTAGCAGCCGCGATACTAATAACTCTTTAAAATGGCAGCAACAAAAAGAGCGCTAATGCGCTCTTCTCATTTATCAGTTTAAGCGATTACTTTTTAGTAATTTGTACGTTACTTTCAAGTCCTATGCCGTTGTCAGTAATGTCTGTGGCAAAATAGACACCTACGGGTTGGTCACGCAGGGCTTCAAGTTCAGCCATTTCTTCATTGGTTAACTGACCTGTTGCAGCAATCGTATCAAGTAACGGTAAAAGGATTTTTTGAATATCAAACGCCATATTCACAAACCCATTTTTTGTGACACTTTGCGCGTCTAATTCGTTTGCAATACGGGCTGATTGATCACCCGTAAAAATCACGATGTGATTACCTTTCATCGCCATTTTAATGTCAAAATTAAGCGGGACAGGCGAAGGAATATAATCATTAATGACTACAGCATCACCATTGGCCGGCAGTTTTATATTTGCAAGTGGTGGAACAAACCCCTGCGCAATTGAATATAAACCGTGTGCATCAGTGGCTGATAAAGTCACTAGAGCATCGAAGCTTTCAACTTGTGGGCCTTGAGTGTCATCAAGCGTAAATTTGGCATCTTGTACGCTTAAACTCATTCCTTGAACGCCATTTGCAAAACCCGAGACCATAGCAAGCCCTGCAGTGCTGACATCACGCATTTCATTTTGTAGAGCGACAATCGGGCCACAGTTAAATTCGGCTGACTTCAATGCGCCAGTCAATGTATTGGCGAGTGGCAGTACTTTTGCAACATCAATCCCGTAAGCAACACTGAGCATTTGACCATCAAGCTGTGTGGTGTGTTTTGGCACAAAGCCACGCACGGCCTGAAGAGTATTTAGTAAGTCTTGATCGGTACTTTGTAATACGGCTTTAACATCGAAATCGGCATAATCAGCCGTAATACGTGATTTTGTGGTACCCGATACGGTTGCGGGCCATTTTTGAGCAATGTAAGCGATATCAGCTTGACACTCGGGTGTTGAAATTGCGTCTAATGCATTGGCTTGTTGGGCTTTGTTGAGTAGTTCTGTGAGCATTTGGTGCAAACGCGAGTCTTCTTTACCCGTAATTGCATTGGCAATATGTTGGTGATCAACATAGCCAACTGAGTTGCCATCAAGTGAAAAAGTGCTAATTAACTCAGGCAGTTTTTTAGTATCAGCGAGTGACTTAGCTGGTTTTTCTATTCCAAGGGCAATGCGTAAGTCTTGATTGTTCGAAAGAGGGGTTGCTAGAGTTAATGTCGCCCAGTTGTTATGCGTTGACGCAATCAGGTCGATATTATCTAAGCCTTCAAGGCTAATGTTAAACCGTGTGTAGCCTACACCATCAAGTGTTTCGCTTGTGTAAGCAATACCTGCTTCGTCGGCAGATTGCTTAATGCTATTAATAATACTGCTTTGGTCAGCGACTTCAAAACGAACAATTGGCATTAAACCTTGCGCATACATCATTCCTTTATAGTCATCGCCAAACCCCCACATTGATTTAAACGCATCATAAGAGCTTAAAGACTGTTGATACTTTTCCATTAACGAAGCAAGAAACACAGCGTTTGGATTGCTGGTTTGTTTTAGCTCAGCAATAATAGGGGTGAAGTCATTGGTGCCTTTCATTGCATCAGGCATAAGTGCAAAGTATTTGCTATACGGGAATGGCTTTAATTGGCCGTAAAACACGGCAGTGTCTGCTGGCACATAGGCAAGCTCAGGTAAATCTACATCAACACTGGCTTTATTTTGTGAATACAACACCGCACCTGCAACAATTGCAACAGCACCTACAGCAAGAAGCTTATTATTCATAGCTTGAATTCCTTTTTCTTTAATTAGTTAAAAAACATACCATGATTACAAACCCTTCACCATATTTGCTTAATCAACAATGATAAGATTTTTGTAACAGGGTAATTCAACGCAAATCGCTGTATTACCTGTAAAGCTATGCGATAAATGAAATAATAAAAATAATGAATGGAGACGGTGTTTTGCAGGGTATTAATTTAATTAAATCAACAGCTGCTGCTGTTATAAGTGCAATTTTAGTGGGGTGCAGTACAAACCCATTACCCCTAGACCCTGTTATTGGTGACACAGGACAAGCGCTATCAGAGATTGCTATTAAGACTGATGTTACACATTACGATTTAGCACTTGAAGTCATACCAAATAAGAAACGATTAAAGGGGCTATCAAAAACCGACTTTACAATCTTAGCACCCACTCAGTTTGTCGAACTTAAACTGGATAGCCGATTTACTATTACCGCAATTACCTCACAAGATAAGCCACTTAACTTTAAACGAAATCAAGGTGTGATCACCATTGATTTAGGTGAACAAAAAGCGCCAGGGAGTGTCGCTACTGTGTCCGTTGCTTATGAAGGGCAACCACACATTGCTAAAAATGCACCATGGGATGGGGGTTTTGTTTTTTCACAAACCGAATCGGGTGAGCCATGGATTGCAACGGCAGTGCAAGGGGAAGGGTGTGACTTGTTCTGGCCTTGCAAAGATCATTTTGCAGACAAAGCCGATAGCATGCGTATTCGTTTAACTGTGCCAAATGGTTTAAGTGCAGTGAGTAATGGTGTACTGCAAAATATCACGCAACTGAGTGATAATAAGCAACAATTCGATTGGTTATTATCGGTGCCAGCAAGTGATTACAATATTGCGATTAATATTGGGCCCTATACGCGTATTCAAACAGAGTATACCAGTGTGAATGGCGCGACGGTGCCTATTGAGTTTTGGTCTCTCACACAAAATGAGCAAAAAGCACGCGAGCTTATCGACAATGATTTACGCCAGCAGGTGACGTTTTTTGAGAAAATGCTCGGACCCTATCCTTGGGGCGGTGAAAAGTTAGGCTTTGTTGAAACGCCACACTTAGGCATGGAGCATCAAACAGTCAATGCGTATGGCAAAAAGTATGCGCGTGATCCCAATGGATATGATTGGTTATTACAGCATGAGCTTGCCCATGAATGGTTTGGCAATTTAATGACCCACGAAAAGCTTAATGATGCATGGCTTCATGAGGGGTTTGGTTTTTATATGCAACCCAGTTACAGCTTATATAAATTTGGTGACGCAGCCTACAATCACAGTATGTATAAAGCCTATTTAGGTCTTAAAAACTGTGCGCCAGTTGTGCTTGAAGGTCAAATTACATCTGACCAAGCGTTTAACTCTGATATTTATGGTAAGGGTGGCTGGACACTGCATACTCTTCGCTGGCTTGTGGGTGAAGACGTATTTTGGCAAGCAACACGAGAGCTGCTTTACGGTGTGAATAACACCGCATCGTTAACCTACCCAATTGCACCTCGTTATCGCAACACCGACGAGTTTATTAGCATTGTTAATCGTTTAACAGGTAAAGACTATCAATGGTTTTTTGATGTGTATCTAAAGCAGGCTGAATTACCTGAGCTTGAAGTAACACAAACACCACATAACATTACGTTAAGTTGGAATACAGCCTCGTTAAAAGGGAATAAATTCCCGATGCCGATCCCTGTGGAAATTAATGGAGAGTCGAACACCTATTACCCTAAAAAGGGTCGTATAAATATTGCCATTCAGCAAGGAGACCATGTTGTTATTGATCCGCAAATGAAAGTGCTTAGATATTTACCGATTATAGACAAATGCTCGAATGAAGAGTCAAAGTTGTAACGAAGAAAATGAACACGGCATGTGTGATTGCCGTGTTCACTGTTAATTTAGGTTAAGTCTGCTGCGCTTGGCAATGACGCAAATGCGCCATAGCGACTCACTGCAAAAGCGCCCGCTTTGGCGGCGTAAGCAATCGTCTCTTCGATATTGCTTTGCGTTTGGCAAAACTCTTTAAAACGTTGCTTATTTTCACAGTGCTGGCCAATCTTTGACAGCATACCGCCAATAAAGGCATCGCCAGCGGCAGTGGTATCAACAACGTTGGTGGCTGGTGGGCTTACTTGGCCTTTAAAATCAGCGTGATAAACGTTAATTGCTTCACCGCCATTGGTAACGAGCAAACAGGTTACACCTGCCTTTAAAATGGTATCAATGGTATGTTCAAGTGGCATTGCCTGATGACTTTTTTGATTTAGAAACTCAAGTTCTTCAAATGAAAGTTTTACGATATCTGACAAAGAGATAACATGCCACATTCTATCTAGCGTATGGCGCATGCTTGGCCACAGGTTTTCGCGCAAATTCATGTCAAAACTACAAATTGCACCGGCTTTTTTCGCCTGAGTAAGGCCGTAAATCGTTGTTTGATAGATGTTGTGCTCAGTAAGGCTGTTACTACATACATGCATAATGGCATGTTCAGCAAACATCGAACTGTTAAAGTCATCTACCCGATAAAGTAAATCGGCCGCGGGTGGGCGATAAAAGCTAAATGAACGTTCGCCGCTTTCATCTAGTGAAACAAAGGCGAGTGCTGTTTTAGCGGCATCGGTAAATTGGCAATAATCGGTGTTAACGCCATGCTGTGCCAGCTCATCTTTTATAAAGTGTCCAAACATATCATCGCCAAGCATGCCACAAAAACTGGTTTTTAATCCTAGCTTTGCTGCTGCAACAGCCACGTTAGCAGGCGCACCACCTGCATATTTGGTAAATGATTCAGGCTGTTTGCCGTCAGACAAAAAGTCAATTAGCGCTTCGCCAAAACACACTAAGCTCATTATGTATTCCTCAATGTTATTACTTTTAATACTTCGTAGCAGGCACCCATTGTGTGGTAATCGGTTTTTCCCGCAGGTGATTTTTCGTCACTGTATGCCTGATTGTTTGCTGATAAAATTCTAAACCATGCCCCATACTGATGATCTACCATATGTTGCCAACTGTATTGCCAAATTTTCTCATACCAAAGCCAATATGTATCATCGTGTGTAGCATCAGCGAGTAGGGCGGCAGCGACCAATGATTCGGCCTGAACCCAAAAGTATTTATCGCTGTCGCAAATCTGTTTATCTGGCGCAAAACCATAAAAAATACCGCCGTGCTCGTTATCCCATGCAATAGCCAATGTGTCATCAAATAACGTTTTAGCCCGCTCAACTAGCCAAGGTAATTCAACATGGCGATTTAAAATCAGTAACAGTTTAGCCCATTCAGTTTGGTGGCCTGGTTGAAAGCCCCACGGTCTAAATAAATGGCGAGGGTCATCTTTATTGTAATCAAAGTCGAGCTGCCAATCTTGATGGTAATGCTCCCACACAAACTGCTGACTTTTTGCCGCCAACTTTAGTGTGAATGTCTGTGCTAACAGCAGCGCGCGGTCTAAATAGTGGCGCTGATTAGTGGCTTCAAAACACATCAAAAGTGCTTCGCATAGGTGCATATTGGCATTTTGACCGCGGTAAGTGTCGGCTTGACTAAAATCGGCAGTGTATTCGTCTAAATAGGCATTATTTTTGGCATCAAAATAATGGGTTTCAAGTAAATTCCATACTTGCGAAATGGTATTTTCACACTCGCTGATGCCAGCTTTTAATGCGACTGCATTTGCAAGCAGTACAAACGCAAGGCCATAGCAATGATTCGTGTCATCTAAAATGGTGACCTTGCCTTCGTTGGTTTGTTTTAACAGCCACGCATACCCCCCAGATTTTTGCTTATGCACACGCTCAAGGTGGGCTAAGCCATGGTGCGTTAGTCTGAGGTATTCAGGCTCTTTTAAATGCAAATAGGCCATTGCATAATTAAAAACAAAGCGAGTACTGGACACCAAATGACGGGTTTCTTTGTCATAAATCTGACCGTCATCTTTAAAAAATTGATAGAAGCCACCACAACCATTTGCTGAATTATCAACACAATGCGGATGATAAAAAGCGAGCGTGTCTTTTATGTGCTGCTTTAAGAAATCAGGGCTTTTAAAATCGACAGTATGCATGCTGCCTCCGGTGGTTTTCTTGATTAAAGCAACTATAGCAGGAAATAAATATTTTGGAACGTTCCTATTAAATCTTTGTGCTATTTTTACTTCAATGTGTAGAATCAAGCGTAACTTGTTAACGGAGTGAAAACCACGTGAGTGAAATTAATACAAACCAATCGTTTGTCGCTGAGGGGTCGCAGCAAAATAAAAACTACCTGCTTCCCTTAACGGCAATGACGACCCTGTTCTTTTTATGGGGTTTTATTACAGTTTTAAATGATGTGTTGATCCCGCGCTTAAAAGGCGTCTTTGATTTAACCTATACCGAAGCAATGCTGGTACAGTTTTGCTTCTTTGGCGCCTACTTTATAGTGTCGTTACCAGCCGGTATGTTGGTGAAAAAATTGGGTTATAAGAACGGGGTTCTAACCGGTTTAATCGTTGCGTCAATTGGCTGTATGTTGTTTTACCCTGCTGTTGTAGTGCATGAGTATTGGCTATTTTTAGGTGCGCTTTTTGTACTAGCTGCAGGCATTACAGTGTTACAAGTATCAGCAAATCCTTATGTTGTCGCATTGGGACCTGAGAAAACAGCATCATCTCGCTTAAACCTTGCGCAAGCGCTCAATTCATTAGGCACAACGGTTGGCCCTTATGTTGGCGGGATCTTATTTTTTGGTACCGCGGGCTCATTGGCGGCAAACGCTGCAACGGCTGAGTCTGTTAAGGTTCCATATTTAATGCTAGCAGCAGCCCTGTTAACGATTGCTGTGGTATTTGCGTTCTTTAAATTACCTGTCATTGCCGAGCACACAGAAGAGCAAGACTGCAAAGCAAAAAATCATAGCCTAAAAGAAGCCCCTCATTTAATTATGGGAGTCGTGGGAATTTTTTGTTACGTGGGTGCAGAGGTTTCAATTGGTAGTTTCTTAGTTAATTACTTTGGTGAAGCACATATTGCGGGGCTTGAAGAGCATGCAGCCGCAAGTTTGATTGCGTACTACTGGGGTGGTGCGATGGTGGGCCGCTTTATCGGTTCTGCGGCATTGCAAAAAATAGCCCCTTCTAAAGCGCTGTTCTTTAACGCCATGATGGTTATTGTATTGTTACTTGTGACAATTTTCACAGAAGGTAATGTGGCACTGTACTCTGTGTTGGCGATTGGTTTATTTAACTCAATTATGTTCCCAACCATATTTTCAGTTGCCATTGAAAGCCTAGGTTCATTAACGAGTAAAGGCTCTGGTTGGTTATGTTTAGCCATTGTTGGTGGAGCGCTTGTGCCTTTAGTGCAAGGTGTTGTTGCTGATACCGTTAGTATTCAAGAAAGCTTCTTCGTTCCAGTGATTTGCTATGCGTTTATTGCCTGGTATGGCTTGAATGTTGTGCGTCTTGCCGACACGTGGAAAAAACGAATAGGTTAAAGCGGCCTCTTTTTAATGAAAACCCTGCGTTTAAGACGCGGGGTTTTTTTATGCCTGATTACCTTAGCCGTATGATTTTATGAATACGTATTCAGTGATACGTGAACTCTCACAGTGTAGGAACGTTCCAATTGAGGTGTTGAACTGTGCTGTTGCAATTTGATGTTTGGTTTTCATTATGAGTACACAGAAAGTAATCGATTTTCGTGAAGAAGTGGTTTTAAAAAGCGACGTTTTTATGGTTTTAAGCTAAATTTATAAGACAAAGTGATTTTATTTTGTTAAAAATAAACGGCTAACAACGAAAAATAACAACAAATAGGGTTGCCATGCAAAGCACGCTTAAATTTACCACCAAAGTCACCGTAGCTGCGTCATTAGTATTAGTGATAGTGCTAGGTTTATTCACAATTAATAATTTTATCTCAATGCGAAGCCAAACGCAGGAGCAGCTATCTTTAGTTCTGCAAGAGATCTCTCAATCGGTGTCACAAAATATTGCTAACTGGCTTAATGCCAAACTAGCCATCGTGTCTTCTGTGGCTGATACCTACCAATTAGGTGACAGCAAAGCGTTGACCTTAACCCAGCTTAGTACGGCAGACAAAGCGGGCAATTTTAAAAATACGTACATTGGTATTTCAGATGGGACGTTTGTACTTAATGACCAATCTGTTGTATTACCGCCAGACTACGACGCAACAACACGCCCTTGGTATAAGCTTGTTGAAAACAAAACGAATACGGCTTTCACCGCGCCATATATTGATGTAACCACAAACGAATTAACTATTTCGGCTGTCGCGCCAATGCAATCAAATGGTGTATTTAGTGGGGTTGCTGGCGCTGATATCGATATGAAAACCATCACTAAAATCGTTAACGAAATTGACTTTTTAGGGTTTGGCTATGGCTTTTTACTGGATAGTGAAGGACGTATTTTAAGTCATCCCGACACGAAATATAATGATAAAAATATGCGTGACCTGTTTGGCAAAAATCTGTCTTTACAGTCAGAGTTTGTTGAAGTGCAAGTTGCGGGCTCAGATAAGCTAGTCTCGTTTACTAAAATAAAAGGCATTAAGAATGTTGATTGGTATTTAGGTGTGGTGATCAACGAAGAGATAGCGTATTCGTCAGTGGCGTCATTTAGAAACATGGCGGCTGTTTACATGCTTATTGGGATTGTTGCGATTGTACTGATGATGCAATTTTTATTGCGTTATTTAATGCGCCCGATGCAGCGCTTAAGCGATGCAATTAAAGACATTGCTCAAGGCGAGGGCGATTTAACACGTCGTCTTGAAATCGAGAATAACGATGAATTTGGCGAATTGAGTCATTACTTCAATGCCTTTATAGAAAAAATTCATAGCTCAATTGAACAAGTAAAAAGTACCACGGTTGAGCTGGAGCGATTAGTTGAAAGCTTAGTAAGTCAAACTCAAGGCACACTCGCTATGTACGCTGATCAAACAAAGCGTACAGATAATGTGGCTACGGCAATTAATGAGTTAACTTCAAGTGCAGTCGAAATATCAAACAGTGCTAGTAATGCCTCTAAATTAGCGACAAGTGCAAATAGCCAGTCGCTGCAAAGTCAGTCTGCACTCGCGGACAACTTAAATGCAATTAATGCACTGTCACGTAACATGGAGCAAGCACAAAAAACCATTAATAGCTTAGATGCTCACACGGTCAGTATCGGCCAAGTACTCGAAGTGATTAAAGGGGTAAGCGAGCAAACAAATCTACTTGCTTTAAATGCCGCAATAGAGGCTGCCCGAGCGGGTGAAGCGGGTCGAGGGTTTGCTGTTGTTGCAGACGAAGTACGTCAGCTTGCTCATCGTACACAACAATCAACACAAGAGATCGAAGACACCATAACGCAGTTACAACAGGGCTCGGCGTCAGCAGTTGAAGTAATGACTGCCAGTATTAAAGACAGCGAGAAAAGCGTTGAACAAGCGCATATTGCGGGTGACAAAATGGCCGAGGTTACACAGGCAATCGAGTCAATAGATGAAGTAAATCACAGTGTTGCAAATGCAACAACCGAGCAAAATCATGTTATTCAAAGCTTAGATAGTGATATTCATTCAATAAGTGAGTTGTCTAACCAAGGGCAAAGTAACTTAAACAATACCCTCAATGAGTGCACTAAACTTAAAGCGCAGTTTTATGAACTTGAAAAGCTCGTTCTGAAGTTTAAAGTATAAAGGTATTCTCACTTTTGGATCAAAACTGGCTTAGTGCCATTACCTTAAAAAGTGTCGACACGGCGGACAAACAACGCCGTGCCTTCACGTTATTTACCATGGCCTTTTTTGCCATAGCATTAATTACCACATTACTCATTTTAAACTATCAGGTGTATGCCTTACCGCTTACAGTGATGCTGCTAATAAGCGATATAGCCATCGTCGGGTGTTTACTTTATTACTTTCGAACGGGAAATCTCACTGCAATCGCCTGCATTATCTTATTAATTATTATGCTGTTGTGTATCTCACTGGTGTATACCGGAGGTAAAGAAAATACAGCATTGTATTGGCTAATGTTTTATCCGGTTGTTGCCTATGTAACGCTAGGGCTTAAAGTGGGTAGTGTATTTGTGGCCATTATGTACTTAAGCACTATACTTTTGTTGTTTGGTGCTGATGTTGGTCAGGTAAGCTATGGTCATGTTGAAATGACACGATTTTTGGCCTCGTTCACATTGGTTATTTTGTTCTCTGGGATCAGTGAATTTTTCCGTCAAAAAAGCCATCAAAAAATTGCTGATATTACCCTTATTGAAAAACGTGACGCTTTAACCGACCCACTCACTGGGCTTGCCAATCGTCGCTATATTTATGAGCATATTTGTCCACGCTTAGAATCGGATGCACAACGTCATTTACCCATGTCGATATTGTTAATTGATCTAGATAACTTTAAATTAGTTAATGATACTTACGGACATGATTTTGGCGATCAGGTTTTGATTGCCTTTACGTCTATGCTTTTCGATAAACTACGCACGACCGATATAAAAGCACGCTATGGAGGAGAAGAATTTATAGTTTTATTACCCAATACCGAGCTTAAAACAGCCCATAGCGTTGCTGAAAAATTATGTGCCCATGTTGCCGATAAGCGCATAGCTTATGATGTGGGAATGGCTGTGTCTATTACCTGTAGTATTGGCATCGCGAGCTTAAATCACGCCAGTCAGTTTAGTAAGGCTGTTAAGCAAGCCGATGATAATCTTTACAAGGCTAAAATGGCAGGGCGCAATACTGTTGTATCCAATAAACAAGAAGACGAGTAAATGGCCAGATTAATATATGTTTACGACCCAATGTGTAGTTGGTGTTGGGGGTACAGAGAAACGTGGTTAAAACTGCAGGCTGCATTAACCGATAAACTCAGCATTGACTATAAAGTAGGGGGGCTTGCACCTGATAGCGATGAGCCAATGCCTTTAGACATGCAGCAATTTTTACAGCAAACATGGCATCGAATTGAGCAGCAGCTTGGTACGAAATTTAATCATGATTTTTGGCATACCGCTCAACCACGCCGCTCTACCTATCCAGCATGTCGTGCGGTGCTTGTTGCAAGGCAACATGATAAAGAGCCCGAAATGCTCTATGCCATTCAAAAAGCCTACTACTTAAACGCACAAAACCCATCTGACATAAGCACCCTTGCTAATCTCGCAGAGCAAATAGGCTTAGATAAAACAGTCTTTATTAAAGATATTCAAAGTGATGCTATCAATGCGTTATTAATGGCTGAAATAAACGCAGCGCGTTCACTGCCAATCCAAGGCTTTCCTTCTTTAGTGCTAGAAAATAAAGGGGAGTACCATGTAATCCCAATTAATTACCTTGATTGGGAAGCCAGTTATCAGCAGATCCTTTCGCTTATATAGCCTCAAAGCCAGCTCTTTTGTTTTTTAAGAGAGGGGAATCATTTAACGAGGGGGAGTGGGAAAATTTCATATCACTTTTTTGACTAATTATTTATTAGAGCAATCAATTAGTTGAGTAATATTGAAACATTCTTCTATTGTTATGGTTTGAGCGCTGCATAGTTAAAATAACGACCCAATCACTCGTTTTGTGATCACGGTAAAAGAAGAGCAACCAACTTTTAATATATAGTAATTGGCTAATAACTTTGTTAATAATATGTCTTTAAGATAATTGAGCTTCAGCGTGGTATAAAAATGACCGACTAGCTCGATATATACCTGTTAGGTATTTAGGAGAATCACGGAATGATCGAAGCAAGTTGTCATTGTGGCAACATTAAAATAGCGGTTCCTGAAATCACAGATACGGTTACAAGTTGTAATTGTTCTGCTTGCAGTAAGTATGCATCTTTATGGGCTTACTTTTCACCCAAAGACGTTAAATTTACTACGGTAGATAATTCTATTGCTTCATATTCTTGGGGTGATAAAACCATTGAATTCCATCACTGTAATAACTGCGGTTGTTTAACTCATTACACACCAACAGAACTTGGCAATAAAGATAAAATGGCTGTCAATTTTCGTTTAGTAAATGCAAATATTCTTAGCGCTCTTCAAATTAGATATTTTGACGGCGCAGACACATGGAAAGAAATAAAGCAGTAAATGCCTAACAAGGCATTCTAAGTTGGACAAATTGTCGTGAACTTTTTGTTCGTGTCTTGCCTATTTTAGCTAACAGCAATTTGCCGCTTAAATGGCGTTAACCTTATCAATAATATGTATTAGATTATGCGAAATTTTTATAAAACCCATCTGCTAACAACACTTTTATTTGGAGTGTTATCATTCAAAACACTTGGCCAAGACCAATCAGCTACCTACGAAATAATTAATCTTTCTGATGATTTTTATTCTGTATATCAGTCAAGCAAAACGTTATCCCCTGAAAAGAGAGCAGAGCAGTTTTCACAGTATTTCACCTCTCAGTTTGAGCCTTTCTATAGTAATAAGAGCTTTGTTAAATCTATTGAAAGTTTCAGTGAGATAGAAGATGTATACTTATTAAAAAACAGAGAGTTATCTAAAAATTTAAAGGGTAGCATGGACTCGTTTATTGCTACTTTTGAAGATTTTAAATCTGAAACACCAATATATATACTCCATTCGCTCGGTGGCTTCAATGGGGCAACACGTGATTTGAATGGCAAATCTTACTTAATGTTTGGTGTAGATCTGATGGCTAAATACCATAACTGGAAGAATGACACCCCATTTTTTCATCATGAGCTATTTCATGTTTACCATGAAAACTTTTTTCAATGTAATGATGAACTCTGGTGCTCGCTATGGACTGAGGGCTTAGCAACGTACGTGTCACACCAATTGAATTCGTCTGCGAGTAATGATGAATTGATGCTAAACATACCTGAAAATATGATTAAAAATGTCCGTTCTAGACTGCGTTATTCGCTGACTGATCTTAAGGGAAAATTTTACTCGAAAAATCCTGAAACATACTCTTCATTCTTCAGTTTCAGAAAAGATGAAACAAATTTGCCATACCGCAGAGGTTATTACCTAGGCTACATTTTAGCTAAAGAAATAGGTAAAGATTACAGTTTAGAAGAGTTGGCAAAAATGGAGAAAAAGGCTGTAAAGCTATTATTACTAAAAGCACTTGATTCATTAATCGAATTGCAAGGCTAACAAATAGTTAAACTGGGTCTTAAAACAGTTTATTTTGAGTGTCTTACTATTCTAACAAACTATTTTAAGCCCGTTAATGTTGGGTTATTGATTATAGACTCAACGCGTTCCTGACCTTTGACCGAGATATATTACTCGTCTTTGCCTCATTATGAGTTAACGCAAATAATCTAAAGATCTGTTTTGAGCGAACTACGGAAGTTACCCAAAGCAGAGCAAGTGAGGTGCTAGGTAGTTGATTTAAATAAATTAGTTAACCAGCTTAATTGCTCAGGCTAGCAACTTTCGTACGCGTAAAAAAGATAATTGCTTATTAAGGCAAATTTAGGTGTAATTAATACATAATAAGCGCTGAGCAATACAGGGAAAGCTTACTTTACATTAGCTAGGACAGTGAGAGTCTCCAAAAAGCCTATTTTATATAAGTAAAGCCATAGCATAAATAGCACCAACTCCGACACACCGAGCAGGTAGTGGCTCAGTCCAATAAGCGATTATGCAACACACACTATGTGCCGCATAAATACTAAAATGTTAGTCATACATAAGGATCTGCATGAGTGTTGTAGCAAAGGTTAAAAAATCAGCCTGGAATCTTGGCGCTATTCTATTTTTTATATGGTTTGGATTTAAGGCCATTGGGTATGGAATGGATATTCTAGGAATTGAAGGTCCATCATTATGCTCATATACCGACGTAGCAGAATTTGCGTCCCCTAATGGTAAAAAAATTGCGAAGCTTGGTTATTCGGATTGTGGAGCAACAACTAACTGGCAAACTGGAGTAAGCATCGTAGATGTGAAATCAGGCATAGAGTATAATGGATTCTTTGGGTTGGACGGCAAGCCTGAAAATTTAAAAGTGCAATGGACGTCAGATAAAGAATTAACTTTTAGTGACTTTCCAGTAGATAAGTTACTTTGGTTCAATCAAGATTATATGTCGGGTGTAAAAGTAAAAGTCGAGGCCAGTATGGCTAACAATCAAATTCATCCGACGCCAAAAAGCGGCGCGGCTGATTAGAGTGTTACCGAATAACTACTCTAACTCACAACTGTCCAGTCATGAGTACCCAGATATTTTTATATTAATTGAACAGATTTTGCTAGCATTTAAGAAAAAAGGAACTTTGCTGATGAAATTATTAGTATTTTTAGTTTTCGTATCATTTAACTCACTAGCAAACCAGTTAGTTAGAGACTCAGATTTTGAGCACAGTGAGACTATTTACTGGATTAATAAAGATAATAATAACGCAATAATTTACAGCCAATTTGAAGCTTTTCATATGCTTAAAGGTTTAATTAGTAAAGCTCTTATGAGTGAACCTTTTGGAGTTAATGTTTCAGAAGATATTTGTCACTTTGATCGACTCCTTTTTGTTGATGAGCAAAAAAATCTATTGTTTGAAATTGCAATTAATGATGATGAAATCATCTATAAAGGTAATGCTTATAATGTTAAAAACAAGAGTTTAGAGAAATTTAAATCTCATAACCTTAAGCGAATCGAAAATAATGAGGGTATGCTAGGCAGGTATATAAAGTTAAATGTTAATGACTACTCTGATAAATGTACTAACATTTAAGATCTTTAAATGTTCAAAGCAAAGCAAGCATATGTGCTGCGCAACATTCTAAATGTGGTTAGTCTGAGAGTCGCTTTGAAGCAAGGAACTGACAGTCGATCTAGCTCAGTTAGACACAAATTAGTTACCAATTAAGGGCAGCTTTACCAGAAGTGGAAATTTAAGCTTAACTCGTTTTTGTCCAGAAGTGAGTTAACGTAATTACTCTATAGGTCGGCTTTGAGCGAAGCAGTCAATCAAAAGTTTTGATATCTGAAGTCAAGATTTGATCCTCGTTGGCTTTTTCAAAACGAATGGGCACGAGCTTTTGTAATATTGGCAAAACAAGCAAAGGCTCAGAGCGATTATCCACACAAACAACGGCATTTTCACTACTCAGCGCTCTCACCAATGCATCAACAGGGGTTATATCATCTACAGATTCAATAAAACAATTGTCTTTCTCAAACTCACTGATATCGTCGAAATATGCTTCAGGCGAAAACCAATATAACTCAAGCGACTTAACTACCACGTTATTGTTGCTTGATAGTTTTTTCCCTAAAACGATGAGGGGTTCGGCATTTTTTATCCAAACGGAGTTTAAGCAAAAGCGTTTTTATCAAATCCATGTGCTTACTATATACCCAATAAAATAGTGACATGTTTTATCGTGCATTATTTGGTAGATTCAAACAATAGTTACTTTTATGGACTATCAGCGTTTGTGCTTCAAACTATTGGTTAATTAATTTAATCCACTCAATTGGATTCGACACAATGAATTGATATTTATTACCATCTTTTAATACGATTTCAATTGCATCACGTGTATAAGAAAAAATACCCGCAACTTTACCAGTGCACTTACTCACTTTTACAATTTCACGCCGTGCAAACATATAAGGTCCTAACCCAAATTGTGCATTAAACGGTGCAAAATGAATATCGGTGTTGGTTAGCCAAAATTTGCCGTCGGCTTTGATTGCCCCTTGTTGAATCGTGGCGATTGTCGATTTGATTGTTATTGCATGCATAATAGTATCCCTTTATGTAGCTCTTAATGTATCAGTTTTTCTGCTTTTAAGTCATTACCAAGTGACGACATTTAGGCTGACTGTATTATCTTTCTCTTGGTTTGCCTACCGTTAAGTAGTGCGCCAAACCATGTATTTTTAACTAATAATAAATAACTTATTTGACCTATAAGTAATGTTAAAACCACGCTAACTATAAACTTTACTAAAACTGGCAAATTAGTATTAATCAATGGCATCTGAATATAAATCAGCACTGGCACATGTATTAAATAAATCCAATATGATGCATTTGATATGCTGCGACTGAGCTTACTTTTGTGATTTAAAAAACGATGCCCAAGTAAAAACGTTATGGCGGTTAACAAAATAACACTCAGTCCTTGTGATAAAACATGCAATACATATAGCTCTCCCGCTGCGGAAAAAGACCCCGTAGTTGCGGCAGCAATCACTTCATCTAAGCTTGGCGCGGCTGGTAATAGAGAAAAATAACCAGTCAATGATATTGCAACACCCAAAATAAGAGGCCATAAGTACCTATGATATGACGAAATGAGTTGTTGTTTTTTATAAAGCCCCACTCCTAAACAATAAAAACTGCCGTAAAAACCATACGACCACAACTGTGGCGTGAGTTTATCAGGAGCAGGAAATGGAATAGATTGCCCCATTAATGAAAACGTTAACACGATGGGAAGTACAACCCACATAAATAAAGGGTGGACGCTAAGCGCATCGAATTTATTGCCTAATAAGTTAGTTGTTTTCAACAACCAGTGAATTAAGCAAAACTGGAATAAGTTCCACAAAAACCATAAGTGCATAGTGCTAACAACAGGCTCTTTAATAACTTTAAACACAGCAAAAATCGGCGGTATTGGATTAGCTATACCGGCTCCAAAACTCAAGGCATGGTAGTAAACGGCAAAGCTTAACGGTAAAAATACAATAAAAGGCAGTAGAATATGTTTACTGCGATGATGTAAAAAGCGCGCGTTGCTCGATTTATCTATTAAAAGTGCACTGCAAAACCCTGCAATAATAAAAAATAACGGCATCCGAAATAAGTGCAGCGTATGCGTAATATAATCAAATAGACCATGTGTGCTTGGGTCTGCCGTAAACCAAATATTGCTAAAGAACGGACTGTAGGCTAAAGCGGCATGAAATACTATGCCAAGCAATAGCGCGAGGCTGCGTAAATTATCAATATAATGTAATCGACAGTCTTTATTCATTAATGTGCCCAACTAATTTTTATTAATAAAGCATAAATGATTGAGGCATAATGGCACTAGTCACAAAGCTCATAGCCCGAGCTATGACAGATGTCACTGTTTTTAAATCGCGAGTTCTGCAATAATTGCTAAAAAAATATGGCCATAGTAATGGAATCAACTATACGACATACAACCGATTGGCATTTCTCAACATTGGCATCGTGGCTTGGGGTGACATCGGCGTGTGCCTATTATGCCAACTCAGAATTAGCGCTATATTTGCAAATCATAGTAAGTGGTTCCATTTTAGCTATTTTGCTGTATGTGTTAAAACAGCCTAACAAATTTGTTCACGGCGTAGCACTTGGCTATTTCCTGCTTATTTTGGCAATGATACAACTGAGTTCAACATCCTTAGTTTTTATCCACCTAGTGATGTTTACCGCGGTTTTTAGTCCTCATTTTTCGCTTCCTAAAATACTGGCTTGCGTTGTGGCCGCCATGCTGGTGTATGGTTTAACGCATTATGCGCGCTGGGAAAATGGCATTCCTTGGATCACGTTTACAATTTGGTTTTTCTTTTGCTTGATGAATTGGTTTATCAGTCGCCGGATTGTCGAAAGTTTAAATACACATTACCAATCCCGCCAAAACTACAAAGAGTTAAAAGCCACCCAACACATGATGGGGGTGATGCATGCAGCGCAAGAGCGACAAAAGATATCACGCGAGCTCCATGACTCACTCGGCCATAAGCTTACCGCGCTCAGCATTAATTTAGATTTTGCTAAAAGAGCAGCAAATGAAGCCACCGTTGAAACCCTCTCTCTTTGTCACCAACTTAGCCAAGAAGTATTGGCTGAGGTGCGCGAAATCGTTTCCACTCAACGCAATGACAAAACTATACTTAAACAAGCTCTTGAGGCCATTTGCGAACTAACACCTAATTTACACTGTGATCTCCAACTAAGTAAGGAGACAGAGCAGCTCCCTCAAGACTACGCCCTTTGTGTATTGCGGTTTACCCAAGAGATGATCAGCAACACCCTTAAACATACCCAAGCAAACCATTTTACTTTGCATGTAAATGTCACCCACGTTGGCGAACAGCTGCTGTTAGTTGCAAAAGCGTATCACAATCAACCAGAGACCCATTTACCAAAACAAGGGAACGGATTAGCAGGATTAAATGAGCGAATGGCACAATTTAGCGGTGAATTTTCACAACACCTTGAGCAAGAAACACTGATAAATACCATGACACTACCACTAAATTTAGAAGAAAAAAGCCATGATAAAGTGCCTACTAGTTGAAGATCAGACATTAGTTCGTTTAGGCCTCGCTAATTTACTTAACCTTGATAGCGCCATTAATATCGAAGCCCAAGCTGAAGATGGCTTGCAAGCGCTTACACTATTAGCTGAGCATAGTTTTGACATTGCTTTACTCGATATGAGAATGCCGAATTTAGATGGGCTCAGCGTGCTGCAAAAAATGCGTGAAAAGGGTGATAAAACCCCTGTGCTGATCATCACCACATTTGAAGATTGTGATGTATTAGTCAAAGCCCTTAATCTAGGTGCTCGTGGGTATGTGCTTAAAAACATTGAACTTGAAGAACTCATTAGCGCTATCAAGCAGGTCGTTGCAGGTGAGCGAGTATTGCAAAGTGCGGTGACTGATTTTTTACTCAAAAAGCAACTAAGCCCTCAGCTCAGCTTAACGGACAAAGAACAAACCGTATTGCAGTGTTTGTCTTTAGGTATGCCAAACAAAATGATTGCCAAAAAATTAGATAACTCTGAGGGGACTATTCGTAATCATGTGTCACAAATTCTTGCCAAATTAGATGTAAAAGACCGCACTCAGGCCGTTATAAAAGCCATTAATCAAAACCTAATTTAACACGCGAACAACACCAAATTACTATTTTTGATTATGCTTAAGTGGTGCAATCAACATAAATAAGAGTAAACAAAACCAACTAATAAACAAACAGGCGACTATCCATGCGAGCTTTTCTTGGCGTTCCACTTTTTGTGACCTAGCAATGAGTATGATTGGCATCACCCAAATTTTGATTTCAGACATTAAAGATCTTCAGTGTCTGCTCATGGCACCGAACCGCCCGTCGACTCTAACTCATAACTGCCCCAAGACGTGTTTAGGCGAATTACTCAAAAAAGCGAACTTCGGCCGTTCAAAATTGCTTTTCTATTTCGTCAAAGTATATTGCTTGCATAGTCAGTAAAACGACCCAATCGCTCGTTTTTGTCCTGAGACAAAAGCTAGAACTACTGCATTTTAGTAGTAATGGCAATTAGTTAAGAAGTTTGTTACAAATGAGTCATTCAGAAAAGCGAGCGACGCTGTGGTAGAAAAACGCGCGATTCGCTCGCTATAAACATGTTATGTGCTTTCAGTAGTTGGCAAGAATCGAGTAAAGGAATACAAGTGAACTTTTTAGAATTAGATGTAAAACTTCAAGCAGCCATCGTTTCAGCTATTACTTCTCTTTTTATATTTGGACTAGGTTGGTTGTTTAAAGTCTTCCATGAAAATTATTCATTAAATTACAAACTTCAAAAAGAATATAAATTCGAACAAAAGAAATTACTAAAAGAAGAGATTGTGAAAACAAAAGTACCTTTGTTAAATGCCGCAGAGGAGTTTAACTACAGGATTTTTAATTTTAATAAAAATATTTCTAAGGGTTACCATAACATTAGTGAGAAAGAGTGGTTCCAGACAAACCAATACTACCTCAACAGCTTCATATATAGGTTTCTTGTTTTAATTCACTTCTGCATAAAAACAGAAGAAGACTTATTATCTATGGACTCAACGGTTGCAGATGAAGAAGATATTACTTTTTTACTTTATGTAAAAACATTTAAAAATATTTTTTGTGAATCCAACTTATTAACTGAATTGGGGTATAAGCAAGATGATGATTCGAACCACTTTTACCGTAATGAACTTAAAGGATTTAGCGGATGGGTAGTAAGTAACAACAAAGTTATTGAATTTGATGAGTTTGTTCCTAAGTTAAAACACAGTTACGATCCGCTTAGACGAGTCATCGAGTATTTTTCTAAAATTGACAATGATGATAAAGATAAAACCTTAAATATACTTCGGTGTACACACCTTCTATCTATATGCTTTTTAAACGAATTTGGACATTCCTATCAACAGACTGATAAAGGTAAAATAAAAAAATTAAATCAAAGCTATAAAGATAAAATCAAAATAAAGGCGAGCTTTCTTAACTTTTTAGATGATAGCAAGTTAAAGAAGAAAGTTTTATCAAACTTTAAAGCAGGCTTAGCCAATTAGCACATAACAAGCGCATTAAGCACGGGACTGCTAAAGTTTGGCTCGGTTCCGCTCCGCTTCACATTTTAGCCAAACATTAATCAGCCCCTTATGCGGGCGTTATGTTACTAGATTAATTTAGGAGTCACATGAAAGAATATAGATTTAAAGTGCTTAAGGAAGGTGATTCTCTCTATTTATTTGACGGCAAAGAGATGATCATACAAGAAGAGAGTGGTAACTTCAGAGTTTATAAAGTATTCGGCTTTGATCTGGGGGAGCCAACTTTTTCTAAGCAGTTTGAAAAACTAACAGTCCACTCAGGTAGTCAGTTTAACGACCAAGCAATTGTTATTGAAAAAGCTGGTAAGCTTGTCATTTACAAGGTGGAGGATTTCAAAAATAAACTTCCATTATTAAACGATGACTTTGTGATTTTGCTTAGTAAAGGCATAGGCAAAATTGAAGTATACGATTCAAAATCCAGAATTAGTGTTCAACTCCCAGCCAAAGAGGGTTGCTAGCTATGTCTGATGATGAAAAGTGGGCAACTAACGTAGCCTTTGTGGGAAACGAAGAAACTGTAAAGAAAATCTTAAAAAAATTAAACCAGCTGGAAGAAAGTGGTGAAATTGAAGATTTAACTGGAATTGAAGGGCCATTTGAATCTCTTCAGCCAATGCTTAAACGTAGAGTTGAAAATTTAGCGCTTGGTGTTATTGATAACTCAACGCCAGCACAAATAGAAGTAACGTCGCAAGCATCTGACGAACCTGAAGAGGAATGGTTTGACGATGACGATATTCCTTTAGATGACGACTGGTTTGAGGATGACGATGAGTAGGCCTTATGACCACCGGAAGGCCCAAAAGCAGAGAAGACTTATTGATCTTGAAATTTGTCAATTATGTGCTTCGACAAATAGTGTTCAAGCCCACCATATCTTCGAATATGCAAAAGGCGGCCCGTCAACAGTTGAAGGCATGATTAGCCTTTGTCTAGATTGCCATCAAAGAATGGTTCATAAAGATAGTCGAATTCGGATTAGAAAAACAGAAAATAGGATTACTACTTTTGGGCGCGGCGGTAAGTAACATAACAAGTTGCTGCACTCGGAAAAATTACTCGCTGCGCTCGCAATTTTCCGGTGAGCAAGGCGTTACCGAATAAATATCTAACGTGTTTCTGTCCAGTGATGAGTTAACATCAAACTAGCAGCATTTAAGCTTTAAAGAATTATAAAAATAGGCCGATACAAAATCATATCACTGAAACAGGGACGTGTTGTGAAGGTTATTTCTGAAAATTTACCGCAACCACTAAATAATTACAATGTGACATTAGAATCACCCAAAGATGGGGAGGCTCTTTTAAATACTGAGCTGAAAAAGTTGGCGGATGACATATATCACAAAAGCGAGCCACCTGAACTAGAGCAAACATATAGCAAGCCACTGACAATGACCGCGAGCAAAATAGACATGACTAAAACGGTTGATGGCTTTATGTATGAACTTGCTGTTGCGACTGGCGAATTATATATGCCTGGTGGGAGTGTACCGAAGGCTGTGGAAAAAATGCTTTCTCCTTACGATGCATTACTCTCAGATATAAATAATCAAGCGACTTCATTGACCTATAAAAATTGGGGAATATCAATAAACCAATCTGGTACTTTAGAAGCGACTGGTTCGATTACAGACCTTGAAAAAGAGTACTTAGAAGAAAAACTAAATGGTTCGGAGGAATTAGTAAGTGCTATCAAGGATTTTAAATCTAATTATTTGAAATATATCGGGCCTGAATCCCGGGGCTATGGAAGGTATGATGTTACGAATGATAATTTTGCCGATGTCTTCGATTTTAGAGAAATGCTTGAAAGCTCAAGGAGTAATGACGACTTTAAAAGGACGTGGGAGTATGAAACAAATTGGCTAAAGTTGACTGATAACATCTTGTCACAGTTAAAACGCAGCGCTGCGAGATATTAGTTACTTAAAAGGTTTATTTGGCATTGTAATTGGGCCACACAGCGATCATTTAAAATGTCATATTAGGCTCGCTTTAACTATCAAGTTTGGCACTGAGACTTATCTAACGATTAAACCTTAATTGGTGAATAACTAACATTATTTATTTGGCGTAGTTATGTGTAATGCAAACTCATTTTTTATTGGCGAGTACCGATTAACGCATCTTTGTGCAAAAACGCGCTGCCGTGAGTTTTTCTAAAAGCTTAAATTTAATGTCATTTTTTTAACTGAAATTTCAAAATAATTGTCCCAGATGTTTATAAATGCCTAACTTATAAGGCACATCCTCGAGATTTTCCCCTTATTTTTGCTCAACATAAACGAATTGTTACAGCTGTCATATTTTTGTATTTTTTACGCAACACGCTTGTCATTTTTCATCGTTAGACTTTCGCTCATTAAAACAAACCCACTAGCAAATTAAGCTAATTTAACGAGTAAAGGTGTATGCGATGAAAGGCGTTAAACCACTGATTTTAGCAGGTATTGTAGCGGCATCTGCAGCAGTACATGCAAACGATCTAGATAAAGTAATTGATAAAAGTAGTGAGATAAACAAATCTGCTGCGCAATCACAAACTAAAATCGACAAGATTGCAGATTCAATGCAAGGTCGTTTACAACAGTTCAAAGCCCTAAACAAAGAAATTGACGGTTTAACTGTTTATAACGCACAACTTACTAAGCAATTAAATAACCAAATTGCTGAAATGGACGCGTTAAACGAGTCTATGGATCAGGTATCGGTTATCGAGCGTCAAATCACGCCGTTAATGATGCGCATGATCACAGGCCTTGACCAATTTGTTGCACTGGACGTGCCTTTCTTAACTGAAGAACGTAGCAAGCGTATTGCCTCATTAAAAGCAATGATGGACCGCGCAGACATCACATCAAGTGAAAAATTCCGCCGCTTACTGGAAGCCTACCAAGTAGAAGTTGATTACGGTCGTACTATCGAAGCGTACACCGCATTACTTGATGTTGATGGTCAAGAGCGCGAAGTTGACTTTTTACGTATCGGCCGTTTAGAGCTTATTTATTTAACACGCGACGGCAAAAAAGCAGGTAGCTGGGATAAAGAAACAAAATCGTTTGTTGAATTACCCGATTCTGCAATCAGTCAAATTAGTAAAGGTTTACGTATCGCGCGTAAGCAACTTGCCCCAGATATGTTAACACTGCCAGTCCACGCTGCTGAATAAGAGGTTCGAGATGAAATTATTAACGACAATGACAAAAATGGCCGTGTTTGCAGCTGGCCTTGGTTTTGCGGGTAGTAGCTTTGCTGCTGAGCCAATGGATTTAGACTCATTACTAAAAACATTAGAGCAAGGTAAAGCACAACAAAGCGCTGAGAATAAACAACGTGAGCAAGCGTTCATGGCGCGCCAAAACGAACAAGTGCAAATGCTTAAAGATACACAAGCAAAGCGTAATGCCATGCTTAACGAGTCGGAGCGTTTAGAAACGCAGTTTGAAGAAAACGAAGTAAAACTTGCTAACTTAACCGAAACACTTTCAAACCGCATGGGTTCACTTAAAGAGCTTTTCGGTGTGTTACAACAAGTTGCGGGTGACTCAAGCAACAAATTCATGACCTCTGTTGTTTCTGCTGAGCTACCAGGTCGTAGTAACTTCATGGATGAGCTTGCTCAAAAAATGGGGTCAACGTCGAAGCTTGCTTCAATCGATGATATTGAAAAAGTATGGTTTGAATTACAACGCGAAATGACTGAGCAGGGTAAAGTATCTCGCTTTACGACGGATGTTATTGTTGAAGGTGGCAGCAAAGCACAAAAAGAAGTGGTGCGTGTTGGTGCATTTAACTTAATCGCGGATGGTAAGTACCTAGAGTACACGCCAGCGACTAACACAATCAGCCAGCTTACTCGCCAACCAAGCAGCCGATACACAGCGACGGCATCGGATCTCCAACAAGCTAACTCAGGTGTTGTGCCGTTTGCACTTGACCCAACAGGTGGTTCAATCTTAGGTCTTTTAGTTCAAGCACCAGACACCGAAGAGCAAGTTCACCAAGGTGGTACTGTCGGTTACATCATTTTAGGTGTTGGTTTAATTGCCTTATTAATCGCACTTGAGCGTTTTGTATCACTGATGATTATGGGTGGCAAAATCCGTCGTCAGCTTAAAGACACGGTTGCACGTGATGACAACCCACTTGGTCGTGTAATGAAAGTGAAAGATCAATACCCAAATGTAGCGTACGACACTCTTGAGCTTAAATTAAGCGAAGCAATCATTCGTGAAATGCCAAAAATTACCCGTAACCTAACGCTCATTAAGATTATTTCTGTGGTAGCTCCGTTATTGGGTCTACTTGGTACGGTAACCGGTATGATTAATACCTTCCAGGCTATTACTTTGTTCGGTACAGGTGACCCGAAACTTATGGCAGGTGGTATTTCACAGGCACTTGTAACAACAGTACTGGGTCTGGTTGTGGCTATTCCAACGGTATTTTTATACACACTTCTTAACACGCGCTCTAAAAACATGCTGTTAATTTTACAAGAGCAAAGTGCAGGTATCATTGCAGAGCGAAGCGAGAAAGGAGCGTAAATCATGGTGCTATTGATTGATGCAATCAATGCTCTACGTGATTTCCTCGACACGGGTGGCCAAGTTCTCTTGGTCATCGGGGTGCTCATCTTCGCGATGTGGTTATTGATACTTGAGCGTTTTATGTATTTCTTTGGTGGCTTTAAACGCTACAAGAAAGACGTAAAAAGCACTTGGAACAATCGAGCAGAGCGTAACAGTTGGAACGCAGAGCAAATTCGCCAAGCGATGATTTCACGCGCTGGCATGCAACTAAATAATAACCTTGCGCTAATCAACGTAATGGTTGCGTTATGTCCACTTTTAGGTCTGTTAGGTACTGTTACCGGCATGATTGAGGTATTTGACGTAATGGCAATCACAGGCACAGGCAGTGCGCGTTCGATGGCGTCAGGGGTGTCTAAAGCCACTATCCCAACAATGGCGGGCATGGTGGGTGCACTTTCAGGGGTGTTTGCATCAACGTATTTACAACGTCGTGCAAAACGCGAAGTGCAATTACTTGAAGACAACATGGTCTTAGACCACTAAATGAATTTTAGGGTGATGTAAAACACCACCCACTAGGAGACAAATAATGAGAGCGCCACTAGGTAACTTATTTCAAGAAGACGATGCAGAAGAAATCAACATGACACCAATGCTAGACGTTGTTTTTATCATGCTTATTTTCTTCATCGTAACAGCATCATTCGTAAAAGAAGCCGGTATTGATGTTAACCGCCCTGAAGCGGCAACCGCTGTGAAAAAAGAGCGTGCCAACATTTTAGTTGCTATTTCAGACAAGGGTGAAATTTGGATTAACAAACGCCAAGTAGATATCCGTGCGGTACAAGCAAATATCGAGCGCTTAAAAGCTGAAAACCCTCAAGGTAGCGTGGTTATTCAAGCTGATAAAAAAGCCACAACCGATGTACTGATTAAAGTTATGGATGCATCGCGAGCTGCAGGCGCATTTGATGTGTCGATTGCTGCGCAAGAAGCATCATAAGGAATGTGAGCGATGCGTTATATAGTTGCATTAATCATCGCTGGTATCGTGACTGTCATGCTGTTTTTAGGCATGCAGGCGCTGATCACCGGCGGTGAAGGGGCCATGTCTGAGCCAGTAAAAGGGAACGTGCTTGATTTTGTTCGTCTGAAAAAAGAAGAGACGCTACAAAAGAAAGAGCGCAAACCACAAAAACCACCAACGCCAAAAGAGCCACCACCGCCAATGGAATCACCGCAAATGCAAAACAGTGATCCCAATGCAAGCAATGCAAACTTTGACTTTGGTGCAAGCGTTGAAGCTGACGTTAACTTATCCGGTGGTTTAGCGCTTGAATCAAGCGACGGTGAATACTTACCCATTGTAAAGGTAGCGCCTGTATATCCGCGCCGAGCTTTATCGCGTGGTATCGAAGGTTATGTAATTGTTGAGTTTACAGTAACCAAGCAAGGCACCGTGCGTGACCCTAAAGTGATTAAAGCGGAACCTGAGTCACTGTTTGACCGCGCTGCAATGGATGCTGCACTTAAATTTAAATATAAACCGCGCGTTGTTAACGGTGAAGCCGTTGAAGTAGCGGGCGTACAGAACAAAATTTCTTTCCAGATTAACGGTTAGAGAAGAGGAATGCGATTATGAAACCTTTAAAAGTTGCCGTGATTTGCGCGGCTGCTTTCACAAGCAGCCTTGTAGTACCAAGCGTTGTTAGTATGTTACCAGGGGTAACATTGGCTACAGCTTATGCCGAAGAGCAAAAAACCAAACGCGTACCTGCACTGCGTGAAAAAGTGTATAGCCAATTGGCGCGTGCTCAAAAGCTGGCTGATGATGGTGATGCAAAAGCGGGTCTTGCTGCCTTAGATAGCATAAAAGAGCGTTCATCAAGTATGAACTCGTATGAAATTGCCATGATGCATAATTTCTACGGCTTTATTTACTACAACGAAAACGATCTTGGTAAAGCAATTGCGTCGTTCGAAAAAGTCGTGGCAGAAGAAGAAATCCCTGAAACATTGCGCGTAAGCACCACGTTTAGTTTAGCGCAATTAGCGATGGCAAATAGTGACTACGATAAAGTAATTACGTATTTGGATCAGTGGGAGAAAATCAATGATAAGCCAAAAACAGATGCGTATTACGTATTAAAATCTCAAGCTTATTATCAGCTTAAAGATTATCAAAAAGGCATTGAAAACATTAACCTTGCTATTGCAGAAGCTGAAAGTAAAGGTGAAATGCCAAAAGAAAACTGGCTAATTTTACAACGTGCAATGTACTACTCACTCAATCAATCTGACAAAGTGGTTGAAGTGCTAGAGCGATTAGTGAAGCTATACAATAAACCTGAGTACTGGGTTCAATTAGGTGGTATGTATGGTGAAACAGGCGCAGAGAAAAAGCAGTTAGCAGTGTTAGAAGCCGCGTATCAGCAAGGCTTTTTAAAGTCTAAATCTGATTTACGCCAATTATCACAAGTGTATTTATACAACGGTCTTGCTTATAAAGCGGCGAATGTGATGAGTAAAGCCATGAAAGACGGTGTTGTTGAACAATCTGCTAAAAACTATGCTTTTGTTGCAGAAGCCATGGTGCAAGCAAAAGAAGACGAAAAATCATTGCCGTATTTTGCTAAAGCTGCTGACTTAGTGCCGCACGGTCAGTACGACCAGCGTATCGCAGAGGTGAGCATTAACCTTGAAAAATACGACGAAGCAGCAGATGCAGCCCGTAAAGCACTTGATAAAGGCGGCTTAGAGTTTGAATCGAATGTGTATGTAGCCTTAGGAATGGCACAGTACAACTTACAAAACTTTGATGCCTCTATTTTAGCGTTTGAGCAAGCTGAAAAACACAAAAAGTCACAGCGTTTAGCTGAGCAATGGATCAAGTATGTGAAGCGTGAAAAAGTACACGCCGAAACGTTACGTACCGCATTGCTCTAATTTGTATTCAACAGGCAAGCGTACAAAATAACTTAATTATAATCGCAACACCAAAGCTGCCTTCGGGCGGCTTTTTTCCGTTGTTTAATTTAAGTTAACCCTCTAATTTTAAAGTCAATTACATTGTCATTTTATGTTTATTAAAATGTAACCACTTTGTCATACAGCTCCCGTAAGGTAGTCGCAGTTTAAAACTCAAGTGACCCAAAAGCATTACTTTACAGTGCTTTTTGGTGACTTGAGTTTATGCGCTAACACAATAATTAAATATCTATCTTAACGGAGTGAACAATGAAATTATCTGGCTTATTCAAGGTTAGTCTTGTAGCGACAGCAATCTCACTAGCAGGTTGTGGCGGTGGTGATATCAACATCAACGTAGAAGAAACGGTCGAACAACCAACTACACCTACTAACCCAACTACACCACCAACCACGGAAGAATTACCCGGTGTATACAGCCAAAGCCTTTCGAACGAAGTATCTGCTGCATTAGGTCGTGATGTAACAGTACAAGTTCTTTCAGGTGTAATCACAGAAGATACAACATTATCGACAGACGCATTCTGGGCCCTTGATGGTGCTGTTTTCGTTGGTAACGATAAAGCAGACAGTGCAACATTAACTATCGAACCAGGTGCCGTTGTATTTGGTAATAATGGTTCTGATTATTTAGTTGTAAGCCGTGATTCAAAAATTGAAGCGACAGGGACGAAAAATGACCCAATTATCTTTACTTCTAAGCAAGACGTAACTGGTGAAGAAACATCAGCTGGCCAATGGGGCGGTATGGTGCTTCTTGGTAATGGTATTTCTAATAAGTGTCCTGCTGAAGGCGATTGTGCACTTCAAGTTGAAGGTGTTGAATCGGGTGCTGTATTTGGTGGTACAGACAATACAGATAGTTCAGGTACTTTAAAGTACGTTGTTGTTAAAAATGCGGGTTATGAAATTGCACCAGATAATGAACTAAATGGTATTACATTTGGTGCTGTTGGTTCTGGTACAACGGTTGAGTACTTACAAGTTCACAACAACTCAGATGATGGTGTTGAATTCTTCGGTGGTGCGGTAAATCTGAAGCACGTTGTATTAACAAGCATCGACGATGATAGCATCGACTGGGATAATGGTTACCAAGGTAAAATGCAATTCGTTTATGTTGAACAAGATCCAGATTCAACAGATGCAAACCGTGGTATCGAAGCAGATAACGACGGTAGCACACCTTCTAAAGAACCAAAATCATTACCAATCATTTCTAACTTAACAATCATCGGTAACAACTTCGACGGTGAAGACGATGCAGAAGGTATCTACCTTCGTGAAGGTACAGGTTTACACCTATACAACTCTGTGATCACTGGCTCTGACGAAATGGGTGAGTGTTTAGAAATTGAAGGTGCTGAAGACGGTGCAAGCGAAACAGTTAACAACGCTAACGATGGCACTATCTTAATGCAAAACACGTTTATGTCGTGTACCAATGGCGAAAACTTCAAAAACCCAGTTGATGGTAGCGGTAATTCATTACTAGAGCTTGAAACGTGGTTTACAGCACAATCTGGTAACGTAATCAATGATAAGCCAATGCTTGGTGCAAACGGTCAACCAATTGCGGGTTCTCCATTACTAGGCGCGGGCCAAGATGTAGCAAATACTGTTGATGCGTTCTTTGATACAGTTGACTTTGTTGGTGCATTAAATGACTCAGATGACTGGCGTGAAGGTTGGGCATTTGGTTACGGCGGCGGTGAAGTAACTGCACCAGCAGCTGTAGCAGGTTGTCCGTCAGGTACAACGTCAATTTCTCCAGTTGATGGCAGCACAACAACATGTGAAGTGTCTGGTCGTATTACCGCTGATTTAACTCTTACTGCGGGTAACTACTACGCATTAAGCGGTGCAGTATTTGTAGGTGAAGATAATGCTGATTCAGCTACTTTAACAATCGAGCCAGGCGTAACAGTATATGGCCGTACAGGTGATGATTATTTAGTAATTAGCCGTGGTTCGAAAATTAATGCTAATGGTACTAAAGATGAGCCAATCTCGTTCACTTCAAGCCAAGATGTTATGGGTGGTACTACAGCCGCTGGTCAATGGGGTGGTTTAGTTCTTCTTGGTAACGCACCATCAAACAAGTGTCCAGCAGAAGGCGATTGTGCACTTCAAGTTGAAGGTGTTGAGTCAGGTGCGGTGTTCGGTGGTACTGATACAACAGATAACTCAGGTACGCTTCGCTATGTTCGTGTGATGAATGGCGGTTACGAAATCGCACCAGATAACGAATTAAACGGTATCACGTTCGGTGGTGTTGGTTCTGGTACTACTGTTGAGTATGTGCAAGTTCACCAAAATGCGGATGACGGTGTTGAGTTCTTCGGTGGTAACGTACAAGCGAAGTACTTAGTACTAACAAGCATTCAAGATGACAGCATCGACTGGGACAATGGTTTCCAAGGTAAAATGCAGCACATCCTTGTTAAGCAAGCAGCTGATAACTCAGATGCAAACCGCGGTATCGAAGCCGACAACGATGGTTCTTCACCTTCTAAAACACCTAAATCTAACCCAACAATCGCTAACTTAACAATTATCGGTAACACCTTTAAAGGTGAAGATGACGGTGAAGGTATGTACTTCCGTGAAGGAACTGGCGCGCAAATCTATAACGCAATCGTAACGGGTCCTGAGGGCATGGGCGAGTGTCTTGAGATTGAAGGCGCTGCTTCTGGTGAAAGTGAAACAGTTAAGAATGCACAAGATGGTACGTTAATGATTAAATCATCAGTGATTGCATGTTCTGAAAACTTCAAAGACCCAAGCGGTGTAGATTTCAGTGTTGAGAACTGGTGGACAAACACATTAGGTAACTTAGTTGCTACAGGTCAAACGCAAGTTGTAAATGGTATTTTTACTATCGATACAACCACAGCGACAGACGTTAAAGCAATCGACGGTTTCTTTGATACAACAACGCACATTGGTGCAGTATCTGCTGATAACAACTGGACTGAAGGTTGGACGGTAGGTCTGGAATAACACAGTAAGCGAGGTGCTAAACAGTGCGTTTAGCACCTTTAAATAACTTTCTGTAACGTATTTCAGATAGAGGTAAACATGAAACAATATTCAAAACAGTTCAGCTTAACAGCACTCAGTGCAGCCATTTTATGTGGCTTGACTGTCTCGGTACACGCAGCTGAAGCCGACGAAGAAGCTGTTCTCGAAGAAGTTGTTGTAAGTGCAAGTCGGTTGAAAGGCACTGCAACAGCTGTTCTAGAAGAGCGTAAACAGCAAGCTTTCGTTGCTGATATTATGGGTGCTGAGCAAATTTCTCGTAGTGGTGATAGTGACGCTGCAGCAGCGCTTCGCCGTGTAACAGGTTTAACACTTGTTGATGGTAAGTTCATTTATGTTCGTGGTCTTGGTGAGCGTTATTCAAGTACACAGCTCAATAACTCTGCTGTACCAAGCCCAGACCCAACACGTTCTGTATTACCACTGGATTTATTTCCATCAGGTATTATTGAAAGCTTATCAGTACAAAAATCATATTCACCATCGATGCCTGCATCTTTTGGTGGTGGTAACGTTGATATCCGCTTAAAAAGCATTCCAGACCAATTTGTTTTTGATGTATCAGGTCAGCTTGGCTATAACACCAACAATTTTGACGATGGTCTTGAGTACAACGGTGGCTCTGATGATTGGTATGGTGTTGACGATGGTACACGTGAAATCCCTCGTCCTATACTAGATGTATATCAAAGCGGTCAATCGCTTGATGATTTAACACCTGAGCAAAGCCGCGCTTTAGCGATGTCGTTAAATCGCGATTATGATCCAAAATCAGCAAAGGTTGATCCCAATACTAAGTTCACTGCAACGTTAGGTAATAGCGTTGAATCAGATAAATGGCGCTACGGTTTCTTATCGTCGTTTAGCTACGATAATAAGCATGTTGTTGCAGACGAATATCAAGGTCAAGGTTTCTTAATTGGTGACAATTCAACAACCATGATCCGTGGTTATGACCAAGTGCTTAGTACCGAGCATACAGTTAAAACATCTGGCATGATCACTGTCGGTGTAGAGTACGATAAAGCGCACAAAATTGACTATACAGCCTTAATCTTACGGGATACTGAAGATCAAATATCAGACCGTTTAGGAATAGACCAAAATAACAACACGTCGGATAACAAACGTGTTCGTTCGTATGATGTGCGTTATGAAGAGCGTGAGTTAATTGTTAATCAATTAAAGGGTATGCATACCTTTGAATGGTTAAATTACGCGGGCTTTGATTGGAAGTACTCAATGGGTCGTTCAAACCGTTATGCACCAGGTAACATGGAAACTCGCTTCATTGTTACTGATGCAAATGAAGACGGCTTTTACGATACTGTCAATGAAAGTGCATTAACCAATGCGACAACCGCGGCGCGTTATACATTCCAAGATTTGGACGATGAAGTAGAAAACTACGGTTTTAACTTTACACTGCCTATTATGTTAGAGGGCATTGATATCGAGCTTAAATCGGGTGCAGACTTTATTTCTAAGGAGCGTTCTGCGACAAACCGCCGTTTTGATATTAATACACGTGCTTTTTCAGATGTTGATTTAACGGGTAGTGAGCTAAATACAATTTTATCTGATGATGTACTTACTAATGCAACACTGACACAGCCAATCTTAAACGATACAACGGTTTCTGGGGATGACTACAAGTCTGCGCAAAAAGTAGATGCTTATTACTTTGAAGCAGATTTATTCTTCAATAACACATGGCGGATCAGTGGCGGTTTAAGGTGGGAAGATTTCCGTCAAGTATCTGTTCCTCTTGACCCATTTACTGGTGGTCTTGCATCTTCAATTGATTACGATGAGTTAGATCAACTCGCATTTCGTGAAGACGACGTTTATAGCGCACTTGCTTTAACTTATGTGCAAAACGACGAAACGCAATGGCGCTTAAGTTACGGTGAAACTGTTGTTCGCCCAGATTTACGTGAGATTTCTGACGCGACTTATATCGATCCGCTTACTGAATACCCTGTAGGTGGTACGCCAGGTCTACGTACAACCCAAATCAAAAACTATGATTTCCGCTGGGAAAACTATTTTGATACGGGCGAGAACTTCTCTATTGGTGTGTTCTATAAAGACATGGTTGATCCAATTGAGTCTGTTCAATCACCAGCTCAAGATGGTCCACCACTGGTACGTATTGCGAATGCGGAAGATGGTTATGTTGCTGGTGTTGAATTTGAATACCTGAAAGATTTTGCTTTCTTAGGTGGATTCTGGCAAGACGTGTTCATGACAGGTAACGTGACTTTAAGTGACTCAGAAATCAACATCGACCGTCAGGCGATTGTTGAACAAACAGGGGTTTCTGCAGCGGTTACAAATACAACACGTCGCATGACGGGTCATTCAAAATATGTTGTGAATATGCAGTTAGGCTATGACGCACCAAGTGGTCAGCATGCCTCTACACTAATCTATAATGTATTTGGTGAGCGAATCATTATTCCAGGTATTGAAGGTCAGGAAGATTGGATGGAGCAACCATTTCATTCTTTAGACTTTAACTACACCTATTTCCCTGATTTCAACTCAAGCTTGAAGTTCAAAGTGACGAATATCTTGGGCGCAAAATCTGAAATAGAGTCAGCCGGTACTTTAACGCGTTCGAAAGAGAAAGGCACTGAGTTCTCAATTGAGTACAAATATCAGTTCTAATACTCTGCCCAAGGAAGGATACAATAATAAATCCTAACATTGATTTAGCCCTGCAATAGCGGGGCTTTTTTGTATCCGTATTGAGTAAACAGCATTGCATGTTATGGTAGAGCTTAGTTGTCATAACAGGGATTAAGAATGAGCCTACGATTAATTTTAAATGGTAAAAAAGCAGGCAATGAGCAATTACGCGAAGCCGTCTCTAAATTCCGACAAACAACCCCGTTAGAGGTTCGAGTAACCTATGAAGGAGGCGATGTTGAGCGACTGATTTACGAGGCAAATAAAGAGGGCGTAAAACGGGTTATTGTTGCTGGTGGTGACGGCACGGTCAACGAAGCTGTGAACGCCTTAATGAAAATTGAGCATTCTCAGAGACCAGCACTTGCCATACTCCCAATGGGGACGGCAAATGACTTTGCTTGCTCTGCAAACATTCCGACTGAATACTTGTCGGCGCTCACGTTGGCTTTTGAAGGACATACTCACGAAGTGGATGTTGTTGAAGTCGATAAACGATTTTTTATTAATGTTGCCAGTGCAGGCTTTGGGGCAAAAATTACCGCCACCACACCGCCAGCACTTAAAAACTTGCTTGGCGGCGGTGCATATACACTCGCTGGGCTTGTTCAAGCGCTGAGCTTTGTTCCTTACAGTGGTCAACTTTCTTTGCCCGATGGTCAGCACAGTTCCGGTGAGATTATTGCCGCTGCCGTGTGTAATGGCCGACAAGCCGGTGGCGGACAGTTACTCGCACCCGATGCGTATATTAATGATGGCATGGTTGATCTTGTTGCTTTCACCTCATTTGCAATTTCAGATGTGCCTGCGGTTATCGAAGAGTTAAGCAACTACCCCAATTCTTCACAAAAGTGGGTGAAACGCTATCAAGTGCCTTGGCTTGAATGGCAAACGCAAACTGAAATGCCAATTAACCTCGATGGTGAGCCAATTACCTCAAAACAACAAACATTTAAAGTCTGTGCTAATGCAGTAAACCTTGTATTGCCAACAGACTGTCCATTAATTAAATAAAATAATATGAAATAATTTTAAGTTCCATTATCTGCGCTGGTTTTGTGCCATTCACAATGCTAGATTAGCTCTGTAAAAATTAAACTCTTACGCAATGGATTTTAATTTTTAACAGCTTAGGTACTTGGAATGAATCAAACAGTGGAAAAAACAATGAAAAAAGTAGGATTAGTCGGTTGGCGGGGCATGGTTGGCTCTGTGTTATTGGATCGTATGCAGCAAGAAAATGATTTTTCTCAAATCGACACGACTTTTTTCACCACCTCACAAACCGGTCAATTAGGCCCTGATATTGCGGGCCCAGCAAAACCACTTCTTGATGCAAACGACATTACTGCGCTTTCGCAAATGGATATTATTGTTACCTGCCAAGGCGGCGATTACACAAAAGCCGTTTACCCGCAGTTACGCGAGTCTGGTTGGCAAGGTTACTGGATTGATGCTGCGTCGGCACTGCGTATGAGTGACGACAGTATTATCGTGCTTGACCCTGTAAACAAAGATGTGATTGAACAAGGGTTAGAGCAGGGGGTTAAAACCTATGTTGGCGGCAACTGTACTGTATCGTTAATGTTGTTAGCGCTAGGCGGTTTATTTGAGCAAGACTTGATTGAATGGATCAGCCCAATGACATATCAAGCGGCTTCAGGCGCCGGTGCTCGCAACATGAAAGAGTTAATTGCACAAATGGGCGCAATTCACGAAACGGTTGCTGACAAACTGGCTGATCCTAATGCCGCTATTCTTGAAATTGACAAATTAGTCACCGAAAAAATTGCATCAAGCGATTTACCACAAGACCAATTTGGCGTGCCTTTAGCGGGTAGCCTTATCCCTTGGATTGATGTGCCAATGCCAAGTGGTCAAAGTAAAGAAGAGTGGAAAGCGCAAGTCGAAGCTAATAAAATTTTGGGCACCAGCAAGCAGCCTGTCCCGGTTGATGGCTTGTGTGTTCGTATTGGCGCAATGCGATGCCACTCGCAAGCAATGACCATTAAATTGCGTAAAGATATCAGCGTAGAAAAAATCGAAGAAATTCTTGCGTCTCACAATGAATGGGTCAAAGTTATTCCAAACGACCGCGACATTACAGCAACAGACCTAACACCTGTTAAAGTGACTGGCACGTTGTCTATTCCGGTAGGCCGTATTCGTAAATTAGCTATGGGCCCAGAATATATCAGTGCATTTACGGTTGGTGACCAACTGTTATGGGGTGCTGCTGAACCACTTCGTCGTATGCTACGCATAATTGTTGATGGCTAAAATTAAGTTGTAATAGTTAAATCAGGCTGGCACTTTGCTGGCCTTTTTAAGCAATAAAGGAAAGTAATGCACACACCCAGCAAGTGGAAAATGACACCGGAGCGAGTCTCACAATTTATAAAAACCTATAGCTTTGCGTTGATGGTAGACAGTGAATTTGAAGCCACACATTTGCCTTTAGTATACAAAGCTGATGAGGGGGAATTGGGGACCTTGTATGGTCATGTATCACGTGCAAATCGTCATGGTAAGGGATTAGATAATACCCGCGTATTAGTGGTTTTTAGTGGTCCGCATAGCTATATATCTCCAACCTGGTATGCAGAAAAACCCGCTGTTTCGACGTGGAACTATGCTGCGGTCCATGTTCAAGGTGAGGTTGAATATCTGGATGATGAGAATACCTTAGCCTGCTTAGGTGAGTTAATTAGCCAGTATGAGCCGAGTATTTTACACGATACCGACTTGCTACCTGCTGATTACCAAGCAAAACTACTGCGCGGTATTGTCGGAATTAAAATTAATGTTCAGTCAATACAAGCAAAAGAAAAACTTGGCCAACACAAGTCAGCAGCGGATCAACAAGGTGTTGTTGCAGGGTTACAAGCTGATACACACCCAGATGCACAGGCTTTATTGCGCTATATGCTTAAACACGAAATTGGAATAGGCAGCTAATTTGCATCCTGCAAAAGCTGCCAATTGGTTGGAAGGTCATTAGCGCTTGGTTTGTTAAATATTTGTTTCATTACTAGAGGTAAAGCTAGTCTACAATGTATATCTGTCAACCTATTGTCATATCATAAATAAATTAAAGACTTGAACGACTTGCCTACCCAACTTTGTGCCTAATAAATTTCCAACTATTTATTTGCTCAATTGCAACCACCTCACTATGTTTTCGTAAGTACTTAGTTGGAAGTCTACAATGAACATCTCAAAAAAATTAAAACTCTCCTTTGCATCAGCAATTGCACTTCCCTTAATCATTATTTCTCTATTAGTTATTACTGAAATACGCCAACAGGCGCTAGACAACTTTGCTCAATTGAGTGTGCGTGAAGCGCGGCAAGTAGATAACGGTATCAGTTTATTTTTCGCTGAAATTGAAAAAAATGTTGATTACTTGGCGTCTCATTCTGCGACTTTAAATGCAAAAACCGACGTAATGACGCATATGCAATCATCAAATCCAGTCAAGCTAGATCACCAAAATGGCAGTTTGGTAGAGCAAACAGTGTTTAACTTGTTTGATCACTTTGCTACAACGCACCCAGGCCTTGCATACATTTATATGGGGAACGAGCAAGGTGGTTATGTTCAATGGCCAGCAAGTGAAGTACCCGCTAATTACGATCCGAGAGTAAGGCCTTGGTACAAAACTGCAAAAGCCGCTAACGGTGAAACATTAAGAACGCATGCCTATTATTGGGCTGCTGATGACATGGTAATAGTGTCAACTGTTAAGGCTATCAAAGAAAATGGCAACTTAATTGGTGTACAAGGCATGGATGTTTCACTGCAAGGTCTAACAGATATTATTGCGAACATTAAATTGGGTGAGACAGGCTACTTAATGCTGATAGAAGACAGCGGCAATGTTTTGGTCGATGTCAAAAATGCGGATTATCGTTTTAAACAGCTAAACGAAATCAATGGCGGTAAATACCGGGAGCTTGCTAACAACGATCGCGGCCAGTTTGAAATTGAAATAAATGGCAAAGATTATTTAGCAAATATTTACACTTCGCAAAAGCTTGGTTGGAAGTTCGTTGCTTTAGTCGAAAAATCTGAAGTAATGAGCACAGCTAACACAATCACAATTACTATACTTGTTATTAGTACGGTGCTGATTGCTGTGTTTATTCTAGTGGCAAGTTATATTTCTAAACTTATTTCAGCCCCCATTGTTGAAGTGAGTGATGGGTTGACAGAAATATCACAAGGCGGCGGTGATTTAACGAAGCGGCTTGTTATTAAAACGCGAGATGAAACAGCTAAATTAGCGAATAGCTTTAATTTGTTTTTGAATTTAATTTCAGAGTTAGTGACGCAAATAAATGATTGTTCTCAAAATGTGAGTGAAACATCAGCGAACACTTCGTCACAAGCCTCACAACTATCTGATTCTACATCACAGCAACAACAAGCTCTTGAAATGGCAGCGACTGCAATTAATGAAATGGCTGCGACAGCCAATGAGGTCTCCGCAAGTTGTGCGAATGCAGCAGAACTTGCAACGCAAACACAGCATGCTTCTGAGCTTGGACAAAATCTCATTTCAGAAACTGTAGAGAGTGTTGTGTCGCTTTCTACTGTGATAACAAAAGCGACTCAAGATATCACTCAGCTTGATGCTGAAAGTGAAAATATCATGTCGATTCTCAGTGTCATAAGAGGCATCGCTGAGCAAACAAACTTATTAGCACTGAATGCTGCAATAGAGGCTGCTCGAGCGGGCGATCACGGTCGTGGATTTGCTGTGGTTGCTGATGAGGTTCGTGCGCTGTCGCAAAGAACGTCTGAGTCAACGGAGGAAATAGCAACCCAACTTAGTACGCTTCGCAAAAGGTCTGACCAAGTATCCAAAGAAATGGCCGCAAGTTGAAACCGCACTCATAAAACCGTTGAGCTTGCACATTCTGCGCAACAGCAGTTTAGCGAGATCACATCGTCTATTGTCAATATTAGTGACCTTAACACACAAATAGCGACTGCAGCCGAGGAGCAGCAGCATGTAGCAGAAGACATAAACCGCAATGTTGTCGAAATTAAAAATGCGGCAGACGATGTAAGTGACATTGCACAGAGTGCGCGTCAAAATGGTGAAAGACTTAATCAGCTGTCTCATTTACTGACAGACTTAGTGGGTAAATTTAAGGTATGAGGTGCAACAGCCTAATGTTGTCTTTTCTAATTCATCTCGGGGTTTAGTAGGTAGTTACACTTACTCTGTTTCCATTTTATTACTTTTTATTGATTTGGTAATACATAAAGGCTAATTTGAGGTTTAGACTGTAAAGCGTATAAGTTAAATATGACGAGAAAAATACTAAAATCAGCTCAAAATAATCAAGCACTCTATATTATTTGTTTAATGCTTTTTCTCGTTGTTGCTTTTCACCTTCTGGTTAGTTATCTGCAAGTCAGCTATCAAAAGGAATTTTCGCAATCTTTGTTATCAAAAGCAGAAGACATATCAAGCGATTTAGGCTCTTCTATCCAAGAGGCTTCAGCATTATCTCCTCTTGAGTGTGATGCTCAGACAATCAATAAGTTGCGCATTATTCTTTCTAAACATGAATTTACGCATGACTTAGGTTTGATTTTTAATAATAAAGTTAATTGCTCAGCAAATTGGGGACTTCTTGCTGATTCAACGCCACTTGACAGTGTTTTGTATCATTCTCCATCGGGCTACTATTTTGCTTCTCAAGTTGCGAATATTTTTCCTGTTGCAGCGAAATATGACATTACAAATAAAGGGAGTGTAATTGCCTTTACAATTAATGCCCCTTTTAAAAACTTTGATCAATTAAATAAAAATTTTTCATATAAAATTATTTCAAAGAATAGAAAATACATCTTTCATAACTATGCGGCACAACACCAGTTTAAAACAGATACACTGCTTAAACCGCAAGTGGTAGAAACTTGTAGCACTCAATTCCAATACTGCATTGAGACATACAATAACCGGCCTGGTTTACTGTATTTCCCTTTTTACATTTCTGCTCTATTAATCGGTTTAATTGGATTGATTAGCTTTTTAATTGCTTATTCAATTTGTTCATACTTAGATAAAAGCCACTCAATGGAATTTAGGTTTCGTAAAGCCATTGAAAACGAAGAATTATATTTGGAGTATCAGCCAATACTCGAGCTGAAAAGTAACAAAATTATTGGTGTAGAAAGTTTGATAAGGTGGAAAGATTCTGTTTACGGTAATGTTTCGCCAGAGCTTTTTTTAGGTATTGCAGAGCAGCTAAGTTTGTATCCAACTCTTGCGTATAACTCGGTCAAAAAAGCGCTTAATGAACTTTCGCCAGTTTTACGTGCTGATTCTGATTTCAGCGTGGCAGTCAACATTAACGCCTATGAAATTCAAACAAAAGAGTATTTAGATTATTTATATGATTTATGCACTGAAAATAAAATAAAACCACAGCAAATCAAAATTGAAATCACCGAGCGAATAGAGCTTCCATTGGACGAATTGTCATGTTTTGCTTCGAAAGCTAAAACATACGGCTTCTCTATTTCTCTTGATGATTTTGGAACAGGAGTTTCAAACCTAGTGTGGTTAACCGAAATCAATTTTGATGTGATCAAAATAGACAAGGTTTTCACCCAATCAATATCTGATGAGTTGAAGCAAGAAATGTTGTTAGCCATTATGTCATTAATAACAAACCTAAACCGCACTGTTATTTTTGAGGGGGTTGAGACAGTTGAAGAATATAACTTTATTAAAAATTACAATGATGACTATCAGGTTCAAGGCCAAGGTTGGTACTTTTACAAGTCGTTGCCTTTAACTGAGTTATTGCATGTATTAGGCCAGCAAGGTGGCGATTAAAATACGTATAAAAATACATATAATCATCATTGCCCTTGTTGGTTATCACTTATGGCGGCTGCACGGCCCTTTTTGTATAAACAAAAATAGAACGTTTATTCAGTTTTAAATGGCAAGGGGAAAACCCTTTTGAGCGCTGCATGATGCCTTACAGTATGACTCACAGCTGTCCTCTCGAATATGCAAGCTGTGAGCTTATCAGTTATTTAATACGTTATTCACGCTTATCTTTTGCTTATTTAGTTATTCGGGATATGCTGGCATAACGAAATCTAATTAATCAGAAGTAGCAAATGAAGCTTAATCAAGTCACGTTACCAGTAAAAAATATGAATGAGGCGGTGGCTTTTTATTTAACTCTTGGTTTTATTCAAATTGTAGATACACCTCACTATGCGCGTTTTAAATGTACCAATGGAGACGCGACATTTTCGCTGTCGTTAGAAAGCGGGGACTTTAAGAGTCATGCTGTTATCTATTTTGAAGAAGAACATCTTGATGCTCTTTACACGAGCCTTGTTAAAAAGGGGGTTACTTTTGAACAACCGCCAACAGCGCAGCGCTACTTATGGACAGAAGCTATTTTGAAAGACCCTTCAGGTAACAAAATCAAACTGTATTGGGCAGGTGAAAACCGCTTGAATCCACCATGGAAAGTGGAAAAACGTGGATAAAATAAAGGCGCTAGGTTTTGCACTCTAGCGCCTCATAACTAAAAACTGTTAAATAAAAAAGTTATTTTCTTTCTTTAAGTAATTGTTTTAGCTCTGCCATTTCAGCTTGTAATTGAACAATTTGGCCTTTTGTAGCGGGCATGTCATCGTCGCTCGTTTGTTCTTCACGTGCATTACGGTGCTCTTCAGACATGACTTCTAATATGGCACCTACCATCATGTTTAAGAACACGAATGCAGTTAAGAATATAAACGTTAAGTAGAAAATCCAGCTTAGTTTATACACCGCCATGGTTTCATACATTACGTCGGTCCAGTCTTCAAAGGTGGCAATACGAAATAGAGTTAGCATTGAAATTGACACATCGCCCCACAAAACAGGGTTAATATCGGCAAATAACATGCTACCCATTGCGGCATATATGTAGAAGATAACGAACATTAACAGGGCGATATAGCCCATTTGCGGTATGGCTTTTAATAGCGAATTAACCAACAATCGCAGCTCTGGGATCATCGACACTAATCGCAAAACGCGGAAAATACGTAACAGCCTTGCGATGAAAATAGTTGACCCCGCAGCAGGATAAAGGCTTCCGACGACGATGATAAAATCGAAAATATTCCAGCCTTTTGTAAAAAAGTCTTTTATGCCACGGCTGGCAATAAAGCGGATCACAAGCTCAATCAGAAAGAAGACAGTGATCCCCATGTCCATCCAGTGCAAGGCAATTTCTGCAGTTGGATGTAACGAGTACGTGTGCGCGCCAACAGTTAACGCCGAAATAACAATGACCGCGATAACAAATGATTGAAAAATTTTACTTTTATCGATACGCTGAAACAGCTCTTGTAACTGCGACAACATCATAGATGACCCTTTGATAATAAGATTTTAAACCCACGCAATATACAGTAAAACACAGTGCCAATGTATAACTTAAGAAAGGAAATTTAATGTTTTTTAACGCTTTAAAGTTTGTGGCTTTAGCAGCCTTATTCGTTATGCTGAGTGCATGTAGCTCTGATGCACGGTATCACGAAATTCAATCGGCCCGTTTAAATGAATGCAATTACTTAGCAGATAAAGAGTATCACGAGTGTGTAAAACGCCAAGAAGACAGTTACGAAGAATTTAAAAAACAACAAGTTGAAAATGACTAAAACCGAAAAACGCCTTGATAAAGCCATTCGTGTTGCGTTAACTCACGCGTGTGAGCAAGCTAAAGAGACAGTCAGTGAGTTTTTATGGCTAACTCATACCGCTGACTTAAAAAAATTGCCTCAATCACTTAAAATAAAGTGTTTTTTCAATACGTTGCCAATTAACGAAAATCAAAAGCAACTGATAGTAAACTTAATTATTGATGAACTTAATACGATAGATATAACTATAAACGCGAAGGCAATTTCATTTTTAAAGGAATAAATATGTTTTTGAATTTAACGGCGAAGCACATGTTATCTTTGAATTCAGCACTGTCTGTGTTGTTTTTAGGCGTGGGTGTTTATGGCATACTGTCTGACGACGCGTTGCCGTTTCCATCATTTAGCGCTTTTGTTGCTGCCGTTTTTTTTGCTCTGCAAGCCGTTCGTTCAACAGATAAATTTGCTGCAAAAACCGCACTGAGTAACACGCTAATTGCAACAAATACTCACCTTAAAGTAACGCAGTTTTATTACAGCTCGAAAGAGCAGTTGCTTGAATTAAATCGAATTACTGAGTTTAAAGTCGCCGATAATTACTTAGCGGTCATTCTGGATAGAAATGGTCAAGGCTATGATTTTCAAATTAAAGGAAAATCAGACGCTATAATCGAAAGACTTAACGATATCATTCCCCATCAAGCGCTTAAAAACACGTCAATCACACGGGTTTAGTTTGGTAACTGCGCCACAAATAGCTATAATCGGCAAAAATTAATGAAAGAGACTTTGCTATGGCAGTGCCTACGCGTTCACAAATTTCTATTGGTTGTGAAGTGAATATTGTATTAAAGCAAGATCAACGAACAGGTCAGTTAACCCAAGGCGTGGTGTCACGTATTTTGACAAAATCACCTAACCATCCACATGGCATAAAAGTGCAGTTAGACGATGGTCAAGTAGGTCGTGTAAAAGAGATTTTATCATGAGTGTGTTAACCGAAGCTGAGTTTTGGCAGTTAGTTACCGCAGAAGATAAAACCGCGGAGCCTGAGTCTGTATGTAATGCATTAAAAGCAAAGCTAACTGACTTATCTGATGAACAGCTGATGGAATTTGATAAGCAGTTTAGTCTTCGCATGCGTAAAGCCTACACATGGGACTTATTCGGTGCTGCCTTTGTAATGGCAGGTTGTAACGACGATTACGGATTTTCAGAGTTTTTATGTTGGCTGATTTCACGTGGCGAGCAGGTATTTATAAATGCCCTTGAAAACCCGGATTCAATCGCTGACTGTACACCGGTTTATCATTTAAATGAGCAACCTTACCCTTATTTAGATGAGTATGATCTTATCGCAGGTATGCTGTACGAAGAGCGAAATGATGATGAACTGCCGTTTATTCCGTCGGGGCTTGAACAGCCAAAAGGCAAGCGCTTTAAAGATAAAGCCAAGTTTTTAAAACAAACCTACCCAAATCTATACGCCAAATACTGGCAACAACCAAGTTAATATAAAGCACCGTTCAGGTGCTTTTTAATGCTTCTTATTTTAATGTTTCAAAGGTCACTTGCTTCTACTCCAACGCTTCAATAAGTTATTAAGTATTCGTAATAAAGAGATTGCTGCTGTGCGACAAGCGTTTATTGAGCTGAAAAAGTAGTTAGTTCAGAAACGAGTTAGCACCGGTGCTTACGCTATTGGTACTTTGCCAAAGTTTGAAGGATATTGTATTTACGATGCTAAAACCCACTTTGAGGTTTTTTACTTTGAAAGAGGCTTAAAGTTTCAGCAAAAAACATTTATCGATGTTGAAGATGCTGTGGCATATTTTAAGGCAGAGTTAGTTTTAGACCCACTTTCGAAACGTTAATTAAATACCGTGCCTGCGGTAAAAGCTAAGAGCGAATAGCTAGTTGTAATTTTTTAGTACCTAAATAACCTAAATTTATGTTATGTTATTCGCGCTGAGTCTCGCTTAGTTAATGATTATAAATCAGCAGGGTAACCGTCGTGTTAGTTTGCTAAAACACAATTCAAAGGAAATGACAGTGTCAGAAAATGTTTATCAAGCCCCAGAATCAAACCTTGTTTCAACCTCTACAGAATCAACAACGTTAAGCATAAAAGAAATTTTATTCTCTTTTAGTGGTCGAATTCCGCGTAAAACGTATTGGTATGCGTTCTTAGGAGTAGTGGCTGCTACGTTTGTGATTATGTTTATTGCTGCACTACTTTCTGGTGCTAGTGAATCGGCCATAATGGTTATTTCGTTCATTATGTACATTCCCCTAATGTGGGTTTCACTCGCGATTCAAGTAAAACGTTGGCATGACCGTAATAAGTCAGGTTGGTGGGTCTTAATTGGTTTTATTCCGTTGATTGGACCAATTTGGGCACTCATTGAGAATGGCTTTTTAGCCGGTGATGAAACAGAAAACCGTTTTGGTAAGCCAACTGTTTTATAAGTCTTTGCAGTGTGCTCTAATGGCTAGAGCACACATAATTCAGCCTTTACGATGAACCATTTAACGACACTTCAAATTGCCCGCTTTATTATCAGCTTTAGTTGGTTTTACCATGGGTTGTTTCCAAAACTTGTGCATATTTCGCCTCTTGAGCAGCAGATGACAGGTAGTTTTGGTTTTAATCCTGAAATTTCAAGTTTGATTACACGTGCAGCAGGTGTTGGTGAAATCATCTTTGCTGTGCTTTTTTTTATTTTCTATCGCTCTATTTTAATCAATGTATTAAACATATTGGCGCTAATTGGCTTAATGTTATTTGTTGCCATTTTACAGCCCTCGCTTTTAATTGAAGCCTTTAATCCGGTAACCACAAACCTCGCAATTATCGCGTTTAGTGTTGTATTAATAAATGAGCTTAAAGGTACTCAACGTCAGTAATATTGTTATTAAGCTGTATAACAGTGTTTTATTTCTTCAATCATGGCGTTTGCAAGTGGCGAATTAGCGTTTGTTTTTGAGGTGATCAACACCACCGGAATATCATAATGGTACTTGGCTGGTTGAATAGCCTTAAACATACCTTTATCTACCCAGAACTGCGCATAGTGATCGGGTAAATAACCAATAAACTCACCCGATAGAATCAAGTGGGCAATGCCTTCATCGTGATACGCTACCGCACTGTTTTGATAATTCAAACCGTCGTTACGGCTTTCTTTATCGCGCATATAGTTACTTGTGATTACTTCAGCTTCTTTTATTAGTTTATTAATGTGCCCGTCTTCGCAATCAAATAACGGGTGGCCTTTCGCACAATATAAAAAGTTGGTTTCGTTATGCAGGGGAGTGTAGTGTAAACCGCGAATATGATGGCGGCTCACGCCAATGCCAACGAGTGAGCGACCATTAGCCACCGACGTTTCGACTTCTCGGGCTTCACATACATTAATATCAAACTGAATATTGTTACTCTTTCTTTTTAGTGTGGCTATGACGCGGGGGATCACACAGCGTGGGTCACTCACCATGGTATCTATCATGGCGATGCTTAAACGCCCCGATAACTCATTTTTAGAACTGGCGACTGTATTGGCGAATGCTTCACATTGTTGTAAAAGCTCAATTGAAGCTTGATAAGTAATGGCGCCAGCATCGGTAATTTCAAACCCACTGCGGCCACGCTTACATAATTTAATGCCAAGCCTAACTTCTAAATCTGATAAATGAGCACTGATAGTTGAGCGGCCAATATTTAATCGCGACTCGGCCGCCGACAGCCCCCCACACTCTACAATTGCTACAAAAACGCGCAATAAGCGCAGGTCTACATCATGAACTTGCATGGCGATTCTTATAGTTCGATAAATCTGGAATGAATAACGATAATTATGCATTTGTAAAACATCTAGAGCAAGTTAGCATTGCATTAAATAAAACTAATCCTGTTCTTTAGGAGTTATAAATGACATTTAAGTACGGTATTGACCAGTTAACGTTAGACAGCGTTAATGCTATTGCAGCGGGTACGTTACAGGCAGAGCTTTGCCAAGAAGCGATTGATAAAATTAATAAAAGCCGCCAAAACGTAGATAAAATGGCTGCCTCTGATAAAGCCATTTATGGCATTAACACAGGTTTTGGCCCGTTATGTGATACGCAAATATCTCCAGAAGAAACTAATCTGTTACAAAAGAACTTATTAATCACTCATGCTGTCGGCGTGGGTGAGCCCATTGCTAAACCTATTTCAAAGCTAATGCTTATCACTAAAGTGCACGCACTAAGCCAAGGTTATTCAGGTATTCGTTTAGCGGTTGTAGAGCGCATGCTTAAGTTTATTGAGCTTGATATTATCCCGGTTGTGCCAGAACAAGGCTCAGTGGGCGCATCAGGCGATTTAGCTCCGTTATCACACTTATTTTTACCCTTATTAGGCGAAGGTGAGTTTTGGATTGATGGTGATATTAAGCCGGCTGCAGAAGTACTCAAAGAGCATGGTTTAGAGCCAATGGAGTTACATGCTAAAGAAGGCTTAGCGCTTATCAATGGCACACAATTTATTTTATCGCATGCGATCACTGCACTGACAAAAATGGGTTACTTACTAGACCTTGCCGATATTGCAGGGGCGATGAGTATCGAAGGTATGCAGGGTAGCCAATCACCGTTTCGTGAAGAGCTTCATGCAATTCGTGCCTTTAAAGGTAATGTTGAAGTGGCAGCGCGTATGCGTCGCTTTTTCGAAGGCTCTGAAAACATGGCGTCACACACTAATTGTGACCGTGTTCAAGACCCATATTCATTGCGTTGTATTCCACAAGTGCATGGTGCTTCGCGCAACGCATACAACCACTTAAAAGAACTTGCTGAAACAGAAATGAACTCAGTAACTGATAACCCAATAGTTATCAGCGAAGAAGAGGCTATTTCGGGTGGCGGTTTCCACGGTCAACCCCTTGCTATGGTATTAGATTACGCTTCAATTGCGGCGGCTGAGCTTGGTAATATTGCTGACCGTCGTTGTTATTTATTACTTGAGGGTTTACACGGTTTACCGCGCTTATTAACCTCATCTGGTGGTTTGAACTCAGGCATGATGATCCCACAATACGTGACAGCGGCATTGGTAACAGAAAACAAATCGCTGTGTTTCCCACCATCGGCAGACAGTGTGCCAACATCAATGGGCCAAGAAGACCACGTATCAATGGGTAGTATCTCGGGTCGTAAACTAAACCAGATTTTAGGAAACCTTGATAAAATTTTTGCAATTGAGCTGATGTATGCAGCGCAAGCTATCGAATTTAGACGCCCTAATAAGTGCTCAGATATCATAGAAGAAAACGTTGCAATTATTCGTAACAAAGTGGCTAAGTTAGAAGAAGATCGTTTACTTAAGCCGGATATTGATGCCATGGTTACACTGGTTAAATCGCAAGCGTTTAAAGTAAACTAAGGGAGCAGATAATGACTTTCCAAGAACAAATTAAACAAGGGATCCCACGCGTTTTACCTGAGCCTAAAGCTTATCCAAGCGATGCTAACCGCGCTCCAAAACGTAAAGACATTTTATCAGCAGACGAAAAGCAATTGGCTATTCGTAATGCATTGCGTTATTTCCCGAAAGAGTGGCACCAAGAGCTCGCCACTGAATTTGCACAAGAGCTAAAGCAATTTGGTCGCATTTACATGTATCGCTTTAAGCCTAACTATGACCTTAAAGCACGTTCAATTAGCGATTACCCAGCAAAATGTGAACAAGCTGCCGCAATTATGCTTATGATCGACAATAACCTCGATCCTGCGGTTGCACAGCATCCAGAAGAGCTGATCACTTATGGTGGTAACGGTGCGGTATTCCAAAACTGGGCTCAGTACTTATTAACCATGAAGTACTTAAGTGAGATGGAAGAAGACCAAACGCTTCACATGTACTCAGGTCATCCGATGGGGTTATTCCCGTCTTCGGTTGAAGCACCGCGTGTTGTGGTTACCAACGGTATGATGATCCCGAACTATTCAAAACCTGATGATTGGGAAAAATTCAATGCACTGGGTGTAACGCAATATGGTCAAATGACCGCAGGTTCATTCATGTACATTGGCCCGCAAGGTATCGTTCACGGTACAACTATTACGGTGATGAATGCGTTCCGTAAAGTACTTGAAAAAGGCGAATCACCAAAAGGTAAAATTTTCTTAACTGCTGGTTTAGGCGGCATGAGTGGCGCACAACCAAAAGCGGGTAATATTGCAAACTGTATTACAGTGTGTGCAGAGGTAAACCCGAAAGCGGCTACAAAACGTCACCAACAAGGTTGGGTTGATGAGCTAATTGATAACATGCCTGAACTTGTTGAACGCGTACGCAGCGCGCAACAAAACGAAGAAGTAGTTTCAATTGCGTTCATTGGTAATATCGTTGATGTATGGGAAAGCTTTTTAGCTGAAGATATTTTTGTTCACCTAGGGTCAGACCAAACATCACTGCATAACCCGTGGTCAGGCGGTTATTACCCAGTAGATATCAGCTACGAAGAATCAAACCGTTTAATTCGTGAAGAACCAGACGTATTCAAAGAAAAAGTACAAGCGACGCTTAAACGCCATGCTGATGCTATAAACAAACACACAGCAAAAGGCACATATTTCTTCGATTACGGTAATGCATTCTTGCTTGAGGCATCTCGTGCTGGTGGCGATGTGATGGCTGAAAATGGTATTGATTTTAAATACCCATCGTATGTACAAGATATCCTTGGTCCAATGTGTTTTGACTATGGTTTTGGTCCATTCCGTTGGGTATGTACCTCTGGTAAGCCAGAAGATTTAGATAAAACTGATGCCATTGCTGCACAAGTCCTTGAAAAAATCATGGCTGAGTCACCAGAAGAAATTCAGCAGCAAATGCAAGACAACATCACTTGGATTAAAGACGCGAAGCAAAACAAACTGGTTGTCGGCTCGCAAGCGCGTATCTTGTATGCGGATGCACAAGGCCGCGCAGATATTGCCAAAGCTTTTAACGATGCAATAAATCGTGGAGAAATTGGTCCTGTAGTTCTTGGCCGCGACCACCATGACGTAAGTGGTACTGATTCACCATTCCGTGAAACATCAAACATTTATGATGGTAGCCGCTTCACAGCCGACATGGCCATTCATAACGTGATTGGTGATGGTTTCCGTGGTGCAACATGGGTATCAATCCATAATGGTGGCGGTGTAGGTTGGGGCGAAGTGATCAACGGTGGCTTTGGTATGCTACTTGATGGCTCTGAAGCCGCTGAACGTCGTTTAAAATCAATGTTACTGTTTGATGTTAATAATGGTATTGCACGTCGTAGTTGGGCGCGTAACGAAGAAGCCAACTTTGCGATTAAGCGTGAAATGGCACGTACACCAAAACTGAAGGTGACGTTATCGAATAACGTTGATGACGAGATTTTATCGAACTTAGATTTTTAAGTTGTGTCAATTCAAAAAGGCCATGTTGCACACGTAACATGGCCTTTTTGATTTTTAAACTGAACGTGTTGTATCTTTCTTGTATGGAAACAGAAGCGTAATTATTGATGGAAAAATAAAGCCTTTTAAATATGAAAATACAGAAACGTCAGTGGGCGAGTTTGAAAAGTATGTAATGTATTGGGTAATAACTAAAATGAGTATACTAACCCACATACTGAACAAGGCGCATTTCTTCTTTAAAATAACTAAAAACAAAGAGATAACAATAACTACGCGCACCAAAGATTGAAAGTGAGTAAGTAATGAATAATCTATCGGAGGATTTAAAAAATATAAGCTTGAAATTTTTGTTAAGTGGTAAGCTATTAACACTATTCCAAGGGCAAAAATAATGCTCATTCTAATTTTGATAGGTATATTATTGATTGAGTTTACTCTTTTTTTATTCATGATTTATTATTTCATTAAATTTATATTAGTAATATAGGGTGAGTTATTAAAGGTTGCTAAATTAATATGCTTGTTAAACCTGATAATGCAACCAAGAAAAAAAGTGATGTTGAGGGAAACCGAAAAGGGTTAATTTTTGCTTTGAGAGCAACGAGAAAGCTCAATATAGAAAAAGAGAAATTTAAGATACAAAGAAATACGATTAGCTCAATTTTGTCTGGGAAAAGTGCTACATATGCATAAGCTCCACCCATAATAAGTGTATACAGTGTCGTAATATGCCAACAGTAATAATTTAGCCATTTTGATGCTACAGGTAGGGTTTTATCAGCTAATAATGGAGCGGCAACTCTTGGCCCACCGATAAATGTATGAACATAAAACGTGATTACGCTCAAAATAGTTGCTTGCCATAAAAAATAAGCTTGCATAGATTTCTCCATTTTTATAGTTATGCAGTTTTTAATAGTTCCACTTTATAAAATCTTTTAGGCAAACCAAGGTAAAATACCAATTATGGTAAGGACTATCCAGCCGGGATGTTTTCCTTTAGTACCAATTAGCACTAATACAGCGCCACACAGCATGGTAATAGAAACAATATTAATTAAAACCTCTGTGATAGATGAATTTGAGGTTGACAATGAAAGCCATATTAAAATACTTGCCATCCCAAACCCAAAAATAGAAACGAGATGCCATGAGGCCCATAAAATTCTAACCTGTCGCGCTTTTAGTAAGTCACCACCATGACTTGGAATTAGTTCGTTATCTCTTAGTTTTTGGAAAATAAGAATCTCACCTAAAAAAGAATGTATTAGGCCGAGAAAAATAGCCAGATAACCTGCTGCTAATATCATCGCATTTTCCTCGTGTCTTATAGTTTGATGGCGATTTTTTATAAATTGCTTTATAACGTGTGGCTTTTTTATTTTTTTGTCAATTGTTTTAATTGATAAACGGGTACATATGAATTTTTATGTTTTATCTAAAATTAATTAAGTTCCCCTTTTTTATTCAGGCTTATAAATTTTAACTTATTCATAAGTTATTAATTAAAATGAATTTTATGGCAGGGCTTAGTGAAATTAAGGTGGGTTCCTATTACTAAATATAACATGAAGAGTGTTGAATCTATCAGCCTAGTACATTCAGGCATAATTCGTTTTACTTGTTATTACCATTTAGGCGCATTGTTGAACTCTTTATCTCGGGTTATGCTGAATCAAAAAGGAGGTGACTATGAGTAAAATATTAACGGGTGGCTGTTGCTGCGGTGAAGTGAGTTTTCAGGTAACTGACAATTTTAAGCGTTTTTTCTTTTGCCATTGCGAGCAATGCCGTAAATTATCAGGTACTGCGCATGCTGCAAATTTATTTACCTCACCCGATGCCATCGAATGGCTGAAAGGTGAGCATAATATTACACGTTTTAACTACCCAAATCGTGCATTGTCACGTGCATTTTGTAAAACCTGTGGCTCTGCACTGCCATTTGAATCACAAGATAGCAGCTATCTTTTGGTGCCCGCTGGTAGCTTAAACGAAGAGCCAAGCAAAGAGCTCGACGCACAAATATTCTGCGAAGAGCAAACCGAATGGCATAAAAATGGGTTAAATGGTAAAAAGCTGATTGGCTTTGGTCGAGATTAAGCTCATTTGATAAATACATAAAAGCATGTTTACAGGTAAATAGTAAAGTTAGCGAGCTTAAAGGAAATAGCTTGTAGGCAGCGTCTTAACGCCGAATTTTTATCTTAACGGCTGACGCTGTGCCTACGGGTATAAGGAAATAAAACACTTCAAATTATGAATGAATTAATAGAGATAGGTTTAAACACTGTAAAGCAACATCACTCTTTACCATTTTCAGTTTACTGTGCTAATGATGAACAGCATATTGTTAATGTGCCTATCGCTAACCCGTTACTCGTGGTTGTGCTATCTGGCTGCAAAAAGCTGATTGATACAGATGAACTTAATTGTAATGCAGGCGACTTTGTTTTTATGGCAAATACTCCGCATGTAGCGATGCGGAATATCCCGCAAAACGCAGGTTATACCGCTTTATTGATTGAGTTTGATTATGCTGATTTTGCGTGTTTGAAGTATCAAACTGGGCCAAAGAAAAAGTTTATAACAGGGCACGTCGATTCATTACTTAAAATGTCTTTAAAACAATTTATTGAATGGGCTGCATTAACGCCGCCTGACTTATGGCCAATAAGAAGGCAAGAGCTGTTGCAAATATTATTTTCACAGGGCTTTAAAGACTTAGGTTCAATCATCGAGCCGCCAACACTCACTCATAAAGTACATACTATCATCGCCAGTGATTTAACATGTGATTGGGATGCAAATAGTATTGCTGCAACTTTAGCAATGAGTGAATCAACACTAAGACGAAAGTTAACCGCAGAAGACAGCAATTTTCAGCTAATTAAAGACAAAGCGCGTTTAAGTCACGGACTACACTTGATCCAAAGTAGCTCAGAATCAATAGGTGCTATTGCGCAGCAATGTGGTTTTTCGTCGCAATCTAGATTCACGGATAAATTTAAACTCTTGTTTAATACGACTCCAACCGCACTTCGTAAAACAATATTGAGCGAAGCAGGATAATAATTGACAGTTTTGGTACTAATTTGATCTATCTTTGCTAGCTATTATGATTATTCTTAATAACTGGAGAATATTATGAAATTATCAACATTTAAAATTGTTACCCCTTTGTTCCTGCTATGTTTATCTGGCACGACATTCGCTGAGTCACTAACCCTAACAAGTAAAGATATTGCTCATGGTGATTTTATGAGTCGTGCGCAAGAGTTTAAAGGGTTTGGTTGTGGTGGTGAGAACCTATCACCACAACTTGCTTGGCAAAATGCTCCTCAAGGCACAGAAGCATTCGCATTGACGGTTTATGACCCAGATGCCCCTACAGGCAGTGGTTGGTGGCATTGGCAAGTTGTGAATATTCCTAAATCTGTATCAAGTTTAGCGAGCGGTGCGGGCAGTGCTGACAAAAACGCGATGCCGAAAGGGAGTGTGCAAATAACAAATGATTATGGTTTCAAAGGGTTCGGTGGTGCTTGCCCACCTGAAGGACATGGAGCTCACCGATATCAATTTACACTGCATGCATTATCACAAAAGATTGAGCTGCCAGAAAACGCATCAGGTGCATTAGCAGGGTATATGATTAATGCCTATTCGCTTGGTTCTGCAACAATTGAGGCGCTTTATAAGCGTTAATTTACAATGTATTGGAGCACAAGATAAAAGTTAGCAAGCTACAAGTGAAAAGCTTGTAGGAGGCGTTTTAACGCCGAATTTTAAGGTTCACGGCTGAAGCCGTTCCTACGTAGTTGAGTGTGTAGCTCGGGCTTTAGCGCGATTTATGAGAATAGAGTGCGACACTATGTAGGCCGCTATAAGTATGTAGGCCGCTATAAGTGGCTACCTACAAAACAGAACACTTTCGATGTAGGAGGCGTTTTAACGCCGAATTTTTAAGGTTCACGGCTGAAGCCGTTCCTACGTAGTTGAGTGTGTAGGTCGTGCTTTAGCGCGGTTTATGAGAATAGAGTGCGACACTATGTAGGCCGCTATAAGTATGTAGGCTGCTATAAGTGGCGGCGACCTACAAAGCAGAACACTTTCGATGTAGGAGGCGGTTTAACGCCGAATTTTTAAAGTTCACGGCTGAAGCCGTTCCTACGGAGTTGGTGTGTAGGCCGGGCTTTAGCGCGATTTATGAGAATAGAGTGCGACACTATGTAGGCCGCTATAAGTATGTAGGCTGCTATAAGTATATAGGCCGCTGTAAGTGGCGGCGACCTACAAAGCAGAACACTTTCGATGTAGGAGGCGGTTTAACGCCGAATTTTTAAAGTTCACGGCTGAAGCCGTTCCTACATGAAAGCTTACATGTACTCGTTCGAACATGATTGTCTCGCAAGTTGCACTAATCTTCTTTATTTGCCTTTTTCGCTAGAATTTCAACTTGTGCTTTATCTGTTACACCCGCCATGCTTAGTGCGGCACTGCCAACTGATTCGTAATTAAGCTCTATTTTATCAAGCTTAGCGTCGTTTTTATCAGGCAGACTTAAGCTTCGTGACGACATGCCTTTACTGAGAACACCTAAATTGTCGAACACTTTTTCTTCGCCGTCATTCATGATCACCTTAATACTTTTAAGGTTAACGGTGCCATGCGTGCATTTGACTTTTATATGACTATATCGGCTTTTAGTTAAAGGATTAACAGTGTCGGTTTCACTTTTAAAGCTGACCTTTTTTTCAGCAATTGATTTCCAATCATCGTCGCCAGCAACGCTCTGCAAGCTAAATAAACCGAAGAATAACGCAATAGAAAGTAACTTGATTAGTTTCATTAGAATCCCTCCAAAAATTATTATCACTCAAAGATATAGCACATATTTATTTAAAGTGCCTCTGGTTCATCTATAAAGTAGAGCTATTTTTGATTTTAATTCGTATGAAGCAATACAGTTATATTTTCACCAACCTTACACAGCATGCTATGCTTGTTTAGTGTGCATAAGCTTATGGATTTTCAATGAGATATTACTATTGTTTAGTGTTGTTCCTGTTCTCAAATTCACTTTTAGCAAGTGCGTTACTCGATGTTAAACCCAGTAATAAAACACAGTTTTTGTCATTGATAAAAGCGAAGCAGGGGGACTATGCTCTTGTATCTGGCAGTGATGAAGTATGCAAAAGTGCACCGTTTACTTTGGTTAAACAGCCCACACAAGGCTTCACTTTAGGAAGCCTAATAGACTTTAGTGATTTACATAACGGTACACAAACGAAGAAAATTCCTGATTTTTGCATCGTCACATCGAAACTCAAGTATTTCGTTAATGGCATAGTAAGAACTAATCGCTACAGTCGCTGTAATGATGAAAGTGACGAAGGGACGACAGTTGAAGATTTGCGCTTTGAGGATAATGATAAAATAACCTATACACTCAGCCAGCCTGCGGTTAGTTGTGTATTTGAAAAGCAATAATATGTTTTCTGGTAGGTTATTTAAGCCTATTATAGGCTTTTTGGCTGGAGCTAATTTACTCGATGACTAATCAATTCATTCAGGCATTTTTGGTGTTGGCTGTTTGTTTTATCGCTAGTTTGATTATTGACCGTGCGATAAAGCAGTTTCAACGTCGTTTTGACTCAACAGCACTTGAAACCTTCCGACTGATTTCAAACTCGCAGCGCGCTATTTTACTTTTTGTTGGCATTGTACTGGCTCTTTCTAAGTTAGGCTTCGATGTGGCTGCATTGGTTGCTGGGCTTGGTTTAACAGGTTTTGCACTTGGTTTTGCGCTAAAAGACGCAATTTCTAATTTGGTTGCTGGTGTGATGATTGTCCTTTATAAGCCGGTAAAACTTGGCAATTATATCGAAGTGAGTAATTCAAAAGGCATCGTAGTCGATTTAAATCTTCGTTATATAACTATTAAAGGTGAAGGGGCGATTCATTTAATTCCTAACTCATTAATTTTAAGCAATAAAGTATCTATCATTGAGCAAAAAGACGCTTCATAAATAAACGCACCCATTACTTGGTGCGTAATATATCCTAAATTTCTAAGCGGCGCTGTTAAGTCGCTTTTCTTTTGAACAATCACATCCTTGTTTAACCCGCTGTTTGTATCTATCAACTCTGTATACCGAGGGAGCTAAGCCAAACTGGCGTTTAAAGGCATTACAGAATGTCGCAGAATTACTAAATCCGCAGGATAGCGCAACCGCTTTAATAGACACTTTTTCCTCACAAAGCATGTTGCAAGCCAGAGTCAGTCTTTTCTTGGCAATGTAATCGCTATAAGTGGTGTTGAGATATCGTTTGAAATCCCGTTCTAACTTTTTCCTGTTAGGGTAATTAAGCGCCTCAGACAGCCAATTCATACTCATTTTATTACCTGCTTTAATACCTGTGTCGATTGTTTGATCTATACATTCTTTAAAATATTCACAAGAAGAAATGACTGCTCGCTTAGTTAAATCATTCATTATTAAACCTAGCTAATTATTCGAAGGGTGAATGTATCCTTTAAAGTGGTGTGCAATACCAATGTGCCGACATACTTGCTCATCTTGAGGGAGTAAATCTGATGATCACCGTGTTAAATATGTCTTATCCACGATTAAATAAATACAAGAAGTAGAGCAAGTTAATCGCAATCGCTGTGAACGCTAAACAACATAATCATTGCGTTTATAAGCAATATGTTATGTTACAAACTCGCTCGCTTAATTAAGTAAATTGATATTTTACGTCTAAAGCTCAGTGTCTTTATTGGATACAAGCTAATGTTAATAAAAATCATTATCAAGTTCACTGTTAAGCAGCTTTAAATTGCGACAAACCCAGCGATATCAGAATTTTCTGATAGGATTGCTTTAAATATATGCAACGATTTAGTTAGGTTAGGGGGGACTTAAGCAGAAAAAAGCAGCCGAGGCTGCTTTTTGATAGTTGCAAATTACATTTGAGATTGCAGGTAATTCTCAAGCCCTGCGGTTTTGATTAACTGTTGCTGTGTTTCAAGCCAGTCAATTTGCTCTTCTTGCTCATTTAAGATGTGATCAAGCGCTTCACGGCTGATGTAATCTTTTTTCTCTTCAGCAAGTTTAATTGCAGCTTTAAGATCAGGTAGTGAATCAAGCTCGAAGCTCATGTTTGCTTCAATCATTTCTTCAGAGTTTTCACCAATACGCAGACGACCAAGGTCTTGTAGATTTGGTAATCCTTCTAAAAACAAAATACGCTCAATTAAACGGTCGGCGTTTTTCATTTTTTGGATAGACACTTTATAGTCAGCTTTGTCTAATTTTGAAAAGCCAAAATCTTTAAACATACGCGCATGTAAAAAATATTGATTAATACCCACTAACTCATTTGCTAGTACTTTGTTTAGTGCAGCAATAACGCTTTTATCGCCTTTCATACGTGTAAACCTCTATTCGCCCATTTGAGATTGATGGTAGTTCTGGCTACCAATTTTGTCGATTAAACCAAGCTGCTGCTCTAACCAATAAACATGATCTTCTTCAGTATCGAATAATAGTTTTTCAAGTACTTCACGCGATTGATAGTCTTTTTCTTGCTCACAAATAGCAATGGCTTCTTTAACACAATCAACCACTTCAAGTTCAAGAGTGAGATCGTTTTGCATCATGCTTTTAACGTCGGTACCAATTAATAAATCACGACGCTTGGTCATGTTTGGTACGCCTTCTAAAAATAGAATACGTTTGATTAACCAGTCAGCGTGATCTTTCTCTTCTTCCATTTCGTGGTTAAGGCGTTCGTACAGCTTGTTAAGGCCCCAATCATCGTACATACGTGAATGGATAAAGTATTGATCTATAGCGGCTAATTCGTTTGCGAGTAGTTTATTAAAACTATCAATGACTTTCTGGTTACCTTTCATCGTGCTGTCCTCAAAATTCAAGTTGCGATAATTGTAGTATATAAAAATAAGATTGCAAACTTTTTCCTTGTAAATCAGTTATTTACTATTGATTGTGATTCTCGTTTAAGTTTGCGTTAATGGTTGATAAATGAACAATTTATCGTTTTTATTTAAAAATAAAAAAAGCCCTTACGAAGAAGGACTTAGTGTTTTATTAAGCGGTCGTTAAAAGCGATATGTCGCCCCTAATGTCACTGTTGTACCTAGGCCTTTTATGTTGTAACCACCGTACGTGTATGATTGCGCACGAGCAGGGTAGTAATCGTTATTAAATAGATTTTCAACACCCATGAAGGCTTGCCAGTTATGTGTAAACTTATAGCGGCCGCTCAAGTTGACAATATTGTAGCTGCTAATTGGACCTTGATCGCCCACATAATCACCGTCTGCATTAGGTTCAAAGCGCTTACGTGAGCCAACATACAAGTAACTTGCGCTTAATGACAGTTCATCGTTAGGCGTCCAGTTTAAATTCGCAGTTCCTTTTGGTGGGCTAATTTGACGAGAACCTAAGTAAATATCGTCTTCAGTGTTTTTGCCTTCTACATAGCTGTAGGTTGCAACTAGCTTTAAGGTTGGGCTAATCGTGTAGTCAACAAGCGTTTCGTAACCCCAAATTTCTTGTGGTGCTCGTACGGGCTCATACACTCCAGTTGTCTCATTAAAACTGTTGGTCGTCCCAAACTCCGATGTACTTCGGTAGGCTGCAAATTCAAAACGAAAATCATCAAACTGTGAGGTAAAACCAATTTCATAGTTGTCGATGATAGACGCTTCGGTTTGAATTAAACCAATATCATTCACAGTTGCTGCGCGTAACAAGCGGCCAATATCTGAAATGTCAGAGCCTTGTGAGTAATTTGCAAAGGGGCTAAAGGCCGCTAGCAAATTATATTTAATACCCACGTTATAGGTTGTTGCGTCGTAGTCAATGGTGTCGCCTTTTACACTCAGTGGCACTGAACATTGTGTTGCAGAGCGACAAAGTTTTAATGTTTCGTAGTCATCGACGCTTAAGTCAATGCTTTCTTGACGCACACCGGCTTTAACAACTAAGTCGTTATTGATAACCCATTTAGTCTGTAAAAAGCCTGCAACACTGTTCATGTCCATTTCGGGGACCCAAATGCGGCCATCAACAAGGGGTTGTGATGTCACATCGTTTAAAGCATCTAAACCATAGATAAAGGTTGCTTCAATATTGTCAAAATCAACCAGGGTATTAAATGTCGCACGTGCGCCTTTTTTCTCTGAGCTGATTATTGACTGACCACCATCGTAGCCCTCATCTGGGTTTGCAAGGTTTGGCGAATAGAAGAATATGTTTTCGATATCCTGCATGTAGAGGTCTAGGGTCATTTGGGTATTATCAAACAAGGCGTAATCAGTGTATTTCAAGGTAATATTTTCGTTGCCTTCAGGGCCTTGTGGTTTACCTCGTTTTTGCAACTCTTTTGGCACATGTATCGCATAGGTTTTTTCGCCATCGTTAATATTACCAACGACATCACCGAGATCTGTTTTTTGCTGAGAACTGAAAAAGTTATAGCTAAATTGCAGTTGTTTCTGATCGTCAAAATCATACCCCAGTTTAGTGAAGTAGTTTTCGGTTACGGCATCAGACAAACCATATTGCAAGCCCAAAATGTCGCCTTCGGCGTCACGTTGTACCCCGTTTTCTTCATAACTGGCAGTAAATAAGTAGCTTAATTTATCTGCGCGGCCATTAATAGCTGCTGAGAGGCGTGCACCTGCACTTTCTTCTAGTTTTACGGCACTAAAACGTGATGATAGGCTAATTTCACCTTCGGTTTTACCCTCACTTTGCGCTTGCTTGGTAATATAGTTAATTATACCGCCAGAAGCCCCATTGCCATAAATAGAGGTGGCGCCTTTAATAACTTCTATACGGGCTATTGCACTTGGATCAAGCGTTTTTATTCCTAAAGAACCATTACGCAGAGGTGTTGATTGTGGAACGCCGTCAATCATAACAAGTGGGGCGCGACCACGTAAACTTTGGCCTGTGTTGCTTGAACTGCCTGTGTCAGGTGCAAGTCCGGGTACCATTTGTGACAGCAAACTTTGTAATTCTGGATTTACCTTTAAGTGTTCTTCAATTTCTTGTTGATTAATTATAGTCACAGAAGCAGGTACTTCATCAATGCTCTCAAAAACACGGCTACCAGAAACGACAACGTGCTCCATCTCTTCTGCTGTGAGTTTTTTATTGAGTGCATCATCAGCAAATGATTGGCTACTTATCACCAGTGCAATAAGGCTAAGCGATGTTTTTAACATGTTTGTCCTTGTTAAAAAAGATAAATGAAATGAGTTATGGGGCAGCAGTGTAAATGTAAAGAACTGTAAAGGCAAGCTTAATGATAACTATTTGCAATAGTGTTGGCGGTTTAATCTCTACGATGTATGTAACATATTAGCGATAGAGCTTGTCGAATTAACGCGTATGTTGTGAATTGCTGCAATGATTTAAAGGGTCGTTTTAAGTCATTAGAGAGTAGTATTGGCTTGAATAGAGATGTCTTGAATGAAAGCACTTTGAATTAACTTATCAGGTGCCGCTGTATTTCTAAGCGGCACCCAAATAAGTAATAAAACAATAGAGGTAGTCATAACTACAATTTGGCCCACTCTTTCTTTTGTATTGTTGGTATTAAAACCTATTTTACACATGAATCAATAACACTGGGTATGTTGAACTAACATGCTTTGCCCGAGAATATGAGCCATTCAAGGTGGCTAAATACAGTAGTATAATTAGCCAATGTAAACACTTCTTTTTGCTAAAAGCAGTGATATGCTCGGGGGTTCATGTTTTATCAGTTTAAGTTTAATTACGCGTTATTATCTAAAGTGGCGTTTGTACCAAAAGTAAAAACCCGACACAGTAAAAAATAAAGGTGACAGGGCAAACACAAGCCACAGTAACTGCACAATAGGTCCCGCAAAATCGCCAATATGGAATTTGTATTTAAAGTGCCATGTTTGTGTTGTCCACGAGCTTTTGCTGGCGTCGTAACTCGCGACGATATTGGCTGTATACGGGTTGGCCCATACCCAGCTATAGGCATGGCTTTCACCAGGGTTTTCGATGCGAAAACCAATGTTGTCAGTCGGTTTTTTAGGTAAATAAATTCTAAACAGTTTACCTTCAGGAAAAACAGTGAGTGCATTGTTATAGGCTTTTTGTACTTGATAAGGTGTTGTTTCTGAAGGGGGCAGCAAGTCAGGTGGTTTAGGTCTGTCTTCAACCGTGCCTTGCATTACAAACTCTAATACCGCTTTAGTTTCTGTCTGCCAGTTAAACGCCATGCCTGTGTATGCTATTAAAATAAGTGGCAGCAATAAATAGACGCCCAGCACGGTATGAAGTTGGTACATTAATACTCTAAATTTGGCTTTTGGTTTTATAGCTAGTCGCTTTAAACGGTTTTTAGGTTTAATCCAAATGTAAAACCCTAGTAATATTTCTAAAATAAGAATAAGCGCGCATAGTGAAACCCAGTTCCTCAAAGGGTGGTTTTTGTCGCCATCTTCGTAAAGCAACCAACGATGTAGCGCCATGGTAAATCCATACACCGTGCTGTAATAATCGTATTCGTATAAAATATCACCGGTGTAAGGGTTAACGCTCACATAACGATTATTGGCAAGTTGTAGTTGCCAAGCAAGATCATCACGCGCCTCAGGCATTAATAAAGTAACAGGTTGTTTAGTTGTGTTTGATACGCGTGCTATTAGTGGGTCAAAAGCGAGCGGTGAAGCTTGTGGAGTCACCGTCCATTTATCACTTTGTGTAAGGTACTGAATATCTTTTGCGTAAATAAGTAATGCGCCTGTTAAACTCAAGCAAATCAAAAAAAGGCCGCTTACTAAGGCAAGGAGTAAGTGCGTACGGCGTAACCACAACTTCAAGAGGTGTTCCTTTACTTTGTTTTAAATACAAAGGTAAATTGTAAATGATAACAAGTAACATTTACACTAAAACTTGCTCAATAGTACACGCCTTAATAGCAAACTTATCCTGTAAAAATTGACGAATTTCATTGTTGTCGATTGTTTGGTGGGCATAAAACTTTAGTTCGCAATGCACGGTGTGTTCATCAAGCTGCCATGCTTTTATGTATTCAATATTTGAAATAGGAAATGCGCTTATCAGTTGTTCAGATACATGTGTTGATTCGCAGTGACTTGGTGCAACTTGCATTAAAATTTTACTGCTGGCAATTAAGAGCAATACGCCGTGGTATATCACATACACAGAGATAAGAATGGTCGCAATAAGATCGACAATATACCATTGATATAAAATGATCAGAGAGCCGGCAATAATAACGACGACAGAGGCCATAGCATCTGAAAGATTATGAATAAACGCAGCACGAATATTCATACTTTGATTAGCGCCAGCACGGTAGGTAAGGAATGCCGTTACTAGGTCAATAATCAGGGCTAACCCTGCAACCCAAATAACGATCCAGCCATCGATGGGTTCTGGATTTAGGTAACTTTTTATTGCTTCAATGACTAAGTAGCCACCAATTACAATTAAACTCAGGCTATTAAAAAGCGTGGCTAAGATTTCGGCGCGTTTATAGCCATATTGATATCGATTATTTGCTGGTTTAGCCCCAATTTTGCGTGCTATTAACGCAATAAATAACGATGATGCGTCACTTAAATTGTGCAGTGCATCAGCAATGAGCGATAGGCTTCCAGAAATGAGCCCCCCCACAATTTGTGCAAATGTAAGTAACACATTAATTAATACAGCAAGTAATAATTGCTGTGTGCTTTTGCTTTCTGCATCGTGATGGTGGTGATGTCCGTGTCCCATAAGCATACCTAGTTGCTGATTTCTTTATTTTTATATCATGTGAGCATCGCTTTTAAAACACTCGTTAGCAGTATGCATGTATGGGGTGTTTCGTGTTTAGGTTTTACTGTTCAAATAAGTACTAATTTGGTAAGTTAACGCCGTTGTACCAATTATTAGGTGTTACGTGAAAGCAGCATTTGTTATTTTGATTAGTGTGTTATTGCTCCAGCCGTTGCTGGATAGCTTTGACGTGGCTGATCATAATGTTGCATTTAATCACACCTCAGCCCTGCTTTTAGAAGAGCTGGATCTTGAAGCCCACTGCGCAGCTAATGGCGATCATCAACAGCATCAATCTGAGCATGCCGAGCTTGCTAAACAGTTATCTGACTCCGCCGAAAAAGGCCATTGTCATGTGTGTCACAGTCCTGCATTTGTTGATTCATTTACCCTTTCTGAACCCGTTTCAGTTTATTTTGCAAAAATTGAATTGTTAGAGCTTAATTTTAAGTCGGCAGATCTAACACCACTTCATCGCCCCCCAATCGCCTCTCTTACTTAACACTTTATTCCCTTGTCTTTGGGATTATTTTTTAAGGCAAGCTTGGGCTTAGCCTATTTTAAGTAAGAGAAAATTATGTATTTAAGAAATTTTATGCGCTACGCATTGTCGTGCGTATGCTTTATATATGTCACAAACAGTTTTGCGTCAGAGCAACTGCATGACCATCAAGAAAATGCACAAACACCAAACATTAACGAAGTAACCTTAACGCCACAGCAACAGCAATTAGCGAATATTAAGGTCGAACGCCTTGCACTCAAAACACACAGCCAAACCGTGTATGCACCGGGTGAAGTTAAAGCCAATGGCTATGCCAGTTATGTGGTTGCCCCTCGTGTTGATTCTATTGTTGTAAAACGCCACGCTTTACTGGGACAGCATGTTAATAAAGGTGAGCCCTTGGTAACCTTGTTTAGTGGAGAAGTGGCAAGCCGACAAACCGAATTTAGGTTAGCCGAAGCTGAGTGGCAGCGGGTGAGTAAAATGACCCGTGGTACGGTGAGCGAAAAGCAGCTGCTTACTGCTAAAGCCGAGTACGAAGTGGCATACAGTCGCCTTGTCGCGTTTGGATTGTCTAAACACGCAATAGAACAAACACTGACTATCTCGCCTGAAAAACTCGGTAAATATACCTTATTTGCACTTACTTCGGGTGCTGTACTCACCGATAATTTTTCACAAGGTCAGCGTGTCGATTCAGGTATTGAATTAATGCTCATTGCAGATGAATCTGCGCTGTGGGTAGAAGCGCAACTTTCCTCAAATCAAGACCGCACGATTGCCAATGGCTCTGTTGCAACGATGCAGGTAAATGGAAACCGTTACCACGCTAAAGTTATTCAAGAGGCGCACACTATTGATGAGCAAACACGCTCACGGACAGTGCGGCTTGAAGTGAAAAATACCCAGCACAGCTTACACCCGGGCATGTTTGCAGATGTGTATTTTCACTTTACAACAGAGCAAGCTGTGCTTGCGGTTCCCGAAAACGCGTTAACACGCAGTGCCGATGGTGATTGGCAAGTTTTTGTGGTTGATGATGATGGTGGGTTTATTGCCAAAGAGGTGAGCGTAGGTCGAAATTTAGCACAATACCGTGAAATATCAGGTATCGAGCAAGGGGTTAACGTTGTTACTCAAGGCGCATTCTTTGTTGCTTCACAGCTCGCAAAAGGCGGGTTTGATCCGCATAACCATTAGAGGTGCCGCATGTTTAATTTATTAATCGAGTCGGTGATAAAAAACCGTTTCATCGTGCTATTAGCTTTACTTGCGGCCATTGCTCTGGGTGCATTAATGGTTCCAAAACTGAACTTAGATGCGTTTCCTGATGTGACAAATGTGCAGGTAGCTGTTAACACCGAAGCTCCTGGTCTTGGAGCGGAAGAAGTCGAGCAACTTATCACATACCCAATAGAAGCGGTAATGTACGCACTACCTGACGTTGAACAAGTGCGATCGATTTCAAAAACAGGTTTGTCGGGCGTGACGGTGGTGTTTAAAGAAGGCGTTGATATCTATTTTGCGCGGCAGTTAGTGTTTGAGCGCTTACAATCTGCTAAAGAGCTAATCCCTAACGGACTTGGCATGCCTACCATGGGGCCTAATACCTCTGGTCTTGGGCAGGTTTATCAATACTTACTTGAAGCAAAGCCCGATGCTGACATTGATAGCATGGCGCTGCGAAGCCTAAATGACTGGGTGGTTAAATTATTACTATTACCCATTGATGGTGTTACTGATATTTTATCGTTTGGTGGCGAAGTAAAACAGTATCACGTTAACCTCAACCCTAACAAATTACTTGCCTATAACCTAAGCCAACAAGATGTAAGCAATGCATTGCAAGCAAACAACAGGAATGTTGGCGGTTGGTATATGAACCGCGGTCAAGAGCAATTAGTTATTCGTGGTACTGGCTGGTTTTCGACCGGTGATAAAGGCCTGAGTGAAATTGCGCAAACCCCCATCAAAACGATTGATGGCACCGTAATTAAAGTCACTGATGTTGCAGACGTACAGCTTGGGAGTGAAATACGCCAAGGGGCAGTAACCTTATCGACTCGCGATGAAAATGGTGATGTTGTTAACCGAGGCGAAGTTGTAACTGGCGTGGTATTAAAAAGGATTGGTGCAAATACGAAGCAGACCATCGATGGTATTAACGAGCGTATTACAATGATCAACCGCGCGCTGCCTGAGGGCGTCAAATTCACGCCTATTTATAACCAAGCGGCACTTATTAGCCACGCGGTACAAACCGTTATAGATGCATTGTTACTTGCATTTGTATTTATAATCATAGTGTTAGCGCTATTCTTGTTAGACTTAAGAGCAACATTCTTGGTTTTGCTGTCCATTCCAATTTCAATCGGCTTAGCGCTCAGTATTATGGCTTGGTTAGGGCTGTCGGCCAATTTAATGTCATTGGGTGGCATTGCTGTGGCTATTGGCATGCTGGTGGATGGCTCTGTTGTTATGGTTGAAAACATTTTTCGTCATCTAGGGCTAAAACATAATCAGGGTAAATCAAGCCGTGAGCTGGTTGCTGTTGCAGCAAAAGAAGTTGCTCGGCCAGTTTTCTTTGCGTCATTGATTATTTTAACGGTATTTTTGCCTTTATTCAGCTTTGAAGGAGTCGAAGCAAAGCTGTTCCAGCCTATGGCCGTCAGTATCATGTTAGCGATAGTAAGTGCCATGATTGTTGCCTTAGTCGTTGTGCCTGCGCTAAGTGTGTACTTTTTTGCTAAAGGCGTGACAGTTAAACACAGTAAGCTGCTACAACCCATTGAAAAGTTGTATCAACGAGCGTTACGACAGGCGTTACAAGCAAAACGGTTGGTGCTTGCTATTGCTGCTTTGTTATTGGTTACAGCCGCTATTTTACTTCCAAGGTTGGGGACTGAGTTTGTGCCCGAACTTGAAGAAGGTACGATTAATTTGCGGGTAACGCTTGCACCATCAGCCAGTCTTGAAACGGCAATCTCAGTGGCACCTAAACTGGAAGCCATGTTACTTGAATTTGCAGAAGTCGATTATGCACTTAGTCGGATTGGTCGAGCAGAAGTCGGTGGCGATCCTGAACCTGTTAACAACATAGAGATATACATTGGTCTTAAATCTCGCGAGCAATGGATAAATGCTAAAACACGTGTTGAACTCCAGCAGTTAATGGAAGAAAAACTTGAGCAGTTTCCTGGGCTCTTATTTAACTTTTCGCAACCCATCGCCACCCGTGTTGATGAACTATTATCGGGTGTAAAAGCACAGTTAGCAATCAAGTTGTTTGGTAGTGATTTAGCGGTGTTAAGTGAAAAAGGTCAGCAAATTGAGCAGCTAGTTAAACAAATACCCGGTGCTAAAGATGTGGCCATGGAGCAAATGGGCGGTGAGGCACAGTTAATTGTGAAACCTGATCGCTTAGCGTTATCGCGTTTTGGATTATCGGTTGCTGATTTAATGGAGGTTGTACAGCACGGAATTGGTGGACAAAGTGCAGGGCAAATTATCAATGCTAACGAGCGTTACGATATCTATGTTCGCATAGCAGAAAATTACCGGCAGAACCCGCGTGTAATTGCAGACCTTCGTTTACAAACCCCCTCGGGGGCGATTGTGAGAGTAGGTGATGTGGCTAAGGTAGCGATTGAATCAGGAGCATCCCAAGTACGCCGTGATGATGTACAAAGGCGCGTAGTTGTACAAGCGAATGTGCAAGGACGTGATATGGGATCTGTTGTTGCTGACATTCGCGCGATAATAGAGGATAAATTACAGCTACCGAGTGGTTACAGTGTTGCTATAGGTGGTCAGTTTGAAAACCAACAACGGGCACAGCAACGTTTAATGATTGTTGTGCCAGCGGCATTGTTACTGATTGCGCTATTACTTTATTTTGCATTTGGCAATGTATCGCAAGTATTACTTATTTTAGTGAATGTCCCTTTAGCGGTAATAGGGGGGATTGTGGCTCTGTTTGTATCTGGGCAATATTTGTCGGTACCAAGCTCTGTTGGTTTTATTACTTTGTTTGGTGTTGCGGTATTGAATGGTGTGGTCATGGTAGAAAGTATTAATCATCGCCTTAAGGGCAAAGACGAAGTAGATGACGCGGTGTTTGATGGGGCAACCTCAAGGTTACGACCAGTGTTAATGACCGCATTAACTTCAATGTTAGGGCTTATACCCATGCTATTGAGCACGGGAATAGGGGCTGAAATACAAAAACCACTGGCAACAGTGATTGTTGGCGGTTTGATCAGCGCAACATTTTTGACCTTATTTGTCCTGCCTGTTCTTTATAAGTCGATGAGTAATAAATAACTGCCTAAGTGGCTTATTTGCAGAGGGGCGTAATCGCCCCTTTTTTAGTACTGAGTAATTCTGTAAAGGGCGTTTACACAACACGTAAGCCCTTATAAACTGGGCGCTATAATAATGAAGTAACATATGGAACAGACCGTGAGCAATCAAATTTCAATTCGTCCTGTAGTACCGAGCGACGCAGCAACTATCCTACATTTCATCAATGAACTAGCTATCTACGAAAAAGAACCAGATGCAGTAAAGACTGATGAGAATGCTATTTTAAAAACTTTATTTAGTGAAGGTGCAACCGCTCACAGTGTTATTTGTTTAGAAGGTGACACAGCCATTGGTTTTGCCGTTTATTTTTATAATTATTCTACGTGGCTTGGTAAAAACGGTTTGTATTTAGAAGACTTATACGTCAGTGCTGATAGCCGTGGTAAAGGTGCAGGTAAAAAAATTATGCAATACCTTGCGAAACAAGCGTTAGAAAAAGACTGCGGTCGATTTGAGTGGGTAGTACTTGATTGGAATAAACCAGCGATTGATTTTTATGACAGCATTGGTGCTAAACCACAAAATGAATGGATCATTTATCGACTAACAGGGCAAGAGTTGATCGATTTTGCGAATCAGTAATATCACCAAATCACACAAGTAATAAATATAAATAAAAATCATTTGCATTTATCGCTTTGTCTGTGTAGTTTTAATACACAGGTTTTAAGTGCAGGTGATTTTTATGACACACACAACACATCTCTCGACCTTAGGTGCTCCAGTTATTGATGATGCATTAGCACCTTGGCAAAACGCTATTTATAACGGGAATCTGGCTTTTGAGTCTGGCGAATTAATCATTGCTCGCGATCACTACACGCAGGCAAGTGGTTGTGCAGAAACATTACTCACGCAATTTGCGAACTTACCACTAACCCCCACGGTTATTGACACATTAGAGCATTGTATTGCGGCCTTTGTAGTGGCGACTTTAAACCTTGCAGATACCTTTAAAGTTATGCAAAAACCTGAGCAAGCCTGTAGTTGGCTTTGCTATGCTCATCAACGGCTTAGTCATCTTTTAATGCACCCAGAGCAGCAAGTTCGCACACACGTATTACATCATCATCACAAAACGTATTTTGAGCTGGTGAAGTTTGCGAAAATGTCATCGGCATTTCCAACCCTCATCAATCGTATAAATCAGCTATTAGCTGAGCATCCCCACAAAACGCAGTTATTACATTAACGATAAGGAATCAGTATGCCTTTTACATTACCCGATTTAGCTTATGACTATGATGCACTCGAGCCTAATATTGATGCAAAAACCATGGAAATCCATCATACATTGCACCACCAAACTTATATTAATAAGGCGAATGCTGCCTTAGAAGGGAGTCATTATAGCGAGCAAGATGCCGAAACACTGTTGCGAACGATTGCGACAATGCCCGAGTCATTACAAAAGGCGGTGCAAGAGCATGTTGGCGGGCACCATAATCACTCATTATTTTGGCAAGTGATGACACCGAATGGGGTTGGCAAACCAAGCGGTGAATTACATACAGCGATCGTTGAAGCATTTGGCAGTTTTGATGAGTTTAAAGAGCAGTTTACTGATGCCGCTGTCAGTCGCTTTGGAAGTGGCTGGGCATGGTTATGTGTTGACGAAAATAATCAACTCGTTGTTGAAAGTAGTTTAAATCAAGACAGCCCGCTGATGCATAACCATACGCCTATTTTGGCTCTCGATGTGTGGGAGCATGCCTATTACTTAAAATATCAAAACCGCCGACCAGAATACATCGCTGCATTTTATAAAGTGATTAATTGGCCCGAAGTTGAGCGACGTTATTTAGCAGCGATTAAATAGTTAAGGTCCGAAACTGGCTAGTCAAAAAAATATATTCGGTTAAGCTATCGGTATTAGCTGATTACGAGAATCATTATGACTAGCCAACAATGGCGTACAGCAAGGCAAAGCCGTGATGCCCGATTTGATGGGGTATTTTTTGTCGCGGTAAAAAGTACCGGTATATATTGTCGGCCAATTTGTCCAGCACCGACAGCGCAAGAGAAAAATGTTGAATACTATCAGTACGCGCATTTAGCGGCACAGGATGGGTTTCGCCCTTGTATCCGGTGTCGACCAGATAGCGCACCGAATAGTCCCGCGTGGTTAGGAACTAAAACCACGGCGCTAAGAGCAAAGCAACTTATTGACAAAGGCGAGGCATATGATTGTGAAGTGCTGGCCGATAGATTAGGTGTGTCGAGTCGTTATTTGCGCCGTTTGTTTAATCAGCACTTTGGTCTTTCAATCACACAATATCGCTTATTCAATCAGTGCAATTTTGCTAAGCAGCTGTTACAAGAAACTGATTTATCGGTTGCTGACATCGCTTTTGCATCTGGTTTTAATAGTATTCGCCGTTTTAACGACGCATTTTTAAAGCAGCTTAATATTGCACCATCAAAATTGCGAAAAACCGACAAAAAACCAAGTGCAACGTTAAATTTAACCTTGGCGTTTCGTCCACCTTATAACTGGCAGGCTTTACATGGGTTTTTACAGCGCCGCTTAATTAAAGGTCTCGAATGGCTTAGCGAAACAAGCTATGGGCGCACATTTAAAGACCCGCATTGCCAAGGGCAATTTACTGCTCAATTTGTTGAACAAAAAAATCATTTTAAAGTCACGATAGATATTGATAACACCCGCTATTTACAACAAGTGATCCATAACATTCGTCGTGTACTTGATTTAGATGCTGATACGCACACGATTGAAGCCTATTTAAATGCCGAACTTAATAATGCCATGCCATTGACACAAGGCTTACGCTTACCCGGTATTTGGTCGGATTTTGAAGCGGGTATTCGCGCAGTCTTGGGTCAACAAGTGAGTGTGACTGCTGCGCACAACTTGGTAACTAAGCTGGTCGCTGAGTTTAATCAAGCGTGTGATACCGTGTTTTTTCCATCTCCAGAATGGCTTGCCAATTCAGAATTGAGCTTCTTTAAAATGCCTCAATCACGCAAAGACGCTTTAAACCGGTTAAGTGCGTATTGTCATCAACATCCTGGCAATCAAGAGCTTGATAATTGGCTGTCACTAAAAGGGATTGGCCCATGGACAGTTAATTACGCTAAGCTGCGTGGTCAAAGTAACCCTGATATTTTACTTGCCGGTGACTTAGGCATTAAAAAGGCTTTAGCAGAGGTAGGTGAATTTGATAGTGAGCGCTGTGCACCTTTCCGTTCTTATTTAACATTTCAACTATGGCAACAATTATGAAAACGCAACAAGTTATTATGCCAAGCCCACTTGGCGATATTACCATTCAAAGCACCTCAAAGGGCGTCAGTTATGTAGGTTTTTATCCTGTTGTTGCCATGCAAACTGAAGCCGTAAACGAGCATACATTAACCCCGATTTTAATATGCATGAGCGAGCTTAACGAATACTTCAAGGGCGAACGTACACATTTTAGTGTGCCGCTTGACACGCAAGGGACGGCGTTTCAGCAATCAGTGTGGCGTGCGCTAATGGGGGTTGAATTTGGTAAAACCAAGAGTTACCTAGATATAGCACAGGCTATTAATAACCCAAAAGCGGTGCGTGCAGTGGGCGCAGCCAATGGTAAGAACCCAATTAGTATCATAGTGCCATGTCATCGGGTAATTGGTGCAAGCGGAAAGCTAACGGGGTATGCCGGTGGACTAGACCGTAAAGAATGGCTACTTAAACACGAAGGAATTTTGTAAAAATCCTGTTTTTACTTCTACACTGTTATCAGTTGACTAAATTCGTAGTTTATTATGACAGTGACGTTGTTTTTTATTAGATTTTTACTTGTTCTTTTTATCGTACTTTCTCCGCATTGTCAGGCGAAAAGTAGTGCGCCATTGCCTCTGACCTTATGTTATGCAGACCACACACAAGCACCTCTGTTTGTTGGTGCTAAACATGAAATACCCCTTGTTGAACCTACGGCGCAATTAGCGGCGCTTGCTAAACTTGATAATGCACTTGAATCCGTGACTTTTAAGTTTGTAAAAATGCCATGGTCGCAGTGTATTACAGCGATTAAGCAAGGTCGAGTCGATGCATTTATAGCGGGATTTAGCCCACAAAAATCCCGTTATGCTGTATTTCCGGTTACTGATAAAGGTGTACCGATTGCTAAATTTGCCTTTGCAAGAATGAGCCAATGCTTAATTGGAAGTCGTCGCTTTCATACCAAATGGCAATCTCGTGAAGTGTTACAATCAAAGGCATTTTCTTTGGCCGTTGCAAATGGGCTTTTTGTGGGAGAAGCGGCCAGCGAAGAGGCGTTTTTTATTGAACACACGTTTACTCAGCAGCAGGCTATAGAGCGCGTATCTGAGGGGCGAGCCGATGCGGCTTTAGTACTCTGCCAAATCGAAAATAGTAAACTTGATTTATCGGTATACCATAGACAGAAGCTGGCACCTGTCTATCCGCCTTTAAATACGGTGACAGCGTACTTGGCTTTTTCGAATGAGTTTTATGTTAAGCATCAGAATGAGGCGGTTGTTATTTGGCAGCAACTTTTAAAGCAGAATATCCCATTGACCTTTGCAAAACAGATGCAAAACTCCCCTCATTTAGAGATGAGCAGCTACGGCGCAAAAGAGTAAGGTAATAGATGATGTTATTGCACGATTAGGGTAGCATATTGCGACTTTAAATTTTGGGCAACATCATGGCACAGCTGTACTTTTATTATTCTGCAATGAATGCGGGTAAATCAACCACACTTTTACAATCGGCTTTTAACTACCGCGAACGTGGAATGGAACCAGTGATTTTAACCGCTGCGATTGATGACAGAGCGGGCGTTGGCAAAGTATCGTCACGGATAGGTTTACAAGCTGATGCACATATTTTTGATGCCGACAAAGATGTATTTGAGCTAATCAAATCGTTGAACGATCAGAAAAAGCGTCATTGTATTTTAGTTGATGAGTGTCAGTTTTTATCTAAATTGCAAGTGATGCAATTAACCGATGTGGTCGATGAACTGGGCATTCCTGTTCTTTGTTATGGTCTTCGTAATGATTTTAGAGGTGAGTTATTTAGTGGCTCGCAGTATCTTTTAGCGTGGGCGGATAAACTTATTGAGCTAAAAACCGTGTGTCATTGCGGTCGTAAAGCAAACCACGTTTTACGCACCGATGAGCAGGGCAATGCGATTGCTGATGGTAATCAAGTCGAAATTGGCGGCAACGACCGATATGTATCGGTGTGCCGCAAACATTATAAAGCTGCGTTAAATCTCTGCCGCTAAAGCATCAATAAAGCAGTTAATATCGTGCTTAGTGACCCCTAAATGCGTCACTAAGCGAAGTGGTTTGCCTGCTGAAAAAAGTATATTTTTCTCTTTTAGCTTATTAGCAACAGCTTTTAAATCAATAGCTTCATCGACATTTGCGTACACAATGTTGGTATCGATTTGAAAAGGTGTGGTATCAAAGCCTGATAATGAATTTAATTTTTCAGCGAGATAAGCCGCATTATCGTGATCGTCACTTAGTCGGGTGACGTGATTCTCAAGCGCATATTGCCCCGCTGCAGCAAGCATACCCGCTTGGCGCATACCACCACCAAGCACTTTACGCCAGCGGCGAGCTTTATCAATAAGTGCTTTGTTACCCAATAATAATGAACCCACAGGGGCGCCTAACCCTTTTGATAGGCAAATAGACACTGAATCAAAGTATTGGGTGATTTCAGTAATATCGACACCTAACTTAACTGCTGCGTTATACACACGCGCACCATCAAGGTGAAGTGCAAGGTTGTGTTTATTAACACATTCTCTTGCTTGTTCAAGGTAACTTAATGGCAGTACTTTGCCTCCAATGGTGTTTTCAAGGCTGAGTAGTTTCGTTTTTGCAAAGTGAAAGTCATCCGCTTTAATAGCTGCAACCACCTTGTTTAAATCAATGGTGCCATCGGCGTTATTTTCAATCGGTTGTGGTTGAATCGACCCAAGTACGGCGGCACCGCCACCTTCAAACTTATAGTTATGTGCTTGTTGGCCACAAATGTACTCATCACCACGTTCGCAATGCGCCATTAAAGCAAGTAAATTTGCTTGCGTACCAGAGCTGCAAAAAAGCGCACTTTCGAACCCATGTCGCTCAGCAGCAACGTGTTCTAATTGGTTAACGCTTGGGTCATCACCGTAAACATCATCACCAACGGCAGCATTATTCATAATTGCACGCATATCGGCTGTAGGTTGAGTGACTGTGTCTGAACGAAAGTCGATCATGTTATTACCCTTATACAAGTTGGTTAAGAATGGCTTCGCGGTCTGCTTGGTCAAAGTAACTCCAAGCGATAAAGCGGCTTATTTTTTGGCCTTGTGCCATTTTTATTGTTTTAACGTCTTTGACATCAAGCGATGCGAGTTGTTTTTTGAGTTGTGGGAGTGTTTCTGACTTTGATACTAAAGACGTAAACCAAATACACTGCTCACTGAACTCTTGGCTTTCGGTGATCATTTTACTGATGAACTCGCGTTCGCCACCTTCACACCAAAGTTCGTTTTCTCTGCCCCCAAAGTTGAGTTCTTTTTTAGGGGTTTTATTTAAATTTTTCCACTTACGCTGTGAACCTGTTTGTGCCTGCTGTTCATTGGCATGAAATGGCGGGTTACATAAGGTTAAGTGGAACACATCTTTATCAGTGATAACGCCTGTAAACATTTTATTGCTGTTATCTTGTTGCTTTACTGATATTTTTAAACGGTTAAATTGCGCAATTTGCTTGGCAATTTTAACGGATAAGGTATCGATATCAGACCCTGTAAAATGCCAGCCATACTCATGTTGACCAATTAACGGGTAGATCAAATTTGCACCTGTGCCAATATCCAGCACTTTAACTTGCTTACCTGTAGGGATTTTACCTTGGTTATCACTGGCTAATAAGTCTGCTAGATGATGAATGTAATCAACTCGACCGGGTACAGGAGGACACAGATAATTGTCGGGCAAATCCCAAAAATCAATTTTGTATTGGCTTTTTAATAATGCTTGATTAAGGGTTTTCACTGCCATTGCATCTGAAAAATCGAGAGTCTCACTGCCGGTTGGGCTTTGTGTTATAAACTGAGAAAGAGCCGGAGTATCTTTACATAATAAAGTAAAGTCGTAGCCATTGAGGTGGCGATTTCGCGGATGCATTAAATAAACCTATCTGTTAGCAATGTTCAGTACAGATTGTATCAAATTAATCATTACAAAGTGTTGTTTTTAGGTTTTTTTAAACAGGCAGGGTGGTCAGAAATTTTATTGGTTTCTGTTAGCATAAAATGACTAAAAACCAATTTTCATGCATTTAACTTTCTAATTTTAAGCGTTAACTGAATTAACAAAGGTAAGCTAAGTGATAAAGTCATGTGTGTTCTTAAATGCAGTTTATCTGTTTGATAATCGAGGCAAAGTAATCTTTTCATTAATACGAGTCATAAAACGGCTATGAATAACAATTAAAAGCTGGTAAATTTTAATTTCAACTAACTGAAAAGTAATAAAAATAATGATAAAAAAATACTTAAAGGAATGGGTATAACGCTCTTAGTTATAATTTGCTTGTTTGTAATCCTAGCGGTTTGGACTTCATTTAAAGCGTCAGGATATAAAGAAACAGCGATACCTTATTTAACCCCGGCATTAACTGAAATATCTAAATGGGACGCACAAACATTAAAAAGTTACATGACCCCAACCTCAATTGAGGGTGTTTCAGATGACGACTTGTCAAAAATTATTCGAGCTTTTTCGAAATTAGGCGATTTGAAAGAACTCGGTGAGTATCAATTTATTAATGTCAGCACTAAAGCTGTAACAGGCGATGGATCAGGTACTTTTGTTACTTATAAAATCCCAGCTTCTTTTGAAAATGGTGAAGCACAAATAACAGTGACTTTAAAAGAAGAGGGTGAATCGTTTTCCATTTATCATTTCAATATAAATTCAATGGCAATGATTGAATGATAATTAAAGGTAAACTTTAACCGCTGCGAGTAATTAAAACTTGCGGCTGGTTTGTGCAGAGGGAAAGTGAATTGTTTGCTTGTCCCTTTATGTGTAATATTTAGGTACTAATGTATTGAGTGATCATTTTCAAAGGAGTGTTTATGTCTAAATTTAAAAAAGTTCTTATAGCCTTGGTAATATTGGTAGGGCTTGGGGCCATCGCTAAACAATATAATGAGCAAAATCACATGGAAATGGCCATAGAGCAATGTGGCGACAAAGACAGTATCGCACGGGTGGACTCTAAGGGTTTCGAGTGTAAAAAAACATAGCAAGGAAATCACTTTTCACAGTTGGTTTTCATCCTGAGCTGCATGTTTAGCCAACTGTGAAAAAAACGATAATAAGGGAGTTGTCAATGTCCGCTTATCGTCTTTAAGCATGCAACTCAACTCAACTCAACTCAATTTCATTTGGTTCATTCCGTTATATTTTTATTAAAACTCCCGCTCTTACGTTTACAAAGTCTTGTTGTATTTAAGGGCTACTTACTTGATCACATCATGCTTGCTTTGCTAGTAATACTGACGTAACGTATTGCTGGTACGATGAGTTTATAATAATAAAAAAGGTCAACCGTGACATTAAAACAACAGTCTGTATTTATAAAATTAGCTGAAAATCAAACCCTCCATATGCGCCGTATTTGTAAAACTGATGCAACCGGGCCTGCGGTGTTTTTTATGCATGGTGCAGTCGAGAATGGCAAAATTTTTTACACTCACAGCAATAAAGGTTTGGCACCGTTTTTAGCTGAACAGGGTTATGTGTGCTACGTGGCTGATTTACGGGGCCGTGGTGAAAGTAAACCTGCAATATCAAAATATGCGAGCTACGGGCAAACCGAAGCCATATTAGAAGACATCCCCGCTTTTTTAGCAAAAATAGAACAACTTGAAGGTGCACCCGCACGTTATTGGGTTGCCCATTCATGGGGTGGGGTATTAATGAATAGCGTATTTGCGCGCTTTCCTAATCTTATTAATGATGTAAGGGCTTGTGCGTATTTTGGATCAAAGCGCACGCTTTATAATCATCACCCAAGCAAATACATCCAAGGTAATTTAATTTGGTATGGTTTAGCACCTTTAATGGCGAGAAAACACGGGTTTGTGCCTGCTAAAAAATTGAAATGGGGAAGTGACGATGAAACGCGTAAGTCCCATTATCAAAGTATGCAATGGGCTAAGCGCAAGCCCTGGGTAGACTCAGATGACGGCTTTGACTATGCAAAAGCGCTGCAAGATATAGCTCTGCCCCCTATTTTTCATGTGGCGGGTATAAAAGATAAGGCGCTTTGCCAACCGATTGACATTGAAAAGTTCATGGCTGAGTCAGGTGTAGGTGTGCAAACAATGACAATTTACGGTCGAAAATATGGTCACAAGGTGAATTATGACCATATTAATATGCTTACTCACCCTGAGGCGCGCCACGATCAGTTTGCTGATCTTCTTGAGTGGTTTTCGGCTCATTCACAAGGCGATTCATAGCCGTTTCGTAACGCTTATATTTATCTTTAGCTTTGTCAGTTAATGGTTGTCTGACTGCTGCTTTACTCAGTGTTGCGACTGGCTTATTCGACTTGTAAAACTCTAAAAAGCGATTGCTGTACTTAACGCCTAAAAATTCACACAGAGCACTCAACGTTTGTTCAGGTTCTGCGACGAGTTGCTCATATTGTAAGTCAAAAAGTGCATCGGGCATTACGCTATGCCAGTGCGACATAAGTTGCTGATATAAATCGTAATACTGCTTAAATTCAGTCAATGAGCAAAAGTAGGGCTCATTTTCTGCAAAGTAATTACTAAATACTGACCACGCAACAGCCTGATAATCACGTTGTATATTTATAAATTTTGCGTTTGGAAATAATAGATAGATTAATCCAAGTGATTGATAATTTGCTGGCAGCTTATTGATCATATACGGGCGTACATGGGGAGATTGCTTTAATCTTTCTATATAGATATTGCGCGCCGTACTGATCAGCTTTTGATCCAGTTTAGATAGGCACTCGGGGTAAGGTAATTGAGTTTGCTGCTCAATATACGCAACAACCTGATTGCTGATACTGGCATCTTCTCCTAGGCTTGCAAAACTTTCGTGACTAACGAGCATTTGTTCAAGCAAAGTAGAGCCACTTCGTGGCATGCCGATAATAAAAACAGGGGTGATCGTGCCCGTAAAACGTTTATCGCGTGAATCAATTAACGTTGCATCACTTTGGCTTATGATTTGCTGATAAAAAGGGGCGAGTTCATTGGTTTTAAACGTAGTCAGTTGTGACTGCAGTTTATTAGCGAGGGTAAAGTAATTAAATGCTTGCTCGGTATCATCTAATAAATCATAGCTTTTACCTAATGCGTAGTAGCAGACCATTTTTAAACGCAAGTTATTGGTGAGTGTTAAAAAGTGATGCAGTTCATTGAGGTAGTTTTGCTCGTGATTAAAGCGAGAAAATTGCACAAGCTCAAAAAGTATATAGGCCTTAACTGGGTAATCACCCATGGCGAGCGCTTGTTGTAAAATACCATAGGCTTTGTCGAGTTCACCATAGGTTAAATAGTGTTGAGCTAAAAAGTAGTGAGGCTCTGGGTTATGACTTGCGATTGACTTTGCATATTCAAGCACAGTGAGCGCGTCTTGAGGTGAATGCACGCCATTAAACGCATCGGCAAGTGCATGCAACGGTTCAAGCAGATAGGGCAGCCTTTCACACGCGCGCTGCAATAGATATACAGCAGCATCATAGCGCTCTAATCGAAGTGCGATTCTGCCTAAACCAAACAATGCTTCACCATTTTCAGGGTTCGCATCTAACAAGGCTTTAAAATGAAACTCAGCTTCTTTTAGTTTGTTTTCAGCAAGTAATTGATTGGCTTTTTCTAGCAGCATAGCATCGATAAGAATTTATTATTTTTATTCACTATAAATCGAAAAAGGCGAAATGTCTTTCGCCTTTTTAAATCACTATAAATACCCAAGGTATGTGGGTTGTAATGTCACAACCCACACAATAGCGCAGTTCTAGAACGTGTAAGTTGCTTTCACGTAATAGAAACCACCATTAATCCCATAAGGTGATGTCTCGTAGTATTTGCCACCCCAGTTATTGTTAGGGATCTCTGTACTGTCGAAGAAATCAAGTTTTTCAGCTTCTTGATCAAATAGGTTTTGTGCACCTACCGAGAAACTAATTGACTCAGTTAAGAAGTAGGTAACCTCTGCATCCAGAGTAATAGCTGCGTCAGCTGTTTTAGCTGTTGCATCATAATCAACGTGAACACCTTGGTATTCGCCATAGTAATTTACACGTGTGAAAGCAGAGAAATCTTCCCATTGTTGTGCCCAGCTTAATGTAGCACGGTGATTAGGCAAATCGTTTTCTAAACGGCTTACTTTAAACTCACCTGTAATAGGGGTCGACTTAGTAACTTCAGTATCATTCCAGTTGTACGCTAAACTAAATGTTGAGCTTCCGCCAAGTAGTTCAGTTGAGTAGTTAGCAACTAAATCAATACCTTGAGTTGTTGTATCAAAGTCATTTGTGAAAAAGCTAACTTGCGCTAAGTTTTGTACATTGGGTACACCCGCAGCTTCAAGAGTATCTTTGTCTGCTTGGCTTAGCTCAATTTTATCTGATTGACTGATTCGGTCATCTACTTGAATGTTGTAGTAGTCTACTGTTAAGAATAAGTCACCTAAGGTCCATACGGCACCAAATGTGTAGCTCTGTGATTCTTCAGGTTCAAGCTCGGTACCCCCTAATTGCACTGCAATCGGGTTAGTGGGTGGTAAAAGTGCTGAGTCTACTAATACACCGCTACTTAAGTTTGTTTGCACGTTACTTACGTTCGCTTGTCCGACCGTTGGCGCACGGAAACCTGTACTGATTGAACCACGAATATTTAGATCTTCTGTTAAATGGTATTGACCCGTTAACTTATAGTTAGTGGTTGAACCAAATGTGTCATAGTCTTCATAACGAAGTGCTAAGCCCACTAAGAAATCTTCTGTAAAGGGGGCTTCTACGTCTACATACGCTGCGTAGTTACGGCGAGTATACTCACCGGCATCAGACGGTTTGAAACCAGGGAAGCCGTTTGAGCCGATACCAAAGCCTTGCTCTGTTAGTGGACCCGCTGTAAAGGAAGCAACATCACCTGACACAACGGTGAACGTTTCTTCGTGCCATTCAAGACCACCTGCTACGTTTACGTCGTATGCTAAGCCAAAATCATAACCTTTAGATAAATCAGCGTTAAAGTTTTTCTCTAACTGTGAGTATTTACCAGGGCTAAAGTCGCGTGGACTATCAGGACCAAGCGACGCGTTAATTGTATCGTAGATGAAGTAACGAGATTCGTTATAACCTACCGTACCACTTAAATCATAGTAAGCACCATTAAGGAAACCACTGGTTATTTCACCTTTGGTACCAATTGTTAGTGCTGTATCTGTGATATTCCCACCAAAGTTTGGTGTGAAACCGCCAGGTAAAATTTCATTGAATGCAAAACAGTCTGGGTTATTCGCTACACGGTTAATGTAATCGGTGTTATTTAACACGTTGCCATCAATCTTTATGTCGTCTGGGCAGTTACCGCTCATATCACCCGTTAAATCACCAACAAGTAAGGTTTCGCCGCCGTCATTTGAATAAACACCTGGGCGAGTATGCGGGTTACGATAATAGAAACCACCACGTACATCTCGCTCAGAATAGTTACCAAACATGTAAAAATCTGACGTATTACTTAATTGAAGACCAATGTTACCAAAGATTGAAATGTCATCATTTACCTCTGGTGCACCCCATACTTGTGCTAGTGGTGACACGTCTGGTACACCCGCAGCAGATAGCTCAGCTGCGTCATGGCGTTGAACTGAACGACTTGTTGCGTCAGCCGTTTTGTATTGGAAACTTAAATTTGCAAAGCCACTGTCTGTAAATGGAAGGCCGACATTACCAGAGATTTGTGTTGTATCTCCATCTCCTTCGTAGTATTCGCCTTGGCGGATTTCAAACGAGCCACCCTCAGACGCATCTTTTAATACGAAGTTCATTACACCTGCGATGGCATCAGAACCATACTGTGCCGCTGCACCATCACGTAAAACTTCAACTTGTTTCAGCGCGATACTTGGGATCACAGAGATGTCTGCACCTTGTGCACCATCGTTAATGCCGCCACCAAGGAAGGCAATTACAGAAGCACGATGACGACGCTTACCATTAACAAGTACTAATGTACTGTCAGCAGGAAGGCCACGTAAATTTGCTGGGCGAACCAGTGATGCAGCATCACTGATCGGGTTTTGGTGTACGTTAAAAGAAGGAACTGAGCCTTTTAAAAGCTCAAGCATATCGGTATTACCAGCTTTAGTAAGTTCTTCGCCGCCTATGATATCAATAGGAACAGGTGAGTCACCGATAGAACGCGGCGCTGAACGAGTACCAACTACTGCGATTTTTTCAACATTTTTGTTAACTTTAGTCTCTTCGGTTGACTCATCTGCAGCAACCACAGAACCCGACACAAACAGACCCGCTGTTGTCGTGGCTAAAGCAAACTTAACAGCTTGTTGTAGCATATTATTTCTTAATTTCATTCTGACTTCCCCAGTTAGAATAGTTATGATTATGCCACCAAATAGGTATTTTAATTTGGTGTAACTAACTTATACCTACTGTTAATTTGATTTGCAAATTGTTAACAAAACATTTTATTTTGAGTGTTTTTGTCGTATTTTTTGCATTTTTAAGGGGTATGTCACTGAAAACGCAGGTGATAAATTATTCGTGGTTTTCTTAATGGAGGTCAGAATTTATTGTTGAAGCTAAAAAAAATTAAAATTAGTGATTGTTTGTTCGTATTTTGCACTAAAACTGAGTTGGAACGGTTTAATTATTTTGCTTTGATTCGTTTTTTAATTGCCACTGTCGTAATTTCTCACGGTATTCATCCCAAACACATGGGCAACAACTACCGCCTCCACAACATTCGTCAGGCGCAGGTTTTTGTGGCTTAGGTTCATTTACGTGGCGATCTTGGCACATTTAAAAAATAAAACGAGTTAAGAAAAGTGTGCGAAGGGTAAAGCAAAATCTACTATAAGTAAATTATGCTTTGTGAAGTGAGATGCTTATGTGAAAATAACCGAATGCGATTATATAAAGTTATTCATCGGGCCCCATTTCGAGTGGCTAAAATTACCAAAAAGCGTCAGCAATTACGCTTTAAGCGCGCTATGGTGGCACTTAAAATCGCACTTGCCCAAGAAAAGCAAGAAACCAAAGAAATGCTGCAAATCTATAGACGTTATACACAAGGCCACGCAACTAAAGAAGAGTTGCATACGGCTAATGAACAATTTTTAGATATTCTAAAAGGGATTGGGCTGGGTGTGTTTGCTGTATTACCTTTTGCTCCCATTACGATTCCGCTAGTTGTAAAACTAGGGCAGTGGGTTGGTGTTGATGTTCTTCCGAGTTCATTTAATATCAATAAGTCACTTAAAGAGATAGATCAGCAAGTTGCAAAAGAAGAAGCCGAAGAAAAAGATCACAAGTAAGCTGCGTTTATCAATCTGATTTCGCCTATACCCTTTAGCTCAAGTTATTGGTATGCTTAATTACCTTTTCTTTATATTGAGTCGTTTAATGAGTTCATTAATTCGTCATTCTTCTACGGGTATTCCGCTCTCTTTCATTGAAAAAACGCATTTAGCATCGTGGTTATCTGAACAGCCGCAAGCTTTGCAAAACTGGTTAAGTAATTGCGACTTTAAAAACAAGGGGCTTGCGCTCGTAGCTGACAGTGAATCAGGTGATTTGGTTCATGTGTATTGCCTTGTAAACGATATTAACGATTTTTGGCTTGCAGGTGACTTGTCGACTAAATTGCCGGCTGGTTGTTACCAAATTCAGGGTGACAGTGCCTTTGTCGAACAGGTTGCACTTGGCTTTATGTTAGGTGGTTATGAGTTTAGTGAATATAAAGAAAAACCATCGCCACGAGCACAACTTGCTATCAGTGATGAAAGCCTTGCCAAGCGCTTGACTGAATTCGCAAGCGCAATAAATTTAGTACGCGATCTCGTAAATACACCTGCAGCTGATATGATGCCACAACATTTATCACAAGTGATGGCTGACTTAGCTGATAATTTTGATGGTGAGTTTAGTGAATGGGTTGGCGATGAGTTGCTTGAGCAAAATTATCCCACAATTCACATGGTTGGCCGTGCAAGTGAAAACAAACCACGTTTGTTAGACTTACGCTGGGGCGCAAAAGATGCTCCTCAAATTACCCTTGTGGGCAAAGGGGTGTGCTTTGACTCGGGCGGTTTAGACTTAAAACCAAGCTCGGGCATGCGCAACATGAAAAAAGACATGGGGGGCGCAGCTCATGTCATTGGCTTAGCGCAGCTAATTATGGCAGCGAACTTGCCGATACGTTTACGTGTCTTGGTTCCTGCTGTAGAAAATGCTGTATCGCGTAATGCATTCAGACCGGGTGATGTTATTAAAACCCGAAAAGGTATCACTGTTGAAATTGATAACACGGATGCCGAGGGGCGTTTAGTGTTATGTGATGCGTTAGCAGAAGCACAAAACGACAATCCCGATCTTATTATTGACTTTGCAACGCTCACAGGAGCGTGTCGTATTGCGCTTGGTACTGAACTGCCAGGCTTTTTTGCGAACGATAACGAGGTAGCCAGTAAGTTGATGAGCGCCGGAGAAAAGTGCTTTGATCCTGTTTGGCAGTTGCCTTTATTCAGTCAATACAAAGCGTTATTAAAGAGTGATGTGGCTGATATTGCGAACTGTGCATCAACCCCATTTGGTGGAGCTATCACTGCTGCACTTTACTTAAAAGAGTTTATCGAACCGACTACGCCTTGGGTTCACTTTGACGTTATGGCGTGGAACTTACGCCCATTGCCTGGTCGTCCTGTGGGAGGGGAAGCACTCGGTATTCGTGCTGTATTTAACTACCTACAAGACCGTTTTCAATAAGTGTTATATTTGATACAACTCTAACGGTAAATCATCGGGATCAGCAAAAAACGTAAATTGCTTCCCGGTGATTTCATCGACACGAATATCTTCCACATCTACACCTTGTTGTTCTAAGTACTGTTTAGCTTCCGTTATATTGGCCACTTTAAAAGCTAAATGGCGCAGTCCTTGTGCTTCAGGATAACTTGGTCTTGTGGGCGCATTTACAAATGAAAACAACTCTATTTGACTGCCGTCTGGCAGTGCAAGGTCTAGCTTGTAAGAATCACGTTCTTTTCGGTACTGCTCATGGATAATTGGCAATTTTAAAATTTCAGTGTAAAAGTGTTTTGAATGCTCATAATCACTACAAATAATCGCTACATGGTGAACACCTAATAATCCGATTGTTTTCATATATCAACAGTATCCTTGAAACAAAAAAGCGCGGACAATTGCCGCGCTTAATTCACAATATATAGCTTGTTATTCAGCCGCTTTACATGCTGCAACAGCCGGCGCAACAAGTTCTAAGCCTGTTTTATCACAGGGTGGAAGGCTTGCGTCTGAAATTGAGATAGGCGTTACGCGCTCGCCCCATTTAATGTAGCTTGCAGCCCACGTTAAACCGGCACCAAATGCCGCAGACATAATATTCGAGTTTGGTTTTATAAGGCCTTGCTCAACAGCTTCGCAAATCGCAATTGCAATCGTTGCAGCTGATGTATTACCGTAATCAGCAATGTTGACCATTACTTTTTCGTCAGCCACCTTTAAGCGCTGCTGAATAGCTTGAATAATGCGTAAGTTTGCTTGGTGCGGAACAAGTACATCGATGTCATCAAGTTTTAACTGCGCTTGATTAAGCACATCATCACACGCTTCGCTCATTCCTTTAACGGCACGTTTGAAGATTTCACGGCCTTCAAATAATAAGTTAGACGGGCCAATTGGCGCGTACTTATTAAGATCGCTACCAAAATTTTCGATATGCAAAATATCACGATCTTCGCTATCACAGCCTGTTTTAGTTGCCAATAAACCAGATGGAGTATCAGACGCTTCTAATACAACAGCGCCCGCACCATCACCAAATAATACTGCACTGTCACGACGTTCCCAATTGATGTACCAGGTCATGCGCTCTGCTGCGATAACCACCGCTTTTTTGATCATACCAGCACGAATTTGTGCAGTAGCTGCTTGTAGTGCGTATAAAAAGCCTGAACATGCCGCGTTTGTATCCATTGCTGCTGCACCCACCGCACCAATATTCTTTTGTACAAGTGAGGCTGTATTAGCCACCATTGTTGAGGGGGTACATGTTGCGAGTAAAACAAGATCAATGTCTTTCCCATCAACACCTGCGCATGCAAGTGCGTGTTTTGCAGCGACAGTTGCTAAATCAGCAGTGCTAACGTGGCTTACACGACGAGATTTAATACCCGTACGCGTTGTGATCCATTCATCGTTAGTATCAACGATATTGCTGATTTCGTCGTTGCTAATGCTTGCTGGTGGTATACATTTACCCCAGCCAGTGATTTGGGCATAAGACATAATGTGTTCTCTTTATGTGGTCAGACTTGTTAAAATTTTGCCGAAGTTATATCAAAATTCACTTGTTAAGACTAGCGTAACACACTGCTATGTCGCAAATAATGGCTTTTACTCGGTATTTAAGTTAAACCTAGTATAAAAATGAGGCGAATATGAAAAAAATAAATCTAAAAATAGGCACCTTATCGGTACTGGTTTCTTTGTGCACATTTTCAGTGAGTGCTGACACGTTGCTGATCCATGCAGGGAAAATGTTGGTTGGCGTTGAGCAAGCTGTAAAACAACAACAAACCATCGTGATCGAAAACGATAAAATTACAGCAATTGAAGCTGGTTATTTAACTAAAGAGCAATTAAATCTTACAGATGCAACGATTATTGATTTAAAAAATCAGATGGTGCTACCCGGTTTAATCGATATGCATGTGCACTTAACATTTGAACGAGATACTAAGCGAAACCCCCATCAGTGGTTAACTGAGTATGAAGCGGATGATGCACTGCGTTCACTCAAGTATTTAAAGCGCACAGTCGACGCAGGTTTTACCTCAGTGCGTGACTTAGGTAGCCGTTATCAAGTTATTTTTCCATTAAAGCGTGCAATTGAGCGGGGTGATGTACCTGGGCCAAGAATTTTTGCGGCAGGCGATATGATTACCCCAACGGGAGGGCATGCCGATATGCACGGATACCGCCGTGATGTTAGCCAAGCCATTGGCGGTGGGTTAGGCGTGTGTAATGGCGCTGATGATTGTACTCGAGCCGTAAGAGATGTAATAAAAAGTGGGGCCGATGTCATTAAAATCACTGCCACGGGTGGGGTGTTGAGTAATACAGCTGCCGGTGTTAATCAGCAGTTTACCGATGATGAACTTACTGCAATCGTTAATACGGCTCATCATTTAGGTCGCCCAGTTACTGCACATGCACATGGCACAGAAGGTATCAAAGCGGCTTTACGGGCGGGTGTAGACTCAATTGAACATGGCTCTTTTTTAGATATAGACACTGTTAAGCTATTTAAGAAACAAGATGCGTATTTAATCCCAACATTACTCGCAGGTGCTACAGTCAAACAAGAAGTATTAGAAAACCCAAACATGCCAAAAGCAATTGCTGATAAAGTTGAGTTTGTGGCTCCAAAAATGGAGGCATCGTTTAAATTAGCGTTAAAAAATAAGGTTAAAATAGCATTTGGAACAGATTCAGGCGTATCAAAGCATGGTGATAATGCAAAAGAGTTTGAGCTACTTGTTAATTATGGCATGACACCAAAAGAAGCAATAAAATCAGCCACTGTCGAGGCCGCTAAATTATTAGGGCAAAGCGAGCACCTTGGTGACTTGAGTGTTGGTAAACAAGCAGATATTATCAGTGTTAATATGAATGTGCTTGATAACATTAGTGAACTTAGAAATGTACGCTTTGTTATGAAAGGCGGAAACGTGCTCAAACAGTAAGGGTAACTACGATGAGCGGTAAAATTAAAGCAACTTTATTTAATCAGCTCATTGAGGCTGAAAGGCAATTGCTAGAACCTGAGATCCGTCAGTCTGCAGATGCACTCGATGCGTTGCTCGATGATGACTTTATTGAAATTTCAGCTAATGGCACGTCGTTTAATAAGTTTCAGGTTTTAACACGTTTACCGACTGAAGTCGTTCCTCAGTTTTATAATCAACACTTTAAAGGGCGGATGCTGAGTGATGAGATTGCCCAATTGAGTTATCAAGCTGCTTTTAGGCGTTCCGCCCGTGCTGAGTTTAATTATTCAATTCGCATGTCGCTATGGCGATTTAATGGTCAACAATGGCAAATGGTGTTTCATCAAGGAACACCTTGCGCTCCCTTTACTATTTCTATGGATGACGATTAAGTCTCTTAACGCTTTTTATGCAAACTGATCCGGCGATTAGTCGCTTACTTACTTTAAGAAGTGCAGCTATTGCTGTGCAATTTTTTGCTGTTGTTTCGGTATACTTTTTATTTGATTATCAAGTTGCCATCTTCCCTTTACTGGCTGTGATTAGTGTTGAAGCACTGTTCCAATTGCTCAGTATTTTAGCGTATCGCAAAGTGAACCACGCGAAACCGATTGCCGTGTTGATGCAGTTGACTGCTGATATCTTATTTTTATCGATATTGCTGTCTTTGAGTGGGGGCGCCACGAACGCATTTGTGTCGCTGTTACTTTTACCAATTATGATTGCTGCCGTGTCGGTTAATGGTAAAGGATTAGCTTATATAGCCGTGCTTGCTATCGCGGCGTATAGCTATTTGCTGTTTAAAATGCCTGATCACAGTATGCATCAAATCGACATGACTCATCACTTTATTGGGATGTGGGTTAATTTCGTGATAAGTGTGATTGTAATTGCATTTATAATCGGTGCGCTAAATCGGACGATTAAAGCACGCGATGCCACTATAGCAAGAGGCCGAGAGCAGCAGCTCAGGCACGAGCAATTGTTAACATTAGATGGTGCAGCTGCACAAATTACCCATCAGTTAGCAAGTCCTATAGCAAACCTGCAATTTCTTTACGAAGAGCTTAAAGAGCAGCAAGCTGACGACCCCATTATACAAGAAATGGCCAAGCCATTGGAGCAGTGCAATGAGCAACTAGCGCATTTTAGAGCGCTATCATCTGCGCTTAGAACAGGTAAAACGCAAACAATAATACCGGTCGATGTGCTGCAAAAAGAAATAGCAGATGCTGCATTATTACATCATCCAGAACACACGCTTGAATGGTTAAATGAACCACCTAAATGCACTATTCTGAGTGATGCAATGTTATTACCCGCTATTTTGAATTTGCTACAAAATGCAGTATTAGCAAACAATCAGCAGCACTCTCACATAGAAGCTCGTTGGCAGTTTAACGCGGATTCGGTTTCTTTATCTTTACGTGATTTTGGTCAAGGTTTAAGTGAGCAACAAATGGCAGCATTAGGGGGTCAACTTATGCCGAGTCAACATGGTATGGGGATGGCAGTAATGCTTTCTAATGTGACTTTGGAACGCTTAGAAGGCTCACTTACAGTGAGTAATCATAAAGAGCAGGGGGCTGTAGCTACAATCACCCTGAAAGTGGTATGAATTTATTAATAATCGAAGACGACATTAATCTAGCCAACACGCTAGCCAGACGCTTTACAAAACATGGCTTTTGTTGTCAGCTTGCCCACAGTTGTCAGCAAGCAATTGACATTTGTAGTGCTTTTTCACCCAGTCATTTTTTAGTCGATTTAAAGTTAAAAGATGAAAATGGCTTAACGTTAATAAAGCCAATGCGCCAGCAATTTCCGCGTTCACGCATTATCCTTCTAACAGGCTTTGCAAGTATTGCCAGTGCAGTTGAAGCGATTCGTCTCGGTGCAGATGATTATTTACCCAAACCCGTCGATTTTGTTTCGTTACTGAGAACATTACTTGAGGGCAGTGAGGCAGAGCAACCTACCCATACTCTGCCACAAACACAAATAATGTCGCCAGAACGACTCGAATGGGAACATATTCAACACGTATTGCATCGTAATCATGGCAATATATCTGAAACAGCAAGGCAGTTGAACATGCACAGGCGAACCTTACAACGTAAACTTCAAAAGAAACCCGTTCAGCAATAAAGATGATATTTAAGTATTGTTAAATTAAGTTACACAACACAAAAAAGGTATTTAGTATTAGAGCCAAATACCACTCGTCACATTTGATTTGCTGCATTGGGATTCCTTAACTAAAGTCAAATTAACCCTATTGGTTGTATGAGTCTGGTGTATGGATTTTTCTCAACTGAATTTTTTTGCCGTATTTCTTGCTGCGCTTGCTTCTTTTCTTCTTGGGGCTGTTTGGTATTCTCCGTGGTTTTTTAAACGCATTTGGATGGAGAGCTGCGGTTTAACAGAGCTTGATCTTCAGCAAATCAATCATGTCATGGTGTTTGGTGGCAGTTTTGTGCTGTGCCTATTAATTGCTTTAAGTTTATCTTTATTTATTGGTAGCAATGTTAATGTAGGCGTTGCCGTAGGCACAGGGTTTATAATCGGTTTATGTTGGGTAAGTTGCGCACTTGGCATTGGTTATATTTTTGAGCAACGACCCCTTAAATTGTTTTTAGTGAACGCTGGCTATTCTATTTTACAGTTCTCTTTAACGGGTTTGGTTTTGGGGCTTTGGCCATAGACATGGTAGCATGCGTTTTTTAATCGCGTTTAGTGTGGAGTTTATGGCTAAACCCAATAAAAAAGGCCCGACGAAAACCGTTGATATATTTTGTAGTCAGTGCAAGTGCCAATTATTTAAATACCGCAAAGGCGGCAAAGGTGCATTAGTTAAGTGCTTTGTTGAACGTATAAGCCAAAATTTTACAGCACAGACGGGTGTTTGCCCGCAGTGCCATCGTCATTTTGCCCGCGAAACAATGATAAGAGGCACACCCGCATTAAAAATTATTGGCGGTAAAGTGACGCATAAGTAGCTTATACATAGAATGCGGACATTTATCCTCGTTTAAGTTATCTGCTTTGATACCATTGTTCGGTTTGCTGTTTCAATGAATGAAAACAACCCTCCCCATGGATTGGGCCAGTTGTTTGGGTATAAACAAATGAACAATATGGATTCACGTACGTGATAGCACTTTTATTTGATATTATTGGTATGACGGGTACTTTCTTGGTAGTAGGTGCCTTTTTCATGTTACAACTAAATAAAGCATCCCCGACAGGGCTTGTGTATAACATGATGAACTTAACTGGCGCGGTGCTGCTGTTAATTAGTTTGTGTTATAACTTTAACTTGGCCAGCTTTGTCATTGAAATATTTTGGATTGCGGCATCATTGATTGGCTTATACAAATATTTAAAAACTAAGCGCAGTGAGCGTGTTAAGCAGTTTAGCTAAATGAGACGTTAAACTAATGATACAGGAGCCCATAACTATAAAGTACATGGGCTTTTTTATTACACCAAGTACAGAGCGTCAAAGACTGTATAAAATTAAGTGAATTGGTATAAAAAGATTGCAAGCTTACCCATCTTTTGTATTAATAGTGTAAACAGAGTGTTGCAGTGCAACATTTAATCATTATTACGGGTGTCTCGCAGCATGAAGTTTTTACTATGTTCAACACTTTTTTTAATCGCAAATTCCCCAGCAGCGCTATTCGGCGCAGAAGCTTCTGAATATGAAGATTTATTTTCACTAAGTTTTGAAGATTTACTCGATGTACATGTTGATATTGCGAGTAAAACAGCGGAAACCCTGTCATCAGTTCCTTCAACAATGAGCGTGTTTAGCCGTCAGCAAATTCAAGCGCTCGGTGTTGATAATGCGTATGAAGTGATGAATTTTGTTGCGGGTATGCAATCAACCCGCGGTGATTGGGTAGGGGCTGTGCCTAAAGATCATGCCCGAGGAGTATACCTAGATAGTGGTAATGTGTTGGTGATGATCAACGGTGAGCGCGTCAATGAATCATCATTTGGTAAGGCTTCGGTCTACATGCCTTACATACCTATTGAGGTAATAGAAAAAATAGAGTTTATTCGTGGGCCGGGCTCTGCTTTATACGGTAGTAACGCCTTTTTAGGTGTGATGAATATTGTCACGACAAAAGAGCGTAATGCATTACAGGCTGTAGCAGGCAACAATGGTCGTTACGGAGCAACAGCACAGTTTTATAAGCATTTTAGTGACACGGTGTCGGCGTATGCGACGTTATCATACGAAAGTAAATCGGGTGAACGCTACCCACAAGACGTAAAAGACCCTCTAAAAGCGGTGTATATTGAGGCAGGGTTAGATTATAAAAAACTTTCACTTCATACACGTTACAATGAAACGCAACTTGATGAGTTTTTAAATCTTGCCGGTTATTCGAAACAAAACCAACACACCAGTGATAATACGTTTATAGGCATTAAATATAATTGGCTTAATACCGATAAATTCAAGCTAGATAGTCATTACTCTTACAGTAAACATGCAATATCAACGGCTGGGTTGATTGCTGAATTTGACGATATGCCAGACTTTTTATTAGGGCCCGATTGGCAAACCTATGACAGTAAATTTTCAACAGAATTAAGTTATCAGCTTGATAATCAATGGCAATTAGCTGCAGGCGTTGAATATGCTGAGGCAAAGCAGCAAAAAGCCGATGTACGTACTAACTATTATGACAGTGACTCACAACAAGTTATCCTCGCGCCTGCTTATTATCAAAATGGGATTGTACGTATTAAAGATTTTCCTTTATTTGCGTCATTAAAGTATACCTTTGAAACGGTGAGTGCTTACGGGCAATTAAAGATTCCATTTTCTGACTCGTTCACGTTCTTTATAGGGGCACGCTATGATGATGTTAAAGATATCGACAGTAAATTATCACCTCGATTAGCAAGCATTTACGAAATTAATCAGTCACATACATTAAAGCTTCAATATGGCGAATCGTTCAGAACACCGGTGACGAATGAACTTTTTTCTAATGACTCTGTGACGAAAGGTAATCCATCATTACAATCTGAATCAGTTAAAACCACTGAACTTGTTTGGCACTATCAAAACGCGACACTTCAAACAAATGCGGTACTTTTCTATAATGAACTTAATGACTTTATTGAGACTGTGCCCTTTCAAGGCAGTGACACACTGTTCACTTTTGAAAACTCACTCAACACTGATAACCGTGGTTTAGAGCTGGATGCTACATGGCAATATAATAAAAAATTTGCGCTTACGGGAACCTATACACACTATTTCCATGAGCCGATAAATGCCAGTTTTAAACGCTTTGCCAGCTTAGTTACCCGTTATAACTTAAACGATAGTTGGCAGCTAAGCCTAAACATTTTATGGCGTGACCAAGTGAATGCGGCTTCATTAAACGGTGATGAGTTTAACCAATCGGCTTATAGTTTATTAGGAGGCACGGTTAAATGGCAATTGAATACGCATAGTCATTTAATGTTTAAAGCTGAAAACGTATTGGGTAAAAACTATAACGTGTTTGATCCACGTGTTGAGAATGGCTCTGTCGCTGGTACAACAGAAGAATTATCGCTACACTACCAAATCAATTTCTAGCAGTGTCGTGTTTAAGGTCTGAATGTCATCATTAAGTAAAAAGTTAGTTGCGGCAGGTGCTATTTTAATTTTGCTGCTTGTATTGGTTTTTTACATTGGTCGACAACACGATTACACAAAAGCCAGTCAATTAAGCCGTGTGCAAGCGGTGCAATTAAGTCACTATTTTTCAAGTGAACTTGAACGGTTTCAAACGATCCCTGCCTTAGTGAGTGCTAATGATTTAGTAAAAACGTTTGTAACTAACCAAGGTGTTGGTGAACAAGCCGTCAATTATTATCTTGAAGATATCCAGCGTGCAAGTGGTGCATCAGATGTTTATTTAATGGACTTATCTGGCTCTGTTGTGGCCAGTAGTAATTGGCAAGTCGATTACACTTTTCTTGGCAGTAACTTTGCGTTTAGGCCGTATTTTTATTTAGCGAAAAAAGGTGAAAAAGTTGCTTACTTTGCACTAGGAATGCGCTCAAGTGAGCGGGGTATATACTTCTCTGAACCGGTTATTGCAGACGGTAAAGTTATTGCCGTCGTGACATTAAAAGTGAATGCAAAAAAGTTTGAGCAAGACAGGCAATTGCTAAATGCGTCAGACAGTACGCACTTTCATATTTCTCTTGAAGACAGTGTTATCGTGATGTCTGATGTGCAAAGCTGGCGTTTAAATTCGTTAAAAGCGCTTAGCGAAAAGCAAATGGAAACGCTTGTAAGTTCAAGGCGATACCTATCACATACGCCAAGTTTATTAGCTTATACTTCTAAGCCTTTAAGTGATAATACGGCTGAGCAAACCATCGAAATAAATAATAAGCGAGTGCGATTTATTAGCGCGTTCGAAACCATCGATATTATCAATGCGAAGGCCAGCGTGCTGGTAGATATAAGCGGTTTAGAAGTTGCACAAATACCACGTTTACTGTGGTTTAGTGTGTTTTATATGATAGTTGTCGTGCTGATACACATGAGTATGGTTCGTTTCGCGGGTTATAAAAAACTCTTATTTTCAAGACACAGTCTTGAGCAAGAAGTGATAGAGCGTACGCATGCACTCGAAAAAGCGCAAAAGGCACTTGTCCAAGCTGCTAAGCTGGCTACGATAGGCCAGTTAAGTGCGGGTATTAATCATGAAATAAACCAGCCATTAAGTGCCATGAACACTTATTTAGTCAGTGCAAAGCGATTGCTTATGAAAGGCAATATTGAACAAGCATCAGAAAACCTTGTATTGGTGCAATCGCTCATTGAGCGTGTGCATAAGATCGTTGCTCAACTAAAGCATTTTAGTAAGCCTGCACAAACGCAACTGCGTGAACAGAGCTTATCGCGGATGCTTAAAAATGCATTAATGATCGCCAGTGCTCAATTAAAGCAAGATGATATTGATGTTAAAACAGCCGACATCTCAGAACATATCACGGTATGGGTCGACAGTGTAAAGTTTGAACAAGTATTAGTGAATGTAATCACCAATGCCAGCCAAGCGATGGCTGAATGTGAAAAACGCGAATTGAGTTTTGAGCTTGAATTATTTGACGACAGAGTGAAGTTTTCGATATTAGACACAGGCCCAGGCATTGACCAACATGCATTAGGCAGTATTTTTGAGCCATTTTACAGTACCAAAACCAGCAATGGTTTGGGGTTAGGGCTGTCTATCTCCCGACAAATTATCGACTCATTCAATGGTCGATTAAGTGCCCATAACCGCCCTGAAGGGGGCGCACAGTTTATTATTACACTACAAAGCAATAAGGAAACCTCATGAGTTTAGTTGCCAATGCCTGCCAACAGGTGATCGTTATTGATGATGAAGCGGTGATCCGTGATTCATTAAAGCAACTGCTCGAGATTGAAGGCTATCAGGTGCAATGCTTTAGCGAACCAACGGCGGCGTTATCTAAACTAAGTCGTCGTTTTGAGGGGGTTGTATTAAGCGATATTAATATGCCTAAGATGGATGGTTTAACCTTTTTAGAACAAGTTAAGGCATTTGATAGTGAACTACCGGTTATTTTTCTAACGGGCTTTGCAGACGTGTCTGTCGCAGTAAAAGCCATGCAATTAGGGGCTTATGACTTATTTGAAAAGCCGCTAACTGAGCAGCTATTAGATTGCATTGCGCGAGCATGCGATAAACGCGCGTTGGTGATGGAAAACCGTGCATTGAAAATTGCTGTCGAAAAAACATCAGCACCAGGTGTGCGAATTTTGGGTGAAACCGAACAAATGCAGCAGATGATGCATTTACTCAATGCCGTGATTGATACGCCAGCAGATGTATTAATTGAAGGCGAAACAGGCACCGGAAAAGAGCTAGTTGCTCGCTACCTCCACGACCAAAGTAATCGTTCATCAGCAAATTTTGTTGCCATAAATTGTGGCGCAATTCCTGAGCAGTTAATTGAGAGTGAGTTATTTGGTGCAGCCAGTGGCGCGTACACGGGGGCAACACAATCACGACAAGGTAAGTTTGAATTTGCTAAAGGGGGAACGGTATTTTTAGATGAAATAGAATCGACCCCAGCAAGTTTGCAGGTTAAGTTATTACGCGTGCTTGAAGAGCGAAAAGTTACTCCCGTTGGTGACAATCATGCTGTTGATCTTGATGTGCGTATTGTTGCAGCAACCAAGGTTGATTTACTTTCTTTAGTCGAAGCGGGTGAGTTTAGAGCCGATCTTTATTATCGACTGAACCTCGTTAAAGTGAGTATCCCTGCGTTACGTGATCGTAAAGCTGATATACCGTTGCTGTTTAAACATTTTAGCTCCATTGCGGCGACTCGATTCCATAAACCACCTGCAACACTGAATAGCGAAGCTAAACAACGTTTGTTAGCCTACGATTGGCCTGGCAACGTGCGTGAACTTAGAAACCAAGCAGAACGCGCTGTTTTGTTGGGCTCTGACTTAGCATTTGCCACTAATAATGATAGTAACAACGAAATCCAACTCGCCCAAGATCTCAGTCTCGCTGAAAAAATGAGTTTTTATGAGCAGTCACTGATTGAAGAAGCACTTGAGCGAAACAATGGCAGTATTAAAAATACCATGCAAACCCTGCAAATTGCCCGTAAAACACTCTATGACAAAATGAGTAAGTACGGTATTAATCGTGAAATGTTCAAGGATTAAGCAATCACAAAGTGGGTGTGGGTGGATTAAGTGACATCGCATCTTAAAAAATGTGTGGAAATCCGCACATAAAAACAATGCCAATAAATTGGTTTAATCATAACTATATGTATTTTAAGTTTTTTTAATTTATTGTGTGAGTTGGCAATTAATTTGCCTCTAGTGTTAGGAACAACAATTTGAACCTAATATAAAGGGGCGCATAATGACAACAATAGTAACTTATACAAAAACTCGCGTTGCAGCGGGTATAATTTTAGCGTGTTTTGCAGGCTCATCTATGGCTGCTGATTACGCTGTATATGGAAAAGCCGAAGTTCAAATAGCCAACACTGATACTGGTGTGATGCGCTATGCTGATGAAGGTACGCAAATTGATGCACCTTTTTCTCGTATAGGCATCAAGGGCAGTCATAAACTCACTGAATCATTAAAAGCAGTGTTCAAATACGAAGTACAAGTAAAAGGCTTTGAACACGATGATACTAATGAGCCATTCTCAGCACGCAATACCTATTTAGGCTTAGCGGGCGATTTTGGTGAAGTCGTCGTTGGTCGTAATGACACGCGCTTTAAATATTCAGAAGGCAAACTTGACGGTTTCAACGAAACACAAGCTGATATTGCGCAGTTGATCCCAGGGCAAGACCGGATTGGCGATACCATTACCTATAGCTCTAAAACATATGCGGGTGCTTCATTAGCGTTAACATACGCGCCAAAAGACGATAGCAGTAATGATGAGTCAGGGTTTGCTGCAACCGTTATTTATGGTGACCGTGCATTAAAATCAGCTAATTATTATGTTGCAATCAGTCATGTTGATGCCCTTAATAAATTAACGGCAAGTCGCGTTGTCGCAGCGTGGAAACACGAAAATCTTCAGTTAGCCGGTTTAATCCAACGTAGTGAATCAACAGACGGGACTAAAGAAGGCAATGGTTATGCTGTAAGTGCAAGCTATGCAATTGATAAATGGGTCCCTAAATTACAATACGTAAAAGACGACTCTAAAATTCGCCATGCTGAAGAAGGTAAACAATGGACAGTAGGTGTTGACTATGTATTTGATAAACAAACAACTGCATACTTATTCTATACTGATTTAGACCTTGATATTGAATCAGATAACAGCATTGCACTTGGCCTTAAGTACAAGTTTTAAGGAGTCGGTATGTCATTAGTTAATCAAACAAAAGACGGCACAGAGCAACGTCCGTTGATGACCACTGTGATGCTTTTATTGGGTCCATTAGTGATGCTATTAACATGCTTAATAGACCCACCAGCAGGGATGAGTGAACCTGCACTTAGAACAGCAGGCCTTGCATTTTGGATGGCATCTTGGTGGGTGAGTGAGGTTGTGCCAATTCCAGCTACTTCATTATTACCACTGGTTATATCACCTCTTGCTGGTATTGCAGCAATCAAAGGGGTTGCAGCACCGTATGCTCACCCTTTGATCTTTTTATTCTTGGGCGGTTTTTTAATTTCTATCGCGATGGAGCGTTGGGGGCTACATAAACGTATAGCACTTAATACAATGCTTCGTGCGGGAACGAAACCTAGCCTACAAATTTTAGCGATGATGTTGGTGACGGCATTTTTATCAATGTGGATGTCAAATACAGCCACTGCGGTGATGATGCTACCGATTGCTATGTCGATCACGATGTTAGTAAAGCAATCTAATCCTGATAACGACCAATTTGGCAAAGCATTATTACTATCTATCGCGTATGGCGCGAGCATTGGTGGTATTGCCACGTTGATTGGTACTCCGCCAAATGCATTAATGGCAGCGTACTTATCAGATAGCTATAAAATTGATATTGGTTTTGCACAGTGGATGAAAGTAGGTGTCCCGCTTGCAACAGTTATGCTTATTTTATGCTGGGTATGGTTAACTAAGTTTGCTTATAAAGTGGATACACCGTGCGCGCAAGATGCGAGCCAAGATACTAAATCATTATTTTCAACCCAGCTTAAAGAGCTTGGCGTAATGCAGCGTGCTGAAAAAGGCGTGGCAATAGTGTTTGTACTTGCTGCAGTGTGTTGGATTTTTAGACCGTTATTGGCTGACTCAACAGGGTTAAAAATATCGGATACAGGCATTGCGATTGCTGCTGCTTTACTGCTGTTTGTGTTACCTGCTAATAAAGGGGATGGCGAGCGTATTCTCGATTGGGAAAGTGCAGCAAAAGTGCCCTGGGGTGTGTTATTACTGTTCGGGGGTGGTTTAACACTTGCTGCGCAAATTAAATCATCAGGCCTAGCAGAGTACATCGCTCACATGATTGAAGGTGCAAGTGTGATTCCGTTGGTACTGAGTGTATTGGCTGTTGCAACATTGATTACTTTCTTAACTGAGATCACAAGTAATACCGCAACTGCCGCTGGTTTCTTACCGCTATTAGGTCCGGTTGCTGAATCTGTATTTGGAACGCCTTTAGTGTGGGTTATTCCTGCAGCGATTGCATGTAGCTGCGCATTCATGATGCCTGTTGCAACCCCTCCTAATGCCATTGTGTTTGGGTCAGGGCAAATTCAAATGCGCGACATGATCCGATCAGGCTTTGCACTTAATATCATTGCGATTGCGATGATTACGCTAATTACAATGACCATCGCGGCCGCTGTGTTTGGCTTTTAAGATACATTTATAATATCCAACCTATTCCAACCAACAACAGCGCTCACCCTGAGCGCTGTTTTTTTACTTCTATGAAAGTTGCGGCGGTTATTATTGATCGCTATAGTTGAATTTGTCGCTATTCAAGAGATCACATTTTGACTGATATTCAAAGACTTCTACATTCTCAATTCCAGCAACTCAATCGTACTTTTTTGGCTGAACCTTATTTGCCAATCGAGCAGCGTATTAGTATTTTAAAACAGATAAAAAATAGCCTGATTACTAACGAGCAAGCCCTTGTTGCGGCGACGAGTAAAGATTTTGGATACCGCACTGCTTTTGACACCGTACTGGGTGATTTATTACCGACAGTAAAACTCATCAGTGACACAATAAAACGGCTGCCCAAGTGGGCTCGCAATGAGTCGCGTGGTGTGGGTATTAGTTTGTGGCCCTCTAAGGCTCATATTAATTATCAGCCAAAAGGTGTTGTCGGTGTTATCGCGCCGTGGAATTATCCTATACAGCTTGCACTGGTTCCTGTCATTACCGCATTAGCGGCAGGTAATCGAGTGATGCTAAAAGTCAGCGAATTTACACCCCATACCAATGAGATTATAAAGGATATATTTTCTGGTGAGTTAGCAGCGCATTGCCATATTGTTGAAGGGCAGAGCGAGGTTGCTGCGGCGTTTAGTGAACTGCCTTTTGCACACATATTATTTACAGGCTCCACAACAGTAGGTCGTAAGGTGATGCAGGCAGCGAGTCAGCATTTAACACCGGTTACTTTAGAACTTGGCGGTAAATCACCGGTTGTGATTCTTGACGATGTGAATATAAAATCAGTGGCGAAAACATTGCTGTTTGGCAAGCTAAATAATGCAGGGCAAATTTGTGTTGCACCTGATTATGTATTCGTGCCAAAAAAACATGAGCATCAATTACTGCAACAGCTATGTGAGCTCTATAAACAGCATTTTAAAGACGGCGTTGAGGGAAAAAACCTAACTTCAATCGTCTCTGACTCTCAATATCAGCGTTTAAAATCATATTTAGTGGATGCTGAAGATAAAGGGGCTCAGATTTTTAAGCCGCTTGAAGAGAATCAATATGACGATTTAAAACATCGTTTGGGTTTGCATATATTGACGCAAGTTAATGATGCGATGAACGTGATGCAAAATGAAATATTTGGCCCATTACTGCCGATAATGAGCTATGAATCATTGCAACAGGTTATTGACTATATAAATAGTCACCCTCATCCCTTAGCATTGTATATTTTTGGCCACGATAAAGAGAGGATTTCGTTTGTGAGTCAGTCGATTCGCAGTGGCACCTTGGCAATAAATGATGTGTTGATGCAAGTGACCGCAGATCAGCTTCCTTTTGGTGGGATTGGTGAATCAGGAATGGGTCACTACCATGGAATAGAAGGGTTTAAAACTTTTAGTCATGCCAGAAATACGTTGGTATCTGGTAAATTTAATCCAAGAACACAGCTATTGCTTAAGCAAAATAAATTGCTTATTACGCTATTAAAATGGATGTACTTGCGTCGATAGACGCAAGTACTTCGTGTCATTATAAACGACCGTCAGGGGCGTACAATCCCGCTTGTATTTTTGCGTAAATAGCGTCGGCTTTTTCTTTTGCAGCTTCAACTTCTGCTGGCATCATGTTTCGCTCGTCAAGTTTACGACTATGACTGGCATCCATATTGCCATTGTATTCAGCAATCGTGTTCCAAATATATGACTTTTCAAGGTTTTTTGGAACGCCCAAACCATCATAATACATTAACGCCATATTATACTGCGCAAGCGTAAAGTTATTTGCAGCAGCCTTTTGATACCAGCTCATTGCTGTGCGGTAGTCCTGTAAAACACCTTCACCATTGGCATACATAACACCTAAATTATATTGTGCTGCAGGGTGGTTTTTTTGCGCTGCCATTTCGTAAAGTGATATTGCTTTCTCTTTGTCTAGTTTTACCCCTTTACCTTCTTGGTAAAGTACACCAAGTGCAAACATTGAATCTGCGTGAACTTGCTTAACGGCTTTTTGGTAAAGCTCTGCTGCTTTACGGTAATCACGCTGAACACCGAACCCACCTTCGTACATTTTAGCTAATTCATAAATAGCGGGTGCATAGCCACGATCTGCAAGGTAATTAAATTCTTGAAGTGCTTCTTCAAAACGTCCTTCATTCGCTGCGAGTTGAGCATCTTCTAGGCTTGCATTGGCAAACGGTGAAAGAAGTAACACGCTGCTTAGCAATAGTGATTTTAAATTAGGCTTGATCATAGTCTGCCTCCAAATGTGTGTTTAAATATCAATAATTAGGGTATTGATAAAAGCCTTGCCGTATCAGCAAATGGGCAAAACATATTGTTAGTTTAGACCCAACTACTGCAAATGCCTAATTTATAGGCACCGACACGCTTAGTAATTAACAAGTAGGCTTAAGATACAGATTTTAATAGAAAAACTAAAGAAATAAAAAAAGCCCAGAGTGGGCTTTTTGAGGTCATATCTACCGTCACCGATATGAGCAATGTAGCAAGTAAAGTGTAACGTTTTATGTCGGTGCTCGGGTCGAGGAAGCAACCATCATTCAAGAGTTACGTCTTGAACAAACTTGGTGGAACAGCATCAAACCCTTGTAGGTATTGAAACTGCGGTATAAACAGTTTAGCGAACCAAGTTGTTGATAACGATTATTACTTAGGTTTAGCTATTCGTCAATAGTTAAATGAGAATTAATTTCATTAAAATGCAGGCATTGCATATTTACACTCTCTATCAACTTGCTAAAGTAATTAGACAGGAACAGGATTTTACAAATACAAATGAAAAAAATAGCAAAGTACCTTATTGCGCTTAGCATATTGCTTGGCATTGCAGGATGTTCACCTAGTTTTACCTATAACAACCTTGGCTGGTTGTCTGGGTTTTGGATAGACGACTATGTCGACCTGAATAGCGAACAAGCAGATAAGTTTAAACACATAGTTCAAACTAGCCGTGATTGGCACAGAGAAACGCAATTGCCTTTGTACAAGCGTGATCTCGAACATTTAAAATCATTACTTGATAAAAATGTTAGTCATGATGAATTAAAAACCCATTTCTTAGCTGCCAAACAGCATTGGCAAACATTAGTGACAAAACTTGAACCTGAGTTAATTGCATTAGCAAATACCTTGTCTTACATGCAGCGTGTTGAGTTTGTGGCTGCGTTACAAGAGAACATTAACGATGAATATGAAGAGCATGAACAAAAAACGCCAGCAGAGCATGATAAAGCGCGTTTAGATGACAACCTTGATACCTATAAAGAGTGGCTTGGTACAAAGTTATCAACTGAACAAAAAACATTGGTTGTCGATTTCACTCATCAGCGTGTCGATACTTTTTTGCTCTGGATGCAGTACAAACAAAAACGTTTAGATGCACTTAAAACGTTATTTTTACAAGAAACCAAGCCCGCCGATTTTGATCAACAACTTGCGGTTATTATTAACGACCGAATTGCGTTCATGAGCCAAGCACTTATTAACGCTGACGACAAAAATTTAGAGAATTACGTGAAACTATTGTTAGCACTTAAATCCACATTAACAGACAAACAGCAAAAAAATGTACGCAATGAATTTAATGATCTGATCGAAGAAGTGACAGGGTTGATCAATGATTAGTTTTTTATTTTGAACTGAATATTTAAGCCGGTTCTGTTATTAGCGTGTGCTACTAATCCAAAGAGATACTGTGTAGTAATAATAGGGATGTAGTGTAAAGAGCTTACCTTAACGCTGTTCACTGTTAATAAAATGTTCCTAATTAATTTGTTTCACGCTAAAATCAAGTAATCATAACAAAGCGAGAAACTTGATGGATATTGGTGCGCTGAGAGGCACTCAGGCTTTACGAAATAACGTTCTTAAATGGATGAGCTTTTGTTTGGGCGTACTTGCAACAATATTCGCTTTTTATAATTTACTCTATAACGACTTTGCTGTGCTTGGCATACTCGAAGTTTTCTTTGCCGTTTTTTGTTTCCACACCTACTTTTACACACGACAACACTATGGCCATCTGTGGCAATCGCTCACTCTGTGCGTTTTTTTGAGTCTGCTTGTTGTTATTGGTACGCATTTTGGTGATATTAAAAACCTGCTATTTATTTGGACGTGCGCTCTGCCCATTTTGTATTATTTGTTATTAGGCAAGCGATATGGGCTATTTTTCTCGTTTGGAATAGCCATCATCCAAGGCATTATTTTACTCAGTAAAGAGACCTTAGTACCGTTAAACTCTGTTAATTCGTTACTCAACCTCTCGTTTGTCTATATCAGCATTTGGGCTGTGTCGCACAGTTTTGAAAATAGCCGTGCAGAATATGGAAAGCGTCTTGAAAATTTAGCCTTGTTAGACCCTCTCACAGGGGCTGGCAATCGACTCGCAATGACTCATTATTTCGAAGTTGAGCTAACTCATAAAAATGGTTTGTTTATGTTAATGCTCGACCTTGATTACTTTAAAAAAATTAATGATCAGTACGGTCATGAAGTAGGCGATAGAGTGTTAATAGAGGTCACCAGTTTCTTTAGGCAACGGCTTAATAAAGGCTATGTGTTTCGTATTGGTGGCGAAGAATTTGCTATCTTTTTACCTGCAAGTGACCCACAGAGTGCGTTTGAATTTGCGGATATGTTGCGTGAGCAATTAGCCACAATTGACTACCAAATAGATGAGCACACAATTAATGTAACCATTAGCATTGGTGTTGCGTGTTATATGCCAAAACAAACCCTTAAAAACTTTATCAAACGGGCTGATGACGCCTTATATCAGGCAAAACAGCAAGGACGTAATCGTGTTGTTACAGCCTATGAGTTAAATATTACTCAACTGTTTTGCGATACAGATAAAGCAAGCTAAGTACTTTTTTGATACATGGCATCGTAATTAGGGATATTTGCTTCCCAAATGGGGATATCTTTACCTATGTATTCACGCATCGCATCAAAAAATAAGCGTGTTCTGACTGGCAGGTCTCTGTGCGGATACACAGCATACACCGCACTGTAATCAAGTAATTCAATGTTGGTCAAAATAGGCACTAAATCACCTCGCTTTACTTCATTTTCAAGTATAAAGGCAGGAGCGAGCACGTACGCGTTTCCTGAAATAGCCTTCATAAGAAGTACTTCTGCGTCATTAGCCCTGAATACACTTTTAATATTTTGCTCGATAATATCGCCATTAGCATTGCGATAACGAATACCACTTATACGCTTACTCGGACTGGTGTAGCTGGCTGCTGGCAGTTCTTTTAAATCTTCTACAGATGTTGGCATACCGTAGGTTTCAATAAACTCAGGCGAGGCTAAGAGCAACATCCGGTTACGCGCAATTTTACGTGCGATGAACGAGGAGTCTTTTGGTTCGCCAACACGAAACGCGAGATCGTAACCCTCAGACACTAAATCAATTAATCTGTCGTCTAGACGAAGTTCCACTTCTACTTGCGGAAAACGTTTTTGAAAGTCGTTAATAACCGGTTGAATGTAGCGTTTGCCAAGAATACTTGAGGAAGTGATTTTAAGGGTTCCTCGCGGTTCTTGGTGATAGTTTTCAGCTAGTCGCACTGTTTCATTTAAGAGATCTCTGAGTTCAGCGGCTTTTTTGATCATTTCAGCCCCTGCTGCAGTTAATGAAAACGAGCGCGTGGTTCTATTAAGCAAGCGAACGCCTAACTCGTCTTCGAGGCGGCTAATTTGTTTAGAGATAACGGAGCGGTCGATATTTCTCGATTCAGCGGCTTTTGCAAACGAGCCTCGTTCTATTACCTCAAGTAGCATTAACAGGCGGCTGGTGGTATCCATAGCAGTTCCTAAAACATTATTGATGCCATTTTGGCATTAAAGAATTTAGAAATCTATCATTTTTGTCATCTAATTAGTGCCGTAACATTGTCTCCAATCTATAAACAGGAGAGTCGTGATGAACAAATCTATTCTTGCAGTGGCAGTGGCCATTGCGAGCTTAACGCTTGCAGGGTGTGGCGCAGAAGCCAACCAAGCAGCGCAGCAACAGCATTTACAACCTATTGATGTAGCACAAGTACTCGTTAAGCCAGTACAAAATTGGCACACCTATACAACACGTTTAGAAGCACCGCAAGAAGTTGCGCTCATGCCACGTGTTTCGGGTGTGATCGATAAAATTAACTTTAAAGAAGGTGACAGCGTTAAAGAAGGCGATTTGCTTTTCACGCTTGATGCACGCCCTTTTGCTGCGGTGGTTGATAGCTTAAAAGCGCAAATTGAAAGCGCCAAGGCAGCACTTGAGCAAGCTAAAAGTGAAGCAAAACGAGCTGAGCGCTTAACAGAACGAAAAGCTATTTCAATTGAGCAAGCAGAGTCTCGTAAATCAACCCTTAGACAACGCGAAGCGCAATTGTTAGCTCTTCAGGCAGAACTGAGTGCAGCTAAGCTTGATTTAGCATTTACCCAAGTTCGTTCACCCATTAATGGCGTAGTATCGCGAGCAAATATCACCAAAGGCAACAACGTACTTGCCGGTCAAAGCGTGTTAACACGCATTGTTTCAAACCAGCAAATGTATGCTTACTTTGATATTGATGAGCGCACGTGGAATCAGTCATTTGCTGATGTTACAGCGCAAAGCGAACAAGCGGTCGTGATGCAAAAAGTGGGCGAAACGAGCTTTAACTTTAATGGCAAAATCAATTTTATTGATAATCAAATTAACGAAACTACCGGTACTCTTCGCGTTCGTGCCGTGTTTGAAAACGATGAGCAACAACTGCGTGCGGGGTCATTTGCTCGTATTAAGCTTGCAGCCAATAAAGTAAGCGAAAAAGTTATCGTGCCAGAGCGTGCAATTGGTACAGATTTAAAGAACCGTTTTGTACTCACTGTGGGTGAAGGCAATGTTCTTGAATATAAATTAGTGACGGTGGGCGAGCGTTACGGCAGCCTACGCGCGATTACATCAGGCTTAAATGAAAGTGATGTGATAGCCGTCAATGGCCCTGCTCGTGTAGGCCCGGGTATGCCTATCTCACCAAACACCGTCACCATTAACAGCGACGGAATAGCATTCACTCTTTCCAGTACAAATTCAGACTTGGTCGCAAAACAGTAGGGCAAAATGAAATTTTCACACTTTTTTATTCAGCGACCCATCTTTGCTGCGATGCTGTCACTTATCTTTCTTATCGCAGGGGCCATCTCGTTATTTCAATTGCCAGTCAGTGAGTATCCAGAAGTGGTGCCGCCAACAGTTGTTGTGACGGCAAGTTACCCAGGTGCAAACCCAACGGTGATTGCTGAAACAGTGGCGACTCCGCTTGAGCAAGAAATCAATGGTACCGAAAACATGTTGTATATGTTTTCGCAAGCAACCAGTGATGGCCGCATGACACTAACGGTAACGTTTGCGTTAGGCACTGATTTAGACCGTGCGCAAGTACAAGTGCAAAATCGTGTAAACAGTGCACTACCGCGATTACCACAAGAAGTTCAGCGTTTAGGTGTCGTAGCCGAAAAATCATCACCCGATTTAACCATGGTGGTGCATTTATACTCGCCTGAAAAAACGCACGATACGACCTACTTAGCGAACTATGCCGACTTGTATATCAAAGACCAAATTGCACGTCTTCCGGGAGTGGGTGACGTACGTATGTTCGGTGGTGGCCAATACTCGATGCGCGTTTGGCTAAATCCAGATGCGCTATCGGCACGCGATTTAACAGCCATGGACGTAGTAAATGCATTGCGTGCGCAAAACCAACAAGTTGCTGCGGGTAGCTTGGGCGCACAACCTACGTCGAAAAGTAATCAATTCCAAATTCTAATGAATGTAAAAGGGCGCTTAAGCTCACAAGAAGAATTTGAAAATGTGATCATTAAAGTCGGTGAACAAGGTCAGCTAACACGCCTAAGTGATGTTGCACGCCTTGAGCTTGGCCAAGACACGTATGCACTAAGAGCGATGCTAGATGGTCAACCAGCCCTTGCTATGCCCGTATTCCAACGCCCCGGTTCTAATGCGATTGAGCTTTCTGATCAAGTGCGTGAAACCATGAAGGTGTTATCAAAAGACTTTCCAACAGGAGTAGAATACGACATTGTTTATGACCCCACTATTTTTGTACGCGGCTCGATTGATGCTGTAATTAAAACGCTTTTAGAAGCAATCGCGTTAGTTGTTATTGTTGTGGTGGTGTTTTTACAAACATGGCGTGCATCGGTTATCCCACTGATTGCTGTGCCAGTATCTTTGATTGGTACGTTTGCGGTAATGCAATGGTTAGGCGTGTCTATTAATACCTTGTCGTTATTCGGGCTCGTGCTCGCAATTGGTATTGTTGTCGATGATGCCATTGTTGTGGTTGAAAACGTTGAACGAAATATCGAACAGGGCTTATCACCACTAGAAGCAACTCGTGTTGCGATGACAGAAGTAACCGGGCCAATTATCGCTATTGCGTTAGTATTGTGCGCGGTATTTATTCCTACGGCTTTTATTACGGGTTTATCGGGTCAGTTTTATAAGCAATTTGCACTCACTATTACTATTTCGACGGTTATCTCAGCATTTAACTCGTTAACATTATCGCCTGCGTTATCGGCGTTATTATTAAAAGGTCATGATGCAAAACCAGACCGTTTAACTAAGTTATTAAACCGCCTATTTGGCAACTGGCTATTTAAACCCTTTAACCGCGTGTTTGATAAAGGCGCCAATGGCTACGAAAAACTGGTGCAAAAGCTTATTCGTATGAGTGTGATTGTATTAGTTGCTTATGTTGCGCTTGTGGGTGGCACCGTTAAATTGTTTGATGCTGTCCCTAGTGGCTTTATTCCTCAGCAAGACAAGCAATATTTAGTGGCTGTTGCACAGTTACCTGATGCGGCAAGCTTAGACAGAACCCAAGAAGTCGTGCAAGAAATGGAAAAAATTGCACTACAAGTCCCCGGTGTTGCAAACACTGTGTCGTTTCCTGGTTTATCTGTAAATGGTTTCACCAATAGCCCAAATAGCGGCATTGTGTTTACTCCGCTTGCACCTTTTGAAGAGCGTCAAGACCCGAGTATGTCTGCAATGGCGATAGCGGCGCAGTTAAATCAAAAATTTGCCGCTATTGATGAAGCGTTTGTCGCGGTGTTCCCGCCACCGCCAATTCAAGGTTTAGGGACTACTGGTGGCTTTAAACTGCAAATTGAAGACCGTGCTAACAAAGGCTTTGAAGCACTCTTTAACAGTTTACAAGTAACCATTTCTAAAGCGCAGCAAGACCCCGCATTAATGGGACTTTACTCTAGCTTTAGAATTCAAGTGCCACAAATGGATATCGACATTGACCGAGAGCAAGCGCTTATTCAAGGCATTCCTCTTGATGAAGTATTTAATGCCTTACAAGTCTATTTAGGTTCTGTGTATGTGAATGACTTTAACTTGTTTGGTCGTACTTATCAGGTAAATGCGCAAGCTGATGCTGATTACCGTCAAGATCCAGAGCAAATTTTGAATCTAAAAGTACGTAACCGTATGGGTGAGATGGTGCCATTAGGTTCTGTATTAACGGTCACACCAACAACAGGCCCAGATCGTGTGATGCACTATAACGGTTATCCAACAGCTGAACTAAATGGTAGCCCAGCACCAGGTTATAGCTCAGGCCAAGCACAGCAAGCTATTGAAGCAATCCTTGCAGACACACTTCCCAATGGGATTGAGTTTGAATGGACAGAAGTAACCTATCAGCAAATATTAGCGGGTAACACCATGGTGTATGTTTTCCCACTTGTTGTATTGCTTGTGTTCATGGTACTTGCGGCGCAGTACGAGAGCTTGAGATTACCACTGGCTATTATTCTGATTGTGCCTATGACTATTTTCTCGGCCTTGTTAGGAGTGTGGTTTGTGGGTGATGACAACAATATCTTCACACAAATCGCACTAATCGTACTGGTTGCGCTAGCAAGTAAAAACGCCATTTTAATGGTTGAGTTTGCACGAGATCAGCATAAAACGGGAATGTCTCATCTTGAAGCCATTATTAAAGCGTGTCGCTTACGACTTCGCCCAATTCTAATGACATCAATTGCTTTTACGGCAGGTGTTGTACCACTTGTTCTTGCCACTGGTGCAGGTGCTGAGATGCGTCATGCTATGGGTAACGCGGTATTCTCAGGCATGATTGGTGTAACCGTGTTTGGCTTATTGTTTACCCCGGTGTTTTATATGTTAGTAACGAAAAAATCGCAGAAGGAGCAACACGATGCATAAGCCTCTTGATGCAATCTTTAAAAAAGGCAAACTTGTAAGTGCAATGCTGTTAGCTGGTGTATTGGCAGGCTGCGCACAAAGCGTAGACATACAAGAGCAGCAAGTTAGCCTGACACAATTTGTCAGTGATACACAAATTGGTGCACAAAACGAAGGTGCGAGCGAGAATAACTGGTGGCGTCGTTTAGATTCAGCGCAGTTAGACAATTTAGTGACTGATGCATTAGCAATGAATCACGACTTAAAAACCAGCCAACTTCAACTTGATGCAGCCATAGCTCGTTTAGGTGCAGCCCGCGCGGATTATTATCCGCAGGGCAGCCTAAGCGTAATCGCAGAACGCAGTAGCTTAGATGGCGCTATTACGCGCCAATCAAACGCGGGTGTTAATGTAAATTGGCAGCTTGATTTATTTGGTCGTATTACAGCTTTAGTGGATGCTGCGAATGCTGGCGCACTAAATCAAGCCGAGCAGTTAAGGGCATTGCAGGTTGAAGTGGTTTCAGCGGTAGTGCAAGGCTATGTAAGCTATCAAGGTAATGTGCAAAAACAAGCGATTATTGAGATGCAAATCGAGGCGTTAGAGCAAAGTATTGATGTGCTGAGAGCAAGAGTTGAAGAGGGCGTTGCCAATGAGTTGGACCTTAATCGTACCCTTGCTCAGTTAAAGCAGCAACAAGCGCTTATTCCTGAGCTTAGTTACTTGCAATATCGCGACTTAGCAACCCTTGCGGTGCTAACTGGCCGACTTGCAAGCGACATAACGCTGATTGAAGAGTCTGAATTATTGAGCCGCGATTTTAGCGTGTCGTTTTATAAAGCGAGTGAAGCAATGGCACTCAGACCGGATGTTACCAGTGCCTTGTATCAGTTCAGTCAAGCTTATTCACTCAGTGTGGCAGCCTCTAAAGCGCTTCTGCCTGATATTAGCCTAGCAGGGTTTGCAGGTGTGGTGAGTTTAACCAGTAATGGTTTAGACGATACCGTGCAACAATGGCAAGTGACGCCAAAAGTTGAATGGTCATTACTCAGCTATCCTGCATTATTGGCTCAACGAGACGCACAGCAATTTTTAAGCGAAGCGGCTTACAGCGACTATCAAAGTAAAGTACTAAAAGCGATAAGCGAAAGTGAACTTACCTTGCAACGCTTAGTCAAACAACAGCAACAACTTGATTTTGCTAATCAGCGTTTTAATTATGCGAATAAAGCATTTGAACAAGCTCACGCTATGTATGAAGAAGGACAAATTCCTTACTTAGAGTTGTTAGATGCGAGACAGGATGTTTTAATAGCGCAAGAAAATGCTGTTGATTCAACTATTGCATCTGTCCAGGCCAAGGTAAGCGCATATAACGTGTTTAACGGTCGTTGGAGCTTTGAACTTAACAATCTTTAACCCAGAGTATTAAATGTCACATATTCAACAAACTACAGATCTTCCGTCAACAATGCGCGCGCTAGCAGTGGTTGAGCCCAATGACGCTATTACGTTATCTGAGCTTTCTGTGCCAGTACCGAGTCCTGAAGGGAACGAACTTTTGATTAAAGTTGAATATGTGGGCTTAAACCATGTTGATGCTAATTTTGCAAAACAAGGTTTTTGTAAATGGCATTACCCGCATGTATTAGGCCATGATGCTGTTGGGGTGGTTGTTCAGGCAAATAAAGGTGTATTCCCTGGTGTTGGTGCACGCGTTGTATGGCACGCCAGTCTTGGCGACCAAGGTGTGTTATCTGAATACACAACGGTGCCAAACTATGCTGTATCGGTTGTGCCAGATAACGTATCACCTGCAGACGCTGCAACCTTACCTTGTTCAGGTATGACGGCATTAATTGCCCTTGATAAGTTGCAACTGAGCGAAGGGGATTCACTGTTTATTGATGCTGGTGCTGGCGGAGTTGGCCAATTTGCTATTCAATTTGCTAAGCAACGTGGTGCAACGGTGTTTACCACCGCCAGCAAACACAATCATAAGTTACTTAAGCAATTAGGTGCAGATGTCGTGTTTGATTATAAAGACCCTAAACTTGAAGATAAAATTCGTCGTGAACTAGGGCCGCAAGGCTTTGATGCTGTGCTTGATTGTATTGGTGGTGATACTACCATTCGTAACGTTGAACTAATGCGCTTTTGTGGCCATATTGCATGCTTAAACGAACTCCCGAAATTCGAACAAGAACTGATGTTCAGACGCGCACCTAATATTGGTATTGTGTCGCTTGGTGGGGCTTGGCTTGCTAATAGCTTATGTGCACAGCAAAAGTTAAGTTTTATGGGCAATTTATTACTCGATAATGCAGCGCGTGGTGAGATAAAACTGCCACAAATCCATGCCGTTGACTTTAGTGCCCAAGCGGTTTCTGATGCACTGAATAAACAACTTGCTGGTGGCTTCACTGGGAAACAAGTTGTGCAAGTAAGTGGTTAAACTTGCATACTCACTGCCCAGTCATTTTGTTTGATGGTCAGTGTAATCTGTGCCATTTTTGTGTACGTTTTATTCTTCGCTTTGATAAACAGATAACCTTTAAGTTATGCCCAATGCAAAGCGATAAAGGTGAGCGTTTATTAAAAGCGCATGAAGTTAAAGATCCTCTTTCCTCAATGTTAGTGATTGATAAAAACCAGCTATATAAACAAAGTGATGCTGTGTTATTTATCGCAAATGAATTAGGGTTTCCATTCTCAATTGCTAAAGTGTTTTATCTGCTCCCAAAGGGCTTTCGCGATCATATTTATGATTGGGTAGGTCGTAATCGCTATCGTATTTTTGGTAGACAAACTCAGTGTAAGTTACTGAGCGAAAAACAAAAGCAGCATTTTTTATAAACATTTAAAGTAAAGCTTGCTATTCTCATTATTGGGAACAAACAAAAATAATAAGAATATGAACATTCTCTTTCTAATCCTTTGCACGTTTTACATTGCTTTACTGCTATTTATGCCTGCATTATCTCAACCCTCTATGGCGGTATTTAAAGCATTGCCTATCGGTGTGTTGATTGTGATGGTGTTAAAAGCACGCAATCAGATACAAAATCGCATTTTGATCACGCTATTATTAGCACTTAGCTTTTCGGCACTCGGTGATGTGCTACTAGCCCTTGATACAGGGCAGCTTTTTATAGGCGGTTTAGCGGCATTCTTTGTAAGTCACGCTTTTTATATCATTACCATGTTACCAATTAAACACTGGCGAATAGAAGTCGTATTACTTTATCTCTTTTTTGCAATCATCGTTTTTTGCTTATTCTATCCAAACCTGAATGACATACTCATTCCCGTGCTTTTTTATATGTTGGTGCTCACCATAATGGCAAGCCTTACTTGGATGACGGATAAATCGAACGGTTTTTTAGTCTTAGGTGGGGCAGTGTTTGTTGTATCAGACTCTATTCTTGGCCTTAATCGTTTTTATTTTGAAATTGTGCATGCAGATATCGCAATCATGTGTAGTTATTATTTAGCGCAATTTTGTTTGATTAAAGGGTTCTTACCGGCAATAAGCAAACAGAAATAGCCGCAGTGGCTCAGTTTAGTTTGTCGTGATAAAATACCTGCGTTTTAATTTTCGAGATTCCCCATGGCCAATACAGCACATGCATTGCATATTTTAGTTAAACATAAAGAGCAAGCTGAAGATATCATTAAGCAACTTAAAAAAGGGGCTAAGTTCCAGACCCTCGCTAAAAAATATTCAACGTGTCCGTCAGGTAAAAAAGGCGGGGATTTAGGCGAATTTAGACGCGGGCAAATGGTACCGCAGTTTGACAAAATTGCATTTAGCGGCGAGATCCTTGAACCGCATTTAGTGAAAACCCGCTTTGGTTGGCATGTAATTAAAGTGCTATACAGAACCTAAAGTTTAAAGCCTTAGCATTTAAATCATTATTGGACATAAACGTGTTGAGACGATGAGCAGTTGTGTGCCAACTACTGTCATTCGTAAAGCCCTGTTAATGGGAAAATATAGTTGGCTCTAATAGCGACGAAGTAGAAAAAGCCACCTGTTTTTTGTCCTTATTGATTTACCTTGTTATGTAGCTAAACTGTCAGGGCTTCAATTTAGCCAGCCAAATGGTGATAAGCACAGGCTAAAGCCCAAGCAATTAAACCAATACCAATTAGAGCGAGAACACCTTTTCCTCTACTGCTTGATACATCTGCACCACAAACAGGGCATTTAAAATGTGAATAATTGCCTGACACCTTAACTTCTATAGGATTGATCTTACTATCACATTTTTTGCACTGCTGACTCAATTATTCACCTGCTACATAACGCCCCAACAAGAGTCTAAAATTGTTGTTTAAAATCAGCGAGGTACTAGCATAGCCAACTGATTTTAGTCCTGCTTAATTGACTTGTTAGGAGTACTTTTCGACTTAGCCTTTGATAATGTAATCTCTTGGTCTAGTTTGGTAAAATCCCAATCAGAAAAGTCAACGCTTAAATTAAAGCCATCAAGTTGTTCTTCCCAAAGCTTATCACTACTCTTATCTGACCAAGTAACACTGAAACTAAGAGCTTCACCGTCTGGGTTGCAGACAAGTGTTTTCGGTTTTCCCGAAACAAATTTTTGCGATGTTATTATTTCACTTTCCGGCTCACATGGGGTAAAAAATAAAACTGCAGCACTAAGAGAATAGTCATCATTTTTATACGCATAAATAACATGATCTTCAGTCTTGTAGACTTTACGGAGTATACTTCTGCCTAGAGCATCAACATACCTTATTTGAATTCGTCTGTATTCATTGTGCCATACCCATTCATGTTCTGATTTATAATTTAATTCAGCTTTTAATTTTTGCGATTTTTCGTATTCCAGATACCCCAAATACGTTCCAACAATAACAGCGGCAGCAATCAACAAAAGAAGAAATACTTTTATAATTTTAATAATTAATTTGCCCAAGACACCCAACTCTATGTATTTCCAACATGTTTATAGCGAGCGAATCGTACGTATTTCTACCACAGCGTCGCTCGTTTTTCTGAATGACTCATTTGTAGCAAACTTCTTAACTAATTGCCATTACTACTAAAATGCAGTAGTCCTAGCTTTTGCCTCAGGACAAAAACGAGCGATTGTGTTGCTTTCCTGACTATGCAAGCAATATACCTTGACGAAATAGAAAAGCAATTGTGAACGGCCGAAGTTCACTATTTTTAGAAATTCTCCTAAACACGTCTTGGGGCTGAAGCGAGTTGCGGCTTATGGTCAGGTTTTGGCACAGGCTTGTCCTTTGACTCCAACTCCATTTTATCCAAAAATGTGTTGTTACAAAGAACTCAAAACATGTAAAAAAAGCGCCTAGGGCGCTTTTTTAATATCAACTAGCTTAATTTAGTGTGGGTTGCACATCTAGCCCATAACCAAACATAACTGCGATTACCAGTACTATTGATGCGGCAGCCATTAGTTTGATAAGCAGTGGTAAACAGAATCTAAACCAATGGCCGTAGGGTACGCCAGCCATACCTAAAATACCCATAAGTACGGCATTGGTAGGAATGATCATATTTGAGAACCCATCACCAAATTGGTAAGCAAGTACTGCAACTTGACGTGGCACACCGACTAAATCTCCTAGTGGTGCCATTAGTGGCATCGTGACATAAGCTTGACCAGAACCTGATGGAATAAATGTATTTAATACAGTTTGAATCACTAACATGCCAATCGCTGATATTTCGGCAGATACATAAGACAACGGTAACGACATGCCATGCACTAAACTATGCAGAATCTGACCATCCTCTAAAATCAGCGCAATACCCCTTGCAACACCAATCAAAATTGCGGTTGTTACTAGGTCTGACACCCCCTCAATAAATTTATTGGCCGCTTCATCAGCAGATAACTTGCCTAAAATGGCTACAACGACACCCCATGCGATAAAAACACCACCTAGCTCATATAAATACCATCCTTTTGATGCGATACCCCATACTGCAATTGCAAGGGTAATAATAAAGCTACCTAAAATAAGTTTATGGCGAAGAGCAAGTGTTGGATAACTTGCAGCCGTTTGATTTTCAAGCGGGCAAGGTACACCTATCATCATCGACTTAGACGGATCATTGGCCACCATTTTGGTGTATTTCCAAACATGATGAAAACCGATAAGAACAAATGGAATGAAGATGGCTAAACGTAACCATAGGCCAGAGTAAACAGGAATACCTGCAATTTGTTGTGCTATTAATACGGTGAAGGGGTTAAATGCCGATACACCATACCCAATACCATAGCCTGCGACTATCATACCGACTGCGGTCATCGCATCGAGGCGCATTGCTTTACACAGCGCAACTAAAATAATAACAAACGGGATGTACTCACCTGCAGTACCAATACTGCTCGATGCAAGTGCAAAGCAAAATACCACCATAAATATTAAACGCTGTGGTTTTTCACCGTGGCGCTCAAGTAAGCGACCGATTAGTGCATCAACAGTACCTGTTGCGCGTGCTATGGCTAATACACCCCCGACGATTAATACAAAGAAAATTACATCTTGTGCCGCGGCAAAAGCGCGAGGAATTGCTTGTAATAAATCCCAAGGAGTTAAATAGTGACGTTCTGATACTGTTTGATAAGTACCCGCAACGACCATTTCTCGGCCTGAGTCACTGAGTGTTGTGCTGAAGAAACCCTGTGGTACGAGCCATGTTGCGATTAAAGCAATGACCATCATACTGAGTAGTAAAATTAGCGTGTGGGGAACTTTAAAATGCAAACCCATTTATTCTCCATAATATTTTTATAGGTAAAATTCTTGAAATAATACCATGGCTTAGACAAAAAAGGTGACCGAAAAGTAAGCGTATTGTGAACTAATGTAATATGTGAAGCGCATAAAGACAGGGAAAGAGGCAGGCCACAATACAGTGGCCTGAATAAAACTTATTTACCTAAGCCAAACGGGTCATCAATGCTGTGTGCCGGTTCTGTAAACCAACATGGGCCCGATTCTGTCATGTAAAAGTGATCTTCTAATCGAATACCAAATTCGTCAGGAACAACAATCATTGGCTCGTTACTAAAGCACATACCCTTAGCAAGTTTAGTTGTATTACCCCCAACTAAATAAGGCCATTCATGAATATCTAAACCAATGCCATGACCTGTTCTGTGAGGACATCCTGGTGTTTGATAGTCTGGGCCCATACCATTAGCTGCGAGATATTGCCGTGCAGCATCATCAACCGAGCCGCAACTAGCACCAATTTTAGCGGCGTTGAATGCAGCTAATTGTGCATTTTTTTCATGTTGCCAGAACTCACGTTGGCGTACAGTTGCATCTCCAAAGACATAAGTACGTGTAATATCAGATAAGTAATCATGTACTTTACAACCTGTATCAATCAACACCACATCCCCTTTTTTAAGGGTTTGTGGGTTCTTTACACCATGCGGGAAAGACGACGCTACACCAAATAATACAATGCAGAAATAGTTTCCTGGTGCGCCTACTTTTTGGTGTGCTTTTTTAATAAAGGCTTCGACTTCGGTGGTTGTTATCCCTTCGTAGAGCATACTTGCAGTGGCTTTATGAACTTCAAGAGTCATATCCATAGCACGTTGCATAAGAGCAAGCTCATTCGCTGATTTATGCATACGGCAATGCGCTGTAACACATTGGGCATTAATGATGTTGTAATGGCTGTTGGCTTTATTTATCCCATCATAAATAAAGAATTGCGCGCTTTCATCTATACCAATCGTAGCATTTTTATCGATACCCATTTCACACAGTACATCAACACACAATTGATACGGGTTTTCATGTTCTTGCCAGCCGCGTATTGGACCGTCAATCACCATAAAATCATTTAAACTACCAATTTCAAAATAAGGGGCGATGTATTCAACATTGCCTTTCGCAGGTAAAATAGCGCCAACTAAACGTTCACTTGCATACCAACGCATTCCAGTAAAATAAGCAAGGTTGGTTCCTGCATTCAGATAAATTGCGTCTATATTATTGGCTTGCATATAGGCTTGCGCTGCGCTGATACGGGCTAAAAATTCATTACTTTGTATCGGGGTTAAATCTGTTGTCATATCTGATAAAGAAGCCAGAGCTTGCTCTGGTGACTGAATACCGATGCCATATGTTGTCATTGTTTACTCCTTGGTTTTTTCACATTGTGACCTGAGTGCGTAACTGGATGCAAATTCACTGCGACTAATCGCATCTAATTCGTTTTTAAATCGAATGCTGCTAGCATGCGCAAAAAATAAGGAGTGATGATGCAAGCAAACTACCTACAAAGACAAGCTGAATTTAAAGCCCGACTCGAACAGCAAGGCTATAGCGCCATGTTAGTTCTTGGTCATGAAAATATTCGTTACTTAAGTGGTTTTAGTGGCAATGCCGCCTACGCATTGATCACAAAGAACGACTGTATACTGATAACCGATTATCGCTACCATCAGCGTGCTATTGCAGAGACTTCGGGGTTTGATGTGGTGTGCCGTGACCGTGATACTGAAAGTCTTGGTGACTGCATCAACCGTCATTTAGCTGCTAAAAGTCATGTTGCTTTTGATGCAAGTTATATCACAGTTGCAGTATGGCAAGATGTAGAAAAAGCGCTAAGTAATCACACGTTAGCCCCGGTTACTGGTCTTATAGAACAGCAAAGACGTGTTAAAGATGCTTGGGAAGTTGAGCAGATTAAAGCGGCTGCAGCAATCGCGGATCAGGCTTTGGCAGAGACTTTACCTTACTTCAAAGAAGGGGTTACTGAGCGTGATTTAGCCTTAGAACTTGAATACCGAATGCAGAAGCTAGGATCCGAAGGCATGTCTTTTGCCACTATTATGCTATTTGCTGAACGAACAGCGCTGCCGCATGGTAATCCGTCTTCACAGGTGTTAAAACACGGCGACTTTATCACCCTTGATTTTGGGGCTGTGGTGAACGGATACCGCTCCGATATGACACGAAGCTATATACTAGGTGAGGCATCAGATAAACAAATATCGATTTACAAAGCTGTCGAAGAGGCGCAACAAGCATCACTTGCGCTTGTTAAGCCCGGTATCAACTGTTTGGCGTTAAATGCGGCATCACAGCAAGTATTAGATGATGCAGGATATGGAGAGTATGCAGGTAAAGGACTCGGGCATGGGCTAGGGCTTTTCTTACATGAAGTGCCTTTTATTAATACCTTGACTGATTACACCCTTGAGGTTGGTAATGTGATAACCATAGAACCTGGCATCTATATACCAGGTTATGGTGGGGTGCGTTTAGAAGACGATATCGTCGTTACTGACACAGGATACGAAGTATTAACGCACGCACCTAAGCCATTTATTATCTAAGCCACTATTTTTTAGCGTACGCTAAGCGGGCAAGTCGTTCAGTCGTGTGATAACTATCGAGCCCGCTTACTGCGACGGTCTCTAACGATTCGATATCGACAAACCCATCGTTGTCTATACTGTGTTTATCAAGGTGAATAGCAGTAATTTCACCAATAATGAGTTCGGTGCCATTGATTTCAAGGTGGTGGTGCTCTTTTAACTCAACGCCATATTTAAGCCGGCTGTCTTTCACGTAAGGGGCTTTGAAGTCAGCGAGATATTCTGCTTCTAAACCCGTCGCAATAAACTCAGATTCCGCTTTATCATAGCGTGCAGATGTTTGGTGTGCCTGTTGATAAATTGTTTTATTAACGTGGTTAATCGTATAAAACCCCGTCTCTAAAATGTTTTCTAATGTATGTCTAGGCACAGAATGTGGACGGATTATCATGCCTACCAACGGCGGGTGTGCGCCTAAATGAAACACTGAGCTGACAATGGCTAAATTTGTATGCCCTTGATTATCTTGTGTGCCAATTAAATTAGCACTTTTGAACCCCGATAAACTATTAATGAAATGGGCTCGGTATCGACTGTCTAAATTTTCAATGGTGTTTTTTGAAAAGTACATAATTTTCCTTGTTACCAATCAATGGTTTTTCCCTGCCAATCAATGTAAGCAGGATTATCTAACTGAGATAAAAAATGAGTATCTGCAACAAACTTATAAAGCTGCTTAGCAACAAATTCTGGTGTAAAAAGCTTATCTGCTGGGACATTGGCTTGAAAAGGTTTAGATAAAGGTGTGTCTGTTGTGCCAGGATGAAACAGCACACAGTGGTTATGTTGAAAACGACGTTTGATCTCAATCGCAGCCGATTTAAATAGCATGTTAAGTGCAGCCTTTGAGGCACGATAACTGTACCAGCCACCCATTTTATTATCAGAAATGCTGCCGACACGGGCACTCAGTGCACAGATAACACTCGGTGTTTTACGGTTAAGCAAAGGTACAAAAGCATTAACGCAAGCAATCGGTAATAAAGCATTCGTTTTCATACTGTCGATGAAGTGTGCCTGCGATATGTCTGATAATTTACGCTCTGGAGCATGATCCGAATTATGCAGCATGCCATTGAATATCATTAGTTGCGACAACGGGGTGTCGTAGCGTGCAAGCTCAGTTGCCACAGCGGCTAAACTGGCATCACTGTAATCAGTGATAAAGTGCTGATGGCGCACATTATGTTGAGTTGTGCTATTAAAACTATTGTCAAAATCACTTCTGCTCAGAGTCACAATGATGGCATCGGTTAATTCATTGTGTAGCTCATTAAAGTAGGCTTTTGCGATATCACTGCTTGCGCCAGATAAAATAATTAGTTGCATTTTTAGCTCGATTCTAAATTTTTTAAAAAATATTTTTTCTCGTTCAACATAAAAAAATCGCTTAAGAATGGGCCGTTTTTTATTCTTAAACTAAAAACGAAAGACATAATTCAACATCTAAAAGCTTTACCAACTGTTTTTTGAACACGCCTTTATTTACACGGATTTTGCCTAAAATATTGGTAAGTCCATTTTACCAATTGAATGGATAAAATATGGTTTGTTAAGGCTAAGCTGCATAATTATTACGCTTTTATGTTTATATATTGGTTATTCTTTTTTACGAACATGTTAGAAAATTCGATCTATTAAATTGACGCTGACAATGATATTAATAGAAAGGATCAGTATTTTGTAGGCGTTTTGCTTAGCAAAATACTGTGCAGTAAGTACTTTCAACTTAGTAAAAGAAAGGAGTATGAGAATGAGTGAACAATACGCTGCACTTCGCGGTAATGTTAGCATGCTTGGACAAATGTTGGGTCAAACGATTAAAGATGCACAAGGACAAGCCATTTTAGATAAAGTAGAAGAAATTCGCGCTTTATCTAAATCGTCACGTAGTGGTAATGAAGCCGACAGACAGGCCCTTATTGATGTACTACACGCTCTCACAGACGAAGAACTATTACCGGTTGCACGCTCATTTAATCATTTTTTGAACCTTGCTAATGTTGCCGAACAATTTCACACTGTGTCACGCTTTAATGATGTTGGCTTTTGCCAACTTAATCCTCTCACTCAAACATTAAAAGCGTTAGCAACTGCGGCAAATCAATGCCACATTGATATTAATCATTTAGCCGAAACTCTCTCAAAACTCCACATTAATTTAGTGCTCACCGCGCACCCTACAGAGGTGACGCGTCGTACTATGATTAACAAACACGTTGAGTTAAGTGATTGCTTAGCGTCATTAGAGCGCAAAGACAATCTACCTACAGAGCGTGCAGAACTTCTTAACCGTATAGAGCAGCTAATAAGCCAAGCATGGCATACGGATGATATTCGACGTTCACGCCCGACCCCTATTGATGAAGCAAAATGGGGCTTTGCCGTGATCGAAAACAGTCTATGGCATGCTGTGCCACGTTTTCTGCGTGAATTTACTGATGAGGTTAAATCTGAACTCGATTTAAGCTTACCAATTGATTACAGCCCGATAGAGTTTACATCGTGGATGGGCGGCGACCGTGACGGAAATCCATTTGTCACCGCTGAAGTGACGCAACAAGTGCTTGACCACGGTCGTTGGATGGCTCTCGATTTATATTCTCGTGATATTGAAACCCTGAGTAACGAACTATCAATGTCAGATGCAAGTGATGAGCTCATTGCGCTGGCAGGTCAAGAATTCGAACCATACCGTGCGGTGCTGAAAAACTTAAAAAATCAGATTGCTGAAACAGTTACGCACCTTGGTGCAAAAATTAAGCGTAAACGTACAGATTCTGAGGATTTAATTACCGACATAGCACAAATAAAACATCCCATTGAAGTGTGTTATCGCTCGTTAATTAAAACCAACATGCGAGTGGTTGCTGACGGTTTATTACTTGATGTGTTACGACGCATAAATAGCTTTGGTTTACGCCTAGCTAAGCTAGATGTACGTCAAGATTCGTCGCGCCACAGTGATGTGTTTTCTGAGTTAACACGCTATTTGGGCTTGGGCGATTATCACCAATGGCAAGAGGACGATAAGCAAGCTTTCTTACTTGCTGAGTTAAATTCGCGCAGACCGCTTATTCCTAAGCATTGGAAACCGAGTCCCGATGTTCAAGAAGTGCTAGATACCTTTGATGTTATTGCTGCACAAGATGCGCACACCTTCGGTTTATATATCATTTCTATGGCACGGACTGCGTCTGATGTATTAGCTGTGCAACTGCTTCTAAAAGAAAGTGGTTGTAAGTTTAAATTACCCGTGGCTCCTTTATTTGAAACGTTGGATGACTTAAATGCGGGTAAAGATGTTATCGAATGCCTACTTGATAACACTTGGTATCGTGGTCATATACAAAACCAACAAAATGTCATGATTGGCTATTCAGATTCTGCGAAAGATGCGGGCATGATGGCTGCTGGCTGGGCGCAGTACGAAGCCATGGATAAACTTGTTCAACTTGCTGAGCAACGTGGCATTGAGTTGGTATTGTTCCATGGACGAGGTGGCACCGTGGGACGCGGAGGCGCTCCTGCGGCGCAAGCACTGCGTTCTCAACCACCGGGTTCATTAAAAGGGGGACTGCGTGTTACTGAACAAGGCGAGATGATCCGCTTTAAGTTTGGTCTGCCTGCCGTTGCGCTACAAAGTCTTAATATTTATGCTGGTGCAGTGCTTGAAAGTAATTTGTTACCGCCTCCTGAGCCTAAGAGTGAATGGCGTGATGTGATGCAGCTTATTAGCGCCGAGTCATGTGAGCATTACCGCGATGTGGTTCGTCATGATGAAAACTTTGTTCCCTATTTTAGAATGGCGACGCCAGAGCAAGAGCTTTCAAAATTGCCATTGGGTTCACGCCCTGCGAAACGAAACCCACATGGCGGGGTAGAAAGTTTGCGTGCAATCCCATGGATTTTTGCATGGAGCCAAAACCGCCTAATGTTACCGGCTTGGCTTGGCGCATTAAGAGGTTTACAAGCTGCACTAGATAAGTACGGTATTGAAACCTTGCATGAAATGAGTTTGCAATGGCCATTTTTCCGTGCGCGTTTAGAAATGCTAGAAATGGTATTTAGTAAGGCGGATAGCTGGTTAAGCGCACACTATGATGATGCGTTAGTGACAGATCAATATAAACCGCTCGGTGTGAAGTTACGCCAAGAACTTAATGAAGCAATTGAATTGGTTCAATCATTGAGTCCACAAAAAAGTTTACTTGCTGATCAACCGTGGATCAAAGAGTCTATTGCTTTGCGTAACCCGTACACCGATCCACTCAACTTGTTACAAGTTGAATTACTACGTCGCTCGCGTGAAGCAGATGCTAGTTCAGCGGGTGATATTGATAATGCACTCATGATCACCATGACAGGGATTGCTGCGGGTATGCGTAATACCGGTTAATCACTCTTCATCTACTAATCGTACGTCGATTGGTAAGGTAATTATAAACCGTGCGCCGTGATCAGATGACTCGGCGCATATTTTGCCTTTTAAGTTATACTGCACTGCGTTAAAAACAACATTTAAACCCAGCCCCAAATGCTGGCTACCCATATTGGATGTGTAAAAGGGGGTGAAAATTTCTTTAAGAATTCCGTCTTCAATTCCTACACCGTTATCTTGATAGATAATATCAACACACTGCGCATTCTGCTTAATTACAATGTCTACTTTGCCTTCATCACGGTCAATAAACCCATGTTCGCAGGAGTTAATCACCAGTGTTTTTAAAACATCACCTAAAATAGAGGGGTAAGACATAATCGTGACATCATCACCACTCACTTCGTAATAAATATGTTTTCCTAGATAGATACTCAGCGGTTCTAATCGGTCGTGCATATACTCAAGAAGCACAATATTTGACATCGGTTTATCAAGATTAATAGAGACATTGAGCGATTTAAATTCTTCAACAATGCTGGCGAGTCGATTAACACTACTGATCACCAACTCTTTTGCACTGCTGGTATCATTTATAAACTCGTGGAAATGCTTGCTGGTTAAATTCCGGTTTTCAAACTTATCAGATAAGCCCGTTAAGTATTTATCTATTAGCGAGCTGGCTGTCACAATGGTGCCTATCGGGGTATTTAATTGATGCGCCATGCCTGAGACTAATGACGTAAGCGACGCTATTTTTTCGATTTCTATAAGATGGCTTTGTGTATCGTGGAGGCGTTTGAGCGTGGCTGCGAGTTTATGTTTTTGTCTGTTAATACTTCGTATGGCTATAAATGAGCCGATAATAATCAAGAATAGACACATCGAGATGGCAATTGTTAAATCTTGGAATGCTTTTGCTTTGGTTGCTTTTATTTGCTCTGTTTTGGTTAGTTCAGAAATTCTCACTTCTTTTGCAGCTAAATCAGCTTCGGCTAAGGCTTTGGTTAAATTAACACTTGCCTGACGTTTCAAAGCGACCGTTTGTATGTCGTTGTACTGTTTATAAGCTATCAGTGCATTTTGATAATTGCCTTGTTTTTCATAGAGACTTGCCGTGAATTTTGCGACTTCTAGCTGTGTTTCAAAATGCGTATATTTATCAGAATCGAGATCGATTGATGTGATCAAACTAATTGCGTGTTCAATTTTACCTTGTGCTTCATATGTCGCTGTAAGCGCTAAAATAGCACTCATGTATTCACTGCTTACATCATGCTCTTTTATTAAATCAACGGCGTTTAATAACACGTTTTCAGAGGCTTCTAAGTCACCTAGCAGTCGAAGAATTTTGCCTTTCAGGACTAAACTTATACTCTGGTGTGTGATGTAGTCATGCTTTTCTTGCAAAATGAGTAGCCCATCTAAAACTGCCATCGCTTCATCGTATTTTTTAAGCCCAACCAGTGCGGTCGCAATATTCATTGATGCAAACGATTCGTTGAGTGTTTGATTATTTGTTTGTGCGTAGAGTTTGTAATTTTCGAATGTGGTTAATGCTTCTTTAAAGCGTTCTAATTCTAAGTAGATAAGCGCTATATTGTTTTCGACTTGATAAACAAGAAGTTGATTTCGTTGTCTCGCAAAGGGAATTGCATCGTTATAGTAGTTGAGGGCTTCTTCGTAAAGGCCAAGTCGTGAATAGATTCCACCAGAAAGGTTGTAATACCCATACATTAAACTCTTTTCACTCAGTCGAGAGACCATGCTTTTGTATTCTACCACTGACTGCATCGCATCTTCGAACTGATTGTTTTCAAATAAAAACCAGGTTTTGTAGTTGGTAATCATAACTCTTTGTTCGAGTGAAAAGTCATCTGTTTCGAGTAAAGAGTTGACTAAATTGAGCCCTTCGGTTGGGGAGTGTGCGTAGCTTTCCCTGATTGTATTGCGTATTTTTTCAAACTCATCTGCTGTTTTAACGTTAGCTTGACCCGCAACGGGGAAGCTAAACACCAGCAGACTAAACAAAAATGTAATGAGTACTCTGGCCATGCATGAACTCAATAGATAAAAAATAAAGTATTAATACCAGAATAGTTCATACGTTCGATTTCGTTCAGGTACAAACTGTATATTTTATTAGTAATGTGAATTATCAGAAAAAACGTATTGTTGGTTAGGAAAAATTACAGGTATCTAACAAGTAAACACAACGTGAAGTATCGCTACAGATATTTAATTATTATCTAGCACTAAATTATTATTTACTTGTCTGGTCTGACCTATTTTATTGCTAGGTGTTGACTCAGTTGTAGATATCAATAAAATAGCGCGGCTTTCTCATTCAGCCTAGATTAAGCCCATTTAAAAATTACCCACAGACTTTTAGAGTAACTTTATGACCAATGTGTCTACTTGCATCACATATGATGCATCGACGTCGCTTGTAATGATGACGTTAAGAGGGATGGCAAGTGCACAGGATGTGATAAATTTTTACCAAATAGCCCATCAATACTCTTTATTGTATGGATCAGATAAAATTTTGGTCGATGTATCCGAGTTAACCCATAACTTTGAGCCTGCAGACTTATTTACCATTATGCCCGTTGTTGCAAACACTTTAAAGCGAGCTGTAATCGCAATTGTGGTCAGTTTTGATGGGTTTATGCATGACCTGTTTGTGCAAAAGGCCAAGCGTTATAACGTGCATGCAGAAAATTTCGAATGTTTTCAAACAGCAAAAAATTGGCTTATAGAACAGTAATCTCAAAATGTGACATACACACCTGGTTCTACTTTAAAGCTGCAGATAATTAGCCTATTAAATCGGGACATAATTGAGCTTTGCACGCCTTAGAGTCTAGTAATTACGGGCATAACCTTTTACACTGTATAGCCAATTAATAATTATAATTTGTTATGACAGCAAGTAGTAAAGAACTGAGCCAAGAAGCGCTAAATTTAGCGTCATTTAGTTTTTCTTTAGAGCAAAAAACAGCGCTTTTTACTCAGTTAAAGCAGCAGCGCGGTATTCTATTTCAGCGCGATATTATTGCTCTGTGTAATGAGCATAAACTCACAGAAACACAGTTACTTAAAGCGTGTGTACCCGTTGCGAGTTTATTTTCTGTTGCGCCTATATCGCAATTTTATGTCGGTGCAATTGTACTGGGTATTAATCAGCAGGGCGAAACTCAGTTCTATTTTGGTGCGAATGTTGAGTTTACCCATCAAGCATTAAGTTTAGTTGTTCATGCAGAGCAGTCAGCGATAAATAATGCCTGGCTAAATGGGGCAAAATCAGTCATTAAAATTGCAATTAGTGATGCGCCGTGTGGTTATTGCCGCCAGTTCATGAATGAGCTAGACACAGCCGATTCGCTTGAGATACTCCTACCAGAAAAGCACTTTAGTTTGCATGACTTACTGCCTAATGCGTTTGGTCCTAAAGACTTGGGTAATGAAATAAGTCTTATGTCGCAGTCAGCGAGTACGCATCAATTTTCAGGTATTAGTAACGCGTGTGATGAAACACTCATTAAAACAGCATTAAATGCCTACGTGCCTTATACAGGGAATTTTAGCGCCGTTAAAATTAGTACGTATCAAGACGGTGATTTTTATGGCAGTTACGCAGAAAATGCGGCATATAGCCCCAGTTTGTCACCTTTACAAAGTGCGTTGAGCCAGTTTTATCTTAGTGGATTAAGTTTTGACGATCAGACGGTTAAGTCAATCACTTTACTTGAGACAGAGGACGCGAAAAATCAATTAGAGGTGGCGAAAGCAGTGCTGGCAAGCTTTGAAAACCCACCAGCATTTGAATACATTACAGCGGCTTTAATTAAGTAATAGTTTGGCCGCTTCAATGACGACGGCGACCGACTTTTTCTCGATCTCGCCGTGGTCTACATTAGGGATTTCTTGCTTAGTTCTATTTACTAATACCCCAGCTACACAGGCTGCTCTGAGGCCTAAAGCAGCACACATAGTAAAGAGTGTTGCCGATTCCATTTCATAATTCATGACACCAAGTTTTTGCCACTCTTCACAACTACCTTGCAAAGCACGTGGTACATAACCTGAATAGGTATCGTAGCGTTCTTGCCCAGGATAAAATGTATCACTCGATGCCGTAATACCAATATGATAATTGATGGCTAAGTTATCGCAGGCATTAACCATTGCTCGTGTGGCAAAAAAATCAGAAACCGCAGGGTAACTTAACGGGGCAAAGTGTTGGCTTGCTCCATCTAAACGCACAGACGCTTGGCTAATTAAAATGTCACCTTCGTTAATATGTGGTTGAATGGCTCCGGTTGTCCCAATGCGTAAAAAAGTATCAACCCCGAGTTGTGCTAATTCTTCTACAGCGATTGATGTCGAAGGTCCACCAATGCCAGTCGAACATACCACAACGCTGTGGCCATTTAGTTCACCACGATAAACATGAAATTCACGGGTTTTTGCTAAGCATTCAGGGTTATCAAGAAAGGTTGAAATACGCGCTGAGCGGTCAGGATCGCCAGGAACGATTGCCAGAGTGGCACCTTTTAAGTCGTCACGTGAGAGTCCTAAGTGAAATACCTTTTCCATTTTTGAACCTTATTTTTATCTAAAGCGTAATACTTAAATCATCTGCTTGTAAAGTACAGGACAGATGTCCTATTTAGGGTGAAGGTTGCAAGAATCGAACAGATAACCTAAACCTAAAGATGTAATGATAAAAGAGGATATATTATGCCTGCGTCATCTTCTATGAGTAAACATCAACAATTTGCCCGCTGCTTAGAAAGTTCACACGTATCAGCCTCGGCGCCTTTTCACTGGTTGTCTTTGGCGTTTAAAGATATCGCTAATGCACCCATATTAAGTTTAGTTTATGGTTTAGTGTTCACCCTAATACCCGCTACGATTATGTACTTTGTGTATCAATTTGATACCCATCTTGTGATTTTACCGGCTGTTGTTGCCTTTGCATTAATTGGTCCTGCATTTGCGGCAGGCCTATATGATGTTGCTTGGGAGCTTGAAAAAGGGCATAAACCAACTTTATTTCATAGCTTAAAATCAATGTTTAGAAATCCTGCTGGTGAATGGGGATTTGCTTTTTTACTCATGGTGATAATGATTGTGTGGATGCGATTAGCTGCACTTATCCATGCCTTGTATCCAAACGTTGTGAACCCAAGCTTTGAGCAATTATCGGCATTTTTAACCTTAGGCACGATTGTCGGTGGTATTTTACTTGTCACTGTGTTTGCCATTTCGGCCTTTACGCCGCAAATTATGATGGAGCGTCGTGTGGACTTAATGACAGCGGTCATCTCGTCTATTAACGCCGTTAAAACAAACGCGGCAGCAATGATTGTGTGGGCTGGGTTAATACTGTGCTTGGTATTTGTCGGGTTCATCACTGGCACGGCTGGTTTTATTGTCATTATGCCTTTACTTAGCTATGCAAGCTGGCATGCGTATATTGCGGTGATCAAGACTAAGAAACCGCGAGGCTACGAATAATGAGTATTCACTCTGCATGAATATAAATCTAGTGCAGTAATCTCACCGATTGCTGCACTATTTGACTTTAACTTAACGCATGTTATACCTGCCTCATTAGATTGTTTATTTAATTCATAAGCAAATTCAACTTTTCTGTTTGAGAAAATAAATCTATTAAATTCAATGAGTTGTTTTTTCTAATTTTCATGCGCTGTTTAATACTAGGCTTATCTAGTTTTGAACTTTGTGCTAAATGCATAAATTTTTGTTAGCGCATGATTATGCAGATAATTATCAGCGGAGTAGATATGAGTAACACACAAAAAGCATTCCACGAAAAATTAAGTCACTGCCTTTGTCCACCAGGAGACGGTGTTTTTACAGTTAATACAGCTAAAGAGCGTAAGGATGCCCTTCGTACCAAGCTTTATGGTCAAACAGAAAATGTTGATGTGCTGTGGAAAGAATCACTCGAGACATTAGCAGACTCTGAGCATAAAGCCGTTATTTTAGGGATTAGTTCAGATTGTGGCGGTGGTATTTTACGTGGGGCCAATTGGGGACCGCTATTTTTACGTTCGACATTAATTGATCAACAGCCTCAAGCACGTGCTTTTGATTTAGGTGATGTGCGTGTTATTCCACATTTATTGCATGATAAATATTTGAACGATGCAACGATTAGTAACTGTCAAAAAGCGTTGTATGCTGACGAAAATAGTGAATATCATGTTTCACCACTTTCTATTACAGAAGATGTATGTGATGGCTTTTATGCACACTACCCAGAAAAAGGGATTTTTGGAATAGGGGGCGACCATTCAATTAGTTACCCGTTAACCAAAGCGTATTTAAAAGCAAAACGCGATGCAGGTAAACGCACTGCTATTATTCATTTTGATGCGCACACCGATCTATTAGTTGAACGATTAGGGATTGATTTGTGTTTTGGCTCGTGGTGCACACATATTCTTGAGTATTTACCCGCTCCGCGTAACTTGATCCAATTTGGTATTCGTTCAAGTGGCAAACCAAAAGCGCATTGGGAATCAACATTCGGTGTGAAACAGCATTGGGCGCATGAAATAATCGAACGCGGCGCAAAAGCGGTTGCAGATGAGGTTATTGCACAACTTAAAGCAGACAATATTGATGAGCTATACGTGAGTTTCGATATAGATGCGCTTGATGAAAGTTTCGCTTCGGCTACCGGTACGCCAGAAGCGGGGGGATTAACCCCTCAGCATGCACTGGATATTTTGGTGGCGTTAGCTGATGAGTTTCCAATCACAGGGGCTGACATGATGGAAATAGCCCCCTTTACGGACAGTTCGTTGATTGGTCAAACAAGTTCAGAAACAACGTTGAGAGAGGGTGCAAAAATCTCAGCATTTTTAATCGGTGCAATGAATAAATAATACGTCAATAATGCAAGGGCCTGTGTATTAGGCCCTTGTTCTGGTCACAATTGTTAATTCTATTTCAATAATGGCTACATCACGCTATATTGATAGTTAATAATCATATTGTGGTGTTGTTGCTGTATGCGCAATTTACTAATTTTGTCTTTGTTGCTTTTAATATTTCCTTGTTTTGCAGCAATTACAGTAGTGACTGAGAACTTACCAAATTTTCACTATCAAAATGAAAAAGGCGAACTTGTTGGTACTGTCGTTGATAAAGTAAAAGCAGCATTAACGCGCAGCGGCGTTAACTACACACTATCGGTTAACCCTTGGTCTGTTTCATACAATGCAGCACTGCGTGACAGTAACACCTGTATCTTCTCTATGGCGAGGCTTCCAGTCAGAGAAACGCATTTTAAATGGATTTCCAAGCTGTCTAACTTTACTGTCTCGTTTTATAGCTTCAAGCCAGAGCATATCAATATTGCAAATCTGGGTGATGCGAAGCGATACCGTATTGCCGTTTTAAAAGACAATTACAGTCATATTTATTTAGCAGAACATGGTTTTAATGAAAATAACCAACTCATCTTATTAAATAGTTTTGACAACATATACGATATATTAAAAAGCCGTCGTAATAGTATCGATTTAGTGGTGCTCAGCGATGAACAATTTAACTTCGCGCTCCAGCAAGACCCCTCACTCTCGTCATTAAAACCTGTTTATGAAATCCCAGTGGGAAGCCAAGAATTGTATTTTGCATGCAATAAAAATATCAACAATTCAACCTTGGAAAAATTAACCAACGCCTTTGCATTTGACGATAAAAAATAGCACTTGTTGATTGCATTAAAGTCGCTATAATCAGCTGCTTTTTGACCATTCTTGCAAAAGTGTAACGTCTAAAAAGTACAGTGTATTCAAAAGATTGAATGCGATTCTATATTTAGGAGCTGCAATGAGTGATTTACTCATTATTATGTTATTAATTTTGATTAGTGCGTTATTTGCGATGAGTGAGATAGCCATCGCTGCATCACGCAAGATCAAATTGCGCGTTATGGTTGATGAAGGTAGTAAAAAAGCGCAGGCGGTTTTAACACTGCAAGAGCAACCAGGTGCTTTTTTTGCGATGATTCAAATTGCGCTGAACGCCATCGCGATTTTAGGCGGGATAGTGGGTGAGCAAGCCTTATCACCTTACATTGAACAAATTTTGGTCATGGTCTACCAAGGGCCGTTGCTTAGTCAGATAAGCTTTTTAATCTCGTTTTTTTGTATTACGTCGCTCTTTATCTTATTTGCAGACTTGCTACCCAAACGTTTGGCGATGATCATGCCGGAAGTGGTCGCAGTGAATGTTGTTTCAATCATGCGCTGGGTAACTTTTGCGCTAACACCGTTTGTGATGTTTTTTAATGGCACCACTAATTTCATTCTGCGTGCTTTTAAAGTGCCGGCAGAACGAGAAGACATAGTAACCACAGAAGACATTGTTGCCATGATGGATGCAGGTGCTGAATACGGAAGTTTACAGCAGCAAGAGTATGAGATTATTGGTAATGTCTTTGACTTAGAAGCTCGCTTTTTATCGAGTGTGATGACACCGCGAGATCAAATTGTGTTCTTCGATGTGAAAGCCGCTGCGGATGATGTCGCTACAAAAATTATTGAACACCCACACAATCACTTTTTAGTGTGCGATGGCAGTTTAGATAAATTAATTGGTTCGGTCGAATCAAAAGATATTTTGCGTAAGGTACTCAAGGGTCAAAATGCTGACATAGATGAGGAACTGATCAATAAGGATATCTTTTATTTACCTGAAACCCTCAGTTTGTCAGAAGCGTTAAATACTTTTAAAACCGCCGCTGAGCCGTTTGCTGTTGTTGTTAATGAATACGCATTAATGGTTGGCATCGTCACGGTAAAAGATCTAATGAAAGGCTTTATGGGAGACTTAATATCTCACCAAGGTGAGGAGCTTATCATCAAGCGTGATGCAAATTCGTGGCTGGTGGACGGACTTACGCCAGTGGTTGAGCTGGCAAAAGTACTTGAGCTTGAAGATTTTCCTGATCAATCTCATTTTGAAACTGTTGCGGGCTTTTTAATTTACACAATGAAACGTTTGCCTAAGCGCGCTGAGTTTATTCATTATGGCGGCTATAAATTTGAAGTTGTGGATGTTGAAGGGGTGAAAGTAGAGCAGTTACTTGTTTCTCGATTATCATCCAGTGAAGGCGCATAAGCGCCTTTTCCTTTCATTTAAAGTGGCATTAATTGTCTGTATACTGAGGGAGTTTATTATAATTTAAGACTTTCTATGTGCCTTTTTAAAATTGTTTATGGTGCCTTTCGTGCTGCACTGCTTGTTTTTTTCTTACTATTATCTTTTTTTAGTTTTGCAGTAAAACCTACTAACCAAACTCTTGTTATGGTCGGGGGCGAGCTGGCTATGTGTTCAAGTGCAAATAGTCAACACTGTACAAGTGAAGAGGCAATTTCAGGTAAGCAATCAAGGTTGTTCAAAATTACCCGTGAAGCAATCAAAACCGTTAATCAATCGTGGCCGACTAATAATAAAGCGAATAAAAAAGCGGTTAATACCTTATTAAATACACTTGTAGACACTCATTCTAAATCAATGAGTAAAACACAGTTGCTATGGGCATGGCGTGATACCAATAATGAGCTATTAAGTGTTTTACATGTCAGCGAATTCAACTATGTGTTAGATATGCTAGAGATTGCTGTCGTCGATCAGCAGCAAAATAGAGTAAAAGAACGTGTGTTTCCTGCTTATAATGTGGAGTCTTCAAGCACAGATATCCTTGACTTTGTTGCTGCGAGTATAAAAGTAAACAGCCAAACCCCGAAGGTTTTGGTGATCACCGCATCTAGCCGCGATCCTTATGCGAGTGCTGATTATTATGAGTCATTACTTAATCATAAAGGTATTCAAGCAGAGTGGTTACCTTTAACGCCCGCGTCAGCGTATGCCCTTGTTAATAATAAGTGTAATGAACTCAATACATTGCGCCAAACCGAAATGCACTTATTTAATCGAGAAAAGGTGTATAGAGATAGAACAGACACCGAACAGGCCTTTTGCCAGCAAGGTATTAACGCATTACATAAGCAGTTAAACACGGCCACCGCGGTGATATTTAACGACGGTGATCAAGCACTTGCTCAGCAGGTATTATTTACTCGTTCTGGCGAGGCTTATCCGTGGTTTACAAAACTTCAATCACGCCCTGTTATCATGGGGGTGGGCAGTGGCAGTATCTTACAAAACGGTGGAGTTTCTGCACAAGGGAAAAAATCGGTGATGGTTTTGCAAGGTGACAGTCTGTCTGCTCTTAGGCAAGGTGGCACGAACTATGACTGCATTGGTTGTGAAATGAAAGAAGCGAGTGACGTTTTAGTTTATTCAACTAAAAGTGGCCTTGCGACATTTGAATATGGCACTGTTGATAGCCATTTTAGTGAACGTAACAGAACCATGCGCCTTGCTAGGCTCCTTGCCGACACAGGACAAAAATATGGCTTTGGGATTGACGAAACAACGGCCTTAGTGTCGATTCGCTCAGCAGACACAGCCTTAATGACCGTCATAGGTAAAAATGGCGTTGTTCATATTGAGTCAGCGGGGAAGCAGAGCAGCAAACTCAGTTATTGGCCAGCAGGCGCAGTTATTGATGTCACTGACAAGGGCTTTAGTTTTGCTAAACGCAGTGTTGATAATGCCTTGCCAAGTATGACAATTCCTCCGTTACCACTGCAACGATTTGGCGGTATTTTCAGTGAAGCCAAACTCCGTTCATTACTGCAAGCCATGTGTTTAACACAAGAACAACAGGCGGTTGCTCAACAAGATGAGTTTTTACTTAACTTAGATGCTACAGAGCAAACTCATTACTATCGAATTAACAAAAGTCGCTCTGGTTGCGGCGTCGAAAACCTTTCATTTAAAGTTAAAACGTTTAATTAATCGCTAAAATGCACAGAGGCTTAGCCTATTTTCATGTTTAGAAAATGGGCTAAGGTCTTACTTTATAATTACAAAATTCAACATAGTCAGTATGTTACTTTTCTTACGTTTAACTAAGTCGCACACCTATCTAGCACATTTATTTGATTCTTCTACACATCGTTTTAAACATATTAAAAAGACATGCTCATTGATGTAAGTCATACGCGTAATGCTTAAATTTAAGCTAACCTGTAATGAAAATAGCTGAGTGGTTGATAATGCGATGAAAAAATTACTGTTATTAACGAGCGGAGGAGATTGTCCAGGACTCAATGGGGTGATCCGTGCCATTGTAAAAGCGGCTGCACATGATGGAAATTGGCAAGTCTATGGCAGTCGACGCGCTTACTGTGGTGTGTTAGAGATACCGCACGATATTATTCATCTTTCTGATGACGTTGTTGCTGGCATACATGTTCGTGGTGGTACTATTTTAGAGACGGTTAATAAAGGCAACCCTATCGCATTCCCGACAGACATAGAGGGTAAGCGTGTGTTGGTCGACCGATCAAATGAATTAATCAACGTAATTAGTGAACTAGGCTTTGATGCGGTTATTAATATTGGCGGTGATGGGTCCCACAGAGTGTCTCAGCATTTATATGAACGCGGGTTAAACATAATTGGTGTACCAAAAACCATTGACAATGATTTGTTTGGCACTGATTACACCATCGGTTTTCAGACTGCGGTAGACACCGTAACCGAAGCTATCGATCGGTTAATCCCGACAGCTCAAAGTCATAATCGCGTTATTATTACAGAAGTCATGGGGCGAGATGCAGGCTGGATTTGCTTACATTCGGCAATTGCAGCAGGCGCAGAAGTTGCGCTTCTTCCCGAAATTCCTTATTGCATAGAGACGATTATTAACAAGCTACAGACTCGTTTCGATAACGGACATGGCTTCGCTAATATCGTAATTTCTGAGGGTGCAAAACCAATTGAAGGTGAAGTTGTGAGTCACCAGTCTACTGAATTTGGCTACGAAAACCCTGTATTAGGAGGAATTGCAGAGCAATTGGCAACGCGTATTAAAGCGCAACTCCCGATAGATGTTCGTGTGACTGTTTTGGGTCATATTCAACGAGGAGGTACCCCTAATGCATTTGATAGGGTGCTTGGTGCAGAATATGGAGTATTGGCTTTTGAGCTTGTTGAACAAGGCAAATTTGGTTTAATACCGGTTCATAAAAACGGTGAAATTAAACCAATCAGTTTAAAAGAAGCAACATCACAATATCGGGCTATTCCGCTTGAGCATGTACTTATTAAAACAGCCAGAAGTATGGGCATATGCTTAGGTGATACCTAGGAAAATGGCGTGTTCATAAGCCGTGTCTTATTTCACTAAATGCTGATTCTAAAATTGTTGTTTTAGCCTTGTTCAAAATTCATCCTACACAGCAAGGGTTTTATTTAATGTAAATTAATTTAAAGAGGGTTGATCTGTGTCAATTTTAGTTTAGAATGATCGTTCATTCTAAACTAAGGGTATAAACATGCACCGCTCTCGCATTCCATTTTTTGCAGTGTCAGCACTGGCTGCCGCTGTGCTTTTATCAGGCTGTGGCCAATCAGAACCAGCTCAAGGGCAGATGCAGGCAGCTCAGGCTGTTCCTGTGGGTGTTATTGAGATGCAAAGTAAACCACTTACGCTAACAAAAGAGTTACCGGGTCGCGTGTCTGCATCACGTATCGCAGAAATCCGTCCACAGGTGAATGGTATTATTCAATCACGCTTATTTGTTGAAGGGGCGGAGGTTGAAAAAGGTCAGGCACTTTATCAAATTGACCCCTCTACATTTGAAGCCCAAGTTGCAACCAGTAAAGCGGCTATTACTAAAGCTGAGGCGAGTATTTCAAACGCAAAAGCGAAGTCTGAACGTTATAAAGAGCTACTCAGTATTAAAGCCGTTAGTCAACAAGACTTTGATGAAGCCGATGCTGCTTACAAAGGAGCAAAAGCCGACTTACTAACAGCACAAGCACAATTAAAAACGGCTCAAATTAATTTAAATTACAGCAAAGTTTTAGCGCCTATCAGTGGTCAAATTGGTAAATCAAATGTCACCGCAGGTGCGCTTGTCAGTGCAAACCAAGCAACTGCTTTAGCGACGATTACGCAACTTGATCCGATTTTTGTTGATTTAACACAATCAAGCAGTGAACTTACTCGTCTTAAAAAAGCGATTGCTGCAGGTGAGCTTGATAAAGATGCCGCACTGCACTCTAACGTTGAGCTAAAAATGGAAGACGGTAGTACCTATCAACACAAAGGGGTGCTTAAATTTTCTGAAGTAACCGTTGACCCAAGCACAGGGTCAGTGACCTTGCGTGCAGAATTTCCTAACCCAGAAAAGCTTTTACTCCCAGGTATGTATGTTCGCGCGGTTGTTGTTGAAGGCGTTAAAAGCGATGCAATCTTAGCACCGCAACGAGGTGTTAGCCGCAATACAAAAGGTGAGCCGACAGCGATGGTGGTGAGTAAAGATAACACTGTAGAAGCTCGCGTGCTTAAAACAGACCGCACGGTCGGTTCAAACTGGTTAGTGACTGAGGGACTAAATAACGGCGATAAGCTCATTGTGGAAGGCTTACAAAAAATTCGCCCAGGTGCACCAGTCAATCCAATGCCTGCTGAAACAACAGCAAACAGCCAGTAACGGAGAATCTACATGTCACGATTTTTTATTGATCGGCCTATTTTTGCATGGGTACTTGCCATCGTTGTGATGCTGGCAGGTATTCTTGCAATAAAAAGTTTGCCGGTTGCGCAGTATCCATCAATAGCGCCACCTGCCATTAGCATTCAAGCCAATTACCCAGGTGCGTCTGCCCGTACATTAGAAGATACGGTTACCCAGGTTATAGAACAAAAGATGAAAGGGCTTGATGGCTTGTTGTATATGTCATCAACATCGGAGTCTAATGGTTCAGCAACACTTACATTGACTTTTAGCGCTGATACAGACCCTGATATCGCCCAAGTACAAGTACAAAACAAACTGTCACTTGCAACGCCACTGTTACCTGAAGAAGTTCAGCGCCAAGGTGTGTCTGTTGCGAAATCAGCACGTAACTTCTTAATGGTTGTCGGTTTTGTTTCTGAAGACGGCAGTATGAATAATATCGATATTGGTGATTATGTTTCATCAAATGTGCTCGATATTATCTCGCGTGTTAATGGCGTAGGTGAGGTTCAGTTATTTGGTTCTCAATATGCAATGCGCATTTGGCTTGACCCATCAAAACTACAAAAATATGCATTAACACCGGCAGATATCAGTGCAGCCATTAGTGCTCAAAACGCACAAGTATCTGCGGGCCAGCTTGGGGCATTACCTGCAGTTGATGGCCAGCAATTAAATGCGACCGTAACGGCACAAAGCCGCCTTCAAACGCCAGAGCAATTTAGAGATATATTCGTTAAAACGAATCCTGATGGTTCAGTTGTGCGCCTAAGCGATGTAGCAAAGGTTGAATTAGGCGGTGAAAACTATGGTGTGGTTGCGCGTTTTAACGGTAAACCAGCATCGGGTTTAGGGGTAAAGCTAGCCAGTGGTGCAAACGCACTTGATACTGCTGATGGTGTTAAAGCGGCACTTGCTGAGCTTGAACCTTTCTTTCCTGAGGGGTTAACGACTGTTGTACCGTATGACACAACGCCTTTTGTCTCTTTATCAATCGAAAAAGTGGTTAGTACGCTAATTGAAGCCGTGGTTTTGGTGTTCTTAGTTATGTATTTATTCTTACAGAACTTTAGAGCGACACTTATTCCTACAATCGCTGTACCGGTTGTATTACTGGGTACCTTTGCGATTTTACAAGTATTTGGTTATTCAATTAATACCTTAACCATGTTCGCTATGGTGTTAGCGATAGGCTTACTTGTTGATGATGCTATCGTTGTCGTTGAAAACGTGGAACGTGTAATGACAGAAGAAAACCTGTCACCGCTTGAAGCAACACGTAAATCAATGGATGAAATTAAAGGGGCCTTGGTGGGGATTGCCATGGTGCTTTCTGCGGTATTCGTTCCTATGGCTTTCTTTGCAGGATCGACGGGCGTTATTTATCGTCAATTCTCAATTACGCTTGTAACAGCAATGAGCTTGTCGGTATTAGTGGCACTTATTCTTACACCAGCACTGTGTGCAACAATGCTAAAGCCAAGCCATGTACACAATGATAAATCACTATTTGGTCGTTTCTTTTTAGGCTTCAACCGAGGTTTCGATAAAACCAATGCGGGTGCGCAAGGGTTTGTTGCACGCATGATTAAGCACAGTAAACGTTACTTACTTTGCTATGGTTTGATTGTCGGCGGCATGGTGTATATTTTCTCGCAATTACCGTCTGCTTTCTTACCAGATGAAGACCAAGGTATATTGTTTAACCAAGTAAGCTTGCCAGCAGGCTCAACCACGGAACAAACGTTAAAAGTGGTTGAAAAAATGGAGCATCACTTCTTGGAAGATCAATCTGAAGCAGTGAAATCTATCTTTACAGTCACAGGTTTTAGCTTTGCGGGATCTGGTCAAAATGCAGCGATTGGCTTTGTTGGTTTAAAACACTGGGATGAACGTCAACGTCCTGATTTATCAGTGGGCGCTGTTGCGGGTAAAGCGATGGGATACTTCTCAACAATTAAAGAAGCGTTTGTGTTCGCATTTCCACCTCCTGCAGTTGTAGAACTTGGTACAGCAAACGGCTTTACCTTATTTTTACAAGACCGCGTAGGGCTTGGTCATGATAAGTTACTTGAAGCACGCAATATGTTTTTAGGCATGGCGGCTAAAAACCCGGTGCTTTCAGGTGTTCGCCCTAATGGCCAAGAAGATAAACCAGAGCTTGAACTGGATATTGATTTAGCTAAAGCAGAAGCGCTTGGCTTAACACAAACTGACATTAACAACACGTTATCAACGGCGTGGGGTAGTCGCTATGTAAATGACTTTATTGACCGTGGTCGTGTGAAAAAAGTGTATTTGCAAGGGACTCCAGAATCACGCATGGTGCCCGAAGACCTCGATAAATGGTATGTGCGCAATGCAAACGGCGATATGGTGCCATTCACTGCATTTGCCCATTCATATTGGACTTATGGCTCACCACGCTTAGAGCGCTATAACGGCTTCTCGGCGATGGAAATTCAAGGTGCCGCTGCGCCAGGTTACAGTACAGGGCAAGCAATGGTTGAGGTTGAAAAAATAGTAAAACAGCTTCCGCCAGGTGTGGCATTTGAGTGGACCGGTATATCGTATGAAGAGCGTTTAAGTGGGGGTCAGGCACCGTTACTTTATGCATTGTCATTGCTGGTTGTATTTTTATGTCTTGCGGCATTATATGAAAGTTGGTCTGTGCCGGCTGCGGTGATGCTGATTGTTCCACTGGGTGTCTTTGGTGCGGGTGTGGCGTCATTTGTGTTTAATTTATCGAACGACATTTACTTGCAAGTTGGCTTATTAACAACCATAGGTTTAGCCTCTAAGAATGCGATTTTAATTGTTGAATTTGCGATTCATAAAATGGACGAAGGTATGAAGCTTGTTGATGCTGCAATTGCTGCTATTCGCTTACGTTTACGCCCAATCTTTATGACGTCAATGGCGTTCGTATGCGGTGTTTTACCGCTTGCGATAGCATCAAGTGCAGGCTCGGGAGCTCAAAATGCACTCGGTATTGCAGTGATTGGGGGCACGCTTGCTTCATCAACAATCGTGGTGTTATTCGTTCCGTTATTCTTTGTGTTAGTTCGTCGCGTATTTCCCGGCAAACAAAAAGTGAATAGTGAGGAGCAAGCATAATGAAACTTAAACTGGTCTCTATTTCAGTCGCTACGTTAGTGCTTTCGGCCTGTAATATGGCCCCTGACCTTGAACAGCGTGAATTACCTGTTGCACCACACTATGCAGATGAAACCAATGCGGGAAATATTAATGACCTGCATTGGCAAGCGTTCTTTAGTAATGCGCAATTACAACAGTTAATTGAATTAACGCTCGAACATAACAAAGACATAAAAACGGCTGCACTTAATGTGCAGCAGGTGAGAGCGATGTATCAAATTGAGGATTCAAACCTGTATCCAAGTATCGATTTGAATGCATCGGGTACACGTCAACGTTTACCCGGGAGCCTAACGGGCACCGGTGAGGCAGCTATCAGTGAAAACTATTCTGCTACCGTGGGGTTAACCGCGTATGAGCTCGATCTTTGGGGAAAGGTTCGTAATCAATCTGAACAAGCTTTGCAAAATCTTTATTCTGCTGAGTATAGTTTATCCAGTGTTCGTATCAGCTTAATTTCTGAGCTGGTTAATGCATGGCTAAATTACGCAACGGATAAAGCACTGTTAGAGCTTGCTAATGACACATTAAAGTCGCAGCAAGAGTCACTGGCGCTTACGCGCAAAACATTTGCGCTTGGTGCAGCATCACAACTTACGTTATCGCAGCTAGAAAGTACGGTTGCGAGAGCGAAAGTAGATATAGCGAATTACCAGCGTTTACTTAAGCGTGATAAAAATGCGTTAGATTTTTTGGTCGGCCAATCAGTCAATGTCGATTTATTGCCTAATCAAAGTATTGATACCGTACTTAGTATGCCCGAGGTGCCGGTTGGTTTACCGTCGGAGTTGTTAACACAACGTCCTGACATTAAAGCTGCTGAACATGATTTACGTGCTGCAAATGCAAATATTGGTGTTGCTAAAGCGGCTTTTTACCCAAGTATTAGCTTAACAGCCAATGCGGGGACGGCATCAGCAGATTTAAACAATTTATTTGATGCAGGCTCGGGCACGTGGAGCTTTGTGCCTTCTATTAATTTGCCTATCTTTAATATGGGTCGTAACCAAGCAAATTTAGAGGTGGCTGAAACGCAGCAAAAAGTGGCCTTAACGCGTTATGAGCAAACAATTCAACAGGCATTTAAAGAAGTGTCTGATGCATTAGCAGACCGTCAAGGTTATAAGCAACAATTAGCAGCGCTAAATGACCTTTACCAAAGCAATGAGCTGTCTTTTACCTTATCAGATGCACGCTTTCAAAAAGGGGCTGATAGCTATTTGCAGGTACTCGATGCGCAGCGCAATTGGTACAGTGCGGGCCAGCAGTTAATTATGGGTAAGCAAGCGTATCTTGCAAGCCAAATTAATTTGTATAAGGCCCTTGGCGGTGGTTGGAATGCACAAGGTGCTGTTCAATAAGCCAGCAATTGCATTGTTTATTCAAGGATTTACACGATCTTAGTTGTTTTGCTTTAGCGCTATGATTAAGATCATGTAAACCTTGTTTAAATTATAGTTAACTATACGGGCGAATAGTGTGGAGAAAACATGACGCAAAAAACCAAAAGACACAGCGATCCTGCGCTCGCAGAAGCTAGACGTAATCAAGTTCTTTGTGCTGCGGCAGATTGTTTTCGTCGCAAAGGTTATCATGGCGCTGGTATGGCTGAAATATCGAAAACAGCCGGTATGAGTGCAGGCCATATTTATAACTATTTTGCCAGTAAAGAAGCCATCATTGAGTCTATTGTCGAACGTGACATGGAAGAAATGTTCTCAATCTTTAGAGAGTTTGCAGACAAGCCAGGAGACCGTGTTTCTGTGTTATTGGATGGCCTTAATAGAGGAGTAGAGCGACACACTGATTTAAATCAAGGCGCCCTTGATTTAGAAATGCTCGCTGAAGCTGCACGCAACGAGAAAATTGCCAACCTTTTAAGAGAATCTGATGCTCATGCGCGTGATTCAATGCGCGAATTATTAATTGGTGAACGAGGTCCTTTACAAGGCGCTGCACTGGATGAAATAAACGCACGCATCGAAGTCATGTTTTCAGTGATGGGCGGGTTGTTATTACGCAAAATGCTTAACCCTTCATTAGATACCGAGCAGTTAATAAAAGCATTAAGGCCTACCATGCAGACCTTATTATTGCCTTTCGAATAAAGGCATTTAGCCTTTATTCTGGTTTTTAAAAACGCTCAATTGACCACTGTAAGGCAATAACAGCAATGGTTAGTGAGCCCGCGGGCATCAGCCATTTACGATACCAATCACGATTCCTTAGACTGATTAATACCGGTAAACAGATAGCAAGTATCACAAGCTGACCTACTTCAACGCCTAAATTGAATGCCAGTATGCTCATTAATTGATAATCGCTTGATAAACCCAGTTCCCCTAAGACACTGGCAAAGCCCATTCCATGTAATAAACCAAATGCAAAAGTCACCCAGCCTAATCGAACGATTAATGGCCATATATTGTTTAACGCTGCAAAGAGAACAGAGAGCGCAATACCTAATTCAACCCAACGACTATTGGGTGACACTAATTCAAGGGCCGTGGCTGTCAAAGTAATGGAATGAGCAAGCGTAAAGGCGGTGACTATCCAAGCTGTGCCGACGGCAATTTTTTTCTTTGATTGGATCCCTCGCCACGTATTTTTGTCTCTCACGAGTACGCAGGTTAAAAGCAACGCCACTAAAAATAAAATATGATCAACACCCATCCAAATATGCAAAATACCTTGATACACATATTCAACAAATGTTTGACCATAACTTGTTTGAGAAAAATTAAGCGTTTGTTGCTGATTATTCCGACTAAACACTCGACTCGTGTTATTGATTGCTGCGATGGCTTTGTGATTAGCATCAATCTGCATTATTGCATTGTAGCTGAGCGTCAGTGTTGATTGTGCAGGACAGTTAATTTGTAGCGGTACATCGATATACGCTTGGTTAAAGTGGTTATCAAGTTTAAGTGAACCCTCAGCGCTTACCGTACAGGTAGCACCTGCTTGCTGAGCCGTAAAATGATTAAGTAAGTACGACGCTATTGCAGTCTGTTTTGCACTAATTTCCTGCCAAATAATCACGTTATCTTGGTTTAAATCAAAGGGAATAGCTTGCTCTATGTCTGCAACTGCAACTTGCCACGAGCCTGATAAAGACACGGTGTCGTTGCTGTCGCTTTGTAAATTAATGTACGCTGTGCTTAGTTGGTGAGCAGACACATTAAAACTAGTAACAACGATTAAGAATGCAATTAAAATTATGTTTTTCATCGTGGTTATGTTCCTAATCGATATCGTTTGCTAATTTGAGTAACTGCTTATCGCTGTCCATTTTCGCGTGTTTCCAGTTAATATTTGCCCAATAGCGTGCTTTAGACTGATTTTCTTCAATTGTTAAATAGTACCAAGTAAGATCGCTGGCATGAAATAGATCTTGGCGTAATTCTCTTAAAATAATGCGCTCTTTTAATTTGAGTCGCCATTTATTCGATTGATTATCGACCTTATTTTTTTCTGCCTGTGCAAGACGCAGCAAAATAGCATCTTCAAGGTTGGCGCTATCGTCTAATAATGCACTCAGAGTCGATAGTACGGTATCTAGATTATTCATTGCCAAGTGTGCATCAGCCCATAACACCACCAAACTCACTGGTGAGTTTTTTAAATTCACAGTCGAAAGATAATCAATTGTTTGCTCAGGCTTATTTAATCTAAAAGCCATCTCGGCAAGTACATGGCGGGTATTTAGACTCATCGTCTCTTTGCGAGCGATCTTTTTTAATGCCTGAAAACTTTCTTCAAGCTTACCCGTTTGACTTTGTGCATCTAAACTACATGTGGTCACAGTTTCAATACTTGCATGGCCAATTAAGTTTAAGCACTCAGACTTTGCGTCGTCGAACTTACCTTGCACCATTAATATGTTTGCTGTTAATAATGCGGCATTCACATGATGAGGACTTAGCTCTTTTACTCTGGCTAAAAAGGCTAAAGCCTCGTTAAATTGATGCTCGCGTTGTAGTACACGTGCGTAGTAATAAAGAATTTCGGGATCGTGGCTTGTATTGACTTGCTGTTCTAAGTAGCGTTTTAGGAGTCCTTGCTTACTTTCTGTTTGGCCCGCGTATTGTGTTTGTTCAAATAACGTTGCAAGCTCTTGAAGTGTCAGGGTCGCGGCAAGAGGGGTACTTGATGTGGCAATAACGTCGTTATCGTTTGGAATGTAAGGTTCTGCGTGAGCGAATGTGTTTACAAAAATAAACGACCAGATTAAATGTTTCATTGTTGCTCCTTATAAAAGCCATCCATGGCCAAATTTCTAAACCTTAGTTTCCAGTAACTAAATCATCGAAGTTTGCTTCAGCACCGGTGTTTAAGAACACACGACCATTGAGGCGTAATGGTTCGTCAGAAGCAGCTTGATTAAATGCAGCACGGCCAATAGCAGCAAAATCAACCTGTAATGCTTCAATGGTAATACTGACAGTGGCAGTTACTTGGCTGTTTACACCGTCACTGACAGCAAATTCGAAGCTATCAGCGCCGGTGGTCTCTGCATTAGGGGTATAGGTATAGCTGCCATCACTTTGCACAACCACACTGCCTAATGTGGGCTCTGATACAAGACTGTAAGTAAGAGCATCACCTTCAGGGTCGGAGCCCTCTAGCATGTCTTCGATAACAACCTCTGTTTGCGTTGTTACCATTGCATCAGTTGCACTGGGTGCCTTGTTAACAGGAACAGGCTTCATATCATCTTTGTCATCATTATCACTGTCATTACAGCCTGCAAGAACACCAGCCATAATCATCAGTGTGATTGTAGAGCGTTTTAAATTACGCATCGTAGCTCTCCTTATTTAGAACCAGCAATTGGAGTCGCAAGGTATGGGAAGCTCGCATCCATCATGGTTGCATCTAAAGGGGCACCATCTGTGAACGGTACATTACCTACACTCGCATCGTCTGATGTACATAAGCCTAAGTCGGTGTCAGTGCCATTTACTGGGATTGGGTAACACAAGCGGCCCATTACGACACGCAGTGCAATATCAACCACGTCATCACCTGGACGGCGACCATTAGGGAAACCTGCAAGGTCATCGCCCGCAACACCAAATGCTGATTGTTCAGTTTGCGGTGTTGCCGCAATCGCTGTATTTAGACGCAGCATTTCAGACGGTGTGACTGTGGCTAGTTGGTTTACACCTGGGAAGCCAGTTAAAAATGCAGTGACTAAATCATTACGAGGGAAATTAGTCGGCGCGAGTGTTTCAATATTTGTGCCTAAGGTACTGTTCACGGCATCTTTAAATAAGATGTTAAGCAGCTCAGGCAGTGATGGATGCGTTACATAATCAGCAAATTGACCATCGTCAGCAGGTGCAGAGGTAGAGAAGGTGTCTTTGTCTTTTAAGCCAATAACAAGTTCATTAACCAGTGGGCTACCCAAACGTGATACTTGAGTTAATGCACCACCGTTAACCGCTGTTTTAGCAAATGACGCATTTGGATTTAAAATACGCGCTTGCGGAAGACTTGCTGTTGTCCAGCTACCAATCGTGCCATTACCTTCACCTGTCACACAGGCTTTAGGTACTTCAACAGCAATGGCTGTCACATTTTTCATTGCTAGGTCGTCATTATCAGCTGATTGTGTGATGCCACCAGGAAAACCACCGCCATCACCAGCACCCGGAGCACTATCACCTTCGACAGGGACATAATTTACAAGGTCAAAAGTTTTACCTAGGTTAACAACAAATGGGTCTTTACGTTGACCTACAAACACTTTACCCATACCGTCGCAGCCTGGGATTGCTACGCTGTAAATGTACTGGTCAGCGTATTCTTTGTAAGCACTCATTGAAGAGAATGTTTTGTTACCAATGTAATCAAGCGGTTTGTAAAATTCATTACTGCTATTCATTGAATTGGTTAGCATTGTTTTAGAGCCAGTACGTTGTGGGCCTTTTACAATGCTAACTGTATATGATTCGCTAAAGTTAACCGCTGCATTATTACCGGCCGCTACACCGCCGACATTCTTTAATGGCACTGCAACCGTGCGTTGATTGCCTTCTGGGCCGACTGTTAAAGCAACACCCATGTTGTCATTAGGTAACATGCTTTTGAAATTAAAAGCAAAGGTCATATCTTCTAAAGCGTCGCCGTCATTATCGATATGAATGCTGTAGGTTGCATCGGGGTCCATTGCAAAGTAATTTGGACCGCCGTAAGCATCTTGAAGTGGAATATAGTTTGCGATGAACGTGACATAATCGCCACGGCCTTCTTCGTAACTATTAAACGCGTAAAAGTCTGTTGAGTCTAATGTTGGGAAGCGTGTGATGTTCGGTGCTTCTCGGTGACTAGACGCTTCTGTAGGCAAGCTGAACAGGGTACTACATACTACAATAGCAATTAGAGATGGAGTTACGTTCTTCATGACTTTTTCCTTAGTTTTTAAATTAAGTCATAGTGAAATACGGGCGAAGAATTTAATTGGATGCAATAATTTGAAAATTTTTTAACAAAAATGCAAAAAGCCGTGCAATGCACGGCTTTTAGATTTAAAGAATAACCAATTCGGTGGTGTATAAGACCTCGGTCGGGGAGCCATTTGGCGATCCTCCCAAGGGTTCTAAGCTAACAGCCAGGAGTGCAATGTCATTTGCATTAAATTGGGCATTTTTAGGTAGCTCAATTCGGCCTGACTTGGGCAGTAGACCTAAGGATATGGGCGCTTCTTGCCCTTTTAAAATCATCCATAACTCATAATCTTTGTCTGTGCGTGGTATAAGTGCTGTCGATGCTTTAATTGCAAGGCTGTCGTCTTGGACATCAATAAACCAAAGTGCAGATTCGGCTTGATTCTTAAAAAGTGCAATTTGTTGCGCTTGCGATGTAACCGACTCATGAGGCTGCCAAATAATAAGCGCAAGGACAATACTCGCAGCGGTGGCAATAAGCGACCATGCTTGTAGTATCGTTGAGCGTGGCTTTTTGGTTTTTAATTGCAAAGGCACAACGTTGGGGTCGATACGACTGGCAATTTTTTCCCATACGGCTTCATCGGGTGGCACAGACTCAATTGAACTTGCTAAGTTATTGAGATGTTGCTCCCACATCCATGTTGCTTCTCTTGCACGGGTAGAGGTTAACATTAAACGAGCAAAACGGTCGCGAGCGGGGCCTCTTAATGTCCCAAGAACATACTCGGCTGCTAACATATCAATAAGTGTTTGGTTTTCATAATTCATAACGTTAGGCACCTTTGTAGTTGTTGTAACCCACGTCTGATCCAGCTTTTAACTGTGCCAAGAGGGGATGCAATGTGATCAACAAGCTCGTGATGAGTCAACCCTTTATAATAAGCCAAGTGAATTACTTGTCTTTGCTGTGGATCAAGTTGTTCGATACAGTCGACCAACTTTGAATCATCTTCGTAAGCAACTTGAATAGACGTTAAATCTTCTTGTTCTTGCTCATCAGTTAAGCTCTGTTCTTTACGCACTTTGTGGTGGCGTAATAAATCGAGGCAACGGTATCTGACTATGCTTATCATCCATGACATAACTGCCCCTTTTGATACTTGATAGTCACTGGCATTGTGCCAAATTTTTACAAAGGCATCTTGCAATACTTCTTCAGCCTGAGCCCGATTACCCAGCATTTTTAAGCTAATGGCAAATAACTTAGCGCTAGTTGATTTGTACAAACTTGCGAAGGCATTTTTGTCACCTTTCGCTGTTGCACTCAGTAACGCTAATAGTTGATCGTTGTCCATAAAGTTCCTGTTTTTCTTGTTGTATAGAAGTAACGGTTTACTCACCGGTTTAGATGCACGAAACATTATTTTTAGAAAAAAGGATGTGAAATCAATGTTAACCCACCTCTTTTCTATTAATTAGGTTAGCAGGGATGTGCTTATTGGCAAATTTATAGATTTCAAGTTATTCATAACGTGTAAGTTATTCATATGTTATTGAAAAAATGTCCTAAACTTATTTATATATAAATAGTAAATCTGCTAAGTTATTGATTTAAGGTATATCAAAAGGCGTGGTGTACTTTAAACTCTGGAGTGAAACTTGCTATGTATAAATAATTACAATAACAAGGAGTGATTATGTGGGCAGCATCAACCTATTTAGTTTTAGCCGTAGCGTTTATTATTGCTGCGTTGCGTGTAGATACGGTGTACTTTGCGCTATTTTTTTATTGGACAGCGCTTTCATTATTATTAGTGAGCGCGGCTTATTTTTTTGATATCGCGCGAATATTCCGTAAACGTGAAAATGGCATTATTCCCATGTATATACGGTGGGCGTTTATTCCATTTTTACTTGGCGCACAACTTTATAACGCGTGGTCTAGAAAACACGATAAAGTGCCGCCACTTCAACAAATAAACGAGCATTTGTTTTTGGCTTGTCGATTATTTCCATCTGACATAGACAGTATGAAAGAAATGGGGATCACAGCCGTTTTAGATGTAACCTGTGAGTTTGATGGCTTAGAATGGTCGTCTACTCAAGAAAATATCCGTTATCTAAATATTCCAGTACTTGATCACAGCGTGCCAACCCGCGCACAATTAAATCAAGCCATTAATTGGATACATCATCAGATTAAAGAAGACAGACGCGTTGTAGTGCATTGTGCATTAGGACGTGGTCGTTCCGTATTTGTCATGGCTGCTTATTTATTGAGTCAAAACAAAGATGCAGATGTGCACACGATACTTGAGCAAATTAAAGAAACACGTGAGACTGCAAATCTTAATAAACGTCAATTACGTCATTTAATAAGACGTCATAAAGCCGGTGATTTATTAATTAAAAATAAAGCTGTACTTATTGCTAACCCTGTATCGGGCACGAAATTATGGGAATCTAAAAATAAACAAATTACCGCCCGTTTATCACAGTACTACGATTTAACAGTACACACGACAACGGCCGAAATTAGTGGCATTGATTTAGCAAAAGAGGCCATTAAATCACAGCCCGATGTAATCATTGCATGTGGGGGAGATGGCACTGTGACAGAGGTTGCAAGTGTGTTAGTTGATACCACCTGTAAATTAGGGATCATTCCATTAGGTACAGCAAATGCGTTAGCGCATGTTTTAATGGGCATTCGGTCAAAAATAATTCCTGTCGAACAAGCCTGTGAGCTCATTATTGAAGGGCAGGCGAGTCGTATTGATACCGCACTGTGTAATGGCGAACGTATGCTATTGCTTGTAGGGATAGGTTTTGAGCAAAAGATGATAGAAAAAGCGCATCGTGATGCAAAAAATGAATCGGGGCAATTGGCCTATTTACAAGGTTTTTGGCACGCGCTCGGCGAGCATGAAGCTCAAGATTACACCGTAAAACTTGATAACAATGAACCGCAGTCAATTCATACCACAAGCCTGATTATCGCCAACGCAGCACCATTCACCACCTTGTTAGCGCAATCAGCAGGGCAGCCCGACCATAAAGATGGGTTACTAGATGTTAATTGGCTTACCCCAAGTGCAGACTCGAAAGCCAGTACCTTGAGTATTGCTGAGTTGGTTTTTTCGAGCATTACTCAGACAAGTTTTGCAATTAACAGCCATCACACAAATGCTATGCGTGTCTGTGTTACGGCAGAAAATGAATTAAGCTATGTAATTGATGGCGAGGTGAAAACAGCTGATGAAATCGTTGTAGAAATATCACCGAAATCGCTTTCGGTGATAATGGCAGAAGAATAATTATTTTTTAATGCTTTTCCACTGGAAAGTTGCCATATCGTCCTCTTGGGTATTGAAAAACGTATCGACATAAAGTTGCTCTACTTTTTCACGTGCCCAGGGCGTTTTACGTAAAAATTTTAAACTTGATTTTACACTGGGATCATTTTGAAAGCAGCGAACATCGACATGCGCAGCGAGGCCTTCCCAGCCAAATTTTTCTTGTAGCTTAGTGACGATATCGGCAAGTTTTACGCCATGCAAAGGATTATTAGGTTGATTATCCATACTAAATCTTAGGTTACTTATTACCGCGCAATAGTAACCTATCTCGTCACTAGATGCTAATTGACACGAATTGTTTTCGCCTGCTTAGGGTAAATAATATCGCCGTTTTCATTCAATCGATACCACATGAGATCACTATTAGACAGATGGTCTGTTTTTGTAGCGCATATAAGCATGCTGTTCGCGACAGCAATAATCGCACCCTCGGTATAGCGTTTATTTTCATACCAGCATACCTTTGCGTTGGTTAATGCACTGTCACCATCTAGCACCACTAACGGAGTGTCTTTCGCTGTTGCTATATGAGAAAACACTAAAAAAAATAATAAAAAGATTGAGATACGTGTAAGCAAATTTCACCCCGCAGTAGCAGTTTTTAATATCTTCACTAAGCTTAAGTCTATATGCTATAAAAACACAATGATGGAAATAATAAAAAGGTGAACATATGCAATTTGATAAAAATATGATTGACGAATTAACACTCCTCGCTAAATTCCCGCGAAATTCAAAAATGCAAGGTATTAAGATTCATTCTGATGCAGATTCTTCACTGATTGATGCAGCGAAGCGCTTATACGATAAAGGAATTACTGATAGCAGCGATGGAGGCTACCTAACCGATTTAGGTCTTGATTTAATAGAACATGTTACATTGATCCACTCGGCTTTAAAATAGTCACAACTGCTTAGATAAGCCTAAATCCTGCCCACTTTAGCCAGTTTATTATTAGTTTTTTGCTAATAGTCAACTGGCAAATTCACTAAACCATACTATCATTCAGTTTTCATTCATTTAAATTCATTTTATTTAAATAAAGGGACTCGTGATGAAAACGAATAAACTCAAACTTGCACTTCTAAGCAGTACAATTACTTTATTATTAGCTGGCTGTGGTTCGGACAATGATGAAAATGAACCTGAAGTCGTCGACACTCCCCCCGTCATTCAACTTGATAGCACTGCGAGTGTAAAAGAGGGTGAAAGCACAGAATTATCAGCAACGGTTACCGATGATAACGCGAGTATTAGCTACAACTGGGTACAAGATTCAGGCCCGAATATTACGCTAACGGGAGCAGACACAAACTCTATCAGCTTTATTGCGCCAGCACTTGATAACGACACAGAAGCTATGTTTACGCTTACGGCTACGGACTCAGCAGGCCAAGCTACATCAAAATCAATTACGGTGAGTTTGTTGAATAATGTTGCCCCTAAGGTCTCTGCAGACTTTGGCTCTGCACAAGAAAAGTCGATGGCGACACTCTCAGTAAATGCGACTGATGACGATGGCAGTATTAGCAGTTATAACTGGGAGCAAACAGCAGGGCCCACAGTTACGTTGAGCAGTGCGACTGAACAACAAGTGTCATTTACTTTACCAAGTGTTGCCGAAGATACCGAGCTTAAATTCAAAGTAACAGTTACAGATGATTCAGGCGATAGTACTGAATTAGAACAAAGTTTCACTATAGCGAGTATCGATAACACGTATACCTTAGCGGGTTCAATTACGGGTGATAAGTTTAGTAATGCGACCGTTAATGCAACTTTACTCGGTACTAATTACACACAAATGAGTGATGCTAACGGTGATTTTACGTTTACGTTTACTGTTGACGATGATGAAACGAATCTGTTTAGTCGTATTAATGCTATATCTGCGACTAATTCGAGTCTTGAATACAGTGCATTTGTTTCCGATTTAACTGCCAATGCCCAAGTACAAGCAGCACCCAAAATTAAGGCTAATTTTGCCCATGGTGATGAAGGCGCTAATACGGTAAGTTTAAGCGCTGTTTCTACGGCGTTAGTTGCGCTTATTACAGCGGCAAATGAGGGGATACCACCGGCTGACCTTGAAAGCTTTTCATTGGTAGAAAAAGGGGTTGATCCAGATGTGTTGATTGAAGCTGCAGCCGTCGTGAAATATGCGACCGAAAATGAAGTGACCCTTCCAGAAGGAACGGAAAATTTAATTGATCTTATTGAAAACCCAGACGCTTATAACGAGTTTGTCGCCGCTGTTGAGCAATCAAACCCAGGCGCAATCGAAAATGAAGTTGCAAAAATAATAGCAGATCCAGAACTAACCCCACCTGTCGATGAATCATCTCTACCTGCTTACTATGTAAGAACATACCCTACAGCAAAAGGGTTCCTTTCACGTGGTGGCCAGCAATACACATTTGAAGAAAACGGTATGGGCAAATATGTTCATAGTAGTGGCGCTGTTAATTACAATTGGGCACTTACTGAAGGTGTGATCACACTTGATTTTACTAGTGGTCAGGGCATTATCGGGTTCCTTTCTGTTGATGTCGGCGTTGCAGGGCTTTCTCAGCAACAAGTTGATGATCTTTTCAATGCAGGGATTTATCAAGTTGAAGTCACCTACTCACCTCAAACAGCGACGCTTAAAAGGATTGTCGAAGGTGAGAGCATTGATAGTTATCGCTTAACAATGTCACAAACGGCTCAAATGACACCTATTTACTTGGGCGAAAATGTGATTGAAACACCTGAATTTAACGTTTCAAATGAATCAGATGTCTCAATGAGAAAGCCATATTCAGGCTCTGACCTTGCGTTTAAAGCTGAAGATATGGGAGGCACTTGGGCAATACAACATTATCAAAGTGATAGTGATGATGGGGTTGTCGGATTTGTTTTAGACCCATACGTTTTTTCTGCTGATAATACGGGTAAATTACAAGATGCAGAGACAGCACTTCAGTGGCAAATCGAAGAAGGTGTGCTTAAAGTTACTTTCCCTGATCAGCGATATCAAGAAAGCCGAATTATTGACCAGTTAAATGGTGATTTACAATTACTGAATGTTGCATACTCCGCAGAGGGCGCTGTTATCGCAACTGAAGTTATGTATGGCTTTAAGGTTGACGAAACGAGTGCAGCCGCCGTTGATGTAACAAATGAGCCCGGCAATTTCTGGCAGACTATGATAAATCAGTGGACAAAAGCAAACTGGAAAGATGGCAAGCTTGAGTTTTATTATGAAGGTAACAGCGATAATGGCTTTAATGTGTTTGGCTTTCAGTTAACAAAAACGGATAGTCGCCGTTTAAATCTAGTCAATGGCACCGAGCAAGATTATACCTTAGATGGCGTAAATGTAGGTTGGATGCAAGAATCTAGAGACGTCACGATTAACTATTTTGGTAATTTTTCATGCAGTGATGATATGTCTAAACCTTGTCGTAAACGTGAATGGGAGATATTAAAATCTCAACCCGGTGTTGCCGGTGAACGATTATACGTAAAAGAAAAAGACTATTATTTGTTAGATGAAAATGGTTGGTACAATAGCCAAGGTGCGCCTTCTTTAGTGATTGCTCCACGGATTAATATCTATGAAACAATTCCTGAAAATTATTGGATGCCAGAGACGATGAAGTCGAGTGGAGCACCTAGCTTGTTTAATACAACCAGCAGTTCAACAAACTATACGATACTTTCACCTAATAAAGATAAATCATCCGTTAACTAATCCTTGCAGCAAAAGGCCCGATTAAATCGGGCCTTTTAATTTATATTGAATCGGGTTGATTCTGCGGGGCTGCATCAATAAATGCATCAAGTGTATTACAGTGTTCATACACAGCGGCGATTTTTGGATATTTTTTCATATCAACGTTAAAACGCAGTGCATTAAATACTTGAGGCACTAAACAGACATCAGCTAAGGTTGGCTCATTCCCTACACAAAAACGATTACCCTCATCTAACATTTTTTCTATGCTGTCGAATCCGACCTCAACCCAATGCTTATACCACGTGTTCTTAGCCTCATCATCGACACCAAGATCATTGGCTAAGTATTTTAAAACGCGTAAGTTATCAATTGGATGAATATCACAGGCTACGGCGTAACAAAGGTTACGGATCTGTGCTTTTTGCCATGCATCACCCGTCAGTAAAGGGACCTCTGTATGGGTTTCTTCAAGCCATTCTAAAATAGCTAATGATTGCGCTAAAACCCCGTACTCGGTTTCTAACGCTGGCAAAAGGCCTTGTGGGTTTTTTGCCAAATAGGCATCGCTTTGCTGTTCCGATTTTAATAGATTTACGGTTACAAGTTCATGATCAATGTTTTTTAAATTAAGGGCGATACGAACGCGGTACGCCGCAGATGAACGAAAATAGCTATAAAGTTTCATTATACGTCCTGTTTACCTGTAAAGTGTTTTTTAATAGTTCGCCAACAATCTGTGTAGTTTGCTTGGCGCTCTTTACCTTCAAGGGCATATTTTGTTGGTGAAATAACGTAACGTGATTCAAACATAAATGCGAGTGTATTTTCATAGCGTTGTGGCTGTAAATCTGCATTCGACGCTTTTTCAAATACATCAGCTTCAGGCCCATGTGGTGACATACAATTATGTAGACTTGAGCCGCCCGGTACAAAACCGTGCTCTTTGGCATCGTAAACACCTTCAATTAAGCCCATAAATTCACTCATAATATTGCGATGATAATAGGGTGGGCGGAAAGTGTTTTCTGCTACCATCCATCGTGGAGGGAAAATAGCAAAATCTATATTTGCGACACCCTCAGTACCTGAAGGTGACGTAAGGACAGTAAAGATTGATGGATCTGGGTGATCATAGCTTACGGTGTTCATGACATTGAAACGCGCTAAATCATATTTATAGGGCGCACTATTACCCGTCCATGCGACCACATCGAGTGGTGAATGACCAATATCACAACGGAACATGTTACCGTTAAATTTCGCAACTAATTCAAAGTGACCTTCGATATCTTCAAATGCAGCAACAGGGTAGTGGAAGTCACGGTCATTAGCGTAACCGTTTGCACCAACTGGACCACGCTCAGGCAATATATACGCATGGCCATAGTTTTCACAAATATAACCCCGCGCAGTCTCCGTTAATAAATCAACTGCAAACTTAATGCCTCGTGGAATAACGGCAATTTCACCGGCACGCACTGTTAACTTGCCGCACTCAGTTCTAAGCAGTAGTTCGCCTTGTTGAGGAACAAACAACATCTCGCCATCTGCATTGTAAAAGTAACGGTTATCCATAGACTTGTTAGCGACATAAATATGAATACCAATACCTGTTTGTGCATTTGCGCTACCATTTGCCGCCATTGTGACGAGACCGTCGATAAAGTCAGTCGGTTCTGTTGGGAAATCAATCGGATCCCAACGTAGCATCGTCGGTGGTGTTGGTACTTCGGTGATTGGTGCAGTGCGAATTAAACCATTATCAATTGCTGTATAGTCGCCTTGAACAACCGAAGGACGAATGCGATAAAACCATGTTCTGCGATTATCTGCGCGCGGTGCTGTAAAAGCCGTTGTGCTAAATTGCTCAGCGTATAAATCGTAGTTTACTTTTTGTGGGCTGAACTGACCAATTGGTAATGCACCCGGCAGTGCTTCGGTTTCAAATTCATTACCAAAGCCTGTCATATATTGTAATTCGTTGTTATTCATCACTAGACTCCTGAAAGGTTTTAGGTAAGATACTCTCATGTGAGAGTAAATTCAAATAGGATAGAATTTAACTCTGTAAATATTTTTTGACAGTAAAAAAGCCATGACAAAAGAGATGAAAGCGACATTTGATTTAAACAGTTTTCTGCCCTACACACTCAACAATATTGCAACGCAAATGAGTGAACAATTTAGTGAGCTATATCAAAGCCAATTTGACTTAACCGTGCCACAATGGCGCATTATTGCCAATCTAGCCCAATACGGTCAGTTAAGTGCAAAATCGTTATGTGATTTGGCACACATGGATAAGTCTACGGTATCAAGAGCGGTTAAACGCTTATTAGAAAGAGACATTATAAGCGCCCAATCTGATCCACTCGATAAAAGAGCAACCTTACTGTCATTAACACGTGATGGCAGCGATATGGTCGAAAAAATTAGTCCGGTGGCATTAGATTGGCAAGCAGAGATGCTAAAAGACATAGATGAACATGAATATGAAAACTTTATCTCAACCCTGAATAAAGTTTACGATAGCCTCAATAAAAATGTTTAATTCTGTAATCTTAGTGCTGCTACATATTGATTTAGTGAATCGATACGGATATGATAATCGATATCATTTACAATTAGAAATTTGGATGCTCTCCCTATGAAATTAGCGTTAAACACAATGAAGACTTTTGGCCTTAGCCTTGTATTAGCATCAGCATTTATTACGCAACCAGTATTGGCAAATGGCCCAATTGGCGAGCACGTTAATCACCTTAAAGCAAACTTAAAAGATTATTCTGATGATGTTGAGTGGATGATAGCAAAAGTGGATGCTTTAGTGACAGAGTATGAAAAAAATGGCGCTAAGGCTGTTAAAAGCGATGATTTAATTGAGTATTGGGAATCAGTGAAGTTTCACAGTGCCATCGAAACTAATTACGTTCCAGTTTATGCATCTATTTGGCAAAGCATTTATGGTATTAAAATGGCCATCGATGATAAAAAACCTGCAAGTGAAGTACGTCAACACCAGCAGGCACTAGATGCGGCTCTATGGCAGGGGCTAGGGGCTGTTAAATTAGCCGCTGATTTTCAACAAAAAGGCTTGTTGAAAGCGGTAAAAGCAACGGCCTCTGAAAACATGACGCAAAGCGCCACTATTGATGAAATTAAACATAAATTAGACCGCGTTGTGGCAAAATATGCTGAGCGTTTAAGCGACGAAGCGACTCAAATTGTACACGATACTTACCTTCACTTATTTGAAGGCGTAGAAGGTACTCTTATTGAAAAAGACGCAAAACTTGTGGAAGTACTTGAAAAAGATTTTAACGTCACACTTCCAAAAGCCATTTCAGACAAAAAAGACGTTGACCAAGTTAGAAATGTGGTTATTGATATGCAAGAAAAACTTGATCGCGCTAAAGTGCTATTAGAAGAAGCTGAAAAGTCACGTAAGGATGTATTTTAGTGAAACGCAGAACCTTTATTCAAGGGCTGGCTGCGTTAGGGGTAGTGGGCAGCATGCCATTACCTCTTTCTCGTGCTTTTGCCGCAAGCCCAGTAAGCCCAATTTCAGTGAATGACCTACCAGCCCTAGAGGGCGATCTGACTTTATACCTAGGCCGTGGTGAAGGTGGTTTATACGAAAACGTATTGAAATCAATCGAAAAGAAAAATCCAAAACTTAACCTATCGATTCGTCGCGGGCCGACAGCAGCGCTTGGAAATATGATTGTTGCTGAAGCAAAAGCAGGCGTGAAACGGGCTGATTTATTTTGGGCTGTGGACTCAGGTGCAATTGGTTTAATTACCGATGCGGGACTCGCCAAACCGTTACCAGGCGATTTAGAATCGCAATTACACCCGCAATTTCGCTACCCAGGTTGGGCACCCGTGACAGGGCGTATCCGTACCTTACCCTATAACACGAAGCGCCTCACCAAAGAGCAAATTCCAGATAGCATTATGGCGATAGCCGATAGCGATTTATCAATTGGCTGGGCACCCGCCTATGCATCATTCCAGTCATTTGTAACTGCAATGCGCATTCTTGAAGGCGATGATAAAACCGCTAAGTGGCTTAAAAAAGTCCAGAAACGTTCTAAAACGTATGCCGGTGAATTAGGTGTAGTGATGGCTGTTGAGCGTGGTGAGGTTGATATTGGTTTTGCAAATCACTATTACACACTTAGATTAAAGTCGGGCAAACCTGATGCAAATCTCGATCTTGCCTTCACAAATCAAGACGCGGGTTGCTTAGTTAATGCCTCGGGTGTACTTTCATTAACCGATAACCCGAATGCAATGAACTTTATGCGCTATTTATTAAGTGCAGAAGTACAAAGCTACCTTGCTCGCGAGGCCTATGAAATTCCGCTTATTCAAGGGATTGAACAGCCTTCTGGCTTACCTGCTTTATCAGCAATATCACCACCGAAAGTTGATTTAACACAATTGGCAGATTTAAGGCCAACACTTGACCTTATGCGAAGTAGCGGTGTTCTATAATGCGCATACCTGCTTCATATCCTATGGCGCTGCTTGCAGCGCTTTTGGCGTTAGCGCCTGTTTATATTCTGATCACCTTAGCCAGTGATGCAACAGCTATTTTTGATAGTCATAATTTAAAAATTCTTGGTAATACCTTATCCCTCATGGTGTTAACCGTAATAGGTTCAATTTTAATTGGGGTTCCTCTGGCATTTATTAGTGCCTATGTGCAGCTTCCTTTTAAGAAGTTTTGGCTGGTGTTGTTTGCAGCGCCGCTTGCAATACCAAGCTACATCGGTGCATTTACGCTCTACGCAGCATTTGGTCCAGGTGGTGAGATAAACCAGCTATTAGGGTTTGAAACCCCACCTATGTATGGATTAGCAGGTGCAGCGATTGTGATGACGCTGTATACCTTTCCATTTGTAATGCTGACTACACGTTCATCATTGCTCAGTCTTGATGCAAGCATGGTTAACGCTGCACGCACCTTGGGTATGTCAATGACAATGAGTGTGTTTAGAGTCATATTACCGCGAGTAGTTAATGGGATTGCTGCCGGCTCTTTACTGGTGGCTCTGTATACGTTGTCGGACTTTGGCACGCCAGCTATGATGCGACTTGATACGTTTACCCGTGTGATTTATGTCGAATATAACGCGTTTGGTTTAAGTCGCGCGGCAATGTTATCACTGCAACTAATGGTAATTGTCGGCTTTTTATTGTTTATGGAGTCGCAAATAAAAACGGCCTCAGAGCGTCATGGTCGGCCATTAATGTTATTTCCAACGAATGGTCAAAAGTGCATGATGCTATTAACTTTTGCACCCATTTTGATTTTGGCGATTTGCTTACCGCTCGGTATTTTTTGCGTGTGGTTAGCGCGTGATGGCTTTGCTAATTTTGACTTCAGTATTGCATGGAACTCAGCGTACGCCTCGGGCCTAGCTGCCATTGTTGCTGTAATAGTTGCTGTGCCCGTAGCGCATGCCGCTCTGACCGGTAAAGCGGGACGTATTATGGAGCGCGTGACTTATTTTGGTTTTGGTATACCGGGTATCGTAATGGGAACTGCGCTGGTGTATGGTGGATTGCAATTACCAATGTTGTATCAAACTCTTGCTTTATTAGTCATTGCGTATGTATTACGTTTTTTACCGCTTGCAGTTGGTTCTGTCCGCACCAGTACTGAGCACTTAGATTCAAGCTTGGTTAAGTCTGCCAGGGTGTTAGGAGCAAGTCCTCGTGAAGCATTTTTACGCATTACGTTGCCTTTAACCTTACGTGGTATTATTGCCGGGGCTGCGCTTGTTTTCTTAGAATCGATGCGTGAGCTTGAGGCGACGTTGTTACTTGGCCCAACAGGGTTTGAAACCTTATCTACGTATTTATGGCGTGTTTATGAAGCGGGCTATTTTGGTCGCGCAGCGATTCCAGGTTTGCTTCTTGTCGTGATATCAGCATGTGGTTTAGCTATAATGCTGTCCGGTGAAAAACGCAGTCAATTAGAACATTAAGGATCAGTTTAATGCTATCAGTTAGTAAGCTGTCTATCGATTATGGTAGCAATCGAGTGGTAAGTGATCTTAACTTGTCACTAGGCGAAAGTGAGATCCTCATGCTAGTTGGACCAACTGGCTGTGGTAAAAGTACAATATTACAAGCACTCGCAGGGCTTATCCCTATCAGCGAGGGTGAAATTAACTTAGGTTCGTGGCGTGCAACGCCAAAACAAAAAGTTCCGCCTGAAAAGCGCAAAGTGGGTATGGTTTTTCAAGACTTTGCGTTATTTCCGCATTTAACAGTGCAAGAAAATATTTGTTTTAGACTGACAGATTCAGCTAAAGGAGATCATTGGATTGCATTATTGGGTCTTGAAAAGTTTCGCAACAAGAAACCGGCCACGTTATCAGGTGGTCAGAAGCAACGTGTTGCACTGGCACGTACACTTGCGCATGAACCTGATTTTGTTTTATTGGATGAACCCTTATCAAACCTTGACGCGGCATTAAAAGATACGTTGCGATGGGATATTCGCAATGCATTGAAAAAAGCGGGTGTTCCCGCTATTTGGGTTACGCATGATCAAGAAGAAGCATTATCTATTGGTGATAGAGTTGGTGTATTGAAAGAAGGTGTTATTCAACAACTCGACACACCAGAACGTTGTTTTAGTTTACCTAGTAATCGTTTTGTTGCTCGTTTTCTTGGTGAGGCAAGTTTTATTTCTGGAAAGTCGTTAGGTGATATCGCAACAACTGACTTAGGGAATGCGCCTATTATTAAAATAGATCATGACTCAGCCGATGTTGATGTACTTTTGCGCCCTGATGATGTTCATCTTATTCAAAATGCAAGTTCAACCAATGGCAAGGTGACATGGGTGCGCTATGAAGGTGGCAGCCGTTTGTGTGCAGTGAAACTTGCATGTGATACGGTTGTGACGAGTCGCGTAAGCCACGAAGTGATTGTCCGCCCAGATGATGAAGTTCATGTGTCAATCAACACCACTCATCCCCTTGCAGTCTATGCAGTTTAAATAAATCATTTATGCAGGTCCTTTAAGGCCTGCAACTTCTCTTTTCTATTCTATTTAATACTTGTTCGCACTCATACTTAATCATTTTGATGGGTTAAACCGTTGCTACCTACGTTAAAATTTGTGATCTACGACTGCATGTATGCAGGAGGTAGAGCAATGCAGGAGCAATTGCCGAGAACACCTAAATAACGAAACTTTTGCCTTGTTATCAACGAGGCTTGTTGCCTCAGAATTACTCATTTAATTAAGCGTAATGGTATAAGCTTTTCTTTTAGGCTCTTTAATTTATAAATTAGTAACTAACAAGAATAACGTTTAAAACGTAAAAAGCCCGCCAGTAGGGGCGGGCTTTGTTTTATAACAGACTAACTTGTTATTAGAATGTGTAACGAACGCCTAACTTGATTCTATAAGTTGAATCTTCTGCTTCGAATGAGTAACCATCTTCAACAGGTGAACCGAAAATGTATTTACCTGTAGTAGGGTCAATGTCCATTTGAATCACTTCACTCGTGTTATTTGATTGCGTGTAAACTTTACCTTTTGACGAATCAATCAGGTTTAATAAATTATCAATTACGAAATAAACTTCACCGCGGTGATCTTTAGTAAAGCCTGGTACTTCTTGAGAAACATATAAATCCATTGTTGTAACCCAAGGTGATTTAGCATTGTTTTTGTTTACAACACTTCCAGCTGAACCAGATAAGCCTAGTTGTTCAAAGTATTCAAGTACTTGAGCTTCAGTTACACCGTCTGAATACATTACATTAGGATCATTAGCTGTTGGTACGTAAACAGGGTAGTTACCACCGTAAGTTTCAAATCCAGAAGGTTGTATCAAGTCTTGATTAAAGTTTCCACCACCTGGTAATGAAACTAAGTCAACAATTTGGCTATAGGCACTACCAGAGCGTCTTTCAAAGAACAGATTAAAGTTAGTTTTGTAGTTTGCGATAAACTCAGCTGTATAACCCAGGTTTAATACAAATCTATGTTCTGTTTCATATGGTGATGTACCAATTTGAGTTTGTTGGTGATCGCCAAAATGGCCATATCGATAGTTACTTGCTGCTGTAGAAGAAGCTCCTGGATTACCATCAGTAATATCTTGATGCGTATAAGATGCATCGAAGCTGACGCCATTATCCCAAGTTTTTGAAATACCCGTGCTTAAAATTATAGAGCGACCTTCTTTATCTGCATTTGTAAGCATAATATTAAGGTCTGAGGTATCATAAAAAGGGAGCGCGCCATCACTTGTGCTACCAACAACATCACCTTCTTGTAGTAATGAAGCGTTTATCCACTCTGGAGAATTTTCTTTCTTCGTGTATATAGCTGTTGACGTCCAAGCAAAGCCATCACCTAAATATGGGATATCAAGCTCAACATCTGCATTTAGCATGTAAGTCCATTGAGATGGCATTTCAAAATCTGGATCAATTAGATTTGCAACAGAACCTTTTGTGCTAACGTTGATTGCATCAATGGCATCTTGTGTAGGATTGTTCAAGATGGTATTTGGTGCAGTAAAATCTTCGTTTTGATATGTCTGCTTACTGATACCATCATTTGAATATGAGTTAGAAATCCATACATTTGGGTTACCACCAGAATAACGACCTACACTTCCTCGTAATGTAACATCGTCATTTAGGTAATAAGTAAAACCTGCTCGAGGTAAGAAAATATCCAAGCCATCTAAGTTTGTTGTATTATCATAACCTGTCGTATCTTCAAGTTTTGCATTATAGATAGGCTTATCATCAGAGCCTAATCTCTCATAACGTAAACCTGCAGATAATTTCAGGTTATCACTATAGTCCCATGTATCATTAATGTATAAAGCGATATCTTTTCTTGAGAACTTAGCAGTTACTTTACTTGGATCATTGCCAGTGCCATTAATATACTTATAACGCGAAACAACTCTATTCTCGAAATCTTCTATGCTATCAAAAGTTATAACCCCTTTTGATGCTGGTAAGAACTGATTCTCAATATCAAGTACATCATATTTTAAACCAAAATCGATACTATGTTCTTCGTACAGATATGTACCATCAAATTTAACAGTAAATAAATCGTTACTTAAAGAGTTAGAATGGCGATATTCATCAGAGCCAAATGCAATGCTTCCTGTTTTTCCGTCACCATCTACATCTAGGTTTCTTATAGTAATATCACCTAAACCTAAATCTCCATTTAATGAAGCTTGAGATGTTTCAACCGACTTCTTAGTTAAACTAAACTGTGTTGAAAAGTCGTCAGACCAATCTGAATATAGAGTCGTACTGTAGTTATCAAGTTCTTCGGCTTTATTATACCAATGTGTACTTAGTCGTAATTCACGACTACTACTTGTCATATTGTTAGTGTTATTACCTTCATTGTGCATGTAAATAAAATTAGCACGATGATAATCATTGATATTCCAATCAACTTTTGCGATGTATTTTTCATCTTCTAGTTGAGGTTGAAGATCAGTTGTACCAATAAAATCAACTCCATATACATCATTGGCAATTTTTTGAACTGCTTCTAAATCAGCTAAGGTAGCTGTAGTTTTATTTGAACCAATAGATGAAGCACCAGGACCAAATTCTAACTGTTGAGGTGATTCAAACTTCTCATAGGCACCAAAGAAGAATAATGTATCCTTAATTAATGGAGCACCAAATGACGCACCGTAATTCTTCTCTTCAAAATCAAGTTCAATATCTTGACCATTGTCTTTTGGTGTACCTGCCCAGTCACTGCTTAGTTTCTCGTAAAAAACGCTGCCATGAACTTCATTTGTACCCGACTTAAACACAGCGTCAACATTACCACCCGTAAAACCGCTTGATTTTGCGTTTACTGGTGCGACAGAAACTGATACTTGGTCTAATGCATCTAAAGGGAATGGGTTACGTTGAGTAGGATAACCATTACCATTAAGGCCAAAGTCATCATTTAATGGGATACCATCTACCGTTATAGAGTTAGTACGTGGATTAGAACCCGCAATTGACATTGAGCTTGAACTACCAGGTTGAACAACCACTAGAGGATTGTTACGAACAATATCTTTTATATCACGACCAATACTAGGTGTGTTTTTAATCGTTTCAGAGCCATAATATGAATCATTCGCTGAAGAATTAAAAAATACAGGTGAACCAGTTACAACAATTGATTCCATATTTGTTGTTGATAAAGCTTGATCTAAACGTCGAGTTTCGCCTAGAGATAAGTATATATTATCAAGCTCTACATCTTGATAAACATCAGAGTCAATAGTTATTTTGTAAGGACCCCCAACACGTAAACCTGTCGCGTTAAATGTACCAGACTCATTAGTTGATACAACTCTTTTTGTACCCGTTGGCTCATGAATAATCACAAGTTTAGTATTAGCAGCTGGATTACCGCTAGGGCCTGATATTTGTCCTTTAATTGATGACGATGTGTCATTTGCTAACGCTGCACCACTTACACCAACACATGCTGCAATAGCAAGTGACAGGGCTGTTTTGCGGAGTTGGATTTTCATTATGTTATTTCCCGTGTTAAAGGTTATGTTTCATTTATAGTTTGCTGTCAGTTGGCATCTTTAGTGCCTTTACTAACGGTTTTGCTGATTTATCAAACAACGAATTTAATAAACCGGCTAATCTGATCCCACCTTGTTGTAGGCGAGTTTTTATAACTGGTACATTTTTATAGATATAACTATAACTTATGTTTGTTTCATTTTCTTTATAGATTGATTTTGCAATATTATGAGATTCTATTAACCAATCGCTTGGAGAGCTTGAGAGGTAATCTGCTATAAGTTCTTCATTTTTTGTGTCTATAAATTGCGCAAATTCACTATAGGACAAGTTTTCGTTTTCAATTAACTTTGTGTCCCATAAGCTATGTAAATTGGTATTCTGACCGAAGAATGTGACAGAAATATTATTTCCGCCGCGGTCTTCGCCTCTACCTGCATGAAAAGGTTGGTGACTATCGCCGACTAAATGAACTAAAAAACGCAAAGCGAACTGCTTTTCAGCAATGGATGCATTGTCATTTTTTAATACTGTAATTGAGTATTCAATGCCTTCTAAAATATCTGTTACAGAGTCTTTATTATGGTGTGCGTGTTCATCGTACTTTGGCTTTACATCGCCTTCATCAAAGTTTATGTAATGCCAACGTGATGATTTCTTTTGCCAAAATGTTTCAGGTGCTGAGCGCATTTCGTCGGCCCAGGTAGCAATTTGAGGTAATGATTCACCGTCTAATAGGGGAGTTAAAGCCTGGCGAGTGGTGTCGGTAATATGGTTTGCAGCTACTTCACCTACAATACGGTGGCCGTTTTGCCCCCATGCGTGAGAAGGTGAGCTCATTGACATAGATAAAATGCCAGTTGATATGAGCAACATTGTTTTTGTTTTTTGTAACATTGAGTCAGTGTCCGAATAAATGCGTTATTAAGCACGATTCCATAATGTCAATTCTCCTGAATTTCAGCTGAAATAGAAAGGACTCAATAAGATTCATAATTTCTTGTTCATAAATTCATAAAATCAATAGGTTACAATGTTTAAGTAAAGTTACCTATTGCAATGAGTAAGAATAATTGTTCAAATAGAGACAACAGTGCGTTGTTGGCTATTAAAATTGAATTTGAAAACAATACTAATAAAAAAATCATCGATTGTTACATTTTTGTTTCTGTCTCTTATTTTGTTTTTTTGCATCGGAACGATGCAGAGTAAAGCACCGATTTCTGATATTGACGCTTTCATAGAAACTTCGTATCAATGTGTAACAAAGTCAGATGTTAATCTTAATGAACTTGTTGTTTATTCATCAGGTAAAGTGCTTGCTGAGGACGTTGCGAAAGTACTGTGTAGTGATGACACTATTAGTAAGCAATATGGAACTGTCACTTCTTACTGGGGCTATAAAACCTCAGACACAATCGAGTTTTTAGGTAAAGGAATTGCTGATCTTATTCTCGCTAAAGAGAATCTTATAAATGCGTTTATGGCAGAATCGACCTATAACTACCAAGCTGTAGTTGGGTTTCCAAATTACACCGCTTATTTAATTTCAAGTACTGAAAAACCACGTGTAGAAAAAAGTTACTTTCTTGATAAACGTATTGGCCTGTTAGATTATCCGACAAGTCGTTCTGGTCATATACTACCGAAGCAATTATTCAAAAAGTTAGATATTAACCTTGAGAATTTAAACATTGTTTATGCCAGCTCTCATTCTGAACTGAGAGAATTACTTGCCAGTGGTCAGGTCGATTTGATTTCTTCATATTGGCAAGATTCGGATCAAGCAAAGTTTTCCGCAAATTATATTACCCCGATTAGCGATAATATTAGTGGTAGTCGCTGGTACTTAAAAATGGAAAATGAAAATACTGATCTACTTTGTGCTGTGCAATTACGCTTAACAGAATTAGCGCGCAGCCAGAATTCACACTACTTTAATCATGTAGAATCATTTTGGGAATGTGATGCTGAAAAGCAAATAAAACGCAGTACAGGGGAAAACAATGCTGCCAACTAGAGTAAAGTTTGCTTATGCAGTGGTTTTCTGTGTCGCAAGTATTATGATGTTTGCGAGTTATATTTCTGCAAAATATAGTGATAACCGTGCTAATAATGCGTTAACAATCGTTAAAATAGAAAATCGGATTGCACTTGACCTGAACTACTTAAATTTACCCGATGACTTTCTTAAACATTCGGGTAGTAAAGACATGGTGCTTAATTATATTGAGCAGTTAAATAGCCAGTTATCTGCCTCTGATGTGTTTGTTTACTCTATTGAGGGAATTTCAGAATACCCTGCGCGTGCAGATTTGATTTTGAAACAATTGCATACACCACAAAAATCTCTCAGTGTTAGTTTTGTCGTAGACTCCTCGATATTTGAAAAAAATGACATTGTTGTATTGATTTTAGTTTTTGGATTTGCAGGATTGTTTACCTATTTACTCTTTTTGAGTGAGCGCACTAAGATAAAAATTGCGAAACATACCCCTGATGTTGAAAAACATACTCAATTGCAACCAAAACTGATTGTTGACCTTAAAAGTAAAACATTGTCAGCAAATTGCGACACAGAAAAAACCGTTGCTTTAGCGAATAAGCCGCTGTGTTTTTATTTGGCCCTAGTTGAGTTTTGTGTTGAAAACCCAGACGTCATACTTAATCAAAATAAAGATGTTCCCGATGAGTTGTTAGCACTGGCTAATAAGTATTTTTACCGGTTAGTAGAACTTGGTCACACCATACGCAAACGACCAAATTTCACGAATAGTTTAGAAAAAACATTAAGTGAAATACGCGCGGCCCTTGATGAGGTTTGGCAGGAACTCCCAGAAATTAAAGACACCTATTATCCACCTAAAGCACATGGGGAAGGGTCTCGCTCTCGTCTACACCATTATGGTTTAAAGGGCATTACGCTAGATGACATTGAAGTCATTGGAAAATAACAACCACAAAGTAGCTTATAAGAAATAAAAAAGGGAAGTGCATGTTACTGACTTCCCTTGCTTTATTTACTTTGCCCCTAATTAGGCGCGTAATCAGCCGCTTTTAGAGGACTGTTTTGTTCGAAGTAACGTTTCAATGCCTGTGCATCGGTATCATCAGTACTAACGAATCCGGCTTTTTTGGTAAGCGTTGGATAACCATCACCGCCTGAGGCATTGTAGCTATTGATACTCATACGGTAGGTTTTAGTCATTTCAATTGGCGCACCATTAATTTTAACATCGGATAGCTGATTGTTTTCGCGTTTAAAACTAAGCTTATGATATTGTAAATACGCACCTGAGTCGGGTGGGAATGATGTCACAACGTCAAGGTAATCAAACAGGTCTTTACCTGTTATATCAATGTACGTAATTCTATTTTTAAACGGGTGTACTTTTAAAATATCTTTGTAGCTTACATCACCTGCGCGAATACTATCTCGGATACCACCGCCACTAATTATGCCAAAGTCAGCTCCGACAGATTGCATTTGTGCTGCAATAATCACGCGAGCTAGGTTTACTTGTTGATAACGCACTTTATTACGATCTCCTTCTAGTTTGCTATCAACTTCACCTATTTTCCCTGCAATTTGGGCTGCGCCTTTTTCTTGGTATACAGCAAGCATGTTTTTGAGTGACTTATCAGGCTCTATATAATCACCTGCTAGCTGTTTTTTACCCTCTTTATTTTCAACATATAAGTTAACAGGAATAAGTGAATAGTTAAGGAGAGTCAATTCGTCACCTTCTAGTTTAAATTCGGCTTTACCAACATATTTACCCCATTCATGGGCTTGCATAATCCATGTCCCATTTTGTTGATCTGGTTTACAAGCCTTTCCTGGTGCAAAATTAACATCTGCGACATTCTCTTCTGACATACACACAGGCTCTTGAGAGTGGCCGCCTACGATAATGTCAATCATACCCTTCGGTAAATTGCGCGCCATTGTCACGTCGCCGGGTGCATTAATACCATAGTTGGCATCGACATAATGGCCCATATGCGTAACAGCAATTGTAATATCGGGGTTATATTGCGCCTCTATTTTAGGGGCTAAGCGGGTTGTCACAGTGACTGGATCTTGAAAATCTAGGCCGCCAATGTATTGCGGATTACCAATCTTTGCCGTATCCGTGGTCGTTAAACCAATGACGGCTATTTTAAGGCCATTTTTTTCGAATACTTCATAAGCCTGATAGGCTGTTTTTCCGGTTTCTTTATCAAAAATATTGGCAGATAAGAATGGAAAGTTTGACCACTGTTGTTGTTTATCTAAAACAGCTAATGGGTTATCAAACTCATGGTTTCCAATTGCCATTGCATCATAACCAATTGCAGACATTCCTTTAAAATCTGGTTCAGCGTGCTGTAAGTCAGATTCAGGAATACCAGTATTAATATCGCCACCAGACAATAATAATACGGCGTGTCCATTGTTGACTGCTTCTGCTTTTAATCGATCAATAAGGGTCTTACGAGCAGCCATGCCGTATTCACCTTGTTCATTGTGCCAAAAACGGCCATGGTTATCGTTCGTGTGGAGAAGTGTAAGGTATTGAACACTATCAGTATGATTTGAAGAGCTACTACATGCAGTGAGTGTGACAAGTAGTGAAGATAAAATAAAAAAGCGCATAATATGTTGCCTGATAAAAGCATGAGGTTAATTATGCGCTTAGTTTAAACGACTGAGGTTTAAATTAAATGACTTTTATACGTTTTTATTGCTCATTTGTGTATTTAATTGTCCCGTCGCCGCTAATTGTCTACGTTGTAACTCTTGTTCAGCATAATGGGATTTTTGGTGGTTATTACCAACCATCCAGTTAAGGAAGCTTGCTGGGAGCTTACTGTATGGCTCACCTTGGTGTAAGCCAAAATCGCAGATTGCGGTTTCTTCATTAGCCATAGTGGTGTTCCTATGTGTTCATTGTTGTCGTGTAGATACTAACAAACTCAGTGTATTTGATAAGACGATTTTGCTTTTAAAAGCAATTTTTATATAACTAAAATGAATACGCGATGTAAATAAGTGTAACTAAGTTGTGATTGATTTGATGTGTTTTGTGTAACTGTTTGGTCTGCTATTTTACGACAGCTGTTTTTTGTTTAGTCTCTTGGCAGTTTTATAATAAAAATTATCAGGAATGATTAATAATGAAAAAGCACTTGGTATCTTCATTGTTATTTGCTGCGTGTTTCCAAGCAAATGCAACGGTTGTAGAAATGCAAACCGATCACGGCACTATTACTATCAACTTATATGATCAACAAACACCGGTAACAGTTGAAAACTTCTTAAGCTACGTTGGCGATGGCGCGTATGATGGCAGTGTTATTCATCGCTCTGTAGATAACTTTGTTTTGCAAGGCGGTGGCTTTAGTTATGATACTGATTTTAAAGAGATTGAAACGAAGCCTGCAATAAAAAACGAACCTGAGTTATCAAATGTGAAAGGCACAATAGCGATGGCCAAACAAGGCGGCAATGCGAATAGTGCAACAAGCCAATGGTTTTTTAACTTAAAAGATAACAGCGCGAATTTAGACGTACAAAATGGTGGTTTTACTGTGTTCGGTGAAATTACAGCAGATAGCCAACAGGCAATTGATGCAATTACGTCTTTGGTCCATTGTGGTGAAATTCCCGTTGTAGGCCTTAATAAAGATCAGTGTCCTGATACGACATCGGGTTTTAATGCTGAGGACTTAGTGACGATTAACAGTGTTATTATCGTAAATGACGACCCTAACTCATCTGCATCGCTGCAACCTAAAGAAAACACCTTAATTGACAATGTTGATTCTGGGGATGGGACCAGTGGCGGAAGTTCAGGGAGCATGGCATGGCTACTATCTCTTCTTGCCTTTGCTGGCGTGAGTCGCTTTAAAAAATAAACACTTATTTCGGTAAGGCGTTTAATTCGCCTTACCGAGTATGGACGCTAAAAAACGCGAGTTAAAATGACCACCCACATAGATAGCATAACTAAACTGCTAATAACAAAACTGTAATAACGCACTTTTAACGTATTTGATGTTAAATGAATATAACTGTGCAAAACACGCAGCAAAACATAAACCCACGCTAATGCCACAAACATATAACCTACCGCATTTAACTGTAAGGCTGTTAAACAGGCAATAAAGAACAACACAGGCATTTCGAATTGATTAATAAAATTTCGATCTGCGACACGCACATCTGAGCCGGCTTTTTCGAGCTCCATGGTAAGAAAATCTTTCATTTCAATTGTTTTTTGCTTTGCAGCACGAAAACGGCGTTTACCCATTATGAACATAATAATGAACGTAAGTAAGACCTGTGTGAACATTGCTACAATTAGCCACTTTTCCATAGTTCATCCTTTGTTATAGTTATAGTTGTAAAGTTTAAGTCGTTAGTCCTGCTTTTTTCACAATGTGTTACAAACTTTTAGGGTTGTTACGCTAAAAAGCATTGAATTGCGACCTATGAAAACTCATGATAAATAATAATTAATGTAATATCTAATGGATACAATAAAATGACAAAAATAATAGGGCTTAGTGCGATTGCATTTGCAGTATTAGCAGGCTGTTCTTCTACTTCTACACCACCGAGTGTTAATACCAGCCTGATCCCAGACTCGTTGGTTGTTAGCCCAAACGATAGCCGTGAATACAAAACACTTAAATTAGACAACGAAATAGATGTTATTTTAATTTCAGATCCCAGTGTTGAAAAATCAGCGGCAGCCTTAAGTGTGGGTGTTGGTCTTTTGCATGACCCTATGTCACAACAGGGGATGGCACATTATTTAGAGCACATGCTATTTTTAGGAACCGATCGTTACCCGGATACTAAAGGGTACAGTGACTTTATGACTAAAAACGGTGGGGCACATAATGCTTATACGTGGTTAGATATTACCAACTACATGTTTAAAGTGAATAATGATGCATACGATGAAGCATTAGATCGTTTTGCAGATTTCTTTAAATCACCCAAGCTATATCCTGAATACACCGATAAAGAAAAAAATGCAGTAAATGCGGAATGGTCAATGCGCCGCGAAATGGATTTTTTTGGGCAATTTAAGTTAGCGCGTAAAATGATGGGTTCACACCCAGCTAATCGTTTCTTAATCGGAAACCTTGAAACTTTAGGGGATAAAGAAGGCAGTAACTTACATCAGCAAACAGTTGAGTTTTATAATAAGTACTACTCATCTAACATCATGAAAGTTGCAATGATTTCTAATCGTCCGCTTGCTGAAATGGAAGCTAAAGCTAAGCAATATTTTGCAGACATTGAAAACAAAAATATAGAGAAACCCACTGTCACAGCTAAGTTAGACTTTGACCAAGCCGGTGGCAAACGTGTTTATTACTCGCCAAATGAAGATGTTAAGCAACTTCAGTTAGAGTTTACGATTGCTGATAACAGTAATCAGTTTGCCGTTAAGCCAAACCGTTTTGTTTCTTACCTGCTGAGTAATGAAATGCAAGGTAGCCCCGCTCAAATTCTTCGAGATAAAGGCTGGGTTTCTCAATTAACAGCGTCTGCTGCTCCGACACAATACGGTAACTATGGCAGTCTAACTGTGAGTGTTGAGCTGACAGATGCAGGCATGCAAAACCGCGAGGAAATTGTCGCTACCATCATGCAATACATTGCATTGATAAAAGAGCAGGGTGTTGATAGTAAATACTTTAATGAGATCCGCACTTCTTTAAACAATGAATTTCAGTTTTTAGAAAAAGGCGATGAGTTTGGTTATGTGAGTAATCTAACTGATAGCATGCAAAAGTTCCCTGTTAATAATGCAATTAATGCACCTTATTACTACGCTCAATTTGATGCTGAAGCCGTGCAGAATGTGCTGTCTCAACTCAATGAAGATACTTTGCGTATTTGGTATATATCTAAGCAAGAAGAAACAGACTCACAGTTACACTTCTATGATGGTAAATACCGTATTGAAGATATTAGTGAAGATGAAATTAAACGTTGGAGTCAACCAAGTGAATTTGCACTTGCCTTACCAACCGTCAATCGCTTATTACCCGAAAGTTTTGCTATTAAAACGGGTGAATTTAAGCAGCAAGATCATCCTAAACTCGTGTTTGATAAGCAAGGCGTAAAAGTATGGCGTCAAGCAAGTCAGCAATTTGCTGAGCAACCTAAAGGCTTAGTCGAAGTTTATATCAATACACCCGATGCATTAGTTGACGCAAAATCACAGGTTCTCTACTCAATTTGGGCTGATGTCTATAATTTACAACAAAGTAAACTAAGTACTGAAGCTGCTGTTGCGGGGATGAGCCTTGGCTTACAGCCAAGTAATGGATTGATTTTATCACTCAGTGGCTTTACCGATAAGCAAGACGTTTTACTTGCACAAGCGTTAGAAAATCTGCAATTAGACGTGTCTCAAGAAGGGTTTGCACAAGCGATTGACCGCTTTAAGCGCGACTTGTTAAACCAGCAAAAGCAATTTCCGTTTTATCAAGCTTTTGGTGAGTATTCTAAATTAATTCGCAGTGGTAAGTTTGATACTGAGACGTTAATTGCCGCAGCAGATCAACTCACTCTGGCTGACTTTGAAAGTATTAAACAATCAACCCTAGCAGCTAATGACTTACGTGTATTCTCATTCGGTAATTATAATCAAAAAGATGTTGAGTCAATTGCAAATAAATTGATAGCCATTTTACCAAAGGGTCATAAAACGACGGAGTTTGCGCGCAGCAAAGCGTGGTTACCACAAGAAGGTGAGCGCATAGTATTACAAAAAGATATTGATGTAGCTGATGTTGCGATCATCGATATGGTGGTTCATCCAACGCCGGGTTATAAACAAAAAGCACAAGCACAAGTGTTGCAAAACCACTTCAGAACTGTTGCTTTTGATAAACTGCGCACCGAAGAGCAATTAGCTTATGCGGTGGGTGCATTGGCTCGACCTATTGAAGATTACTCTGCGCTTGGTTTGTACATTCAAACACCTGTTAAAGGGCCAAAAGAGATGCAAACGCGTTTTGATGAGTTTAAAAAACAATACGCTGTAGAGCTTGATAGCATGACAGAAGAGACATTTGCTCAGCTTAAAAATGCCACCCTCGTGTCGCTAAAAGAGCAACCAAAGAATCTCAGTGATGAAATGTCGCCACTTATTAACGATTGGTACCGTGAAAACTTTAACTTTGATTCGAAAGAGCAGTTAATTGCTGAAGTTGAAAAAGTGACGTTGGCTGACTTGAAAGACTATTACAAGCAAACCATGTTAAATGATAAGGCGCCGCGTTTAAGCGTGCAAATGCGTGGTAGTAAGTTTGCAGACAAACCATTCGCCGACTTCGAAAATCAAACTAAAGTGACTAATCTAGAAACCTATTACAAAGGAATTAAATTTCAAAAGTAAGTTATCTGGTGTGTCATTACAAAAGCCCAAGCATTTGCTTGGGCTTTGTAATTTTAGGCAACGAGTAAGAACCCGATAAAGGCTGCCGTTGCTGCTATAAGGGTATACGGTAATTGTGTGACAGCATGGCTGACTAAATCGCAACCCGAGCCTTGTGCTGCTAGTACAGTGGAGTCAGAGTAAAAACATGCTTGGCTGCCAAATGACGAAGCCGACAGTAATGCCCCAATCACCAATGGAATATTGGCGTCAATTGCGTATGCTAATGGCATAACTATAGGGATTGTCACTGCAAATATTCCCCAGCTAGATCCCGTGGCAAAGGCAAGCACAGCCATTGCTAAAAAGACCACCGCAGGTAGATATTGTGCTGTCATATAGGGGCTTAAAGTATTTATCACATACTGTGGAAGCATAAGCTGGTCACAAACATCTTTAAATATAAATGCCGCCACGACTGTGCCTATAGCTGGGATCATGCTTTTAAAACCATCAAGCATTCGCTCAATAAGCTCCCCTAATGACATAAGCTTTTGCAACATATAAAACGGAAGTACCACAGCAAACGTTGCCAGCAACCCTTTGAATACATCGATATCAAAGTACACGGTAAAAGCAACTAGCAAGATGATAGGGACCAAGAAATTATACAATTTGCCGTTAGTAGCCGCTGTTTCGAAGTTTTCTTCAGCTGCCTTTACTGCGTATTCATCCGCAGTATGAACGTCGTTATATTGGTTGCTCGACACGGCTATTTCGTTGTGCATGGCACGATGTTGTGCTTTTTTCATTGGCCCAAATGCAGGGATCACATTTAAGCTAACGAGCAATACGACAATAACGGCAAACCAAGCGTAAAACATATACGGAATCGCTTGGATATACACGGCAATGCCTTGGCCTTCAGCGGCCACATTGTTGTCGACTAGAAGCCCACCAAAAAACACGGCCCATGTTGATAATGGCACAAGTACGCAGATAGGGGCTGCTGTCGAGTCAACGACATACGCGAGCATTTCACGGCTGATTTTAAATTTATCAGTGATGCGTTTCATTGTCTCGCCAACAGTCAGCGCATTTAGGTAATCATCAATAAATATAATTACACCCAAAGCAAACGTCATAAGTAAAGAAGAGCGTTGCCCTCTTGCAAACTTAAGTGCTAACTCGGCAAAGGCAGTTGCCCCTCCGGTCCTGACTAACAAAGCGATTAATGCACCAAAGCCACCACAGACTAAAATAAGCCAAGCGATAGTTTCATCTTGCATCACCTTAAGAGAAATATCAGCAAACTTTGCTAATATAGCGGTAGGTCCCAGCATGGCTAAACCAAAGAGGGCACCTATAAGTAAAGATAAAATAGGGCGGCGTAAAAATACGGCCAAAACCACCACCAATATTGGCGGTAGTAAACTTAACGCAGAAGGTTCTTGCATTATAATTTTCACACAGTTAAGCAAAAGTCTTTTGCTTACATAAATCAAAAGTTGTTTTTTCAACTCATGTCACTGCTTTACGCGAACACACTTTAAGGCCGCTTTACGGTAAGTGCCTGCGTTGGCTGGCGCCAGACAGTATAGAGGATATACTGCTATTGTTTTGCCCAAAACATCGCGTGAAAAATAATCCTGAATTTTAATTTAGTCAATAAGAATTTTTATCTTATCTTAATTAATTTAAGCAGTGTATTCATGTTAGGCTTAAGTAAAATTTAACGAAGGGTTTTTATGGCTTTTTCAGATACATACAGGTTAAGTAGTCATGCGGTGATCACGAATGATCAGGGCCAAGTATTATTACTTAAAGCAGACTATGGGCAAAAAAGTTGGGGATTACCGGGCGGTGCCTTAGACCAAGGTGAAACAATACATCAGGCTTTAGTGCGTGAATGTAAAGAAGAGCTCAACTGCGACATTCAAATTGGCTATCTGAGTGGGGTTTATTACCACACAGCATTTAACTCTCACGCATTTATATTTCGTGCCTATTTACCTGAAAATGCGGAGATTATGCTCAGTAGTGAACACACAGAATATGATTATTTTGATATAGACGCATTGTCGACCGTTCAGAAAAAGCGTGTTCTGGATTGTTTAAATTTTACATCAGATGTAGTCAGTAAAGTATTTTAAGGGAACTTAAATGTTTGATATCCATTTACGTGCTGGGCAACCGGGTGACGAGCAATTTATTCTCAGTCTTTTAAATCAACCCTCTTTTATCAAATACATCGGTGATAAGCAGATTAAAACGTTGGCACAAGCACAGCATTATATTCAACAGACCTTTATTAACAGCCACCAGCAGTTCGGTTTTGGCAGTTATGTTGTTTGTTTAGCGGATGGCACAGCGATAGGAATGGTGGGCTTGTTTCAGCGTGACGCACTGGCTATTCCAGATTTAGGGTTTGCTTTGTTAGCTGAGTATGAAGGGCAGGGAATTACCACCCGTGCGGCTGGTTTATTGTTAGCAAAAACGCACGTTAAGGCACTTGGAGTATTGGTGGCAATTACGTCACAAACAAATAGTGCATCGCAAAAAGTACTACAAAAACTCGGATTTGAGCAGGTGGGTGATGTCATTATTAATGACGATCACCAACCACTTACTTTACTTTTAAAGAGCAAGCTTTGAGAGTTCATCGCCTACTTGTTGATTCACTTTAAGCCACGTCGTCTCAAGTGTTGCAACGAGCCCTTCATAATCATTATCGTGTAAAGGTGTTAGCTCGTTAAAGTAGTTAACAGCCTTTATTTTTCGACCAGTCTCTGGTGTTGTGTAATATAAACGCCAAAGACCTGCGATATTTGCGTTACCTTTTTCGTCGCCATTAAAGTGATGAAGTTCGTATTCAAGCTCGTAGTAACGTTGTTGATCGACATCGGTAATAACCGGTAATCCTTTTATTACCATCCAGTTTGTCAGCTGTGTGTATAGTTGCAGATGCGCACTGGCTGTCAGCATTAAGTCAGGCGATTCACTCCACAGGTGATAATTTGCTGCGTTAACACGGTTATTATCGAGAACCATTGCAATACCGCGATTATTCAGTGCGCCTCGCAATTGAACGGTATTAACTCTTAGCTGAACGTGTGTATTGTCACTCGAACGCTGCATAGCCACGATTGGCTGCGAAAACTGATAATACTTGATGGTTGAGAATGACGTTTGGCTACAACCAACTAACAGTAATGCTGCGCCTAAACTAAATAAAGCGAGATGTTTATTGTTCATTATTGTTTCCTCGGAGTGGGATCAGCTGGGAGTTCTTTATCAAAAATCAGCATGTTAGGCTGTTGATTCAAACCTCGGGTAAGTGGCTGTAGCTCTTCACTTAAGCGCTTAAACTCTGACAAGGTTGTTTGTAATTGCTGGTGGAATGTTGAGCCTTGCTCATAACTTGCCATTGTTTTTTCGAACTGTTTCATGGTTTTATCAAATTGCTGCATGCTCTTGGTCATTTCAGCAAAGTTTCGATTAATATCACCGGGTAAATCTTGGGTATCTTGTTTATTAAGAAGATCCCGCATGTCATGAGCGAGCGCTTGGTATTCTGAAAAGGTCTCTTGCATTTGCGCTAAACTGTCTTCAATTTTTAAATTATTCACTTTATTAAGCACATCAGACACTTGGTCTGCAAGCACCGTGATACCACTCGATACACTCGGGAAAACAGTATACTCAGCAATCGTTGTGAGTTCTGCAGGCTTCGCGTTGTCGTAAATATCAAGATCAACGTACACCGCACCCGTTAGTAAGTTACCTGGTTTTAAGGAAGCGCGCAGACCATTTTTAATCCAGCCGTTGAGGCTTGAATGCCAAAACTCTCGTGCCGCTGCACTGTCATGATAAAGCCGCCCGTATTCAATTTTTATGAGCGCAGGAACGGCTGTGTTATCGGTTCGAAAGTGGGCAGGTTTACCGTTTATAATGACACTGGCGGGTGCCTCAACCACACTGCCTATTCGCATTCCTCTGTATTCAACGGGAGCGCCGGCTCTCAGGCCTCGAATTGATTGCTCAAAGTCTATTAAGTAGTAATCAAAATCATAAAAACGCTCTTCTAAAGCGGCTTTATAGCTATCACTTAACGAGAAGCTATGCCCATTGCTGGCTACTTCACCGGGGGCTTGCTGCTCTGGTCTACCGACAGAGATACCGCCTTTAAGCAGTTTACTTAAAGAGCCGGTGTTAACATTTATACCATCGGCAGAAAGGTCAATTTCAATGCCTGAGTTAACCCAAAAAATGGAGTTGAGTGTTATTAAGTTCTGGTACGGTTCGTTAATAAAAATACCGTATTTCATTGCCTGATTTTTCCAGTCAAATGTGGCTGTTTCTATTTGACCTATTTTATAATCTTTAAAATAGATGCCCGTACTCACATCAAGCACTTCAGCGTTGTAGCTCAGTAAAGTAAAACGTCCGCCTTTGACATCTTTGCCAATTAATGCCGGTTCTTCTTGTAACTCAAATTTTTCAGTGAGTTTTTTACTTTCGCCAGGAGAGAATTCTAAGTAAACGCCAGAAAGAAGCGTGCTCATGCCGCTGATACCCGTATCATCAATGCGCGGCTTTACAACCCAAATTTTGGCATCTTCGGTGAGTAAGTCTTCGTAATGTTTATCTATTTGAGCGCGAGCAATAACACTGTTCTGTTTGTCTGAGAGTCTAACATGATCGATTTGACCTATTTTTACACTGCGAACTTTAATCTCTGTTTTACCAGCTACAATCCCCTCCGCATGGGGCATTTTAATAAAGACGGTTGTCCCTTTATTTACTTGATATTGATATAACATCCATGCACCAATTAGCAAGGCAATAACGGGAATGATCCAAATTGCCGATATATTGGGCGCTGTTTTTATTTTAGCGGTTTCGCTCATACCAAGGTCTCTTGTTTCGCTGTTTTTAAGTTTTCAGGGTTATCCCACAATAGTCGTGGATCAAATGCATGGGCTGCTAACATTTGGCAGATCACCATGGTTGTAAAAAAGACGGTGCCGATACCGGGTGTCACTGACATTAAGTTTCCTAGTTGTACTAAGGCTACTAAAATAGCGACAACAAATACATCTATCATTGACCATTTACCAATAAACTCAGTTAATTGATAAATTCGAGTGTAACTTTTTGTTTGCCTATTCGCTGGCCGTGCCACCATAAAACATAAAAAACTCATTACCAATGCTTTAGCCAAAGGCACGACTACACTGGCTAAAAATATAATCATTGCAATAGGGTAGGAGCCACTGTTCCATAAAATCATCACACCGCCAATTAATGTCGACGGGGTTTCATCACCTAGGCTCGTTGTGTACATAATGGGAAAAATATTGGCAGGAATATAACACGCGATAGACGTTATCAACCAAGCTGCCGCTTTTTGAACACTATACGGGTTGCGAGTGAAGGTTTTAGACTCACAACGCACGCAAATATCTGTGTCTCCTAACTGACCACAAACATGGCATGCACGCAAGCCTTGATCGATGGCCCTGGTGTTAGGCTTTGTTTGTTCGATGTAAACTGGGGGTTTGATTTGTTGCCATAAAGCGTGCTTGTTGAGCTTTGCTATCGCACTTACGTAGCAGATAACAAAGGCGGCATACGAGTAAAAGCTGACACCAAATTCAATATCAGCCATCGACATTATTTTAACCATACTGACCATGACACCAATTAAGAAAATTTCAGACATGATCCAAGGTTCTAAAGCAAAGGTCATTTTTAACAGTCGTTTACCCCATAAATAGGGCAATGCCTTTAGTAACCCTAAGTGCAGAGGAATAATCAGTAAAAGTAAAAACATCGGTAAGCCGATGATGCTTACATCGATAAAGAGGCCTAGAAAGTCACTGTCGTAATTAAATAATATTCGCGCAGCATCAGGCAGCGTAATTGTTTGCGTTATGCCACTGCTGGTAAATGATAAGAATGGGTAAAACATACTGCTTAATAGCATCACAATGGCGCTTAAGCTCAGTGCAACAATGTGGCTATCTTGATTTGCTTGTGAAGATAACAGCTTTGTATTGCAATGCGGGCAGACTGCTAATTGTTTTGCTTTAAGGTCTGGGATCTCAATGACATGATCACAACTTGGGCATGCTGTTTGCAAACTAAGGGTCTCTTAAACAAGAACTTAGTTAATTCTGCATCAATTAAGGCTTAAATACAAATGCAGAATTGTTTTAAATAAGTTAATATATGTACAAATCTTGAGTGTATTTTATGCAATATGTTGTTTAAGGTGAGCGGTGAAGCAATTACTTTTCTTTTTAATGCTGTGTATTAATTTTAAAGCTTACTGCTTATCTTCTCAGCATACTGAGAAGGCGCTCGTGATTGCTGCAAGTGCCTATCTACCTCCTTATATGATGGAGCGTACCAACAGCGGTATTCAATTAGAAATAGTCAAAGCGGCACTTAAATCACAGGGCATCACTCAGCTTGATATCCACTACATGTCGAATAAGCGTATAGAGCAGCAGCTTATTCAAGGCAAAATAGACATCGCCCTAAATTTTCCTGCCACGGTACATGCTGACGTATATAAAAGTGAGGCATTGCTTTATTATCAAAATGTTGCGATTAGTCTAGCTGCCAGCGAGTTTACAATTAATAGCGTGTACGACCTGGCAGGTAAAAGTGTGTTGGCTTTTCAAAATGCGACAAACTTTATCGAACCGCCCTTTAAATCAATTACTCATATTTTACGCTCTTACGACGAAGTGATAAACCAAGAGGCACAGGTTGATCATTTAATGAAAGGCTGGGTCGATGTCATTATTCTAGAGCGTCGTGTGTTCTTATATTATCTAGAAAAATACAAGCAATCAGCCAAGCATCTTCCTTTTGTGGTCCACCCTATTTTCCAACGTGCGCCAAGACCCGCTTTTTTCAACAATAAGGCACTTAAAGAGACCTTTAATATTGGCCTTGGAAAAATAATTGATTCAGGCGAATATCAAGCGATTATTCGCCTTGATGGTACTGAGTACGCAAAGCTCAGCACGGATAAGTTAAGCAAATAAAGCGACAGTTTGGCGACTGAGTGCGATAAGCTTGCCATCTTCACGCCAAATGCAGCCATCTTCTAAGCCATAACCCCCTTTACTGTGATGGGTGATTGCTTCATACCCAACCCATGCATTAGGTGCAACTTCGGGCTCATCTAAAAATTCAATGTACCATGACATACTACTGGCAGGTGCAGGTTGCTTGAACATTTGTAATAATGTTGGCGGCCAGGCATCTGTTAGCGCAATAATATGTGCCTCAGCCATTTGTGAAGGCCCCTGTTTAAACTTCATCCAGCCACCAAGGTGTGAGGTATCGGCAGCAGAAAATGGCATATTACCATCTTGCAAACACAGCGATACGTGTTGGAAAAACGCAGGCATCATTCCTTCTTTATAAGGGAGGATGAATCGCTCATCTACCGGTTTGAGTTGCATTATTTTACTCACATCAACGCGTACCGCTGATTCTCGATTGGCTCCAAAGCAGGCTTGGGTAATCACGCATACGTCACCATTTTGAATGACTTTGGCAAGTACTTGTGCGCTGTTTTTACCTTCGCGCAATACCTCAACATCAATGGAAAAATCAGTATCAGCCAATAATGGCCCTACAAAGTTGGTGCTCAGTGATAATAAACGACGCGAGCTATCAATATGCTGACGCATAGCTTGATATAATAAAGCGGCCGATAACCCCCCAAACGCGGTACGACCCTGACACCAGTTTTCGGGGAATTGCATGACTTTGGTTTTATCTTTACCAAGCTCACTGGCTTTAGCGAGTAATTGTTCAAAATGCATAAATATCCTTAACATTTATTATTATGTCGTTGGTTATAGCACAGTAAAAGTCATCAGACCAGTTTGTTTGGCACGCCGTTTGGCTTAGAAACTGGCGGTTTTTGCGGAAAAAGTATGCATTTAGAAAATATTTCAAAAAAAAGTAAATTTTTTTCATTTTTATAGTTGAATTCAGTTTGCTGCACCCCTATTTACTAGTCATCGAACGTTTTAACGAATTTTGAAGTTGGAGAAGATTCATGGGTAGAATTATTGGAATCGATTTAGGTACTACTAACTCTTGTGTAGCAGTACTAGACGGTGATAAAGCACGCGTAATTGAAAACGCGGAAGGCGATCGCACAACACCATCGATCATTGCATACACGCAAGACGGTGAAACATTAGTTGGTCAACCTGCAAAACGCCAAGCAGTAACAAACCCAACTAACACATTATTTGCTATCAAGCGTCTAATTGGTCGTCGCTTTGAAGATGAAGAAGTGCAACGCGATATCGGCATCATGCCTTTTAAAATTGTAAAGGCTGATAACGGTGACGCATGGGTTGAAGCACGCGGTGAAAAACGTGCTGCACCACAAATATCTGCTGAAGTACTGAAGAAAATGAAGAAAACAGCAGAAGACTTCTTAGGCGAAGCGGTTACTGAAGCGGTAATCACTGTACCTGCTTACTTCAATGACTCACAACGTCAAGCAACGAAAGATGCGGGTCGTATCGCAGGTCTTGAAGTAAAACGTATCATCAATGAGCCAACAGCCGCTGCACTTGCATACGGTATGGACAAAAACAAAGGTGAAAACGTTGTTGCAGTTTACGACTTAGGTGGCGGTACTTTCGATATCTCAATCATCGAGATTGACGAAGTTGAAGGCGAGCACACATTTGAAGTACTTGCGACTAATGGTGACACACACCTAGGTGGTGAAGACTTTGATAACCGTGTAATCAACTACTTGGTTGAAGAGTTCAAGAAAGATCAAGGCATTGACCTTAAAAATGATCCTCTTGCGATGCAACGTGTTAAAGAAGCAGCTGAAAAAGCGAAGATTGAACTTTCTTCTGCACAGCAAACAGAAGTTAACTTACCGTATGTGACTGCTGACGCATCAGGTCCTAAGCACATGAACGTGAAAGTAACACGTGCAAAACTTGAGTCACTGGTTGAAGACTTAGTTACTAAGTCAATCGAGCCACTTAAGCGTGCACTTGCTGATGCTGATTTATCAGTTAGCGACATTAATGACATCATCCTTGTTGGTGGTCAAACACGTATGCCACTAGTGCAAAAAACGGTTGCTGAGTTCTTTGGTAAAGAACCACGTAAAGACGTTAACCCAGATGAAGCGGTTGCAGTAGGTGCAGCGATTCAAGGTGGTGTACTTGCAGGTGACGTAAAAGACGTACTACTTCTTGACGTATCTCCGTTATCACTTGGTATCGAGACGATGGGCCAAGTAATGACGGCGTTAATTGAGAAAAACACGACGATTCCTACTAAGAAATCACAAGTGTTCTCAACAGCGGAAGATAATCAATCTGCAGTAACGATTCACGTGTTACAAGGTGAGCGTAAGCGTGCTAGCGATAACAAATCACTAGGTCAATTTAACCTTGAAGGTATTCGTCCAGCGCAACGTGGTACACCACAAATTGAAGTTACTTTCGATGTTGATGCTGACGGTATCTTACACGTATCTGCGAAAGACAAAGATACAGGCAAAGAGCAGAAGATCACTATCCAAGCTTCTTCAGGTCTAAGCGATGAAGAAGTTGAAAAAATGGTACGTGATGCAGAAGCTCACGCTGAAGAAGACAAGAAATTCGAAGAGCTAGTCGCGACTCGTAACCAAGCGGATGCAATGGTTCACGGTACACGTAAGCAAATCGAAGAAGCAGGCGATGCATTACCTGCAGAAGATAAAGAAGCAATCGAAGCTGCAGTTTCAGAACTTGAAGCGGCGATTAAGAGTGACAAGAAAGAAGAGATCGAAGCGAAGACGCAAGCGCTTGCTGAAAAGTCACAAAAGCTTATGGAAATTGCACAAGCTAAAGCACAACAACAAGGTGGTGCTGACGCAGGTGCACAACAATCTTCTGCTAAGCAAGACGACGATGTTGTTGATGCAGAGTTCGAAGAAGTGAAAGACGACAAGTAATTGTTCGTACCGCTTCTGCCTAGCTTAAAAGAGGCTGCTTTATTAGGCCAATTAAGTTAGGATGAATGATTGAGGCGCGCCGGCGATTTCGCTTGACGCGCCTTTTGCATGTATATGGATGGTAAAGCGATACCCTTTATCGGTTTACTTTCATGCAGTGAAAACTGCAGTAAAAAGAGTAGTGTGATAGATATGTCAAAAAGCGATTATTATGAAGTTCTCGGCGTTAGCAAAGATGCCAGCGAACGAGACATCAAAAAAGCGTATAAGCGCTTAGCGATGAAATATCATCCAGACCGTACAGCAGGCGATAAAGAACTTGAAACGAAATTCAAGGAAGTAAAAGAAGCCTACGAAGTACTTACTGATGACCAAAAACGTCAAATGTATGACCAATATGGTCATGCTGCCTTTGAACAAGGTGGTGGCGGTCATGGCGGTGGCTTTGGTGGTGGTCACGGTGACTTTGGTGATATTTTTGGTGATGTGTTTGGTGATATTTTCGGTGGCGGTGGTCGTCGTCAATCTCGCCAACAGCGCGGTGCTGATTTACGTTACAACATGGACTTAAGCCTTGAAGAAGCTGTTCGTGGTAAAGATGTAGAAATTAAAGTACCGACATGGGTAAGTTGTAAACCGTGTGATGGTAGTGGCGCAAAAGCCGGCTCTAAACCAAAAACATGTACAACGTGTCATGGTGCAGGCCAAGTGCAAATGCGCCAAGGGTTTTTTGCTGTGCAGCAAACATGTCCTACCTGTCAGGGTACTGGTCAGATTATTTCTGATCCCTGTGATAGCTGTCATGGTCAAGGCCGCGTCGAAAAGACTAAAACATTATCAGTTAAAATCCCTGCGGGTGTAGATACGGGTGACCGTATTCGTCTTTCAGGTGAAGGTGAAGCGGGGATGCATGGTGCCCCTGCGGGTGATCTATATGTTCAAGTCTCTGTTCGTGAACACCCAATTTTCCAACGTGATGGCAATAACCTGTATTGTGAAGTACCAATTGGTTTCACAACGGCAGCATTAGGTGGTGAAATTGAAGTGCCGACGTTAGACGGTCGTGCCAAACTGAAGATCCCAGCAGAAAGCCAAACGGGTAAAATGTTCCGTATGCGTGGTAAAGGCGTTAAGTCTGTACGCAGTGGTGCTCAAGGTGACTTAATCTGTAAAGTAGTGATAGAAACGCCTGTTAATCTTAATGAACGTCAGCGTGAACTGCTTGAAGAACTTGAGCAAAGCATGGGTAAAGATGGTTCAAAAAATCGCCCAAAAGAAAAAGGTTTCTTTGACGGTGTGAAGAAATTCTTCGATGATTTAACTAAGTAATTTTAGTTAGCTGAATATAAAAATGGCGCTTACTTGTAAGCGCCTTTTTTATGCTTGTTTTAGTGATCTAAGAATAAATAGTTTTGCCAGCTTTTCATTCTGATTAACACTTTTCGCATAACAGAAACATGCTCAAAATGTTCTGAATACACGGCCACTTCGGTACTTGTGCCTTGTGGGAGATGATATTCACTCATATCGTCGGTAATTTTCAGTGTCACGATTGCCCGCCCTTCACGTGCAAAAAACTCACTGCCCATTAGCGTACCTTGTGCTTGAACTTGTCCTTCACCTATTGCTGGTAGTACATCAACGACTTCGCCAGCAAAGGTTTTGCCGGGAATGGCTTTAAAAATAAAGTCAGCTTTATAGCCAGGCTCTAATCTAAGTAATGAATTTTGTCTAAATGCGGCCACGTAACGAGTGTCTTCTTTGTGTACAAAGGTCATCACCGGGCGCAATGGCATAGGGACGGCAATCATCCCTGGGCGAAGAGTTAATTGGGTAACGTAACCGTCTGTCGGTGCATAAACACGAGTGCTATCAAGGTTAAACTGTGCTTGTTCTAAATGGGCCCTAGCTGCGGCTATTTTGGTTTGTTCACCATTAATTTCTGATTCGTACGCAAGCTTCTGACGTAACTCTTGTGCTTGTGACGCTTCGTAGTTTGCTTTCGCTGCGAGGTAGACTCCTAGTTTATTATCAACTTGGCCTTTTGAATAGGCACCGCTCTTTGCCCCTTTTTCATAGCGTTCGTATTCTTTTTTACTTCGCTCGAATTCTGCTTTACTCATAAGAGTACTTGCTTGTGCTGACTTATATGCGGCTTCTAACCCTAATACTGATTGCGTCGCATCTTGCAATCCAGCCATTGCCTCATTTAGTTTGGCTTTATATAAGGTGTTATCTAAGCGAAAGAGTAAATCACCTTTTTTAACCGGCTGATTTGCATTTACCGCAACCTCTTCAACTGTGCCTCTAACATTTGGAACAATGGGGGTGGTTACATAGACGCTGCTTGCCATGTTGGAGTGTGGATGATTGTAATTCATCAATAAAATGAGTGTGCCAATTAAAACGACACCGCCGAGTACAGCGGTTGGCACTGTCCATTTATTTAGGGGGATCTTGAATACTTTAAATATGCCAATACATAGTGCGGTATAAGATAGTATTAATAGTAAATCCATATTTTACTTCTCTTTATTATTCGATTGGGCGTTTATTTGTGCCTGTAATGCAGCGACAGTCGCTGACAAGCTAGCTACTTTTTCGGCAAGTTCTTCTTGTTCTTTTTGAATTTGGTTAAACCCCCAGCCTCTGTCGTCGCGCCATAAGGTTGCCCACACCCACAGCAAAGGCCATAACACATGCAGTGTAAACAAGCTAACCCAGCCAGCATAATGAATGGCATCTTGATGAGGGTGATTACGTTTTTTGGCAATCTCGTAGGGAATATCGTGGATGGCTATTACGCCATAAAATATTACTACAGTAACAAACACCAGCATAACTAGTGCAAAGTAGTCTAAAAACATGTACTTTCCTTCGTTCTTTCGTTAGTAGAATTTTATAATACGTTAAATTTTATTTTTTCCTAGTTTCTATTTTTATACAAAACATTAGTTTAGCACCACATAGTAGTCTGTATCGGCAAGACACCGACACAGAGTCACATCCTCTGAGAATGCGGTCTTTTGAATTTTTCCCTTATCAAGCCCTAGGGTATGGCACTTATTTTGACAGGCAATATACGCATTCCAAGCTGTGTATTCGTTACAGATAAAGTTTATGGTGCTTAGTAATGTAACGATAACTATGCACTGCTTTATAAGATAGAAGCAGGTGTGTTTCGACATGATACTGACCTTGCTTGGTGCTCATACCTTTAGTGTAGCGTATGCAGGAATTTTTATTGGTCATTAAAGAACGGTTTTTAATGTGTTTGCTTCTTTCTCTATAACAAACAGTTATGATACTTTTTAATGAAACAGCATTGGTTTTTTAAGGATTAATAGATGACACCTGCAATTAACTTACTCAAAAAAAAGGGAATTAAGTTTAATGTTCTTAGCTACGACCATGACCCCAATAACACACAATACGGTCTTGAAGCGGTTGAAAAGTTAGGCTTACCGGCAGAGCAAGTATTTAAAACGTTGGTACTTGAAGACAACGACAATCATCTGCTTGTTGCGGTGTTGCCAGTTATGCAGCAAGTAAACCTTAAAATGTTAGCCAAAGCGGCTGGTGTAAAAAGGGTGCAGATGGCTGCTCAGCAAAAAGTTGAAAATAGTACAGGTTATATTTTTGGAGGAGTAAGCCCGCTTGGTCAGAAAAAGCGACTTGCTACGTTTATCCACCATTGTGCATCAAACTGTGAGCTTATGTACGTGTCTGCAGGAAAACGTGGTTTAGAGGTTTCGATTGCTGTTCACGACCTCAGTCGCTTAACAGGGGGTAAGTTGGTTGATTTTTGAACATGCTTGTTGTTTTTTCTCTATTTTAGGTATTTTTTATTTGATATAGAGTGCATTCTGTATAAGCTTAATTTGCCTTATTAATGTTAATAACGGTTTATCTAAAAGGATTCAGGATATGAAAAAATTAATTGCTATTTCTGCACTTTCACTACTTCCTCTTTCAACTGCAATGGCCGACCAAGATATTGGTTGTGGTTTCGGTTCAATGTTATTTGCAGGTAAAGACGGTAAAGTTGTTAAAGTACTTGGTGCAACAACAAATGGTATTTCTGGTAACCAAACATTCGGTATTACATTTGGTACGCTAGGCTGTGATGGCACAGGCACAGTAACTGCATCAACGAAAGTTGCAACGTTTATTGATGGCAATATGGAACAACTTGCCCGTGATATGTCTCGCGGTGAAGGCGAAGCACTTGAAACACTTGCTGAAGTTTGGGGTGTAGAAAGCCAAGATAAAGCGGCATTCAATAAATTAGTTCAAGCACAGTTTTCGCATGTTTTCACATCAGAAAATGTGACATCTCAAATTGTACTTGAAAATCTAAATACACTTGTAGCAAATGATGCACAACTTGCATCTTACACTTTGTCTTAATTGACGTTTTTCTTTATAAAGCCCTTTACGGGCTTTTATTCTCTTATGCATAGACTTTTATTGCTCTGTTTAGTGCTCTTTAGCAGCGCTGTTTTTTCTAGTACGGTTACAAAAGATATCGCTTATAACCCTTACTGGCTTAAACTAGGACATTATAATCAGCAACGTTTTTCTTCGTATGAAAGTGAAGTAGACAGTAATGCGTTTTTCTTTTCGCCTGTAGGTAAGAGCGATCCTCATGCTGAGCTTATTGCCACGATAAAAGCATTTGAGTTGGCTGATAATAATGAGGCTCAATGTCGTTTTCCTGCTCGCTATAGGTGGCTGAAGGATCATTTTTTTCCGCAGTGGCCTGAACTCTTGTGCCCTGAGATAGATGTTTGGCAACAGCTTATAAACCCTAAAGGTATAACGTTGGTGTTTCCAACTGCGTTTATGAATGATCCCTCATCTATGTTTGGTCATACGTTACTGCGCATAGACGCAAGGGATCAAACTCGCAGTCGTGAACTAATAGCCTTTGCGGTAAATTTCGCTGCTGAACCAGATGCAACAGATAATGCGGCGCTTTACGCTTTAAAAGGCGTTATTGGTCAATACCCCGGTAAGTTCACCTTAATGCCTTACTATAGAAAGGTGCGTGAATATAATGATCTCGAATCGCGTGATATTTGGGAGTATCCGCTTAACTTATCGGAGCCAGAAATTCAGCGTATCTTGCTTCATTTATGGGAGATGCAGTGGGCTACATTTGATTATTTTTTTATTGATGAGAATTGCTCATATCAGCTATTAGCCTTGTTACAGCTAGCGCGTGATGATTTGTTTTTAACCTCGGAGTTTTCTACACACGCAATTCCCTCAGATACGGTTGCTGCATTAAAGCAATATGGGTTATTACAGCCCCCTAAATATCGCGCAGCGTCGGGCACCAAGTTACTTAATTATGAAAGCCAGTTAACCGATGAACAACTTGTCATGGCACAAGCGTTACGTGATGGAAAACCTTTGCATGATTTATCACTTTCGGCTAAAGATGCTGTGCCTGTAATCGAAATGGCCTATGAATGGCTTAATTATCAGTACTATGATCAAGGTCTTGCTCGCGACGAAATAGCCCCACGATTAACGCGACTTCTTCATCAACGAAGCCAATATCATGTTGTCTCACCCTTTGAGCCACCCCAAATACCGCGTGTTAGTCCCGAGCAGGGACATGGCTCTGCGCGTATTGGTGCTGTGGTTAGCCACTATGATAATAGCGCCAACCGTGTTGGCTTAAGTTATCGTGTTGCTTATCACGATTTATTAGATAATGCAGGGGGCTTTATACCCGGTGCCCAAATCAGCTTTTTTGATGTAGAGGCGAGTATCGATAACAACGAGCGCCTTTTTTTAGAGCGTTTATATGTGATAGATGCCATGTCTTTAGCGCCTGACAATCGACTTTTTGATTCTTGGTCTTGGAATGTCCGTGTTGGTTATGACCGCCAACCCACGTTTAAAAAACGAGCTGGTCGTAGCTTTATTCAAGGTGGGTACGGTAAATCATTTGGTGATGCCAACCATTTTCAAAGCTATATTTTAGCGTCGTCTTTGTTGCAAACAGGTTCGTTAATTGATTCGCTTTCATTTGCTTTAGGCAGCGAGGCCGGTGCTATATGGCAAGTGACAGAGTCACAAAAGTTAGCTTTATCAGGCCAAGCATTATGGCTGTTCAATGAGCCCCGCAGTGATAAGCACATTGAGTTTTCTGCGCATTGGCAAATTGCCTTAGCGCAAAATTGGGGATTCAGAAGCTCTTTTGTATACCAAGATTGGCAAGTATCAGAGCAGCAATTTAAACTACAGCTACTGCATTACTTTTAACAGTGTATTTTTGGCAAGTTATACCAGCGTGTTGTGTAATGGGGTGATAAATACTCTCGTTTCATATGCCAGTCAGCGCTAGACGTTTCACTGGCTATGGCTAATGTGCCGATGCCAAAGCGTGCATTTATTTTGTCTAAGCATTGCATTAACTTAGGGTTATCGATGGAGGCTTGAAATAAGTCGGGTTGTTGGAACATGTGGCTTGTAAGCTCTAGTGCGCCAACACCACATTTGTAAAAAAGCACATTGGGTTTGTATAACTGCTCGAATACCTCGCTAATTGCATTAGCAAATACACGGCTGTCGGCGGTGGCGATATTGAACTCATAAATATACGATTTTTTGTAGTAGCCTTGTTGGTGTGGTGAACTGGCGACAAATATCAGTAAACGTTGAGTCAGCGACCCTTGAGCGCGTAGTTTACGCGCTACAATAGCGCTGTGGTTAATCAATGCGGTTTTTAGCGTTATGGGATCTGTTACGCGCTCACCAAAGCTACGTGTTGAAAAAATTTCTTTTTTATCTTGGCGTACATCATCCCAGCTCAAACAGCGTTTGCCACATAGTTCATTAACGGTACGCTCAAGTACTACACTAAATAAGCGTTTCATTTTTCGGGGGTCTTGCTGTGCAAGATCAAGTGCGGTGTTAATGTTCATTAACTTTAGCTTTTTAGCTAACCGTTTTCCCACGCCCCATACATCTTGTATATCCATGGCGCGTAAAATATTGACCCGTGAAGACTCAGAATCTATGACGGCAACACCATCAAACCCCGGTAGTTTTTTGGCCGCGTGGTTTGCTGCCTTTGCAAGTGTTGCCGTAGGACCAAACCCTACGCCCACGGGCAGTTTTGTTTCACGCCAGACTGTACGTCGAATGGTATGCCCATAACGATACCAATCAGTTATGAGTGGATTAAAACCGTTAAAATTTAAAAAAGACTCATCAATCGAATAAATGTGTTGGTTATCACAAAAGCGACCTATCACATTCATCATACGCTCGCTTAAATCTGCGTAAAGCTCATAATTAGAAGAACGGATCACGACCTGATGATCAAAGAGGTATTGTTTAACTTGAAAATAAGGTTGAAATTTTGGGATAGCAAGCTTGCGAGCAATAGGGCACACAGCACAAATACAGCCATCGTTGTTAGTTAGAACCACAACGGGTTTACGACGAATCGACGGGTCAAAAACTTTTTCTGCACTGGCATAAAACGCCACTGCATCAACTAAGGCGTACATGATAGTAGTTCTTTGCTACTGCGGTGCATACGAATAGAGCGGGTAACAACACCTTCAAGTTGAAATTCATCAGAATCTCTTAACTGCACTGCGGGGTACTTGGCAGAGGCTGATAATAACTGTGCATTGTGTTTGTCGAGTAATTTACAAACAAATAAACCGTTTAAGTTTGCGACGATTACATCGCCATTTTTAACATCTTCAGCGCGATCTACAAGCAATAAGTCGCCATCAAAAATACCGACACCTTGCATTGATTCTCCCGACGCAATACCAATAAAAGTCGCATCGGGGTGCTTAATTAACAGCTGATCTAATGATAAGCCAAGTTCTTTGTATTGAGCCGCAGGTGATTCGAAACCACATACGCCTGCTTCAATATAAATAGGAATAACACGCATAAAAAAACCACTATACTGTACGTTTGTACAGTATAGTGGTTTATCGTAATCTTGCCAATGTGATTAACGGTCGATACGGTTAATATTTTCGATCATGATTGTGGCTGTTGAAATGAATTCGCTGATTTGTTGCTCTGTTAACCCTTGGCACAGAGTCTTGTCTACCTCTTGCTCGGCGACCTCTAGGCGTGAGAACAAAGCACTCCCTTGTTCTGTCAATGATAAAATTAAGCAGCGTTTATCATTTTCATCAGCGCATTTTGTAATTAATGCGAGTTTGAGTAGTTCTTTAATAAGCCGTGCTATTTGTGCTTTGTCACGGCCTGTTTTAGCGACTATATGATTAGCAGTACAGTGATTGGTTTCAGCAATAATGTGTAAACAGCGCACATGGAGGGCATTTAAACCTAATTCATTCGCGTTAATCGCATTACGTACTGTGACACGGTAGCTCTGCGCCAGTGTAAATAAAGCTGAAGAAAGTGATGTTTGTGACATGGTTTACCTAGTTAGTTGACAAAGTCAATTAAAAGTATATAGTTGATTATATCAACTAATGGGGCGGTGTAAAACTTTATAGGAGACAAACATGGCAAAAAAAGTTCGTCGTGCAAATGTATTAAATACCACGCGCATTTCGCCGCACTTACAACGGATCACGGTTGGTTCACCAGACTTTGTCGATTTTCCACTCGATGCGAAAGGCGCTTATGTAAAAGTGTTATTTCCGCATGCAGGTGAATACCACGTAGAACAAGATCTAAACGCTGAGCATCCTGCAATTATGCGCTCTTACACAATTCGTGATATTAACCCTGTAACACGTGCTATAACACTGGATTTTGTTATTAATCAACATCAGGGAACTGCGACAAATTGGGCAAAGAACGCATGTATTGGTGATGAAGTAGGGATTGCTGGGCCAGGTCCTAAAAAATTGACTGATTTTGAACAGGCTCAATATTTAATGCTTGCAGACCTCACATCTATCAATGCTATCAATGGTTATCTGCAAGTACTTCCAAGTAGTGCGCATGTTGATGTGCTCATTCATATTGAAGATAAAGACGATATTATTGAGCTTGAGCAAAACAAAGCGGCTATTAATCACAGTGTTCATTGGCTTGTCACCAATAAGCCAGAAACAGAACTTTTAGACCAAGTAGCACAATTATGTGGCGGGTATAACACCCAGCCTTTGGTTTTTATGGCGCTTGAAGCAAATCTTGTTAAAGAGATTAAACGCTTAGTAACCAGTCGTTTTTCTGTAGCGCGTGAGCACATTGTTGCATCTGCATACTGGAAACGTGGTATTGATGCTGATGGACTAAAAGTGGAAAAACAGCAACAAAGCCGTGCTTAATTAGCATTTGAAAAAAGCATATTCGCACTCATTATAACGTTATCAACCCCATTATGGAGAGCTTATGTCTGAATTAAGCGGTATGCCTTTTTCATTGCTTGAACTGAGCCCAATGAAAGAGAACGAAACAGTTTCACAAACCCTTGCTAATAGTGTTGCCTATGCACAAACTGCCGATGAGCTAGGCTTTAATCGCTTTTGGATGGCTGAGCATCATAATATGCGTGGCATCGTATGTGCAGCAACATCAGTACTTATCGGTCATGTTGCAGGAAAAACGCAGCGTATCCGTGTCGGTGCGGGCGGGGTCATGTTACCTAACCACCCTCCTTTAGTTGTTGCTGAGCAATTTGGCACGCTTGAAAGTCTATATCCTGGTCGTATTGATTTAGGCTTAGGACGTGCACCCGGTAGCGACCCCATTACAAGTCGCGCGTTGCGACGCGATGAGCAGCGTGCTGAGCATTTTGCAGACGAAGTCACCGAGTTACAAAGTTTATTAGGCCCCTATAAAGGTGACTCACCTGTTAGGGCTATTCCCGGTGAAAATACAAATGTTCCTATTTGGTTGTTAGGATCAAGCTTATACAGCGCTCAATTAGCAGCGAAAAAAGGGTTGCCATATGCATTTGCAGGTCACTTTGCGCCACGATTTGTTCATGATGCTATAGCGTTGTACCGACGCGAGTTTCAACCATCAGACGTATTAGATAAACCTTATGTGATGCTTGGGTTACCCGTGGTGGCTGCTGATACTGATGAGCAAGCACAGTTTCTGGCTACAACTTCAAAGCAGCGAATATTAGCGTTAATGCGCGGTCAAGCATTGTGGTTAAAAGAGCCGATTGCAAGTATGGATGGACTGTGGTCACCTCAAGAAAAAATGCAAGTTGAAAGCTTTTTAGGGCTTGCTGTTGTAGGTAGTCAAGCGAGCGTTAAGCATAAGTTGAGTATGATTAAAAAAGAGCTACAGGTTGATGAGTTTATTTTTACTAACGACCTGTACGAATTGAGCGACAGACAACACGCGCTGACGATACTTGCGAACATAATGAGTTAATCGGTTACGGTGCGTAATGACGCTAATTACGCACCACAGTGTGTCTGTTTTCTCATAATTAAACGGTTTTTTGAATTGAACTGATTTAATTATTCTATTTTAAGGATTTAAATAAACCCAATACACTGTCAATATTAACTACAACCCTAGGAAGGTGCACCGTGAAATCTCAAACAATTGCCAACGTCGAGCCACAAACAAAAACAGCATTAATTGCTGAGGGGGGCGGGCAACGAGGGATTTTTACCGCAGGTGTATTAGATGCATGGTTAGAAGAAAACTACGATCCATTCGATTTATTTATTGGCACATCAGCAGGTTCACAAAACTTAACCAGTTATCTAGCCAGACAAAAGGGTTACGCAAAACGCCTTATTAGAGGGCTGTCGCGGCATAAACGTTTTTTTCAACTGGGGCGTGGCTTAATTGGCAAAAGTATTGTTGATCTTGATTGGTATTTTGATAAAACCAAAGAAGTAAACCGCGCCCTTGATTTCAAAACAGCAACACAAAGTTTAGGCCAACGAGAGCTGTTAATAACAGCCACTCATGCAATTGATCGTAAGCCCTATTACTTAACACCGACAGGTGAAGACACGCAGTGGCTTGCATTACTAAAAGCGTCTAGTGCACTGCCATTCTTATATAGAGATGGGGTTAACTTAACGCCTTGGTTTACGACCAAAGCTGCTAATGATGCCATTATTCAAAGTGCAAATACTGACTTAGCAAATAATGTGTTTTTAGACGGCGGCTTAGCTGCACCACTGCCTGTTAAAGAAGCTTATAAGCGAGGCGCTCACGATATTGTCGTTATAAGAACGGTTGATAAAGACTTTCAAGTGCAATCTGAATGGGTCACTAAATTGAGGTCACTTGTGAGTGTGTCTGGCTATTGCCCAAAAACAATCGATTATTTATTGCAACATGAACAAGCGTATCAAGATGAACTTGATTTTATAGCCAATCCCCCAAGCGATGTGCGTATTACGCAAATATTCGCAGGCGACAAACTGCGCAGTAAATTATTAGGGAGCACAGACTCTGACTTGCGATTTGATCATAAATTAGGATTAGCAGCAGGCCGTAAGTTTTTAGAGGGTACGCACTGCAATTAAACACATTACTTACTTGAGATATTTGTAAATAAAGTTAAAGTGGTTAGCTAACTATTCACTTTTAGTGATTTGTTATTCTAAAAAATAACAATAAAAGGCTAACCATGTTCAATTCTGCTGTCGGTGCTATTAATAATCTATTGTGGGGAGAAGGCCAGCTCCTCATCTATATTCTTCTGTTTGCTGGTATTTGGTTTTCAGTACGGCTAAAAGCCATTCAGCTTCTTAAATTTCGCCATATGTTCAGTTTATTAAAAACCAGCAGCAGCACAGATAAAAATTCTATCAGTTCGTTTCAAGCATTGTGCACCGGGTTATCTGCGCGAGTAGGGACGGGTAATTTAGCCGGTGTTGCGGTAGCAATATCGTTAGGCGGTAGTGGTGCTATCTTTTGGATGTGGGTTATCGCGATACTGGGAATGGCAACAGGTTTTGCAGAAAGTGTTTTAGGTCAAGTATATAAAGTAAGAGACGCTAATGGCGACTTTAGAGGTGGGCCTGCTTATTACATTGAACAAGGCCTTGCGAGTCGGTGGCTTGCCGTGTGTTTTGCTTTTTGTTTATTCCTTGGTTACGGCTTCACATTTAGTGCGATGCAAACTAATACCATAACAGATGCTCTGAACTACGCTTTTGAAATCCCCACACTGTATTCAGGGATTGTGATCACACTTTTAGCGGGAAGCATTATTTTGGGTGGCTTTAAAGCAATCGCCCGATTTGCAGAGCGTGTAGTGCCCGTAATGGGCATTTTATTTGTACTGGCTGCGGTGACTATTACCCTATTAAATCTAGGCAAGGTACCTGAAATGATTGAGGATATCTTACTATCTGCATTTGGCTTACAAGAAGCGGGCGCTGGGGCCATGGGCGCCGCAATTAAAAATGGTATACAACGAGGACTGTATTCAAACGAAGCCGGTGCAGGCAGTGTGCCTCATGCCGCAGGTTGTGCATCGCCAATACCTAACCATCCTGTAACGCAAGGTTATATTCAAATGCTTGGTGTGTTTTTCGACACAATTGTGCTGTGTAGTTGCACAGCGGTGATCATACTACTCGCTGATATTGATATAACTGGCGAAATGGAAGGCATTCGCCTAACGCAATCTGCGATGACAGCACATATGGGTGCTGGTGGAATTTATTTTGTAGCTGCGGCCATTTGCTTGTTTGCATTTACCTCAGTTGTTGCAAATTACGCCTACGCAGAAAGCAATCTTCATTTATTTAAACTAGACAATAAATTTGGGCGAACAGTGTATACCGGCCTTTATTTATCAATGATGATTTGGGGAGCCTCAGCAACACTTAAACAAGTATGGGATTTAGCCGACATCGCTTTAGGGTTGATGACAGTGGTAAATGTTATCGCTATCATACGGTTAACACCCACTATATTGACAGTGACCAAAGATTACAACACGCAACGTGCCGAAGGAAAAGACCCCGTATTTAACGCCGAACATGTTAAAGTACAAGGACACACTGAGCTGGGTATTTGGCGTCAAAAACAAAAATGATGAGAAAAGCAGTACATGATTGATATTTACGCAGGGCCAACCGCTGCAAAAACAATACGAGAGCAGGGACTCTCTGCAGATCTTTTTAGTACATTTTTAGGTGCGAGTGGTGGGCCTAAATGGTTTACTTTGTTCGGTCTAGATAAGTACCTATTCGGCGAGTTTTTTAAACAGAGAACACAACCTTTAAATTTAGTAGGTTCAAGTGCTGGCGCTTTTCGTGCGGCCTGTTTTGCGCAAAATGATCCTGTGGCTGCAATATCACGCTTAGCTAAATCGTACTCCGAAACACGCTATTCCTCTAACAAAGCTAAGCCAACTGAAATAACAGAAAAAGCACGATTGCTTCTGAACTATGTATTTGCTGAAAACGGTATTGAAGAAATTATTAATAACCCCGTTTTTAAGGCGCATTTTATTGTTGCTAAATCAAATGGTTTTACGGCCTCAGAAAACAAAGTTATGCAGCTAATGGGGCTATCAAAAAGTTACCTATTTAACAGAGTAAATAGACGGTTGTTGAGCAAACAATATGAACGTTTTGTGTTTCAACCTGCGAATAGTAATCTATCCTTTAGTGACAATAATACCTTTAATACTCAAACAGTTGAGCTTACAGAAGCTAATCTAGCCGATGCTTTACTTGCATCAGGCTCAATTCCGTTAGTAATGCAAGGCATTAAAAATATACCAGGCACACCGCAAGGTATGTACCGAGATGGCGGTATTATTGATTACCATTTTGATTTAACAATTCACAATGAAGGGTTAATACTTTATCCGCACTTTAATAATAAGCCAAAAGCAGGGTGGTTTGATAAAAACCTAAGCAGAGGGATCACACCGCGTAATTACGATAATGTGGTGATGGTTACGCCTTCAGCAAAGTTTATAGCGTCATTACCCTACAATAAAATACCAGACAGAACCGACTTCACAGTACTTGATGCCGACACGCGTATTAAATATTGGCAACATGTTCTTAGCGAAACCGAACGATTAGCAGAGGCATTTCATCTGCTATGTAATAATAACGATTTTAAAATAAACATAATTACTTAAATTGATTAATGAGTGCGGTTTGCTCCGTTACTTTCGATAATAATCCTTCGCACAATTGCTGGGCAGAATGACCAAGCGAAGTGCATTCATGCGCAAAATCTTGTGCTGCTGATATATTGGCAGCAATTGCTTGACTGGCTGCTAATTGGTCACTAATTGCTTGTGAAATAATACTATTAAGTTCGCTTAACTTAACCGATTGTGCGTTGATATGTTGTAAACTTTCGCCGCTTTTATGGGCAAGACTTACGCTTTCTGAAGACAACTTGAGGCCATCAGACATCGCATTTTGCGCTTCTTTAGATGCCCCAGTGAGACGATTTAAAACAGTATTAATTTCTTCGGTTGATTGCTGAGTCCGCGAGGCGAGGGCGCGTACTTCACCCGCAACGACAGCAAAACCTCTGCCTTGTTCACCAGCACGTGCTGATTCAATCGCGGCGTTTAATGCTAATAGATTCGTTTGTTCTGCTATGGCATTTATTTCCGATAAAATGGAGACAATATGCTTATTACCCTCCACTAAATTCACAACTTGCTCGCTGGCTGAGTGAAGTTTTTTGTCCAGCTCGTTTATTGAATTAATCGTTTGTTGTACTGCTTGTGACCCTTGCTCTGTTGATTTCATCGCCGTTTCGGCTGCTTGGCTTGTGTCTGTTGTACTCGATGATAAGTCATTTATCGACGCTGACATTTGCTCCGTCGCAATAACAATTTGTGACACTTCGTCAGCTTGTTTACTTAATAGTTCAGTAACATGGTGTCCAGTTTCAGCGCACTGTATTGCATTATTATTCACTCCCATTGTTACGTCATTAACACGCCCGACAATCGCTTTAAGTTTTGCTTGTTGCATTTCAAATGCTAAATTCAAATAGCCAATGTCATCATTTGTTCCTGAGTATAAGTAAGCCATTAAAGGATTATTGTATATGTCTTTTGCTTTACTAATTAGCTGTGTGTAGCGCCTACGCCAAAAGAACATCAGACTATTTATAGTAGCTAAAACGATGAGTAATACCGTATTCAATATTTCAAAGCCATTGATCAAAACAGAGGCTAAAGCCGTAACAAAACACGCGGCTAAAAGGATGCTAATAAATAAAGTTACATCATACTTTTTTGATAACGCGCGAGATTTTTGTCCATCATTGATTTTTTTATATTCACTGCTGGCACGTGCTACAACATCATCATTTGGTTTTGTACGTACTGACTGATATTCAATTGTTCGATTATTTTCATCTCTGATAGGAGTCGCAAACGCATTAACCCAATAATAATCACCATTTTTACAGCGATTTTTAACCGGTCCCATCCAAGATTGACCATTTTGTAAATGTTTCCACAGGTCAGCAAAAGCAAGTTTTGGCATATCAGGGTGGCGAACAAGATTGTGTGGCTTGCCTTTCATTTCATCTAAATCATAACCGGCGATTTTGCAGAAATCTTTATTCGCATAAGTGATATGACTTTTAAGATCGGTTGTCGAAAGGAGAATATCTGATTCAGAAAATTTCACTTCGTTGTTAGTTATTTTTGCTTTTATCACGTAGAAATCATCCAAGTGTGTCGTTAGCTATCAATAAAATTCATCAATTTATCGGTTGAAGTTTAAACATTATTTATAAAAAAGATGTTAACCAGTACCCATAAAATGACTGTTGTCTTAGATCAATTTAGCGTTAAGTCAGTGAAAAATAACTAGGAAAATTCTGTTTTTGTATTTTGAAGGTAAATACTTTTTAATTATTTAAGGGACTAAAAAAGAGAACTCACTATAAGAAAAAAGAACACTCTAAATAAATTATCTTGAATTCAGAGTGTATTGGGATAGTTTATTTTTTAATACTAAGCATGTGCGCCATGTTTAGATTTTATATTTAGGGGCGGAGTCTTGTGTCGTTTTCACATGGATCACCATCATAGTCTCCATCCATGTCTGTATTAGGGCAGTTTTTAATAAAAAAAAGTGCTTCTTCAAGCGAGGTCATCTCACTACAGTATTGCCTGCCATCACAGATAAATTTGCTCTCATCTGTTAAATAGGGTCCGTTACGTTTACGAGTATACTTTGTCCGAATGGGGTCAATAACTTCACCCTGTAATGTGTCTATTGGCGAAATGCCGCCATAATTTGTTGCATAATATTCCCAACCAAACAATCCAATAATGATTAGTAGCAATAATTTTCTCACGTGACTTCCTTTTAGTATTGTCATAAAAATGAGTGTATTGATAGTCAGCGAAAGCTTTCGCACACCTAACTAAAATGGCTTACTATGATAGGGAGGTTATACAATAATTTTAAGTGATATTCGGATTTGAGAAAGAAATCTGAAATTTCGCAGAAGCTAGTGTATTAAGATACAGCAATTATTTACATCCCATAAATTACGTTATGTTAAATATAGTGCAATAAATAAAAGTGGGCGTTATGTTACTCATTAGCCCACTTATAGAAGGGTTTTTATTTACTGATTTAGCTCAGAATCTACCCAAAATTTAGTGCCTTTAAGAACCGCTTGAAGCGCCAAGCCATTTTCGGTTAAAGAATATACGGTAACTTGATCGGCTATCGCTTCGGCAACTAAAGCGCCACCTTTATCTTCATATTTAGCGGCTGCATCTGCGTTGCCACCAAACGCCCATCCATGCTCGATGAAACGGTTTACAGCAGCCTGATTATGAAAAACCATAACAACATTGAAATCTTTAACACCTAAACCGAGGCCTAAACCTGCTTCGCCCATGTTCATGTAAGTTGATTTACCTGTTAGGTTGTTTTTAACAACACCGTAGCCACCGCCAAAACTTGCCAAAACTACATTTACATTGGCATTATCGAAAACAGCATAGCCAGCTGAGTTAGCAATTTGTTGTTTCACATCAGGTTTTTCTGCATATAATGTGTTTAGAGTGTTTGTTTTCATACTCTGGACTAGCGCCCGTTTTTCACTCGGAGAGGCACTGCCGGTAGTAGCACAACCCGACAAAACGGTTGATAATATGATTAAACTGATCGCAATAAACTTTTTCATACATATTCCTTGAATAATTGTATGGCAAGATAGTAATTAAAATACTCGTTAATTTAAGGATATCTTAAGTCCAATACTAGACAGTATCGGACTTTGTGTTACTCTTATAACTAGTTATTTTACAAGATATTTATACATTATGCTCGTTGCTCTAGTCGATACTATAAAACAACTTCGTTACCAAATTGCCCACCTAGAAGATGATACTCTAGCAACAGAATATCCAGAACTTGATACATTTATACACCAGGTTGGATTGACTGTTGCTGAATCAAAAAATGACTTGGCTTTTTTGTATCAGTTTCTTTATGTTTATGGTCGAAAATCCGAAGCGACATTTAATCGATTTAGAAATGAACTTGAACGTTTTTGTTTATGGTCTTGGCTAATAGCTGAAAAATCAGTTTTTGAACTAAAACGTGAAGATATTGAAGCTTATGTTGATTTTATGGTTGAGCCAGAATCAGCGTGGTTATCAAATTCAGTTCAATGGCGATATAAAGATGAACAAGGTATTCGACGATTAAATTCTAATTGGCGCCCTTTTATCGGAAGAGAAAATATTGCTAGTCAACAAACGTTAGCTGCAATGTTTACTGCATTAAATGTATTTTATAAATTCGCCATTCTAGAAGAAAAAACATTCGCTAACTTTGTACCTGTTGTAAAAAAGAATAGCCCATATTTGGTTGTGCAATCTCAAATTAAAATTCCAGATACATTAAGTGATATTCAGTGGGAATATGTATTCGGTGTAACGCGTGATTTATGTGATGAACAACCTGATCTTGAGCGAAACTTATTTACGCTTGCATGCTTAAAAGGATTGTATCTACGGATTTCTGAATTGTCGGAGCGGCCGCAATGGTCACCGGTAATGTCACATTTTTGGCAAGATAATGATGGGTTCTGGTTTTTACGTATCATGGGTAAAGGCAATAAATTACGGGATGTAACATTAAGTGAGGATTTTATTACTTACCTAAAACGTTACCGATTATACCGTGGGTTACCCGCCCTGCCCCGAGTTGATGAAGCTGAACCTTTAGTTCACAAAATTCGTGGTAAAGGTGGTATGACGGTTAGACAAATTAGACGTTTAGTTCAACAAAGTTTTGACTTGGCGAAAAAATCATTACTTGATGATGGTTTTAAAGATGATGCAGAACAACTTGAAGCTGCCACAGCACATTGGCTTCGACATACGGGTGCAACACACGATGCACAAACTCGCCCTTTAAAACATTTATCTGAAGATCTTGGTCATGCAAAAATAGCCACAACAGATCAAATTTATATTCAAACCAATATTAAAGAAAGAGCAAAGTCAGGGATGAAAAGGAAAGTATAATGGAATACACCATATTGGCCATTGTTGGTTGTGCGTTGCTATTTTACTCAATGACAATCCGCCAACTTGAGCGCACCGAAATCACCGGACCAATGTTCTTTGTATTGGTCGGGATTGGAATGTCTTACTTATTACCCAGTGAATTTAAGCTTGGTGAAAATGGACTCAATGAAATTTTACCTTTAGTTGAGTTAACGCTAAGTATTTTTTTATTTACCGATGCAGCTAAATCAAAGTTAAGTGTATTGCAGCATAGTTTTCAGTACCCTAGCCTGCTTTTATTTGTAGCATTACCACTCACATTACTTGCAGGGGTTGCCGGTGGTTTATTTATATTTTCTGAGCTATCACTATTTCAATCTGCACTTATTGCAATTATTTTAACTCCGACGGACGCGGCGTTAAGCAAAGGTATTTTAGAATGCTCGTCGGTTCCTGAAAAAATTCGAGAAGGGATCAATACTGAAAGTGGCTTAAACGATGGATTATGTGTGCCAATATTTTTAGTTTTATTATTGCTAGTTCAGAATCCAGATAGTGCTGTGACAACAACAGATACTCTCGTTGTTTTTATTAGAGAATTGGGAGTTGCGTTTTTGGTTGCCGCAGTTGCAACAGCGATATTTATTCCATTCCTTAAGGCTGCTTTGGCGCGTCATTATTTTGCAAACAATAGTAGTCCATTTTTATTGATTGGTTTAGTAATGGCGATCTTCTCGTTAACGCAAAACTTTCATGGTAGTGGATTTATTGCCGTATTTGTCGCTGGGTTATTGTTTGACTATTTTTCACCAAGAAAAATTCGTCTTACTTTAGTTAAAGACTCGGAGCATATCGCAGAATTTATAGCATTACTCATTTGGTGTTTGTTTGGGTTTGTTTGTGGACATTTAATAATTAATGATATTACTTGGCCTATTGTTTTTTATGCATTACTTAGCGTGACCTTATTTAGAATCATACCTGTATTACTTTCTTTATTTTTCACAGACTTAAATAGAAAAGATAAATTGACGTTTGCCTGGTTTGGACCAAGAGGTCTTGCGTCAATTGTATTTACACTAATGGTTATGGATACAACAATTGCTAACAAAGAACAAATTGCGACAGTAACGTTAACAACAATTCTTTTCAGTGTTTTTATTCATGGCATGAGTACCAAGCCTATTGCGAATAGCTATAAATAAAAAGGCGCTTAAAGCGCCTTTTTTATAACAGTTCTGCTATTAATTGCAGTGGATGTCTTGGTTTATATTTTTCGTAACGCTTTACTTGGCTACGGCAAGAAAATCCAGTAGCCAAAATAGTTTCGGGTTCACTATTTTCAATAAGTGGTTTCCAACTCATTTCGTACAATGCGCGTGAGTTTTCTTGATTTTGTTTTTCATGACCATAAGTGCCAGCCATACCACAACAACCTGTACTTGTTGTACTCAAAGATAAACCTAAATCAGAGAAAATATTTTGCCAAACTTTTGAGGCATTTGGCATCGCTGTCGTTTCAGTGCAGTGGCTTAATAATTTAAATGGCACAGCACTTTTTGCCGACAGTGATACGTTTTTAAAGTTTTGTGTTTGTAACCACTCATGAGCAAGTTCAACTTTAAAATCACCACGCGTTTCTTTTAGTATTGATACATACTCATCGCGGTAACACATAACAAGTGACGCATCGAGACCAACCAATGGAGAGTTTATTTCAGAAAGTGAATTTAAAAACTCAGCCGAATTTTTTGCTGTAATTTTAAATTCATTTAAAAAACCTTTTACGTGCTGGGCTTTTCCATTTGGTTTAAAGGGTAACAGCATTGGTTTTTTACCCAGCGCTTTTATTACTTTTATAAAACTCTCAACCAATTCAGCTTCGTAAAAACTGGTAAATGGATCTTGAACAATAAGAACATACTCAGCTTGTTCATCACTGGTAAGTGATTTAAGTAATTCAAAATTGAACATGTCATTTTTGTTTACGCGTTTCGAAAGTTGAGGAACACTTAACGTTGGTGTATCTACATAGCCAATTGTATTTTTTATTAAACTAGAAACCAGTTTTGTATTTACAATTGGATTCACTACCTTCGCAAATTTAGCCATGACAGGTGCCGTCTGTTCGATACCTGCCACTAAATAATCTTTTAATGGCCGCGCGTAGTAACTGTGATAGAAATTTAAAAACTGCGATCTAAATGTTGGCACATCTACTTTTATAGGACAGGCTGTTGTACATGCTTTGCATGCTAAACATTCGTCCATTGACTCTTTCACTTCATGCGAAAAATCATAAACGCCTTTTTTCTTATTTCGGCTATGCTGAAAACGTTCCCACCACGTGATTACTTCTCCATTGATAAGTTCTTTTTCAACATGTATTAAATCAATATTTTCTGATTCTTGAAGACGCAACCATTCGCGCATTAAACCTGCACGTCCTTTAGGTGAGTAGCGTCTGTCACCCGTTACTTTATACGAAGGGCACATTGGAGAATTTTGATCATAGTTAAAACAAAGGCCATTACCATTACAAGTCATGGCGTTATTAAATTCTGTTTTAACGTCAATAGAAATTTCTTTATCAAACCAAGCTCGCTTTTGATCATCAACAGAAACGAGGGAGTCTTTACTTTCAAGCGGTGTACATATTTTACCGGGATTAATGCGATTGTCTGGATCGAAAGCTGATTTAATTTTTCGTAGTTGAGTAAATAAATGCTCACCAAAAAATTCTGGTCCATACTCACTACGATAACCTTTACCGTGCTCGCCCCACATTAAACCACCATATTTAGCGGTAAGTTTTACAACTTCATCTGAAATATGGCGAAGTAATTTTTCTTGCTCAGGATCACACATATCTAGGGCTGGACGCACATGTAAAACACCCGCATCAACGTGGCCAAACATACCATACTGAAGATGGTGACTATCAAGAAGTTGACGAAACTCAACAATAAAATCTGCCAAATTTTCTGGAGGTACGGCAGTATCTTCAGCAAATGCGAGCGGCTTTTGACTACCTTTAACATTGCCTAGTAAACCAACAGACTTTTTACGCATGGCATAAATTTTTAGAATATCGGCTTTATCATTTGTAAGTTGATAACCGATCACACCATGCGTTTCGTTTTTAACGCAGTCATCTAACAATCTACATAGCGTGTCTACTTTTTCTTTAATATCATCCGGTGATACAGCATTAAACTCAACCATGTTGAGGCCTTGCATATCTTTATTATCAACATCGGTTATTAAGTCCGATACTGAATGCCAAATGATATCTTCCCGTGCCAAGTTAAGCACTTTACTGTCGACTGTTTCAACAGACGTTGCATTTGCGGCGACCAAAAAAGGTGAATGACGCAATGCTGAATCAAAACTATCGTATTTAATATTGATTAAGGTTTTAAACTCAGCAATTGGGGTAATATTAAGTTTGGCTTCGGTAACTATACCTAAAGAACCTTCAGATCCCGTAATTAAACGACTCATATCAAAAGTTTGTAAGTCGTCAGAAAAAATATGTTCTAAGTCATAACCGGTTAAAAAACGATTTAATCGTGGGAATTTTTGCAAAATTGCCTCACGATTATTGAGTCCAATATCCATTACCGTTTTATACAACTTGCCGACTGTTGAGTTTTGCTCAGAAACTAACTGTGCTTTTTCGATAGGCATGGGTGAGGTAGACATTTCAGTTCCATCGATTAGGTATGTTGTCAGACCTAAAACATGATCACTGGTTTTACCGTAGACAAGCGAGCCCTGCCCTGATGCATCGGTATTTATCATCCCACCAATTGTTGCTCGGTTACTGGTTGATAAATCAGGTGCGAAGAAAAATCCATAAGGGCGTAAAAAGTCATTAAGCTGATCTTTAATGACACCTGTTTGCACTCTTACCCAGTTTTCCTCAACATTTATTTCTAATATTTCACGCATGTAGCGAGATAAATCAACGACGATACCAGGAGTAAGAGACTGACCATTTGTCCCTGTGCCACCGCCGCGAGGACCAAAAGTCAGTGACAGAAATGGATCTCGAGAGGCGATTTGCATTGCAAGTTGAATATCTTTCGCCGTTTTTGGAAAAATAACTCCTTGCGGTACTTGCTGATAAACACTGTTATCGGTCGATAAGCTTAATCGCGTAGAATAACTTGCGTCTGTGTCACCCGAAAAACCTTGTTTTACAATAGTTTCTAGGTAGTTAGCGACTAACTCAGAAGCGACTTGTTGTTGACTTATTGTTGCTATCATGACGGTGATAAATTAAGGCATTTCGTAAATTATATCATGCTAATAGCTAAGTTAAATTGAAGATTTTACAGTTTGTAACACTCTTTTAATCGATTTAAGTCTCAATACTTTTATACTGTTTATTAAAGCATCAAATGAGTAAGGGATATGAAAAAGATTTTATTAGTAAGCTTAGGTATTTTAAGTATGCTACTTGGGTTGATATTTGTCATTGTGCCCGGCCCATCATTACTATTTTTTATAGTGGGATTACTGTGCTTTTCGTTTTATTACCCACTGGCACGTCGCTATTTGGTTTATTGTCAAAAAGCACTCACTAAATCATGTGCTTATTTAGATAAAAAACTAGCGAGATAATTGCCAATCTACGATAACACTTAAGTGCATCGTGATACTTTCTAATTGAGTAAACAAAAATGCCAGCATAATCGCTGGCATTTTTTTAATAAACACTAGTTAGTCTGCTAGCTTTTTAGCTAAGTATAACCAAGTTTCTAATACTGTATCTGGATTAAGAGATACAGAATCAATCCCTTGCTCAACTAGCCATGCTGCAAAATCTTCATGATCTGATGGACCTTGACCACAAATACCTACGTATTTGCCTTTTGCTTTTGCAGTTTGGATTGCCATTGAAAGCAGCTTTTTAATCGCAGGATTACGCTCATCAAAAAGATGTGCAATTAAACCTGAGTCACGGTCAAGACCAAGTGTTAGCTGAGTCAAATCGTTTGAGCCAATAGAGAAACCATCGAAGTATTCTAAGAACTCTTCAGCTAATAGCGCATTTGATGGTAATTCACACATCATGATCACTTTAAGACCATTTTCGCCACGTTTTAAGCCATGTTCTTCAAGAAGTTCGATAACACGCTTACCTTCTTCAAGGGTACGTACGAATGGAATCATGATTTCGATGTTCGTCATACCCATTTCGTTGCGAACGCGTTTAATTGCTTCACACTCTAGCGCGAAACAATCACGGAAATCTTCAGAAATGTAGCGAGCAGCACCGCGGAAACCAATCATTGGGTTTTCTTCTTCCGGCTCATATTGCTGGCCCCCAACTAGGTTTGCGTATTCGTTTGATTTGAAATCAGACATACGAACAATGACACGCTCTGGTGCAAACGCACACCCTAATGTCGCAATACCTTCAACAAGCTTAGAAATGTAGAACTCAACCGGTGACTCATAGCCAGCCATCATGTCTGAAATTTCTGCTTTTAACTCATCTGATTGCGCATCAAAGTTTAATAGTGCTTTAGGGTGAACACCGATCATACGGTTGATAACGAACTCAACACGTGCAAGGCCAACACCTGCATGAGGTAAACGGGCAAAATCGAAAGCACGGTCTGGGTTACCAACGTTCATCATAATTTTCATTGGTAGTTCTGGCATTTCATCAACGCGCGAAGTAAGTACTTCGTAATCTAGAATGCCTTCGTAGATATAACCTGTATCACCTTCAGCACACGAAACGGTTACATCTTGGCCTGCTTTAATTAAATCAGTTGCGTTGCCACAACCCACAACAGCAGGTATACCTAGTTCACGAGCAATAATAGCTGCGTGACATGTACGGCCACCACGATTGGTAACAATCGCCGCTGCACGTTTCATGATTGGTTCCCAATCTGGGTCGGTCATATCGGTAACAAGGATATCGCCTTGCTGTACTTTGTCCATCTCGTCTATAGAGTTAAGAACTCGTACCGTACCAGCACCAATTTTGTGACCAATAGCACGCCCTTCGACAACAACATTGCTCGAGCCATTTAATTGGAAACGTTCCATTACGTTGGCATCTTCATTTGAGCGAACGGTTTCTGGACGTGCTTGAACAATGTAAAGCTTACCGTCGTTGCCATCTTTAGCCCATTCGATGTCCATTGGACGACCGTAATGTTTTTCGATGATCACAGCTTGCTTAGCCAGTTCTTGAACTTCGGCATCTGTGATTGAGAATTTGTTTGATAATGCAGTATCTACATCTACGATTTCAACTTGCTTACCATGTGATTCATCACTTGAGTAAATCATTTGGATTGCTTTTGAACCGATGTTACGACGAACTACTGCAGGCTTGCCGCTCGCAAGCGTTGGTTTATGTACATAAAATTCATCTGGGTTTACTGCACCCTGTACAACCATTTCACCAAGACCGTAGCTTGATGTGACAAACACAACGTCTTCGAAACCAGATTCAGTATCGATACTGAACATAACACCTGACGATGCTTTGTCTGAACGTACCATGCGTTGAATACCAGCCGATAAAGCAACACCACGGTGATCATAGCCTTGGTGAACTCGGTAAGAGATAGCGCGGTCATTGAATAATGAGGCAAACACGTGTTTGATTGCAGTCATAACTGAATCAATACCACGTACGTTTAAAAACGTTTCTTGTTGTCCTGCGAATGAAGCGTCTGGCATGTCTTCTGCTGTAGCAGATGAGCGAACTGCAAATGATACATCTTGAGATGCGTCGCCATGTAATTGGCTATATGCGTCGCGGATGGCTTGGTCTAGGTTAGGTTGGAATGGTGTGTCGATAATCCATTGGCGGATTTCGGCACCGACTTTAGCGAGTGTATTTACATCATCCACATCCAATGTGTCTAAAATATCGTGGATTTTTGAGTTTAGCCCTGATTGCTCAAGGAACTCGTTAAATGCATCGGCAGTTGTAGCGAAACCACCTGGCACTTGTACACCAGCGTTAGCTAGGTTTGAGATCATTTCACCCAGTGAGGCATTTTTACCGCCAACACGTGGAACATCTTGCATACCAAGCTCTTGATACCAGAGAACGTATTCTTGCACGGATCTTTCTCCATAAAACAAATTGTAGTACTAACTGTGAGAGTTAAGAAAGAAAACCTTCTAAAAAGGTCGCCATCATTCTACACTGGCAACAGACCTCACGTAAACCGTGAAGCCCCTATTTTGCAGATAAAGGTAATAAAAAGGTTAATTATGAGAACTGCATTCTATATTTCTGACGGAACAGCTATCACCTCTGAAGTGTTTGGCCATGCTACATTGTCGATGTTCCCTGTCGATTTTAATCACAAAACAATTCCATTCGTTGAGACAGAAAAAAAAGCCAACGAAGTTAAAAATTTAATCAACTCAACAGCCCAGCGCGACGGCGAACAGCCTTTGGTATTTTTCACTTTTGTGAATCATGAGCTAAGTGAAATTATTAAATCTTCGTGTGCGGTGTGTTACGATTTCTTATCTCAGTACAGTGACCAAATAGCAAAAGAGCTCAAAGTTGCGCCTGTGCCTAAAGTTCACCGTACACACTCTATGCATGAAAAAAGCTACGATTTTAGAATTGATGCCGTTAACTACGCGCTAACAAACGATGATGGCGCTAATATAAAAAACTATGCTGAAGCTGATATCATTTTGGTGGGCGTAAGTCGCAGTGGTAAAACCCCTACTAGCCTCTATTTAGCATTACAATATGGAATAAAAGCAGCAAACTATCCATTGACTGAAGATGACCTAGAGCGTGGCAGCCTACCTGAATGTTTGAAGTCGTATAAACATAAACTATTTGGTTTAACAATCGACCCTGTCAGACTTGCCGATATACGACAGCGACGCATGGCGAACTCAAAATATGCATCATTAAAACAATGTCGAATCGAAGTCCGCGAAGTTGAAATGCTTTATAAAAAGCAAAAAATTCAATATTTGAATTCTACACATCACTCTGTTGAAGAAATATCAGCCAAAATTATATCTGATACAGGGCTTGAGCGTCGTAAGTACTAACCAACTTTTGTTCATAATTAGTATCGGACATAAAAAAGGCTGCACTATGCAGCCTTTTAATACTTAATAAGTAAAGCGAGATTACTTGCGCGCATCCTTTAATAAGTCTGCAACAAGGAAGCCTAACTCTAATACCTGATCTGCATTTAAACGTGGGTCACACTGCGTGCGGTAACGTTGAGCTAAATCTTCATCTGACAGCCCATATGCCCCACCTGTACATTCAGTTACATGTTGGCCGGTCATCTCAAGGTGAACACCACCAGGGTATGAGCCTTCGGCTTTATGGACTGCAAAGAACTGGCTAATTTCACGAAGTATATTATTAAAGCTTCGTGTTTTATATCCTGAGCTCGCTTTTTCAGTATTACCGTGCATCGGGTCTGAGCTCCAGATAACCTTGCGTCCTTCTTGCTGTACTTTACGAACAAGCGCTGGCAGTTTTTCTGGTAGAATGTCTGCACCCATACGTGTAATTAACGTTAAGCGACCAGGGATATTATCTGGGTTAATTGCATCTATTAACTTAATCAACTCGTCAGGGTCCATGCCAGGACCTACTTTTACACCGATTGGGTTCTTAATACCTTTAAAGAACTCGATATGAGCATGATCTAATTGACGAGTTCGTTCACCAATCCACACAAAGTGCGCAGAACAGTCATACCAATCACCTGATAAATGGTCTCGACGTGTTAGTGCTTCTTCGTAGCCAAGTAATAGCGCCTCGTGCGATGTAAATAAATCTGTTTCTTTTAAACTTGGTGCAACCGTAGAGTCAATACCACACACTTCCATAAACTCAAGCGCATCTTGAATGCGATCTGCAAGTTGTTGGTACTTCTCTTTTAATGGATTTGCAGCAACAAAGCCCATATTCCAACGATTTACCTGATGCAAATCAGCAAGGCCACCTTGTGCAAATGCTCGTAATAAGTTTAACGTAGCCGCACTGTGGTGATAAGCAGTCATTAAACGTTGTGGATCGGGTATTCGTGCTTGTTCGGTGAATTCAAAATTATTTACAATATCACCACGATATGAAGGTAATGAAACCCCATCAATGGTTTCGTAATCTGACGAACGTGGCTTTGCGTATTGACCTGCCATGCGTGCAATCTTAACAACAGGGCATTTACCGCCATAGGTTAAGACAACAGCCATCTGTAATAGAGTTTTAAATGTATCGCGAATATTGGCGGCATTAAAATCACTGAATGATTCAGCACAATCACCACCTTGAAGTAAAAAGGCACGTCCTTCACATACATCTTCTAATTGTTTAAATAAGCTACGCGTTTCTTCGGCAAACACTAAAGGCGGTGCGCTTTTTAATTGCCCTTCAACTTGTTTAAGGGCTTCTTTATCTGGGTACTCTGGCTGCTGAAGTATCGGCAGGTTTCTCCAGCTATCTGGGTTCCACGATTGCATGTTCTTTCCTCATTCCTAACATAGACCGTTAATGAAAACTAACTTAATGCACAGGGTAAGTTCAAGGACTATATTCACCTATTTTCAATTATTTAGTTATTTGATAAACCAAAGCATTGATTGATTGGACATCAACTATATCATAGCCAATTAAAACAAAAGCTTAAGTTAGATTTGCATAATATGATTGAGCAATAAAATAAAGAACACATCTTACCTTTAACAAGGCACAGTGTAACCTCAGCTTTACACTGCATTTAGATAAAAATAAACAGCAGATTGAAATATTAAAAAAGCATGCTATGGATATAATAAAGAACACATCATACTTAATTTAAAATAAATGTAAGGTCAGCGATTAAGGAGTATTAGTCCTTTTAATATCAAAGATGCTAAAGTAATATTAACTCATGTTAGAGTAAGATGTGTTCTTATGACTTCTAAATTAGAAATTCGTAGTCAATTTGATTTAGTCAGCGAATTAACCCAATTATTTTGCGATGATCTAAAACAAGTTGGTTTTAAAAAAGCGTTTTATTATCAATTACCAGAAACGGATATTAACGATGAGAAAAAAATACCCTCACTGATTCCTGTCAAAAAGTTCGAAGGTGATGAAGCGCACAAATTAATTATTAACTCGTATTTAGACCTTTATAAAAAACCAGGGATTAGTAGTCGAGTTTTAAAACGTCATCCTGGGTTATTGGTACTTCATGATGTTGATAAAAATCAACTTACAGCCCGCATTCAACAATTGAATAAAGCAAAAGCTGACTTTAAAAACTGTATACTCGCTATCGATAATAATGATGCTCGATTTGAAGCAGTGCATAACGCTGTACCAAATTTAATTACGCTTGCAGCATATCGTAAAATTCATTTTGAAACTGAATCACCCTACTCGGTCAGGTTCACATGGATGCACAAACATGCAACTAAAACTTTATCCAAAAAAATGGCATTGGCCATGCTTGATAAATCGGCGAGTTACTCTAACCCTAGAATGATAGATCAACATACTTGGCAATCTCTTGTTGCACAAGAACAAAGCCGTGTTGCGAGTTTAAATGATAAAGATAAATTAAGAATTCGAAGACCTACCCGTGTTAGTCCACAAGTTAATGTGCGATACACTGCTCAAAACCGATATCATGTGAGTGCCGCATTACCATTCATTCTTATAAATCCAGAACCGGATGTAAAACTTGGAGCACTAAATGATTATCAAAAACCTGAGAGTCATCCCCGTAAAAAAGAATATGACTTTTTAGTAGATCGACTTTATTTGGAACAAGTAACAGATTGATTATGTTAAAAAGGCCACTTTAGTGGCCTTTAACATGTAACAGTATTGGAGATAAGAAATATAAATTTAATCTTCGACTATTTCTTCTATTTTATCTTCATCAATTAACACAGCATTCTCAACGATACGTTTACCGCCTTGAATTTCAATTCGTTTATTGTGTTTATTGAGCGCTAAAATTTCATCACAAAATTGATCAGACGGATGCATTTCGTAAGTGTAATCAATAATATTACCCGTTTTATCATCTTTCACATTTGTGATGTTGTATTCTGATATCGCGCCTTTTTCTATTAAATCTTTCATCGTTGTGGTCATATCACGACGTAACGCTTTTAATTTATTCTCAGTAATTTCATCTGTCGAATAAATTGAGCCGTACTTTTCCATGATTGATAACAATCTAAAATGATATGTCTTACCTGGCGCAGCATAACGCCAAAGATGATACAAACGTAACATCATCCAGCGAGATAAGCCGCGCTTCAGTTCTTGAGCACTATTAAAATAATAGCCTTTGTACTCAAGGTTATCGATCATGTTATGAACAAACGCATTTAAACATGCCACACATTTTACATTACCGCCTTGTCCTTTTTTACCGCTAAAGTGAAGCGACGATAAAAAGTTCATGTTCGACTCGTAAAATGAATCATCAATATCAGAGTTGCGCGTGTCAGTTGCAGAATATTTAAATGACAACTTAGAACCTTGAAGAGCTTCAAGCGATTCTTTAATCTGCGGATACGGCATTGATTGACCAACCGCTTTTAATTCTTGTGCCAACTCATTCATTGAAAAAACAACCGCGTATTGAATACCCGATTTAAAATTAATTTTTACAATTTTACCTTTAGAGGCCAAACGTATTAATGCACGTTCAACTTTTTCTTCACGATCGGATGGCCATACTAAATATTCAATGTCTTCACCATCTTTTCGTGTGCTGACAACTGCTGGGGTAATTTTAATTTCGCCATCATAGAGAATCCCATCAACTTTTTCTGAAATTCTTCTTGTAACAATTGTCTTTTTTGGTGCTTCTTCAACCGGAAGCTTTTTATGACCTGAACGAACAAAACGTCCCCACAAATCATAATGATTAAAGGTATTTGAGTAAGCTCTCAAACCATGTGCTGCATTTTCAATTGAAACGCGCACATCTTTGTTGTCTGTAAACAGTGCAAGACTTTCATTATCGATTGCACTTTCCACCCCATGGATTTGCCCGCGTAATGTATCGGGAAGGTTATCCACTGAGATGTTGACCTTTCGGCTCATTGTTCTTATTTCCAATTTTTCTTCGACAGTTAATAACAACACATAAAACTTAAAAAGTTAAATGTTTAAGTTAGTATAAACTTGATCCGATCTGAAATATTTTCTTGAGATCAGTTTTATACTAACTAGATTAATTCTAGAACTTTTCAGATCAGATTTTTACTAAGTTATAGTGTATGGGTCAAAATTTTACTAACTCAGTGAATATTATGTCATGTTAAAATTCATTTTCAGGTCAAAAAACACGACACATAAACCCATTTTTACAAAAGCATGTGGATAAATGCTTACTGAGTTAGCATAGATCTGATCTGTACCAACTATAGATCAGATCTATACTAACAAAATGCACTATTCTGATTTTGCTTCAGTGCATAACTCTCTAATTTAGTTAGTAAAATCGTGATCTACAGCAGTAAAAATGTGCATAAACTAGTGACTAACCTGTGCATAACTAAGCAGCTGGTTTTTTAGTTAGTATTAAGCTGATCTGCGAGTTATAAGAGATCTGATCTTAACCAAGTAAAAACATGATCTGCTTTTTTTGATAATATTCTGGTTAATCAGTAATATAGATTGCTATTTTAGCACGTTAACCTTATATACCTATATCTTTAACCAATTCTAATCTTACTTATTTATACTTAGCTTCAATTAGATTACAAATTTTTCTTAAATGTCTTATTAATAAAAGGCATGTCGTACAAAATAGTTGTTTACAGCAATTTGAATGGACATTATACTTAAAGCATAACTTTGAGGAAGAAAGTATGTCTATTAATAATAATGCGCTAGCCACTTACCGGTTATTAAAAGCAACAGCTGAAGTTGCTGAAAAATCGCTAGAAGGACGTATCCAACATTATCGTGCTCATCTTAAATCGGAAGAAAAAGAACTTCGCACCTATACTCAAAAAGCCGCAGCAGATCTTTTAGGCTGTAATAACAGAACGTTAAAGCGACGTCATGATAATGGTGACTTTGATGAATTAAACATCAAACGAGGTGCAAATGGACATTATGCCTATACGCTAGTCAATATTTTCGCTATGGCAGATATCATGGATATCAAGCCAGATCACCGCACAACAGATGACAAACTACAAGTTATTGTCATTAACTCTTTGAAAGGTGGCTGTGGTAAAACAACCAGCATGGTTAATATTGCAGCGGCCCTCGCTACAACCAATATTAAACGGTATCGAATTGGTATTATTGACTTAGATCCACAAGGCTCATCATCGAGTTTCTTCCCGCCAAGTGAACCAGATCCAATTACTGTGGGTGACTTAATGCGTGATTGCATTGAGCTTGAAGAAAATGAAACGTGGGACGAACTTGTTACTAATTCATTTTTACCGACTCACATTCCCAATATTCGTATTTTACCTTCTGGTATGGATGATTTTTATTTTGAACATGAAACAGCCACACTGTTAAAAGATAGTTCAAGTTACGATAAAACACGTCACTATCATAAATTATTAGAAAAAGTGATTGAGCCTGTAAAAGATCAATTTGATATTATTTTAATCGATACAGCTCCATCACTTAACTTTATGTTTTATAACGCTTTAATGGCTTCAACATCGATGCTTATTCCTGTTCATCCTGAAGCTGTTGATTTTGATGCAAACAATAAATACTTAAAACGTTTAGGCGAGATCTATCACACGGTTGCTGCTTTAGGGCATCAAGGATGGGATTTTATGCAGTTCCTCGTTACAAATTACGTGAAAGGCAATCATTCACAACGCGATATTGTTAAAGACGTGCGCAGTGCCTTTGGACGTCAAGTTATGAGTTACCCAATAAACCATAGCTCCGCTATCACGGCGAGTTCATCGTCTTTTAATACCATATTTGACCAAAAAACGTCTGACAGTCTCGCAAGTAGAGAATCATTACTACGTGCTCAAGAGAATATTAAAGATGTGGTTGATGAGCTTGAAATGTTGATTCGTTCTAACTGGCAATCAACCCAATCAAAATTGAATACAGCTAAGTAAGGTAAATGATTAAGATGGCTAAAAAACGTAAAAATGATACCAGCTTAGATCCTTTTTCAACGTCAATTGAAAGCAGCAGTCTAGATGCTTTACTTGAACAAGCCAATGCTGGCGATGTTATTAGCATGCCCGCGCCAAGTGATCCTACGCGCCAAATTACCCTGGTATGTAAAGTCATTCCAAGTTCTGAAATCGAATCTAAAACTAAAGTGTATGGCAAGAACCGTCGAGTTCAGTCGTTATTGAATGAAAAATCGGTGGCTGATATTTTGCCGGCTATCGCTGAAGACGGACGAAACCAACACCCTGCCCTTTGCTGGGATAAAGGCACTGAAATGCTTGTTTTAGCCGGCTCACGTCGTCGCAAAGCGTGTATTTTAAGTGGTTCGGACTATTTAGTGCTAAGTTCAGAAGATTTCACAGAACAAGATGCAAAAATACTTGCAGTCTCTTCTGATCAATACATTGCCCCCAGTCTGTGGGAGCTTGGACAAGCTTATCAGCAAACCCGTGATGAATTAATTGCAGAAGGCAAAAAGGGCTCGTACCGTGAGATTGCAGCAATTGAAGGGGTATCACATACAGCAATAGCGGATGCCATTAAAGCCTATGAAAATTTACCCGCTTCTGTACTGAGCCTCTACCCAACAGCGAATCATGTTGGCCGAGAAGTGGCTAAAAAGCTTATTGCGGCGAAAGAGCGTGACGAGCAGGCATTCACTCGCCTTGTAAGTGAAATCAGCACTGACAGCGAAATAAACGCCATAAGCAGTGATGATAAGCGTGCGCTAGCCATTACTAAGTACTTAACAGTCGAACCCGCTACGCCAAGCCGTCGTGAATCACTCATAGAAAGTGAATTTGTGACCGTACAGCGAAACATTAAAAGCGGTGATTTATCGGTAAAAATCGATAATAAAGTGATGACTGACAAGCGTTTAGAGCAGCTTACTAAGTTATTAAATAGCTTTAATTAGTTAGTAAAATAGCGATCTGTCACGCTTTTATTGTTAGTAAAAGCGTGATCTCTTACCCTATTTTGTTAGTAAAATACTGATCTAAATATCTTAAAATTTGCTCAATTCGCATCCATAGATCAGATTTTTACTAACTATCTGCCCCTTTACAGGCTATTTAAGCCTTTTCACTATTTCCTTAGTAAAAAAGTGATCTGTAAAGGCCCTGCCTTGTTATTAAGTTGTTTATATCTTGTGCGTTTGTTGTTCGTTAAATAGTCGAGCCCTCTTCTTTGGCTGTATTTTTTTAGACAAAAACATAATTTTACCAACTAATCAGCTCCAACCAGTCCGAAATAAAGGAATAGTGCTTTAGCTGGGCGCTGATAGATCATATACTGGCAGAATTATTTTTTGTTTTTACTGTTAAAAGCGTTATGTCTGCTAACTTATCCAAAAATGACTTATTAGCTATCTTTGAAGAAATCAAACAAGAGCAAGAAACACAGTTTCCGCTGTCAGAGCGATTCATCAAGCAGCTATTTAAGCCGCATGTGCTAAGTAAAGCAAAAGAGTACCATCAGAACGGCCAAATCAATTGGCTTGAGCATAGTAGTGACTTTAGTGTGATTGATGCTTCTATGTTTGGTAACGAAGGGAATACTTTTACCCAGCATATCGAGATCAGTAAATTACCAACCGGATTTTCAGTTGATTCACATTGTACGTGTGGTTCAAAAACAAAGTGCCGTCATATTGCTGCGGTTTTGCTTAAATTAAAAATTGAGCATTCAGGCGATTATGGCGAGGACTATATTATTAATGATTGGTTTAGTGAGCTAAAGACGCTAAAGCAATCAACAACTGACACAGCAAAACATGTATTATTATTTGTTTTAGATGTTGAAAAATCGGCTGTTACCCTTACCCCTAAAATTGCTAATTATGATCCTGAGCATAACTACACATTGGGCCGTAATTTAACAGAACAACAATTAAATAGCTTTGTTACACCGACTGATTTACTCGAAACTGACTTTAGATTATATAGTTGGATCCGCTCTCAAAACGCGCTCGGTAAGCTTGAGTTGAAAGGTTCATGGGGCTTTGCGGCATTACAACAACTTATAGCGACACAACGATTATTTTTAGGCCGTTCTCGCCAGGCTATTAAAGCAGATACCATGCAAGCCTTAGAATTTAGCTGGCAGCAAAATAGTGATTTAACCTCATTATCTTTGTCACTAGCAGGGCAAGATAATTGGTTGTTACTCAAAACGACACCCCCGACTTACCTAGATCCAGACACACTTAAAATTGGCCGTATCCGTACTCCTTTGACAGCAGATGAAATTGCGTTATTGGCTAACATGCCTGCGATACACAACGAAAACTTTGATCGTGTATACCAACAACTCAATGACAATTTTGGTGAGGGTGTTATTCCGCATGCATTTAAGCAAAGTAAAAAGAATCAATCACGTTCTGTCTTTCCCGTTATAAGCATACGCAACGATGAGGGAAACATTGGTCTATCGCTTCAATTTAACTATCAAAATTCACTTTACGAACTAAGCCAAGCCCCCGAGGGGATTATTAATCAATCGCTTGAGAATACCGTTGTTAATGAGCTAAGGAACTTAGGGTTTGAATTTTGTAAAGGGGCTTTACAAACCGAGTTTGTATTTAATAAACAATCAGTTATACATGCACACTGGTTGAAATTCGAAATTATCCCTACCCTGCTTAAACGCGGCTGGAAAATTAATGATGAACTTGATGTTAGTAAAGCATTAAAGCAAATATCGCTTCAAGTTGAGCGAGGAAAAGGTCATCAAATAGTTAGTAAAATCGTGATCTCTGGTGTAAAAACGCAGCAACTTTTTACAGCGGATAACAATTTTCAGTCTCTCAATCGTCAAAGTGAACGTTATTATTATTTCAGCGTAGGTAAACGTTTTGCTGTTGTTGATAAGTTAGCGATTACTCAGCTTAATGAATACCGCGAACGTTTTGAGCATATAAAAACGCGTGATGAAATACTCATGCCATTGTCATTTTTACCCCAGTTAATCGCCCAAAAAGCAATTAAAGTCAGTATTGTTGATGATGCCCTTGATGCATATTTAACTGAATTAACGAACACCCGTCCGGTGGTTAAAAAGTCCGATATTCAGGGATTGAATGACGGTGTACAACTTCGAGAGTATCAGCAACATGGTGTTGATTGGCTTAACTTTTTAAAACGTCATCAGTTGGGGGGTATTTTGGCTGATGACATGGGATTGGGTAAAACCTTACAAGTTATTGCCTTTTTAGCGAATGCCAAACAACGGCCTCAAGCTGGCCCTACTTTAATTGTTTGCCCGACCAGCTTGGTAGGAAATTGGCAAAATGAAATTAATAAGTTTGCGTGTAACCTTAAAATCACCACCGTATTTGGTTCGTTACGAAACGAGCAACTCCAGCAGTTATCGCAGGCCGATTGCATTTTAACAACGTACCCTTTGTTAAAACGTGATATTGCATATTACTCGCCACTGTATTTTGAAAATATTATTCTGGATGAAGCCCAGTACATTAAAAATGATGCTGCGCAGGTATCGCGTTTGGTTAAGCGCCTTAATGCCGATTTTAAATTGTGCTTAAGTGGCACGCCTATCGAAAATAACCTGTTTGAGCTTAAGTCGTTGCTCGACTTTGCAATGCCCTCACTCCTGGGCTCGCAAGCGCACTTTAAAACATATTTTCAAACACCTATTGAGCGCGATAACGATGTTAAACGAGCCGATGAACTTAAATCGCTGATCATGCCTTTTATTTTACGCCGAACAAAAGCGCAGGTAACGCAAGAACTTCCCGAGAAAACAGAGCTGGTTAAAGAGTTTGAGTTCGAAGCGAAACAAAAAGAAATTTACACCGGTATAACGCAATCGCTAGAGCAAAAGCTGGTTGACTTGTTTGCCCAACAAGGTGTGCAAAAGAGTAAGCTTGCGTTTTTGGACGCGTTACTAAAATTAAGACAAATTTGTTGTCATCCCAAACTTATTGATCCAACAACTCAGGCGGGTAGTGCAAAGCTTGAATGGCTCTCTAAGCATTTACCCGTTATGTTAAGTGAAGGTCGTAAAGTCATTATATTTAGCCAGTTTACGACCGCTTTAGATGTGATTGCAGAGCGTTTAGGTGAGTTAGGAATTACCTTTAGTATGTTGACCGGTCAAACTCGACATCGCAGTCGTGTTATTGAAGAGTTTACCGAAGGTGAATCGTCAGTCTTTTTAATAAGCCTAAAAGCCGGTGGCACCGGGTTAAATTTAACCCAAGCAGATACCGTGATTCACTTTGACCCATGGTGGAACCCTGCAGTTGAAAAACAGGCAACCGATCGGGCATATCGAATAGGTCAAACCAACCCTGTGTTTGTGTATAAATTGATTATGGCCAACTCTGTTGAACAAAAAGTATTTAAAATGCAGCAGCATAAACAAGCGTTAGTTGATGCATTATTTACTGATAAATCAATGAGTTTTACTCAGTTTGATGAAGAGCAGATGTTGGCGCTGATAAAAAATTAAATTTTTTTAAACTTTTTTTGAACTAATCAAATTTAGTGGCGTCTATTATTATGCTTGTTGTTAAATTGCAGTTTACATGAGCATTATGTTGATTTCCCATTTGGTTACTAAATTTAGTAATGTTAGAGCCAGCTCACCTTGAGCTGGCTTTTTTTATGCCTACTCCCCTACTCTGCTGTCATGTAATTCGTTATGATGAAGTGTCTTTAAGTTATTGAGTTTTCATTATGATTACAGAGCTATTAGGCCACATTGATTGGCTTCAGATTGCAAGCGGTTGTGTACTAGGAGTATTGGCTTCAGGTACTGTGCTCTCGTTGCAAAAGAGTCGCTTAAAAAGCCAGTTAGTCGCACTGGAAAATAGCTATCAGTTGCAGCAGAATCAATTAGAGCAGAAGCTACAACAGTTACAAGAAAGTCAGTTAACACTGTCGCAGTTACAGCAAGATTACGCAGAGCAACGTGATGAATCTCAACACTTTAAAACCCGCTTTGTCGAGCAAGAAAAGCAAGCGCAGCAATTTAATCAATTTTGGCGACGAGTTGAAGCAGAACTCGCTGACACCAAAGCAATGCTAAATCAACGCGATGTCGATTTAAGTACTTTACGCAGCACCTTAGAACAAAAAGAACTGCACTTTAAAGAACAACTTAATCATATAAAAGACAGTAAAGAACAGCTCAAAAAAGAGTTTGAAAACCTAGCAAATCAAATTCTTGAAGAAAAATCACAACGGTTTAAAACGCTCAACCAAGAAAGTATTGAACAGTTATTAAAGCCCGTTCAAGGTGAGTTAAAAGGCTTCCGCGATAAAATGGAGCTAATTCATGTTGAAGACTTAAAACAACGTGCCGCATTAAAAACCGAGCTTTTACATTTACAGGCAAAAAGCCAGGCCATAACAGAACAAGCAGACAGGCTCAGTACCGCTTTGCAGGGGCAAAAGAAAACACAAGGTAATTGGGGCGAGTTAATGCTCGAAAACGTCTTAGACAGTGCAGGGCTTCGCGCAGGAATCGATTATGAGCGAGAAGTGTCATTTAATACTGAAGACGGGCGTCTGCGCCCCGACGTTGTGGTTTATTTACCTCAAGAACGACATTTAGTGATCGACGCTAAAACCTCGCTCAATGCGTATACACGCTACGTTAATGCCGACAATGAGCTTGAAGCACAACAAGCACTTAAAGAGCATGTGACTGCGGTGCAATCGCGTATCAATGAATTGGCCAGTAAGGCATACGACAGACTCCCAGGAATTAACTCCCCTGAGGTGGTCGTTATGTTTGTCCCCATTGAGTCTGCATTTGTTGAAGCGCTTAAATATCAGAGTGATATATATCAGCAAGCGATCGAAAAGAATATTTTGGTGGCGACACCAACGACCCTGCTAACCAGTTTAAATATTGTGAAGCAACTATGGCGATTTGAAGAGCAAACAAAATACTCAAAAGAATTGGCCGCCCGTGCTGAGCGCTTTTACAATAAACTTAATGGCTTTTTAACCAGTATGGAAGGCGTTGGTAAACAGCTCGATCGAGCTAAAGAAAGCTATGATAAGGCCTTTTCACAACTTTATCGCGGAAAAGGAAACTTAATTAAGCAAGCGTCGGAGTTTAAAGAGTTGGGTGTATCTGTGCAAAAAGAGCTCCCGAGTGACAGTGTCGAGAGAGCGCAGTTAGAGCTTGATTAATCCCGTAAATATCCCGCACGTATGCGTTTGTGAAAGCCAACAGCATGTTGGCTTTTTAGTTAGTTGATTAGCTCTGCCGAGACGATTCTGTTCAGCATTAAAAAATGGCTGAGCACAGCCTCTTCAAGCTCAAAGATCTGCACTACTTTTTCACCCTTGGCAGATAGCCCTGTTTGCTCCCCCTCAAACTGTATATGCAAACCGAGGCGTTTTAATGTGTTTACATCATAACTGTATATCGGGGCATCACGTTTTTCGGTTATGCCAGGCATCATCCCAATAATGGTTATCGCCTGTTCTACATTAATCGTTTCAAAAAATTGTTTTTCTGCTTCTTGCCACTTTGCAATGTAATTTGTTATTTGCGTATTTTTCTCCATTGGCACATATAACGGTTGCAAAGCTCCTCCATGCCAGCCAATGATCCCCTGCTCTTCAACGCGAACATCTGGGCTTGCCGTTATCACATAGTTTGCACATGATGAGGCGCACAATTCGCGTACAATCACTTTTAATTGATACTCGTGAACTAAGCCGCCTAAATGGAGACCAGCCATAACATCGCCGCCCTCACTGTTGATCACTAGGGTATCGATTTTGTTTTTGCTATTCACAAGCACGCTTTCGAACATTTCAACATTTTGTCTTGATGTCTCGCCTTGATACAAAACTGTACCTGGCGATATTTCACTGATTTCAGTGACGGTTTGCTCTGTTGATTTACACCCAACAAGCAGGCCACACAGTAATAATAATAAACGCATTAACAATGCCTTAAAGATTTATTTGTATACAGTACTAATTTAATAATATGTTATTAACGCTCTGCAAAAATGGCATAGTACGATTTTTTACTTGAGAAATAAATCCACATATTAGGAACAATTGTATGAATATTGGGATCTATATTTATGATGATGCTGAAGTGCTTGATTTTTCGGGTCCGTTTGAAGTGTTCAGCACCGCAAAGCGTTTAGCCAAAAATGATTGGCAAGTAAGTTTAATAGCACAGACTAACGGCCCTGTGAATGCGCGTGGCGGATTCAGTGTAAACCCCCATTACAGCTTTGCTGATTGCCCAGAACTTGATGTGTTTATAGTGGTTGGTGGCGACCATACGCATGAGCTTGAAAAAAGCGCAGTGATTGAGTGGTTAAGCCACACCGCATCAACAACAAAACGGGTTGCGAGTGTCTGCACAGGCGCATTTTTGTTAGCTAAAACAGGGCTGTTATGCAAAAAAAATGTCACAACTCATTGGCAGGATCAAAGTGATCTCGCTGCTATGTTTAAAGACTTGACAGTGATTGCCAATAAACGTTGGGTAACCGATGGAAAATTTACCACGTCTGGTGGTATTTCTGCAGGCATTGATATGAGCTTAGCGTTAGTGGCAGAGCTGATAAATAAAGAGCACGCTTTATTAACAGCAAAACAAATGGAATACGCATGGCTATAGTGTTTCAGAAATAAACTGTGTCACGAACTGTTTTAGACAAACCGCTTTTTTACTAAGTAATCGCCCGCTTGGCCAAATTGCATATATCTCTCTGCTTTCACCACGCCATAAAGGGAGCACTTGCTTGAGTTGTCCACTTTTAAGCTCATCAATAATCTCAAAGCGTGGTAACAACGCCACACCTTGGCCATCACAGACTAAGTATTTCACAAAACCGGTGTCGTTAAATGTGCTAGCAAACCGGCACATGTAAGTCTGTGTTTCGCCTGTTTTTAGGTTGTTTAGTTGCCATTTATTTCTGAGCGTCGTGCCTATAAGCCGGTGTTGCCTTAAATCTGCTGGGGTACTGAGTGAGGGAGCGTCACTTAAATAGCGCTCTGTCGAGACAAATAATGTATCGACACTGCCTAGTTTCTTTTGTTGGTAGTGTGAATCAGTTTGCGGACCAATACGAATAGCGATATCTGCTTGGTTTTTACTGAGATCGTCACGTTGGTTGTTTAGCAGTAACTCAAGTTGAATTTCTGGGTAGTGTTTCGTGAAGGCAAGCCACATAGGTTTTAAAAATCCATGGCTAATATTCAGGGGGGCGAGTACTTTTAGCTTGCCCGTTAATTTCGCTTTTTGATCGTTTAATTGATGGTGAGTCTGCTCAAATTGCTCCACTAACTCTACGTAACTTTGAAAGTACACTTCGCCAACGTGGGTTAATGTGCATTGCCTTGCAGTACGATTTAATAGTTTTTCACCAACGCGCTGTTCAAGCCGTTGTAATCGCCTTGAAACTGTTGCTGCTGGTACAGATAGGTAATCGGCTGCTGCTGTAACTCCGCCTTGTTTAACGATATGTATGAACAGTGCAATGTCATCAATCATCATTTCATTTATGCAATCATAGTTTGTTTATATTGTTGTTTTTAGCATTTTTGTAATTGTTTATCATGTTTTTTATGATTCACTACTTGGTATAAATATGACCTTCCTTCAATTTATTCAGGCGATAGTTATTGGCCTTGTTGCCACGCTTTCAATTGATATATGGAGTTATTTTTTTAAAAAGTGCTTTAACCAGACTACATTAAACTTTTGCTTTGTTGGGCGTTGGGCCCTTACTATGGCATCGGGGCAATTTAAACATGTCGATATTGCTGCCAGTGAAGCTAAAGAACGCGAATGTGTTGTTGGTTGGATTTTGCATTACATCATCGGCGCCCTATTTTCTCTGTTTTTTGTGTTATTGATTGGTAAGGAATGGATGACTTCACCGCTATTTTTACCTGCCTGTTTATTCGGATTGTTCAGCACGGTCATGCCATTTTTTGTTATGCAACCTGCTTTAGGATTAGGAGTTATGGCTGTTAATACAGCTAAGCCAAACCAAGCACGTTTGAAAACTCTCACCACCCATTTACTATTTGGTGTAGGGTTATATTTATCAGCTCAATTTGTGTTGTTTATTTAGGAGTTATTGATGGACGCAAAACATTGGCATAATCGTTGGGAAAATAATGAAATAGGATTTCATGAAGGGGATGTTAATCGTTACCTGGATCAGTATTTTACCAACTTGAGTTTGCAACCTGGCGATACCGTATTTGTGCCTCTATGTGGCAAAACGCACGATATTCATTTTTTGTTAGCCAGCGGCATGAAAGTTGTGGGCGCTGAGTTAAGTGAAATTGCAATTAAGCAGCTTTTTCAAGAATTAAACCTCACACCAGAGATTACTAACCATGGCACACTAACGTGTTATCAGAGCGCTAATTTAACTGTGTGGGTGGGAGATATATTTACATTGACTCCTGAACAACTTGGTACGGTAAACGCTGTGTATGATAGAGCGGCATTAGTGGCATTGCCATTATCAATGCGAGTACGTTATACGCAACACATTTTACAGTTAGCCAATAAAGCGCAGCAATTGGTTGTGGTGTTTGAGTATCAACAGAGTGAGTTTTCAGGTCCTCCATTTAACGTTACTGCCAACGAGCTTCATCAGCATTACGACGCGCATTATCAATTAACCTTACTTTGTCGAGAGCCATTAGAAGGGGGGCTTAAAGGGAAAATACCCGCAATGAATGCTGCATGGTTGTTAAGTTAGTACTTACAAACTTTTGGTGTGTAAAATCACACCTAAGCTGTGCATTTATGTGGCTGGTTATTGAACCTCTGTGCGTGCACTATACATAACAACGTAAGTAAGGAGCCCGTTTATGCAAAAGCCACGCGTCTTTTTTGTTTCTCATGGTGGCGGCCCAATGCCACTATTAGGCGATGCCAGTCATGCTGATATGGTTACCTGTTTGCAATCTGTTGCAGCAAAAATTAAAAAGCCATCAGCTATTTTGATGATCAGTGCCCATTGGGAAGCCAACCCAATAAATATTACCTCTTCCGCTGCGCCTGAGCTTATATATGATTATTATGGATTTTCGGATTCTGCATATTCTATAGAATACCCATGTCCCGGTGAGCCAGCGCTTGCTGAGCAAGTTCATCAAGCACTCACAACTGCACATATTGACAGTGAGTTGAACCCCACTCGAGGCTTCGACCATGGCATGTATGTCCCTTTGAAGATAATGTACCCAGACGCAGATATACCTTGCGTGCAGTTGTCGTTGCACCCTAGCCTATTACCAAACGTGCATCTAGCAATAGGCGAAGCGCTGCAAAACCTGCATTACGACAACCTATTGATTATAGGCTCAGGGTTTACTTTCCATAATATGCGCGCTTTTTTTACACCGGAAACAGCCGAAATCAAAATGCAAAATCTCGCTTTTGAGCAGTGGCTTGTTGATGTGTGCGGTAATACATCGCTTACAGAACAACAGCGTCACGCTAAGTTATTAGAATGGCAAATGGCGCCAGCAGCACGCTTTAATCATCCTCGTGAGGAGCATTTGTTACCACTGCATGTGTGTTACGGAGCCGCTAGTCGACCATGTAGTGATATATATGAACTGCGTATTGCTAATAAACATGCCAGTATGTTTTTGTGGGATGATTAAGTTCAACCCCCCTGTTTATACGATAAAAACTCAGATTTTATTAACTTATTTTGCTACGCTAGGTTAGTTAAAACCAAGGGATAACAAAATGAACTTAATAAAAACATCAGCCCTCGCGTTTGCCGTTGTTGCAGGTTTGGGACTACAAGCATGCTCAAGTACTGAGCAAGCCAATACAACCACAACAGTGAGCGCAAACTCTAATCCTCTTTCGCTTGAGCAAATATACAAAGACAAAGACTTTAAAGCACAACGTAGCACCTATTTCACATGGCTCGACGACGGCACGGGTTACACAGTGCTTGAAGAGCGTGAAAGCGATAAAAACAAACAAGACGATAAAGCCAAAGACGATGAACATGGTGTAAAAGGCAACGACATTGTTTTTTATAATGCAGATGGTACAAATCGAAAAGTGCTTGTTAGCTACGAAAAACTGATCCCAGAAGGCGAAAAAGAGCCGTTAACCGTTGAAAGTTATCAGTGGTCAAAAGATGGCAAGTGGCTGATGGTGTTTACCAATGGTGAGCAAGTTTGGCGTTCACGTAGCCGTGGTGACTTTTGGCTTTTAAACCTAGAGACAGACTCGCTGTATCAATTAGGTGGTGAAAACGTTGAAGCTAAAAAATTAATGTTCGCAAAGTTCTCACCAGATAGCTCTAAAGTGGCCTATGTGCGCGACAACAATATCTACATGGAAAAAGTAGGCAGCAAAGCGGTTACTGCATTAACTACCGATGGCAATGACACCCTCGTTAACGGTAACTTTGACTGGGTATACGAAGAAGAGTTTACTATTCGAGATGGATTCCGTTGGAGCCCTGACAATAAATCTATCGCTTATTGGCAGCTTGATACCAGTGGTGTGAAATATTTCACTATGATCAATAACACCGACGAGCTTTATCCGACACTCAAAGAGTTTCCGTATCCAAAAGCGGGCGAAATGAACTCTGCCGTAAAAGTTGGTGTGGTAAGCTTAAGTGATAAAAAAACGCGTTGGGCAGAACTGGGTGGCGATAACCGTGACCGTTATATCCCACGTATTAGCTGGGCTGGCACGGGAGAATCATTAATGATCCAAGATCTTAATCGCCCGCAAAGCCACAACAAAGTGTGGTTATTTGATTGGAAAAAGCAACAGCTAACTAAAATTCTTGAAGACAAAGACGATGCATTCATCGAGTGGTTCTATAAAGCTAACTGGTCAAAAGATGGCACGTTCTTTATTTGGCACAGTGAGCGAGATGGATGGCGTCATCTTTATCGTGTTTCTCGTGATGGCAAAAGTATCATTGATTTAACGCCGGGCGAATACGACATTATTGATATGTTGGCGTTAAACGAAGATAAAAATGTGATGTATTTCACAGCTTCACCTGATGATCCGGGCCAGCGTTATTTATTTCGTACATCGCTTGATGGAAGCACAAAACCGATGCGTGTAACGCCAGAGTCATTTGATGGCTCTAATAGCTACTACATGTCGAAAGACACATCATGGGCAATGCATACCTACTCTAAGTTTGGCACACCCCCCATGAAAGAAATCATCAAAGTAAGTGATCACAGCAATGTGAAAACCTTAGTTGAGAATAAAGCGCTGAAAGAAAAGCTTACAACTGAACAATTACCAACACACGAGTTCTTTACAGTAAATGCCCGCGATGGTGTTGAGCTTGATGGTTACATTATGTTCCCTGCTAATATGGATAACAGCAAAAAGTACCCTATCGTATTTTATGTATACGGTGAGCCATGGGGTTCTACAGTTCAAGACCGCTGGGAAGGCAACAGTTACTTGTATAAGTCGTACTTAACACAACAAGGCTTTATTGTTGCCTCGGTTGATAATCGCGGTACACGTGCACCGAAAGGCCGAGATTGGCGTAAATCAATCTACAAAAAAATTGGCTCAATCACTGTGCGTGACCAAGTGGATGCACTTGATGCAATGGCAAAGCGCTGGGATGTAATTGATACCGACCGTGTTGGCGTATGGGGTCACTCAGGTGGCGGCAGCTCAACACTTAACTTGTTATTCCGCCATGGCGACAAGTACAAAGTGGGCATTGCTTCAGCTCCAGTCCCTGATATTCGCTTGTACGACACCATCTATCAAGAGCGTTATGCTGGTAATCCAAATACGGATCCTGAAAGTTACGACAATACCTCGCCAATTACTTTTGCCAAAGACTTGCAAGGTAAATTGTTGCTGATCCACGGCACTGGCGATGACAACGTGCATTACCAAGGTTCAGAACGTTTAATTAACGAATTAGTTAAGCACAATAAACAGTTCGAGTTCTTCTCATACCCGAACCGCTCTCACAGCCTGCGTGAAGGTGAAGGCACGACTCTGCATTATCACACGATGATGGCTAACTTCTTTGAAAAGCATTTACTCAAGCCGTAATTCAGCTTTTAGTAAAAGCCGCAGCTTAATAACTTAAACTGCGGCTTTTTTATGCAAGCTGTAAACCCCCGTTACAGATTACTAAATGTTTAATTTAATAATCGCTCTAACCACTCAATTACGGTTTTATGTGTGTTTGTCTCAAAGCGAGACTTATCGGGTATGTAATAACAAAGCTGTGATTCTACAGCACGGCTCTTAAAGTGTGTGAGTAACCCTGCATCAACATAGGGTTTGACCAACGTGTTTGAGCAAAATACAGCGCCATTATTTGCCAATGCTTGTTGAATACCAAATAACTCCTGATCAAACGACTTAATCTCGAACTGCGATGAGCTTTGGTTGTTTTTAGTCAGCCACTCAGTGAGAGGGGGCGCAGCTAATGCGTTGTTTTTCCATTGACTAGTGTACAAAGTAACGTGCCCATTTAGCCAAGGTGCGCGCTGGTGCGTGCTTGCAGCAAAGACATTAAAAGCCTCATATTTTATGATATCAGCTTCGTTGATTTCTTCTTTATTCCCAAGTCTAACGGGTAAAGTATGCAATTGTTTATCCAGCGCTTCACTGGTTGATATATCGAGCGTTAATTGTGGATACTGCGTGTTTAGCGTATGTAAAGCGGGTATTAGCCTCATTGCGGCAAGCGATGAGGTGGTTGTTATCCGAATGTGGTTATTTGCTTGGCTTAGCGTGTCTAGCGCATCAAAAATTAGTTTAAACCCTTTTGAAGTGCTCAGGCTCAAGTATTCACCCGTTTCAGTTAAGGTGATTTTTCTTACTTCACGATGAAATAAATCGGTGTTTAAACGACTTTCGAGGTTACTTATATGATGTGAAACTGCGGTAGGCGTAATCGCAAGTTCTGCAGCTGCAGCTTTAAAACTGCCCAAGCGCGCAGCCGACTCAAAGGCTTTTAAGGATTGTAATGATACTTGCATAAAAAACTCTCGCAGATTTATAGCTGAGTATAACTTACTTATAGTGAATTTTAACTCGTTTGTTAAAACGCCTCAATTTATTGATGATACCCATACATTAACTAATGAGGTTTTACTTATGACTACCCTTCTACATATTGATGCTAGCGTACGTGCGGCAAAAAATGATAATTCAAGCCATGATTCAATTTCAAAGAATATTGCTAAACATTTTATAAGCTGCTTACAAAATACTAATGCAATAGCTGAGTATATCTATCGTGATGTAGGGATTCACCCGCCTTCTTTTATTACTCAAGCGTGGATAGGTGCTGTGTTCACACCGGCTAATAAGCAAACCATAGAACAACAAGCGCTGCTTGCTGAGTCAGATGAACTTATTAGTGAAGTCGCTAAGGCCGACACTATCGTGATCTCAACTCCTATGTATAACTACGGTATGCCCGCGCAACTAAAAGCATGGTTTGATCAAATAGTTCGTATTAACAAAACTTTTGATTTTGACTTAGGACGTGGTGATTTTCCTTTAAAACCGCTGCTAAATGGTAAACGCTTAGTGATCATTACCTCTACAGGCGAGTTTGGCTTCGAGCAAGGTGGGATACGCGAGCATATGAGCCATTTAGTGCCTCATCTACGCACATTGAGTCTGTATTTAGGCGTTGAGAAAATCGACGAAATTGCAAGTGAATACCAAGAGTTTAATGATGAAAGGCATCAGCGTTCACTCACTAACGCCTATGCAAAAGCTGAACAAATAGCACTGAGTTTTTATAAATAGCCAGCGCCGCATTAAGCGGCGTATTTAGTCAATTTGTAATGGGGGTTTACACGCGTTGTTTAGTGCATTGCTATTCAACAGAAATAAACACCTCAACCTCATCGCTACTTTTATAAAACTCGTAGTCAGTTTTATAAGCGCGAATGTGTGGGCACTGCTCATTACTAAAGTATTGCCAAACTTGACCCCATACATCAATCACAGCGTGTGGCATACTTCCTTGACCACTAATACCATTTTGCAAAAATACTTAATCATTTTGAGTGATTAAACCAGTCGCTACCTGCGTTAAAAATTTCTGATTTAGAACAACTAAATAACTAAATTTTTGCCTTGTTATCAACGCGGTTTTATTGCCTCAAAATAGATCACTAAATTAAGCACAATGGTATAAAGCGAAGATAATGCCCTGCAGCTAGATCAACGGACTCTGTTTCTACCGTATTTATCGGGGTATTAGTACAGGCATATACATCAAAGTCGCCGATGACATCTGATTCGTAATGTGTATACACACCGTAAACCTGGCTTGTTGAGGTCAGTTCTGGTGCTATTTCGCTATAAAAACGTTGCCATAAATGCCCTATTTGAGCGCCCTCGCCACTCATTTCATTCGCGTTACACGTGCGCACTTTAAAACCTGAAAGTGATTTTATTTCGCTAACGTTGATTGAGTTAATGTGCTGTTCCATCGCTTGAATCCTTTTTAATTGCTCCCGATAAAATACCAGACGATGACCTAATTAGCCTCTTTTTTTATAAAGGTTATTTAAAAAGGTATTTTTATCAATGCCCCTTTTATGGACAAAAAACAGTCATAGCATCGAGTTCATCATCAGGTTAAGATGGATTAAAACTATAACGAAATCAGCAGGTGTTTAATGAATAAAATCAATGCGCTTATCTACTTTTTAGCATTCAGTAGTGGCTTTTGTATAATGGGGATTGAATTACTCGGTGGGCGAATTTTAGCCCCATTTTTTGGTAGTAGTGTGCATATTTGGGGCAGTATTATTACTGTGTTTATGTTGAGCTTATCAATTGGTTATTTGCTTGGCGGTAAACTTTCTACTCGCAACCCTACATTAACCAAATATGGCGCTATCTTTTTTATTGCCAGTATTATGGTGATACCAATTGTTATGTTTGCTGAGCCAATTATGGCTTTTATTTTCAGTCATATCGAAGACAGTCGTTATGGTTCTCTGCTTGCCTCAATGGCATTGTTTTTCATTCCAACTATTATTTTAGGCATGATCTCGCCATATTCGGTGCGGTTATTGGTTACCGATCATGAAAAAAGTGGACAAGTGGCTGGCGGGTTATATTTTGTGAGTACATTAGGCAGTGCGCTGGGCACTATTATCACTTCGTTTTATATGGTGCTGGCATTTGATGTTAATGACATTATTAAAACATTTGCTGCTGTACTCGGTGCTTTGGGGTTACTTGCTATTGTTGTGAGTCAGCTTTCGGTTAAGGAGCGTGCTGTATGCTTAGAGTCTTAATATGGTTAGTGTTAATCATGCCATTCATTGCACAAAGCAAGGTAATACACAAAGAACGCTCTTTGTATCGCAACATTTTGGTCGAGAAAAATGCTGACTTACTGTGTTTAAAATTTAATGAAAAAACCCGTAAAAGTACGCAAAGTTGTATGTACCAAAGTGACCCTAAAAAGTTAGTGTTTAATTACACTAAAATGACCTTCGCAAGTTTATTATTTATTGATAATCCAAAGAATGTGCTCATTATTGGATTGGGGGGTGGCACACTTTCTAACACCATTCATGAACTCTACCCCAATGCACATATAGAAAATGTAGAAATTGACCCTGCGGTGATTAAAGTTGCACGCGATTATTTTGATTTTGTTGAAACCGACAGCGTGACATCAAAAGTGCAAGATGGACGCATTTTTATAAAACGCGCGGCATTAAAAAAGCAAAAGTACGACTGGATTATTCTCGATGCCTTTAACGGCGACTACATTCCTGAGCACTTACTTACAAAAGAGTTTTTTGCTGAAGTAAAAAGTGTTCTGACCAAAAACGGCGTTGTTGCCGCGAACACCTTTTCATCAAGTAAGCTCTATCAGCACGAGTCTGCAACCTATTTTGATGTCTTTGGTGATTTTGTAAATGTAGTGACAGATAAAGATTCTAACCGGATAATTTTAGCGGGTTTTCATGCCATGCCCACAGAACAACAAATTGCTGAGCGGGTAAAGCGTTTAACGCCAAAATTAGCCCCTTATGATGTCGATATGCAGTTGCTTAGTGAGCACTTGTTTTATACTAAAGGCAACCAAGACTGGCCAAAAGACACCAAGGTCTTAACGGATCAATATTCACCAGCAAACTTGTTAAATTATCAATGATCAAACTCATCTTCGCTCTATTTCTTTTTGTTAGCTCTGCTGTGATAGCAGAGCAACCTGCATCGACAACTGTTTCACCTAGCCAGCAACAACTCGCAGCGTTACTCAGCCAAAATAAAGGAAAAGTGGTGCTATTAGATTTTTGGGCGTCGTGGTGCAGCCCTTGTCGCCGCTCGTTTCCGTGGCTTATTGAAATGCAAAATACGTATCGTGAACAAGGATTGACGATTATTGCGGTTAACATTGATGTAGAGCGCGCAGATGCTGAGAAGTTTTTAACTGATTTTGCGGTTAATTTTAATATCATTTATGACCCCGATGCTGTCATAGGCAGGCAATATCAACTCAAAGGGATGCCCAGCAGCTTTTTAATTGATAAAGAAGGGATAGTCCGCTACCAACATACGGGCTTTGTAATTGATAAGTTAGACCAATATGAGCAGCATATTAAAACGTTAATCGCACCTTTGTGAACTGACAGGTTATTATTTTCGTTGTTTCGGTTGTTTCGGTTTTTTCGATTAGTTCTATCTGTTTTATAAAATGCATTAATATTTACTTAGCATGCTAACTACATTAAAATAGTTAGCATGCTAAGTAAATGGAGTGCATTATGTCCTCTTCTATCCCCTTTCATGAAACCCTTGATCTAACCTTGTGCGGAAGCATGGGGCGTGTTCATCGTTTATGCCGCGATGCCGTTACATTTGCGGTTGAGCCTTTAGGTTTAACGCAATCGCGCTGGACGGTAATGATTCATTTATTTCACTTGAATCAAGGCTGCACACAGCAGCAATTGGCGAGTAGTTTAGGCATTGAAATGCCGTCACTAACACGCACTATTAAGCAGCTTGAGCAGCAAGAGATTATTGTACGCAAGTCAGATACCGAGGATAAACGCAGTAAACGCCTTTATTTCACCGAACAAGGTCTACAATTATTAGACACCTTGCGCGTTATTATTGCTGATGTGAAACAACACTTGTATGCAAATTTAACCACTGAGCAGCTCGATACCATGGCGCATGGTCTTGTGCAAATGGAAATAAACGCGCGCCAGTGCATTAAGCAATATTCAGGAGATAAGTAAGTTTATGACACCGGATCAAAAATTTGCCCGTTATGTAAAAATCTCCTTAGCGGGTTTTATTGTTTTATTTCTTTATTTTGTGGTTGCTGATTTATTCATGCCTGTAACTCCGCAGGCACGCGTGTATCACCCTGTTGTACAGGTAACGCCACAAGTCAGTGGGCGTGTAACGGATGTGTTCGTAACCAATAACCAGTCGGTTGTGAAGCAACAACCATTATTTCATATTAATGATGAGCCTTTTAAGCTTGCCGTACAGCAAGCCGAACTTGCTTACGATGATGCAAAGTTGCAAAACCAACGCTTAGATAGCAGTGTTAAAGCGATTGAAGCACAATTAGCAGCGGCAGAGGCCAAGTTACATGAGCAAACCTTGTTGTTTGAACGCGGCGAATCACTTCTTAAAAAGCGCTCTATATCAGAGCAGGAATACGAAACGATTAATGCGAATTATCAGTCGAGTAAAGCGAATGTGGCAGCGATTGAAGCGCAGCTGAGCGAAGCTAAATTAGCGCGTGGTAAAATGGGCGATGACAACCTAGCGCTTCGTCACGCCTTGAACCAACTAGAGCAAGCAAAGCTTAATTTGTCTTATACAAGTGTTACAGCAGAGACCGATGGTAAAGTGGCGAACTTGCAAGTTACGCCAGGTACTTATGCGAATAAAGGCCAGCCATTAATGGCGGTTGTGGCTAATAAAGCGGATCTTGTCGCTGATTTTCGCGAAAAATCACTCGTTCATGTGCAGGTTGGCAGCCGTGCAAAAGTCAGTTTTGATGCCCTACCCGGCAAGGTTTTCAATGCAAAAATTATCAGCTTTGAGGCCGGTGTGAGTGATGGTCAACTTAATGCTAATGGCTTATTAAGTGCCACTGAAAGTAGCAATCGCTGGGTCCGTGATGCACAGCGTCAGCGTATTCATCTGCAATTAGAGCAACACGACATGCTGGCTAAGTTTCCAAGTGGCGCACGAGCAACGGTGCAACTATTGCCTGAGTCAAGCATCGGTAGCTGGTTTGCGGGCATGCAAATCCGTTTGATCAGTGTTTTGCACTTTATATATTAAGGTTAAGTAAGTTATGTCAACACTGCAACTCGATGGGAATGGTTTGCGTCAAGCATTGCGTATTGCTACGGGCTCAGCATTAGGGTTTGCGCTTGCAAAGTTGATGAATTGGCCAAATGGGATCTTTTTTACTGTGTATCCTATGTTGTTGCTTGGCCTAGTACCTGTACTTAATATGCATATTATTCGTCAGTTTTATGCGGGTGCAGTATTCAGTGCATTGTTTGTACTTGTCGTTCAAGGTTTGCTTGCACATTTGCCTGTGGTCATGACGATGGTAAGTTTTTTGGCATTTGCTTTTTTGTTTTACCAAATGAGTCGTGGCACTAACTTTTTATTTGGTGCAACAACGGTAGTCAGCCTCTCGATTCAATTGCACTTTTCAACCTACACAGGGGCAGGAGTCAGTATTTATCCGTTGATCATCAGCAATGCAGTCGCTGTTATTGTAACCGTTGTTTTTTCGGTACTGATGCATGGAATTTTTCCTGATGTTTCACCCCGTCAAGCTCGCGTAATGCCTGAAAAAGCCAAAGAAAGTGTTCGGCATGAAGTCTTGTTATGTTCAACCGTCGCGACTCTTTCTTTTATTGTTTTTCAGGTATTTGATTTACAAGACTCTATTTCTGCACAGGCGGCGTCGGTATTGATTTTGTTTTCTTTATGCTGGAAAGCGGCGGGAATGGCTGCATGGCAGCGTGCTATTGGTACATTAATTGGCTGCAATTTAGCACTTGTGGCGCAGTTATTTTTATACAATCACACTGATATATTAATTTTTCCTGCACTGATTTTATGGATTTTGACCTTTATATTTAGTCGCTATCATATTTTATCTGGCGGCATTCCAGGGGTTGGTTTTGGTATTATTACGACCTTTGGCATCTTGTTTGGCCAGTCATTAGGGCCGGGTCAAGATCTGGTGTATAGCGCTTTATATCGCTTTTCATCGGTGTCGGTTGCAATACTTTTAAGCTTGTGTGCTGTCTATATTATGCATCACATACTCAATCGATTTGAAATGACACGCCACCATACATTTGATTAGTGCATGCGGGCCTGGTGACAAAAAAGGGAGTTAATCAGAACTCCCTTTTTTATTATTATTTGTTTCGAAGATGGTTGGCAGCGACTTTAATAACTCATCTTGCTTAGCCATACTCATACTCTCTACACAGGTTTTTGATGCAACATCGGCAACCCATGCCCCCCATTGTGAACTACCGGGTTCTTCTCCTGGGGTTGCCCACCATCTGGCTTTATAGAGTATCTCGTTATAACAGGTTTCACTTCCTTGCGGATAAGCGCTTCCGGCTTGCCAAGAATCAACGGCAAAGCTGGTCATAGGCAAAACTGACAGCGTTATCATAGCAACGCCGATTAAGCATATTTTTTGGCCCATTTGCGGCTCCTTTCAAAAGTGAGATAGTATAATTATTATAGTCTTGGTAGGATTAACCATCAATTAACTTTGTTAACAAGTTACACTTCTTTACAGTTATGCTTATTATTGATACTATTGGGTGATGATAAGGTTATAGGCTTATATTTTTTCTTAATGCTTTAGTTTGGCCTCTCTTCGTTTTGCTATCCATGCGCTTGCGTTGTGAATTTCTTGATGGCTTGGTTGCACGACGCTTTTTTTGAACCTGTGTTGCACTGATAATTAACTCTTTCAAACGATTGAGTGCTTCTTCTTTATTCAGTTCTTGTGTACGATGACTTTGCGATTTAATGACAATAACTCCCTCTTTGGTTAACCGAGAGTCATTTAAATTGAGTAATCTTTGTTTGTAAAAGTCAGGAAGCTTTGAACGCTTTATATCAAAGCGTAGATGAATTGCACTGGCCACTTTATTTACATTTTGTCCGCCTGCACCCTGAGAGCGGATTGCACTAAAGTCGAGCTCCCATTCATCAATTGTTACAGTATTAGAAATAATTAACATTAGGTTCAGTTAGTTGTGCTAAAAACTGTATTGTAACACTTGTAATTAGCTGATCATAATAACTCGCTAAGCAAGTCGGTTGTTATAAACTGGAAAAGAAAGGAAATCATGATGAAAGCACTAATTATTTCAATGAGTTTACTCGCGATGAGTTTTTCTAGCTTCGCACAAGATATTACCGAAAACCAACTACAAAGTTATATTAAAGCACTCCCCGCAGTTGTGAACTGGTCAAAAAATCAACCTGAGCTTGAAAGTGTAGACCTGGGTAACATGCTGGGTAGCACAGACGGGGTAGATACTTCTGTGGTAATGAGCGCACTGGGTCACATTAAAGAGCATGAGCTTTACACTGAATTTGCCGCCTTAACACAGCAGTATGGCTTTACGCCAGAGCAGCTTGTTACTGTGGGTTCTGAAGTTTCTATGGCCTATCTTGAAAATGTGAAGGCAACACTGTCACCAGAAAACCAAGCGCGAGTTAATCAAGCAATGAGTGGCTTACAAAGTTTAACTGCGTCTTCTGTAAGTTCTGGAACACGTTCAATGACCGGCGCCTTAGAGGGCGTGAAAGAAGCGAGTAATGCCCCCGTTGATGTTAGCGAAAACAACGTTAACTTGGTTAAAGAATATATGCCGCAGTTAAAGCAGTTATTTGCGATGCTGCAATAGTATTAAATGCAATGCGAGAAAGCGGCTAATTAAGCCGCTTTTTTATTAAATAAAAACCGCAGGATTTTCCAATTTCTTAAGCTGAGCATCTGTCGGTAAAAAGTCCGTGTTTATAAATTGCTCCACGCTCTCATGGCGTTCAAAAAACAGAATATCGAGTGAAAACCTATTGAGCCCATACAATCCTCGGTGAATCATATTGGCCGAAAAAATCAATAGATCACCTTTTTGTAGTGAGATAGTTTTACCACGGCTTAAAGAATCATAATTGTGAGCCCCTTGCAGCTCTAGCCTTACTGCTAATTCTTCTTCAGAATCCCAATTTTTATGACTCGCTGGTATTAACCCAATCCCATGTTCATCTTCAAATGCAATACGGCAATGCAGTACTTCAGGACCTGTTAGAGCCGATTGCTGTGCATTGATATCTAAATGATACTGCGAATCTCGGTGCCAATAATTATGTTGTTCTGGGTTGTAAGGATTAAAAAATAATTGGCTATTTAAAAACCGTGGTCTCGCGATGATTGAGGTAACCTGATTGAGCAATTGCGTTGAGTTTATAAAGTGGAATAAGCTCAGTTTTTCATTTTCTGTTAACCATGGAGACGCTGTGAGCCCTGAACTATTAATAGCTTTAGTTTTATAAAAAAGAGAATTTTCGCGAAGCCAATTATTATGAAATTTATCTAAAATGGGGCGAATAGCAGATAAAGCAGAATCATTGTAAAGCCCCTTTACATGCATGTAACCATGTTGCTTAAAAAAAGTATTTTCCATTGTGTTATCTATTAAGTAATGAACGTATTTGGCTACTCAGTTCAGGAAGCACTTGTTCTTCAAACCATGGATTTTTCTTTAACCAAATATTATTGCGTGGGCTTGGGTGTGGCAAAGGTAAATACTTAGGCCAATAATCACGCCACGATTTTACTAACTCTGTTAACGGCAACTGTTTGGTATGGGGTAAATGATACGCCTGTGCATACTTACCTAAAATGATAGTCAGCTCAACGTTGTTTAATTGGGCGAGGAGCTTTTCTCGCCAAGCAATAGCGCATTCCTTGCGCGGTGGTCGGTCGCCAGACTTACCTTTACCCGGATAGCAAAAGCCCATTGGTAAAATAGCGAAGTTTTGGGCATCGTAAAACTCGTCATCACTGACACCTAGCCAATTTCGTAATCGTTTTCCGCTGGCATCATTAAAGGGCACCCCTGTTTCGTGAACTTTAACCCCGGGTGCTTGCCCCGCTATTAAAATGCGCGCATTGGCATTAAATTGAATAACGGGACGGGCTCCTAACGGTAACTCAGGTTCGCAGATCACGCATTTACTAACTTGTTCTAAGAGTGTTTGATGTTTCATTACTTAGTAAAAATCTGATCTATGCTTGTTTTGACCACACGGCAAGCTCGTTGCCACTGGGTTCTGTAAAGTGGAAGCGGCAACCTCCTGGGAAATCAAATAATGGTTTTATAATAACCCCGCCGTGGTTCTCAACTTGAGCTTGGGTTTCTTTAATATTGTTAGAGTAAAGTACCAATAACGCCCCGCCATTGCTCGTTAAACTGGTTAAGGGTGCTTGATAAAAGCCGCCATCAAGCCCTGCTGATTCACAGCTGAAGGCTGTATATTCGGGGCCATAGTCAGTAAATTTCCATTTAAATACCTGCTGGAAAAAAGTTTTGGTAGCGGTTAAATCTTTAGCGGCGAATTCTACATAATTTAGACTGTGGTGATTCGACATAATAGTCTCCTAGTTTATGCTGTGCTTAAGCGCCATTGAACAATGCAATGCGGTGCTATCAAATAACGGAATGGCGGTATCAGTGTGTTGAATTAGCAAGGCTATTTCGGTACAACCTAAAATGATTGCTTCTGCACCTTGTTGGTATAGTTGATTGATAATTCTCAAATAAGCGGCTTTAGAGTCTGGGTTTATGATACCTATGCAGAGCTCTGTATAAATAATTTCATGGATCACCGCGAGTTCGTCTGGCTCAGGAATTAGCACTTCAATTCCAAATTTGTCACTGAGGCGCTGTGTATAAAAATCTTGCTCCATGGTAAATGACGTACCTAGTAATGCGACTTTTTTGTGTTTACTGGTTGTAAGCTGCTCTCCAACGGCATCGGCAATGTGTAAAAGAGGAATCGAGATAGCTGCTTGAACTTGCTCTGCAAGCTTATGCATGGTGTTAGTACAGATAAGCAAACAATCAGCACCCGCAGCCTCAACTTGCTGAGCCGCATTTATTAATATTTCTGCCATTTTAGGCCAGTTTTGCTGTTGTTGAAGCGTTGCTATTTCGGCAAAATCAAGGCTAACTAAGGTTATTTTTGCTGAATGTAAACCACCAAGCTTATCTTTAACTCCCTGATTTAAAAGTTGATAGTAGATCTGTGTCGACTCCCAACTCATACCGCCAATTAATCCGATTGTTTGCATTATAACTCCTTCTGCTGTGTGCATAACACCATAGGCTATTGTGTAAAACAAAGCTAGCAGATCATTATTTTACTAACTATGAAATCGGGTTTTAAATCGTTCCTTTATAAAATACGGTTACGCAAATGATAATCACTATCTTTTTGGTTTTGTCACTATATAATAATGCGTTTTCTTCTCGTTTAACTTTTTTTTTAAGGGATTATCATGCACTCTCAGTCCTTACAAGCTGGGCAAGCTAAAGAACCAAGAGGCGCTAAAAAACGTTCACAGAGCCTGTCATATCGTGTTGCTGTGTTTTTTCGTTTTGTTGCTGCCATCTTAGGGGGTTATGTTTTTACCAGTGTATTTATCTCATTACTGGCGGTCTTATTGCCGCTAAATAAACTCGACAGTGTGTTGTTGACCACAACCTTATCGGTCTTTTTTTATTGCTGCGTGTTCATATGGGTGTTTGCAGTTAAGTCACTGAAGGTCGTTTGGATCACCATCTTACTAACGACAAGTCTGCAATTATTCGTACTGGCTTTGATTAAGGGATGGCTATGAAAGAGAATTTCTTCCGTTCAATGACGTGGTTACACACGTGGGTAGGTTTATTAGTTTGCTGGCTTTTATTTTTAATTTTTTTCGCAGGCACGTTGAGCTTCTTTAAAGACGAAATTAGTTTTTGGGCTAAGCCTGAAATCCATCAAGTACGTCATCAAGAACACCGTGTTGATTCACAAGCAAAGCAAATTAACGATGTGTTTGCAGATTTACAGCAAAAAGCACCTAACTCTCTTTCGTGGCGTATAAACATGCCCGACTCGCGAAACCCCGTTTTAAGTTATGGCTATGCAGAACCTAAGCAACCAGGTCAACGTCGTGCTCCGTTTAATTACACTCATATAGACCCAAATACACTGGAACCAGTTCCTGAGCCACGTGATACTAAAGGCGGCGGCTTTTTTTATCGTCTGCATTTTGATTTGCATTATATAGATGTGTTTACTGCGCGTATTCTTGTTTGTTTAGCTTCAATGTTTATGTTGGTTGCACTTGTCACGGGGGTCGTAATTCATAAGCGTATTTTTAAAGATATGTTTTCTTTTCGTCGTAATAAAGGCAGTAGAAGCTGGTTAGATGCGCATAACGTGTCGTCTGTTTTGGCGCTTCCTTTTCATATTATGATTACTTACACAGGTATCATCACACTGATTTTTATGTTGTTCCCTTACCCCGCAGAAACCGTGTATGAAGAGGGATTAAGTCAGATGTTTAATGAAGCCTTACCGGTCAATAAGCGCGCGGCGCCATCCGATGAACACCGCCCCATGGTGGCAATAAATCAGGTTTTAGATCAGATTTATACTAAGTACCCTAATGCCGATATAAGCCATGTATTTGTTCGTAATGCCAATACGGCGTCATCACAAATCGTTGTCTATCTGGCGACAGCTAAAGAGGTGGTCGATAATGGCCCTCGTTATTTATTTAATGGTGTAACAGGGCAAATAGACGCGCAATCAGGTGAAGACTGGAGTGCATCGGCACAATTTTACGATTCAATGACCGCGCTTCACAGTGGGCGATTAGCTGAGCCATTACTACGATGGCTGTACTTTTTATGTGGGGTTGCTGGCTGTGCCATGATTGCGACTGGTTGCATGATGTGGGCTAAGCGTTTAAGAGAGCGCATGAAGCCTGAACAATCAGCACACCGTGGCTTGAAGCTTGTTGAAACGTTAAATTTAGCTACATTAATGGGCTTGCCTTTTGCAACGTGTGCATTTTTTATCGCGAACCGATTACTACCTATAGAGTTAGCCGCACGTGCCGATAAAGAGGTTCTAGCCTTTTTCTTAGCGTGGTTATTCATTGCTGTTTTGGCTTTGTTTGGACGTACTCAGTCACATTGGCGCTTAGCTGCGTGGTTAAATGCGGTGGCATGTTTTTCAATCCCTTTAATTAATGCATTTACAACAGAGGGAAATTGGATCAGCTATTTACTAACTCAGCAATGGGCGCTATTTGGCATTGATAGTGCATTTATCTGCGCTGGTTTGATGTTTATTGTTCAAAGCAGAAAAATACCTAGCCATGGCAACGTAAAAGAAAAAGGCAATTTATTTAAAAACAGGCAGTTAAAGGAGCAACAAGGATGATGGAATTACTGCAATTTAGTCTCTGCTTTTTAGCGTTTAATTGTTTTGCACTTGCAAAGTTTAATCATTTTCGCGATGTATTTAAAAAGAAACTTACTGAAAAACAGCGATATAGATTTTTAACGATTGGCTGGATCACTATTTTACTAAGTTTAGGACTGAGTGTGATGAGTGAAGGCGGATACGGCGCATTATTATTTTGTGGTTATATGGCGTTAAGTGTTCTTATGCTTATGATTTTATATAGTTTTACGGTCTCGTGGGTAAAACACATCAGCGCAATAAATGTGTCTGTTTTGGTTTTAAGTGGGCTTTCAGTGATGATTTTCTAGTTAAGTTAGTAAAAAACTGATCTCAAAAAAAAAGGGTAGGCAATGCCTACCCGAGCAGGGGATTAAATTGGGGATCACATGTCATGTTCAATTTAATGTCGCACAGTGTGCCTCTTTTCCATGACAATTGTGTTGCACATTCGTGATAGTTTAAAGACGCGTGTAAAGCCCCTTTACATACCTTCATGCTCAACAAAAATAAGCTCGTCTGTTTTAAAGCCATATTGTCTGGCGGTATTTTTAAAGTCGTCTAGCTGCTCTTTGGTGACTGTCGGTGTTCTTGATAAAAACCATAAATACTCTTTGTTATAGCCAGTAATATACGCGTATTGGTAGTTTTGCTTATCGAGCTCAAAAATGACATAGGAGCTGTAGAATGGGCCAAAAAATGAGACTTCTAAATGACCAATGTCATTTTTATCGGCAAACTTAGCCTTGCCCTCTGCTTGTTCCCACTTTTTATCTGAGGTGTTATAGCCTCTATTAATAACTTTAACAGTGCCATCAGAGTTGACTGAGTACTGTGCGGTTATCCCTTCTAAACCGCGTTCAAATGAATGATCAAGGCGCGCTATTTCGTACCATGTTCCGGTGTACTTATTTAGTTCAAAATCATTAACGGGTTTTATGTTGTCAGGCACTCCTGTACAAGCCGATAACAGGGTCGTAAAGAAAAGTAGAAATATAAATTTTATGCTGTTCTGCACACGCTCACTCCTTTTAAAATTAAAGAATTTAATACGTTAATAGCGGTAAATAAGTTTAATTACGTTAAACTACCTAAGCTTAGAATAGTTAAATAGAGAAAACCATGAAGATTTGGGTTGATGCAGATGCCTGCCCCGTTGTTATTAAAGAAATTTTATTTCGTGCTGCAGAACGAACGCAAACAGTCACTACATTAGTGGCTAATCATGCTATGCGTGTTCCGCCGTCTAAGTACATTTTTCGTCAGCAAGTATCGTCTGGTTTCGATATCGCCGATAACGAAATTGTTAAGCGAGTCGAAGCCGGTGATTTGGTTATCACGGGTGATATCCCGCTGGCAGCCGAAGTGATTGAAAAAAATGCACAGGCGTTAAATCCCCGCGGTGAGCTGTATACAACAGAAAATATACGTTCTCGCCTTAATGTGCGTGATTTTATGGACACAATGCGCTCAAGTGGTATCGAAATGTCGGGTGGGCCGCCACCGTTGAGCCAAGCTGACCGTCAGAATTTTGCTAATAACTTAGATCGAATTCTTGCTCAAAAATCATCATGATTCAGCAAGAACACACTTTACAGGGCTTTGGTGACAGTGCATTTAACGTTGCTGTGTACATAGAAAAACGTCCGCCGATGGTGCCTTGGCACAATATTGAACATTTACATGCTATGCAAATTGGTCAAATAGATGACATTAATCAGGCTTGTGGAAATGGCTGGCGAAAAGTCTTTAATGTGTATGCAAAAGTGCTGTTTGCGCTGCCGAGCGAATATTTTCAGTTTGCTAAATGTTCTGCCAATTGGCAAACCTATCGTGATACGCGTTTACTCCAAGCACACAGTCACACAGCGTTGCTGTTTAGCCCTCCTGTATTTGACAACACGGATAAATTACACATTATCGCAGGGCGCACGTATGCAAAAAGCCTTGTTCAATCAGGTTTATTATCTAGCCAGCTCACTTGGCTTGATGAAGAGTTTGCCTTTAATAAGCAAGATAAGGTGATTGTGTGCCCCTATTTTGATTATAGGCAATTAAGTAATATTAAAATTGCGCGGCTTAGTCAGTTGGTTGCAGATATTTTCGCGTAAAAGTCTGCCTTATCATTGCGTTATTTGGCTTGCAAACTAAGCTTTAAGGTAATGTAAAACGGACTACACTTTATATGAAAATCCTTGTCGTTGATGATATGCCCTTAATGCGTCATGTTTTGATAAACATGCTACGTAGCCTTGATTACAACGACATAACAGAAGCAACGGATGGTTCGCAAGCGTTAGAGTTGTTAAAAAAGCAGCATTTTGATTTAGTTATCACTGATTTACATATGCCTAAAATGGATGGAAAGTGTTTACTTAATCACATTCGCGAAACCCCCGAGTTTGACGATTTACCCGTTCTTATGGTGACGTGTGAGGATAGCAAGCAAACAGTCACTGACATGATTGCCGCTAAAGTCAGTGGTTTTATCATTAAGCCATTTTGTCTCAACACGCTGCAAAAACAGCTAAGTAGAATCGTTAAACCTGCGTAATAAACCGAATAAGCCTGGAGTTAATTACGATGAAGAACTGGCCAGCCACACTCTGTTTATTTTTCACATGGGCAGCACTGGCTGAATCACAGCCATTAACCTTGTATACCGAATCATTTCCTCCTTATAATTTTGAGGAACATAATCAACCGACGGGTATTAATACTGAAATAGTTGAGACGCTTTGTAAGCACGCAAAATTAAAATGTGTTATACAGGTGTTGCCTTGGAGACGAGCGATGTCAAAAACGCTTGAGCAGCCGTATTCTGGTATTTTTTCAACGTCTCGAACAACACAAAGAGAAGCTCAGTTTCAATGGGTTGGTCCACTGGTGTCGGGGCAATCTTGTTTATATAGGTTAAGTGAGCGCACAGACATTGAGCTGACAAGTTCACGCTTGTTAACTAATTACACAATTGGCGTATCACGCGGCGATGTTTATCAAGCCGTACTTACAGACTTACAGTTAGTTGAAGGGCATCATTTTTTAACCTACTCAGGTAAATTTGAAGAGTTAAATATGTTTAAACGTGGTAAGCATGATTTATTAATTGGCTCTTCCATGACGCTTGCAACACAATTACAAAAAGTGGCTTTAAGCCCTGAGCAAGTGATACCTGTGCTTGAACTTAACCACCCTGCTTTAGGGGGAAACTATTTGGCTTTAAATAAATCTGCTCCAGCTGGTGTGGTCAGCGCACTTCAGCGCGCACTCGATACCATGAAAGAAAATGGGCAAATAGCCCCCATTGTTGAAAAGTTTGTCCCTGCTAATAAGTACCCTCATGTGCAAACCTCTCCTACGGTTGATAGATGTTTTTACGGTACGGCTGTTTATTAATAATCGGGTGCTGTTTACGAATTCAATCGCGTTTTTTTTGCCCTCGGTAGCAAAACCATTGTTTACAGTGACTTTGCTTTTTATAGTGAATAAAACAATAAAATGAGAAATAACCATGAATCCAACGCCACTACTAAAAGGGCTTGTGTTAGCGGTATGCTTAGGCGCTGCTGGCACGACACAGGCTTACGACCGTATCACAGGGCATAACTTTGCCAGTCGCTCAGAAGTTATTGCGCAATCAGGTATGGTTGCAACGTCGCAGCCATTAGCCACACAGGTTGGCTTACAAGTGTTAAAAGACGGGGGCAATGCCATTGATGCAGCAATTGCAGCCAACGCCGTACTCGGGCTTGTAGAGCCGACAGGGTGTGGTATAGGTGGCGACTTGTTTGCCATTGTTTGGGACAATAAAAGCAAACAGTTATATGGCTTGAATGCATCTGGCCGCTCACCGAAAAGCCTGACATTTGACACCTTAAAGGCACAAGGCGATATGATCCCCGCCTATGGCCCGTTACCTGTTTCTGTGCCTGGCGCTGTGGATGGCTGGTTTGAATTACATAATAAGTTCGGTAAAACACCGATGAAAACCTTACTTCAGCCAGCAATTGATTATGCTGAAAAAGGCTTTCCCGTTTCTGAATTGATTGCCTATTACATGCAAAAAAGTGTTGATGCGCGTGGAAAATACCCTGGGTTTAAAGACGTATACATGCCAAATGGGGCGATGCCAGAAAAAGGCGATATTTTTAAAAATCCTGCCCTTGCAAATACCTATCGTAAAATAGCGAAGGAAGGACGTGATGCTTTTTACAAAGGGGATATAGCAAAAGAAATTAGCCGTTATATGAAAGAAAATGGCGGTTATTTATCGTACGACGACTTAGCTTCACACCACAGTGAATGGGTTAAACCTGTCAGTGCAGATTACCGCGGTTATACGTTATGGGAATTACCGCCCAACGGCCAAGGCATCGCTGCTCAGCAAATTCTAAATATATTAGAAGGATACGATATTAAAGGTATGGGTTTTGATAGCCCTGAGTATGTTCACACGTTTGTCGAGGCAAAAAAACTGGCCTTTGCAGACCGCGCTAAATATTACGCCGATCCTGCGTTTAATACTATTCCCGTGCAGACCTTGATTTCTCAGCAATACGCCGATGAAAGACGCAAGCTGATTGACCCAAATAAAGCGGCAAAACGTGATCATGCAGGCCCAGTAGAAGGCGATACTATTTACCTGACGACGGCCGATAAAGACGGCAACATGGTGTCATTAATTCAAAGTAATTATCGTGGTATGGGCTCAGGTATGACCCCCGCTAAACTGGGCTTTGTATTGCAAAACCGAGGAGAAATGTTTGCACTTAAAAAAGGCCATATGAACCAATATGAGCCGGGTAAACGTCCGTTCCATACGATAATTCCAGCCTTTGTGACCAAAGATGGCAAGCCATACATGAGTTACGGAGTAATGGGCGGTGCGACACAACCGCAAATGCATGCGCAAATCTTAATTAACATGATTGATTTTGGCATGAATTTACAAGAAGCCGGTGACGCTCCACGTATTCTGCACAGTGGCTCATCACAGCCTACAGGCGAAATTATGGAAGACGGGGGCGTTGTGAGTTTAGAATCAGGTTTTTCGATGGAAACTCGCCGTGAGCTGATGAAAAAAGGCCACACTTTGCAAGACGCTGTTGGACCATATGGCGGTTATCAAGCTATCTTTAAAGACCTTAAAACAGGGGTGTACTATGGCGCATCTGAAACCCGCAAAGACGGCCACGCCGCAGGGTATTAAGGCAATATAAGGTAATAAATCATTGCGTTGCAATTGATTGATGACGCGGCTTAAAGCCGCGTCTAGCTCTCGCTGTGAGACTCGCTTTGCGTGGCTTATAAGTTATCGACATACCTACCTATATACCTATCTATCTACCTACCCCAGTAAGACTGACTTTAGAGGTGAACCGTACTTCGTGTGCGAGCGTGCGTATGTTGCGCGATATATAATACCATTCCGCAAAAATACTTAATCATTTTGAGTGATTAAACCAGTCGCTACCTACGTTAAAAATTTCTGATTTAGAACAACTAAATAACTAAATTTTTGCCTTGTTATCAACGCGGTTTTATTGCCTCAAAATAGACCACTTAATTAAGCGGAATGGTATAATCGCGCTGACAATGGAAGTTCAAAGCTTAAAACTTAAAGAGTCTAACTCCCCACCACATACCCAGTGAAACCCAGCACTTTAAAATACTGTTTAGGGGTGCTAAAACCGCTTTCATTCATTAATTCTGAAAAACGAATACGGTCTAAAGGGTAAAACTCGTGTTCTAGATTGTGTCGGGTGCGCTCTTTGCCAGCATCGGTTAAACCTAGCTGAGTACAAAGCTGTAGTTGTGATTCGCGCTCAAATTGCGTTTCAGGGCGCATTAAATCGGCAATGAATAAGTTGCCCTGCTTTTTAAGCTTGCTTTTAATCGCTTTTAACAGCGCTTTTTTATCGCCATTGTCCTCGACAAAGTGCATGACTAATAAACATAATGCTGCATCGGCGCTTGCATCAATATCGTTAATATCGCCACAATGAACCGTTACACGGTCACTGATGTTATGTTGGCTAAAGTGCTGCTCAGCGATATCCAACATATCTTGTGAAATATCCTGCGCAATAAAACGCCAGCCTGCGTTGAGCTTAGCAAGTTCTATGATCTCTTTTCCGGTGCCTGCACCAATCACTAAAATACACGCGTCGTTGTCGAGCGTGCTGACTAGTTGCGCTGCGGTTGCTTGGTGTAATAACGCGTACCCTGGCACTAAACGCGTTATGCGCTCATCGTAATGACTGGCTTCTTCATGATTAAAAGTTGGCATGCTAATCCTTTAAATAACAGAGATGGTTGAGTAACCACCGGGCTTTTTCGCTACATGTACCTGCGTGGCCACGCGTTCGGTCATTTCAGATACATGCGAAATAACCCCTACTTTACGGCCTTGTGCTTGCAGCGAATCGAGAGCATCCATCGCGATGCTTAACGTTTCACTGTCCAACGTACCAAACCCTTCATCGATAAACAAAGAGTTTATTTGCACTTTATTCGATGACAACGAGGCAAGCCCCAAAGCCAGTGCCAGCGAGACTAAAAACGACTCCCCGCCTGACAAAGTATTAACAGAACGCTGCTCATCGGCCATGTCTTTATCAATGATGGCAATATCCAGCGTTTGCCCGATAGCCGTTAATTTGTAGCGCTTGTTTAAAGTGTGTAAGTGGCTATTGGCATAATGCAGCAGTATTTTGAGAGTTTGAGTTTGCGCTAAGTTACGCATGGTTTTACCACTGGCATCACCCAGCACTTTATTAAGTAAATGCCAGTGCTCGTAGCGCTTTTGCTGTTGAACTAATAATTGCTGTTTATCTGCTAATGCTTGGCTATTTTGTTGGTTCGTGTGCAGCTCACTGCCTACTTGCATCAGCGATTGATTCGTATGTTGCTGGGCATTAACGGCGTTAGCTAGTTCAGTTTCAGTGTCGCTTTCGCTGTGCTTTGGCTGATCTTTTAAATGCGCCGACTGCGATGAATGCAGCTGTTTTAAAGCTGCTTGAGTTTCTTTTAGCGCATTTTCTGCCGCGTGGTGCTCGTTGAGTGTTTGCTTTATTGATTCGCTACTGATGCTTAAAAGCGTTGTAATTGCGTCTTCAGAAAGTGAAGGATGCTGTGCTTTAAACTCGCTAAACCACTGCGTGAATCGTTTTTCAAGCGCAGCTTGTTCATCGCTTAACTCTTTTTCACGCATCGTTAAGTGGCTTATTTGAATAGCGTGCTCGTCACGCGCTTTAACCGCATTGCTTAGGTGTTGTTGAGCCTGTTGCACTGTTTGCTGTAACGAGTCAATGGCCTGTTCAAGTTGTGCAATATACTCATCGACCGACATGTTTGCATCGGCAAACAAGGTAATGCGTTTTTCATGCAAATCAGCCTGCTCGTTCTCGGTATGGGCAAGTTGCGCAGTGCACTTAGCTTTCGCTTCTGCTGCTTCATGTTGCTGAGGCAGTAAATGCGCGATGGTTTGCTCAGTGCTTGTTAGGGCTTTCGTTAGCTCATCCGATTGTTGAAGTTTCGTTTGATAGCGTTGCACATCCTCTGCAATAGTCTCTAATAACACCTGCTGCTCATTGAGCTGTTGCCACCAAGGGGCATTTTTAAAGGTGTCGTCGAGTGTGGTATGCAGTTGCTGATGCTCTGCATTTAGCTCGTTTAAACGCGCTTGTTCAGTGTTGAGTTGCTGCTGTGTTTCACTCAGTTTTTGCTCTGCTGCATGCAGTGCTTGCCCTTTTTGATTAAACTCTGCTTGTTTGGCTGTTAATGATGTTTGCAGCTGCTGTTGTTGCTCAAGCACTTTAAAATACTGCTGTTTCTGGCTCGTGAGCTGCTGCTGACGCTCGTTTAATTGCGCCTCGGTTAAATCATTCAGCTCTGTACGATTTGCCGCCATGGTCTGTTTGAGCGTGTTCTGCTGGTCGGTGAGTTCACTCACCTGCCCCTCTAATGACGCTATTTGCTGAGTACAGGCTGTCAGCTCATTACTTTTTGTTTGCTGTAAAACTTGCTGATTATTTAAGTGCTGTTTGGCACTATTAAGTTGCTCAGTAAAATCATTAATAAGCTGACTAAACTGCGCATTAACCACGTCATGTTGAAACGGGTGTTCAGTCGAACCACAAACAGCACATGGCTCACCCGCTTTTAAAGTGGCTCTTAATTGGCTGACCCCCTCACTGGCTCTTAACTGTATTTGCTGTAAGTTTTTCTCACATAGTGTCAGCTGTTGTTGGGCGTTTTCTACATCCTGCCCTATCGCGCTGAGGGCTGTTTGTAACTGTTGTTTATTTTGATTTAAGGTGTCTGATTGGCTTTGCCACACTTTTAATTGCTGCTGATTACTTTGCCACAGTTGACGCTTTTCAATAAGGTGTTTAATCGCCTCTAGTTGTGCATCTATGTCGGCCATAGACTGACTATTTAAGCGATCTTTGAAGCTAGCGTCTTGTTCATTCAGCGTTTTTAGTGCGTGCTCAAGCGCTTGATACTGTTTTTGTAATTGCTGACGACTGTGTTGCTGCTCAGTCACCGTAGGCTGAAGTGACTTTACCGTTTGATTTGTTTTATCAATACGAAGCTGCAGTTGATTAAAGCGGCTTAATTCACTTTTATAATATGACCAGTCTTTCGCTAATGGTTGCCATTGTGCATGTGTCGCTAACCAATTAGTGAGCGCTTGTTGTTGCTGATGTTGCTGTTGTTGCTCAGCCTTTGCCGTATTAAGTTTATTACTCAGCTCGGTGTTATGCTGGTTTGCTTTTTCGAGTTGTGCTTTTTGAGCGTGTGCTTGCTGGTTCAATACCGCCAGTTGTTTATCGTACTCACGTGCTTGGCTAATGATTGGCTGAGCATCTTTTTGCGTTTGTTTCGCTTGCTTTAACTGCTCAGTGTGTTTGTTTAGCGTTTGCTCTGCGTCACTTATCAGGGCGTTATGATCAATTTTTAAAAGTTGCTCACGGTTTTCTACAAGCTGCGCTTGCTGAGCTTTAATTGTGGCTGTGCGCTCACGGTTATCTTTTATTTCTAAGCACTGCTGCGCTTGTTTGGCTTGCTTTGCTTTATCTTCAAGTTGATGTAATTGCTGCTCAGCTTGGTGCTTTGTATGTTCTGCTTGCGTTATTTGCTCTGATAGATGCGCCGCCTGTTTATACCAAGTTTGGTATTTCTCCAGCTGCTTTATTTGATTTTGTAGTTCAGTTTGCTTCGTTAATAGCGACTTATGCTCAGCTTGCTTAGCCGCTAACTCTTCGGGGCTTAATACCTTAAAGTTCGCCAAGCTCAGTTTTAATTGCTCAAGAGCCTGTTGTTGTTCGCGGTGACGTTCAAATATCCGTTGCCCAATACGACTAAACTTATCGGTGCCAGTTAAGCATTCTAACAGTTGTGCCCGTTCATCCCCTGTGGCTTTCAAAAAGGCTGCAAACTCATGCTGGGCAAGTAACACCGCCCGCGAAAATTGATCAAAGCTTAAACCAATAATGCGCTCTATTTCTTTGCTGGCATTACTTCTATCGGCAATTAAGGTTTCGTCAGGCAATGAATGAAGTGTGTGTTGCGCTTGTTGTAATTTGCCATTCGCTTTGTTCCGTGCGCGGCTAAAGCTCAAGCGAGCACGGTAGTGATGTTTATCTTGGCCTATAAAGTCCACTTCGGCATAGCCCTGCCCTGCCCCACGGCGTAATAAATTTCGCGAGTCATTGAGCTTGATATTATCGCCATTAAAGTCAATTTTATTACCTGTGTCGCCACGAAGTCTCGCGGTTTTGGTATACAGTGCTAAACAAATGGCATCAAGTAACGTACTTTTACCTGCCCCGGTATCACCCGTAATGGCAAATAGCCCGGCTTCTTTTAATGGCGAAGCTGTAAAATCGACTTCGGCATCGACAATGGATGCCAATTGATGAACACGTATCGCTAAAATTTTCATAGCACGTCCTCCGTATTCAACTCATCAATAACGTGGCTTAATAAGTCTTCGAGCTCTTTTGGCACTGCTTGCCCTGCCATATCTTTATGATTGGCAAAGGCTTGCTCTAACAACGAATGTGGATTGAGAGCTTCGATTTGCGACACATCGTCAAACAAGGCTTGCTCATCGTCTTGATGATTGCGCTCTTGTCGCACCCGTTCAATCCCACAAAACTTAAGCTGCTTACCTGCCAGCGCTTGTTCAATTTGCTCTCTGAACGTGGTGTCGGTGTCGTGAGCGCTCAGTTTAACGCGTAAATAGGGCGCTAAGTTTTCATCGCTTAAATCAAGTTCACTCAACAGCTCACACAATTCACTCAGTGGCACACAGTCTTTTTCGGGGAGCAGTATGACTTTACAAAAGCTCGGTATGTAAAGGGGGTTTACAGTGCAACTTGAATTAGAAAGCTCAATTAACACAACTTGGTGCTGATAACGGCGCTCAGAAAAGGACATCGGCATGGGGGTGCCACTGTAACGAATAGTCTCAGACTTGGCGACGGTTTGTGCTTTATGCAAGTGGCCAAGGGCTACGTAATCAGCCTGTTCACTAAAAATATTAGCAGAGATCGCTTCTTCACCGCCAATCACTAAGTTTCGCTCTGAGTCTGTCGAAATATCGCCGCCTTTTGCATGAAGGTGTCCCATTACTATTAGCGGCGCTTTCGGTAACTCTCTGGCAGCATTTAGTGCATCTTTATAAGCCAGTGCCACTGCTTGGTTGTAACTTAAAGGTTGCTCTTCTTGGCGATTATAATGACTTAAATCGCTGCTTCGTAAAAATGGCATGGCAACAACATGTGCTTGGCCATTTTTTGTTAATATAGGCAGTACGACATCCTTTGGGCTTGCGGTATCGAACCGACCCACCACATGCGTATCAAATTGAGCCAGTAAGGGTTTTGCAGCCATGATACGGTTTGCCGAGTCATGATTACCAGCAATAATCACGATGTGTAAATCTGGGCAACGTTGTTTGGTGTTCTTGATAAATTGATAGAGTTGGTTTTCTGCACTCGCAGGCGGTGTTGCCGTGTGATAAATATCGCCAGCAACGAGTAATAAGTCGATGTGCTGTGCTGCGAGAGTCTCCGTTAACCAGTTTAAAAAAGCCTGATGTTCCTCGAAGCGGGAATGTTCGTAGAATTGTTGGCCTAAATGCCAATCAGAAGTATGAAGGACTTTCATTAAACGCTCTTATTATTTATTAAGAGCGACAATATACCTAAGCTGAGCCTCGATGCCCAGCCTCGTTTTTAACTTAAGCTATACCACGCAAACAACACCATTGGCAAAGCAAGCAATGCCATTATTAAGGGCACTTTGATAGCCTTTGTTTGTTTGGCCTGTAAAACTTTAAGGGCATTGGTTTCATTACATGCCGCTACTTTGTCGATATAGAAATACCCCGAATCTAGGTATTGTTTACAATTTTGTTCGTCCGCTGGAATTGCAATTAGTTCTTGTTGTTTTTTTAGGATGTAAAAATCCATACGCTCACCGAATTCTATGCTGATTACCGAAACATTTTTTGGGTATAAATAGACACACATAAACACCCAAATCGAAAAAAGTGGGCGATTTTAAATACAAACAGCAGTAAATTTCAATAGAAAATGTCGCAAAAACTACTTTATTGCGAAAATAATTGCAATTAGACTCAAAATAACCAGCGTTGAGCCATAAAACAGCCATTTTTTAGGGCGTTTTGCATGGGGAGTGGTACGCGATAGTGCATCGGGTTCATCGCGAGCGGCAATGACCTCTACAAACTCAAATCCGCGTGCTTTGTATTCGTTTAAAACCGATTCTTCTGCTGGAATAGCAGCTAATCGAGAGTCTTTTTTTACAATGTAAAACTTCATTTAAGTCCCCTCTTACCTTTAAACAAAAAATAAGCAACCTCGCTATATTTTAAGTGTAATACGGGGGTATGAATTAGCACTGAACCTGTTAGGTTTGTAAAGGGGCTTTACAGTTTTGTTAATAGCAGATGAAAGGATTGAAAAATACAGGCTAGGAAAGCGCGAATACTACCCTAAAAAACCCGCACTTTATCGTGATTTTATTGAAATTTTGTTAGTGGTTTGAGATGTTACGCTCACGCATATTTTACAGGATTAACAATGAAAAAAGCAGTTATTACTTTGAGTGCTTTGGTATTGCCTTTAGCAGTATCAACCGCAGTCATGGGGTCGTCTGTTGAGCAAACAAAAGGCTCATTTGTTGACAAGTTCCGTCAACTTGATGAAGCACTTGCAACGCCTAACGTATACCGTAGTGCCGCGGGTGAACCCGGCGAAAACTACTGGCAACAGCAAGTAAATTACGACATCGATGTAAACCTTGATGAGAAAAAACGTCGCTTAACAGCGCGTCAAACTATCGAATATAAGAATAATTCACCTCACACATTAAAGTACCTTTGGTTGCAATTAGACCAAAATATTTTTAAATCTGATTCAATTGCCGAGATGACCGCTACTTTCAATGGTAAAACATTGCAAGGTGACCCTCAGCCAAAAGCCACTAAATTGAGCTTAGGCCAGTTACGTCGTCAGCAATTTATGGCCGACAACGAGCTAGGTTTTCAAATCGCCAATGTTAAAGACGAAGACGGAAAAGAGCTTAAAGTAACCGTGGTTGATACCTTGATGCGTATTGACCTAAATGAGCCGCTTAAACCGGGTAAAGACGTTGAGTTCAGCATGGACTTCGCCTTTAACATTGTTGAAGAAGATGCGGTAGGCGCACGTTCAGGTTATGAACACTTTGAAGAAGATGGCAACGATATCTTTTTATTAGCACAGTGGTTCCCTCGTCTTGCTGCGTACACAGACTATGAAGCATGGACTAACAAAGCGTTCTTAGGAAGCGGTGAGTTTACACTGGAGTTTGGTAATTATGATGTCGAAATCACCGTTCCTGCGGATCACATTGTATCGGCAACAGGTAAGCTAGATAACCCAGGCAGTGTATTAACACGTGCGCAGCGTAATCGTCTTGAAGAAGCTGAAAACGCTAAGCGCCCTGTATTTATCGTGACCGAAGAAGAAGCACTTGAGAACGAGAAAGAAGGCACCGACAAAACCAAAACATGGCACTTTAAAGCCGAGAACGTGCGTGACTTTGCATGGGCATCATCACGTAAGTTTATGTGGGATGCAAAAGGCTACCATCAAGGTGGTAAAGAACAGCCGTTAGTGATGGCAATGTCTTTCTATCCGAAAGAAGGCGGTGACCTGTGGAAGAAATATTCTACCGAAGCTGTTGTGCACACGATGGAAGTGTATTCACGCTTTTCGTTTGACTACCCTTACCCTGTGGCTCAATCAGTCAATGGCCCTGTTGGGGGGATGGAATACCCCATGATTACATTTAATGGTCCGCGTACAGAGCTTCAAGACGATGGCACCCGTACTTACTCTCAAGCTGAAAAACGTTTCTTAATTGGTGTTGTTATCCACGAAGTCGGTCACATTTACTTCCCGATGATTGTTAACTCAGACGAGCGTCAGTGGACGTGGATGGACGAAGGTCTAAACAGCTTCCTAGATGGTGTTGCGGGGCGCGAATGGGACCACACAATCCCTTGGGGTGTTGAGCCGCGTGATATTGTTGAATACATGAAGTCTGAAAACCAAGTACCCGTTATGACACAGTCTGACAGCGTATTACGTTTAGGACCTAATGCGTATACTAAACCTGCTGCTGCACTTAATATTTTACGTGAAGTGATTCTGGGTCGTGAGCTGTTTGACTTTGCATTTAAAGAGTACGCGCAGCGTTGGAAGTACAAACGCCCTACTCCTGCAGATTTCTTCCGTACTATGGAAGAGGCGTCAGGGGTTGATCTAGATTGGTTCTGGCGTGGTTGGTTCTACACCACAGACCATGTTGATATCTCGTTAGACAAGGTTTATCAACTGCGTTTAGACACAAAGAATCCTGATATCGACTTTAATCGTCTTCGCGACATTGAAGCTGATAAACCAATGCCATTATTCGTTAAACGCAATAAAGAAGAAGGCAAAAAGTTATGGGTTGAAGAAAACCCAGATGTCACAGATTTCTATGACGAAAACGACCGCTTTACAGTGACCAACAAAGAACGTAACGCGTATAACAAGTTCCTTAAGGGGTTAGAGCCGTGGGAGCGTAAAACGTTTGAACGTGCAATTAAGGAAGATAAAAACTACTATGTGCTTGAGTTTTCAAACTTAGGTGGCTTAGTGATGCCTATCTTATTAGAGCTGACCTATGAAGATGGCACGAAAGAAGAACAGTACATTCCTGCTGAAATCTGGCGTCGTAACCACAAGCACGTACAAAAGCTAATTATTACTGAAAAAGGTAAAAACTTAGTGTCTGTTACGGTTGACCCTCGCTGGGAAACAGCCGATGTTGATGTGGAAAACAATAACTACCCTCGTCGTATTATTCCATCGCGTATCGAAGTGTATAAGCGTGAGAAGAGTAAAGCGAAAGTGAGCCGTGATATCATGCAAGATATTAAAACTGAGCTGAAAAAAGACGACGAAAAAGATGCTGAGGAGCAAAAATAATGCGCTTTATAGCCATTATTTTCGCTTTATTACTGAGTGCGCCAACGATGGCGCACCAGTTAAAAGCGTCTGTGACTACGGTATTATTTAACAAACGCACTAATAACATAGAGCTAATGCATCGCTTTTATTTGCACGATACGGAGCATGCTGTTGAACATTTGTTTAATGGCAATGCCGATATCTTAAGTAACAAAGAAGATCAAAAGCGTTTTGCTGATTATGTTGAGTCACACATTGCACTGCAAACCTTAGAGGGCAAGCAACTTGAGCTTAAAAAAGTGGGAGCGCAAGTTGATGGTAAGTTCTTTTGGGTTTACCAAGAAGTTACCATCCCTGAAGGCATCAAAGGGATTCGTATGAGCAATGGCGCGTTACGTGATTTATGGCCTGCGCAGGTCAATATGGTTAATATTGAAGGCAAAGGAAAGGTGAAAACACTGACCTTTAGCCAAGATGATAACTGGCTTGAAGCTAAATTTGAGTCAATTAAATAATAACCCTATCCGATAAAAAAGGATTGAAAAAGTCTATTTTTTAATCCTTTGATCCTTTAATTAACGGTTATCGTACACTATCTTATTAATGGGTCTTAAAATTTTCCCCCAATTCTCATATACAGGGATTTATATGAATATCCATGATAACAATATACGTGGTGTCATTTTCGATTTAGACGGCACCTTGGTTTCGTCAGAACTCGATTTTTCACTGATTAAAGCGCAAGTTGGCTGCCCGCTTGAAAAAGATTTGTTAGCCTTCATAGCCGCTTTACCTTCGCCTTATATGCGCGAAGAAGCGATGAACATCGTGCATCAACATGAGCTTTTAGATGCACAGCACTCGCATTTATTGCCAGGTGTTGCCAGTGCGGTTACTGCACTCAAAGAAAATAATATTCCAATGGCTATTGTTACGCGCAATTATGACCGTGCTGCAGCAATCAAACTTAAAAATAACCCTTTGCCAATCGAAACAGTGCTGACTCGCTCAGATGCGCCAGCAAAGCCAGATCCAAGTGCGCTCAATGCGATTGCAACGCTTTGGGAGCTTGATAAATCAGAGCTGTTGTATGTTGGCGATTATTTGTTTGATATTCAAGCGGCACATAATGCGAATATGCGTGCTTGTTTGTATGCGCCAGATGACATTCCTGACTATGCTGATCAGGCAGATTACATACTGCATCATTTTTCAGAGTTACCTAATTTAGTTGGCGCATTTCAACAAAATAAAGTGTTATGTTAAATAGCGCTTCCTTTAATTATTTCTGCATCGTTTTACTTAATTTTTTACTTTCAAGGTTGTCGCCACAGTCGTTGTCTATTTAAGCGAGAACGATAAACAGACCTGGTACTAGCCCAAGCGACAATGAATTGCTAAAATATCGGCAATTATCAAATGTATTCATAGAGGCATAAGATGGGCAGAGCATTTGAAGTCCGCAAAAACGCCATGGCTAAAACGGCCAATGCAAAAACAAAAGTAAATTCTAAGTACGGTAAAGAGATCTACGTTGTTGCAAAGAATGGTGAACCCGACCCAGAAGTAAACCAAGCATTAAAACGCATTATTGAACGTGCAAAACGTGATCAGGTTCCTGCACATGTAATCGAAAATGCCATCAAAAAAGCAGCCGGTGGAGCAGGGGAAGACTACTCTCCAGCACGTTACGAAGGGTATGGCCCAGGTAACTGTATGGTGATTGTTGACTGTTTAACAGACAACCCTAACCGCACAATTAAAGATGTGCGTTTACCGTTCACTAAAACTGACTCAAAAATTGGGACGCCTGGTTGTGTCGCGCACATGTTCGATCACTTCGCGGTTCTTGGTTTTGCTGGCGAAGATGACGAAGTGGTACTCGAAGCCCTAATGATGGCTGATGTTGACGTGACGGATGTCGAAGTAGAAGACGGCAAAGTGTCAGTATTTGCACCGCATACAGAATACTACAAAGCAAAAACAGCACTTGAAGAAGCGTTTGAAGGTATTACATTTGAAATAGACGAAATCACGTTTGTTCCACAAGTACATACTGAGATCACTGATCCAGATGATATTGCTAATTTTGAAAAGTTCATCACGATGTTAGATGACTGTGATGACGTTCAAAACGTTTATCACAATGCGATTGTCAAAAACTAATTTTAAAAAATTAGCACGTAAAAAGGGGCATTTGATAACAAATGCCCCTTTTTTGATCAATTTTTATTAGCCGATGAATGGCCATTATTCACTGTATTTATTCCGTTAAATAACAATATCAAGCTGAAAAAATACTGAATTATTGTAGGGATAACATGAGTCGCAAGCGTGTAAGACAGCGCTCACTAACGACTGTATAGATATAAAAGATAAAGCAATACAGGCGCAATTGCCGAGCACAACTCATTGCAAAATTTTTGCCTTGTTATCAACGATGTATTATTGCCTCAAAATAGACCACTTAATTAAGAGAAATGGTATAAATACATGCGTTTATTGATTTTTAGACGAAAAAAAGCAGCCCGAAGGCTGCAAAGAACGACACATCAAACTCGAAAGGGAGTGAGAAAAGTGATTAATGTTGAGACTTATACTTTATACGAAACGCATGCAGTAATGGTTCAGTATAACCACTTGGCTGTTTAACGCCTTCTAAAACAAGGGCTAATGCTGCTTGGTACGCAACACTTTGTGCTAGGCTTTCGGCTGAGTCAGCCATATTGGAGTAAGCTGGATCCCCTTCGTTTTGCCCATCGACGACTTTAGCCATACGTGCCATCGTTTTACGAATTTGCTCTTCATTGCATACACCATGATACAGCCAGTTCGCCATATGCTGGCTTGAAATACGCAGCGTTGCACGGTCTTCCATTAAGCCTACATGGTTGATATCTGGCACTTTTGAGCAACCAATACCTTGATCAATCCAGCGCACAACGTACCCTAAAATGCCTTGTGCATTGTTATCAAGCTCGGCTTGGATATCTTCTTTTGATAACGTACTTGGGTCTTTCATCAGTGGGGGGGTAAGTAAGCGTGTGAGGCTTGCTTCTTTACGGTCCATCAGTGTCTTTTGACAGGCAAATACATCAATATCATGATAATGCATTGCATGCAGTGTAGCCGCAGTAGGAGAGGGCACCCACGCGGTATTAGCCCCGCTTTTCGGATGGCCAATTTTTTGTTCCATCATCAACGCCATTTTATCAGGCATTGGCCACATACCTTTACCAATTTGCGCTTTACCACTGAGGCCTGTTGCAAGGCCAATATCGACATTACGGTCTTCGTAAGCGCTGATCCAAGGTTCTAGTTTTATAGCGCCTTTAGGCAGTACGACACCTGCTTGCATTGAGGTATGAATTTCATCACCTGTACGGTCTAAGAAACCCGTGTTAATAAACACAACCCGGTTTTTTGCTTCGTAAATACAGGCTTTTAAATTTGCTGAAGTGCGGCGCTCTTCGTCCATAATCCCCATTTTTATGGTGTTTGCAGGTAAACCAAGCATCTTTTCAACACGTGTAAATAGGGTATTGGTGAAGGCCACTTCTTCTGGGCCGTGCATTTTGGGTTTAACAATATTGATGCTGTGAGCTGACGAATTTTTAAGGCCGTGCGTGCCTTTTAAGTCATGCAGGGCTGCGGTACTGGTGATGATGGCATCCATTATGCCTTCAAACACATCATTCCCCTCGCTATCTTGAATTGCTGGGTTTGTCATTAAGTGGCCTACGTTACGCACAAACATCATGCTTCGCCCTTTTAGGGTCACCGTTTCGCCATTAATACCCTGATATTGGCGGTCTTCAGCTAAGCGACGTTCAATAGTCTTCCCATCTTTGTTGAATGCTTCAATAAGGTTGCCTTGCATCAAACCAAGCCAGTTTTTGTAGACATTCACTTTGTCTTCAGCATCGACCGCAGCCACAGAATCTTCGCAGTCCATAATGGTGGTTAGTGCAGCTTCAAGTACAACATCTTTGAGGCCCGCTTTGTCTGCTTGCCCAATTGGGTGATGATGATCGATTTGTAGCTCAACATGTAAGCCATTATTTTTCAACAGAATAGCACTCGGATTTTGTGCTTCACCTTGATAACCAACCAATTGTTCTGGGTGTGCCAGACGCACTTGGCTGCTATCACGCAAGGTGATAAGTAGCTCGTTATTCACAATGGCGTAGCTGGTACTTTCAATGTGTGAGCCATTGGCTAAAGGCAGCGCTTTATCAAGGAATTGGCGTGCAAAAGCCATTACTTTAAAGCCTCGCACAGGATTGTATGCAGCGCCTTTTTCTGCGCCATCGTCTTCACTGAGCACGTCGGTGCCGTACAACGCATCGTACAAGGAGCCCCAGCGTGCATTAGCTGCATTCAGTGCAAAGCGTGCATTACTAACAGGCACAACTAACTGAGGGCCTGCTGTATTGGCTATTTCGGGCTCTACGTGTTCGGTTTCAATTTTGAAACTGGCGGGCTCTGGCACCAGGTAGCCAATCTCCTCAAGGAAACGTTGGTAATTGGCTGCATCCCATACCGGCTGCTGTTTATGGTAGTTATCTATCTTGGCTTGCAGTTGTTCGCGTTTTTCTAAAAGCGCCCGATTGATAGGAGTTAACTCATTAACAATATCGGCAAAGCCTTGCCAAAACGCAGCTGGAGAAATGTCTGTACCAGGTAGCAATTGTTGTTCAACGAACTGTGCTAGCTGCTGGTCAACACTTAACCCATTTAGTGAGAGAGTGGTGGTCATAATAATGTCCTTTAAACGGTCGTAATTCGATCAGTCATGGCTCAACCATATCGTAAAAAAGGGTAAATGGCAGGCTAAATGTCATTCACCAAAAATATAGTGGCAATAACAACTATAAATTTACTAAATCCAAAAAATCGGCCTAATGTTGATTTAAGCGCTACGGAGCGAACACTTCTTAGCCACTCTCACTAACAAAAAAGATTAAATGAACCCGTTCGAAGGATTTTTATTATGACTACATATCAACGCGAAACAGATAACTTAGCGACTTTATGCCAAAGCCAGGGCAAAACGTGGCAATCAATTAACCCTGAATATGCAAGCCGCATGCGTTTACAAAACCGTTTTCGTACAGGGTTAGACATCGCACAGTACACAGCAGATATCATGCGCGCCGATATGGCAGCATACGATGCAGACCACAGCCAATACACGCAATCTTTAGGGTGTTGGCACGGTTTTACTGCACAACAAATGATGATGGCGATTAAACGTCATAATAAAACAACGAAACGCAGCTACGTGTATTTAAGTGGTTGGATGGTTGCTGCACTGCGCTCAGAGTTCGGTCCATTACCTGACCAAAGCATGCACGAAAAGACTTCTGTTCCAGCGCTAATTGAAGAAATTTACACGTTCTTAAAGCAAGCAGATGCACGTGAGCTTGATCACCTTTATAAAGACCTCGATGCGGCGAAAGCAAACGGCGGAGACGTACAAGCAGTCCTTGATAAAATTGATAACTTTGAAAGCCACGTAGTGCCAATTATTGCCGATATCGATGCTGGTTTCGGTAATGAAGAAGCAACATACCTACTTGCGAAGAAAATGATTGAAGCAGGTGCGTGTGCGATTCAAATTGAAAACCAAGTATCTGATGCAAAACAATGTGGTCATCAAGCGGGTAAAGTAACCGTTCCACATGAAGATTTCTTAGCAAAAATCAATGCGGTTCGTTATGCATTCCTAGAGCTAGGCATTGATAACGGTATTATTGTTGCACGTACTGACTCACTAGGTGCAAGCTTGACACAAAAAGTACCTGTATCTAAAGCGCCTGGCGACTTGGCAAGCCAATATACTTCATTCTTAGAAACAACGCCTGTAAACAGTGTTGATGAGTTAAACGAAGGCGACACCGCAATGAAGCTGAATGGCCAACTATGTAAACCAACACGTTTAGACAATGGTTTATACCAATTCCGTGAAGGAACAGAGAAAGACCGCGTTGTACTCGACTGTGTAACAAGCTTGCAATCAGGCGCAGACTTACTGTGGATTGAGACAGAAAAACCAAACGTTAAACAAATTGCAGAGCTTGTTAACCGCGTTAAAGAGCACGTGCCAAATGCGAAGCTTGTATACAATAACTCACCTTCGTTCAACTGGACGCTTAAGTTCCGTGAGCAAGTATACGCTGAATGGCAAGAGCAAGGTAAAGACCTATCTGCATACCCAAGCATTGATGACAACAAAGCATTAATGGCACCAGAAATGGATGATACTGAGCTTGCTGCAGCGGCTGATGTGCTTGTTCAAAACTTCCAACGAGATGGTGCGCGTGAAGCCGGTATTTTCCATCACTTAATTACACTGCCGACTTACCACACTGCGGCGCTAAGCACAGATATCCTATCAGAAGGTTATTTTGGTGACTTAGGAATGCTAGCGTATGTTCGCGATGTTCAACGTCAAGAAATCCGTCGTGAGCAAGCGTCAGTGAAACACCAAGACTTAGCAGGTTCTAATATTGGTGATACGCACAAAGAGTACTTCTCTGGTGAAAACGCACTGAAAGCGGGCGGTGAAGCAAACACCATGAACCAGTTCTAACCAAGTTGTAATATTCCTTTATAGCTATTCAATAATGTTGTTAGGGGCCTTCGGGCCCTTTTTCACTTTTAGTTATCAGTCTTCAGACTCGCATCCCGTAACTCGCATCTCGTATCTCGTATCTCTTATCTCGCACCTCGCACCTCGCATCTCGCATCTCGCACCTCGTAACTCGCATCTCGCACCTAGCATCTCGCACCTCAGATCAGAGTTTAACTAAGTCTTGGATCAGCCATTTACTAGCTTTTAGAAAAGACAGATCATGCTTTTACCAGCCTGCATTTTTTGGATCAGGATTTAACTACCTCCGCTATTTCTTGGTTGATTCAGCCTATTTATTGCTTATAAGTGTGGGTAAAAGGCCAAAATTGGCTTTTATAGCTGATTAGGGGCGGTAATTTGCGAGGAGAACTTCGTTTATAAACCGATTTTTTACCAACTTAAACGACCTACAAACCAAAATTTTACTAACTGATGCTAGCTTTTTAGCGGCACAAACCGATTTTTTACCAACTCAAGTTATTGATATTGGCCATAAACCGATTTTTTACTAACTGATGAGGAGACTATGTCCGATATTTGAGAAATGTATGTAAGGAGTTACTTACATATGTACTGTAAAGGGGGTTTACAATAATGGTTAAGAGTAAAGTCAAAAAGTAACAGCGGGTTTACCCCGCGTAATGGTTTTATTCATGACACGGCATAAAGCCACTGCTACTGGTATGTGCGAAACTATTTTACATTTTATGCTTTGCAAGTGACGCGATATAAAATCGCGTCTAATACTTTTTGCGATAAGTTAAACGAAACTGCGTCACGAAATCAGTTCACCTTGCGCAAATGAAACGTTCTTGCTTCGCTCTATGTTGTTAATCATTTCCACTGTTCTTATCAAACCACCATTGAATATACGCTACTTTGCTCATTAAGTTTGATGGACGAGCTGTAATGCCATGTGACGCATTTGGAATGCGTACCATTGCCGTATCAACACCTTGTAGCTTTAACGCTTGATAGAATTGCTCTGTTTCAGAAATCGGCGTGCGATAATCAGACTCACCCGTTAATAGCATAGTAGGAGTTTTTACATTACCTACATAACTAATGGGTGAGCGTTTCATATAATGCTCAATATTGTCCCAAGGTTTGCCCGGAAACCAATAATCAGCAAAGAAAGGATAGTAGTCGGCAGTTAGTACAAAACTGATCCAATTGATAACCGGCTTCGCAACAACGGCAGCTGCAAAGCGGTCAGTATGACCCACAATCCATGCCGTCAATACGCCACCACCTGAGCCTCCAGTAACAAACAGTTTGCTTTCATCAATAAAGCCTTTAGCGATAACCGCATCGACACCTGTCATCAAGTCATCAAAGTCATTGCTTGGGTAGTTATGATGAATTGTTTGCGCAAACTCTTTACCGTATGAGTCACTGCCACGTGGGTTCATGTATAGAACGACATTGCCCTTCGCAGCAAACAACTGAACTTCAGGGCTAAAGTGAGGTCCATAGTTTGCAACGGGCCCACCATGGATTTCGAGTACCAATGGGTACTTTTTGTTTTTATCAAAGCCAGGAGGGTAGGCAATCCACCCTTGAACAGCTAAGCCATCATGGCTTGATTTAACCCAAATTTCTTCCACTTTAGCCAGCTCTTTGTTGCCAAGTGCATCTTCGTTAAGTTGAGTTAAACGATTCACTTTACCGCGTTTAATTAATGCAATATCTGCAGGGCGCTGAGTGTCAGCCAGTGTAATTGCAACATCACCGTCTTCGCTTACATCAAAATCTCCGCCTGAATACGGGCGACCAAATGCCACACTGCCTATCTTCTCGGTAATAACCTTGTGTTTACCGTTTCGAGGTTGGTACGCTAAATGCGTTTTCCCTTCGCTGTCATAGCTAAAGTAAATGCCTCTACTGTCATCATCCCACTTAATTTCTTCAACGCTACGGTCAAGGTCTGTTGTTAAAACTGAGGTCTCACCAGACTTAAAATCAAGAAGGTAAATGTCACTGTTTTCATAGTTTGTTTTTTTATCATCGTAGCCTGTGTAGGCAAGGTATCGGCCATTGGGAGAGACTGCTGGTCGTGAGTCAGGACCTACCCGGTCGGTCACCTGTGAAATTGATAAGTCAGCTACGTTTAATTTGTAAATTTCCGAGTTAGTAGGTTTTAACTCATGATCTTCATGACGATTAGCTGAAAAATAAAAAGCATCGCCCGTTTCGTTAAAGCTAATTGAGCCGCCATGATCAAAGTTACCAAAGCTCAGCTGACGCGCGTTACCGCCAGTTGCACTGATCATGAAAAAATGGCGATAACCCGCCTTTGTATAACCGCCCCCATCGGCACGGTAATAGACGTCATCAATATATTTTGCAGGCTCCGCCCACTTAGCGCCTTCAGGCTTGCCCGGTAAAGACACAGGGCCGGCTGATTTTTCAGGAACAAATTGGCTAAACACCAAATTTTTACCATCTGGCGTCCATGTTAAACCACCCGGACTTTGCGTTAGGTTACTAATTTTTGCGACATTCCCTGTTTTTAGCCACTTAACATAAATTTGGCTACTCCCATCACGGGTAGAAATAAATGCCAAGCGAGTTTCGTCTGGCGACAACACAGGTGAGTAATCCATATGTACGCCGGATGTAAGCGGTAGCATTGTTTTACCATCAGGATTAACCGACCAAATATTACTGACTTTGCGATCGGTTTTAATGTCCATTCGATTTCGTACGAAAAAAATGGTCTCGCCATTTTTTGTCATTTCTAATTGGTTCGCGTATTCAAGATCGAAGACATTTTCAAGTTGGAATGTGTTGCTAGTTTGTGCGTGGCTATAAAAGCTGGCTACAGCAAGTAACGCCAAAGACGCTTTGAACTTCATAATGATTCCTTGTTATTGGTCGGTGTATATTCTGTTATAAAGTAGCAAACCATAAAAATATAGTTCATTGCGATGAATGGAAAAATCAATAGACAGATGCCCAATTCCCTTCTATGTTGAACACACTATTTTTTCTTAAGGAGCAGAAAATGATTGGTTACATAATGTTAGGCACGAATAACTTAGCTAAAGCGGTGAAGTTTTATGATGAACTTTTTTCTACCTTAAACGCTGAGCGCTTTTTAGAAACTGACCGCTTTGTGGCATGGAGCACAGGCCAAGATAAACCAGGCTTTGCAGTTACAAAACCTTATAATGATGAAAAAGCTACTGTTGGTAACGGTACGATGATTGCGATTGCCGTTGAAACACCAGCTCAAGTTGATGAATTTTATAAAAAAGCCATTGAACTCGGTGGAACAGATGAAGGTGCTCCGGGTCCTCGCGAAATGCCCGGTTTCTATGCCGGTTACTTTAGAGACCTAGATGGTAATAAACTTAATGTGTTTTGTTTTACACATGGGTGAGGAAAGTGAGCAGGCGCTAGGCACTAGAAAATAGGGCCTAGCAAATGTAGCAGCGGCTTTTGTTCGGCGCTAAAGCACCTCCTACCTCGCATCTGCCACATTGCACAAATGGTGACGGCCTCGCGCGAAATAAATTTCACGCCTACAAGAAAATCGTAGGGTTACCTTAAGCTGTGATGGGGCGGCTTTTGTTCGGCGCTAAAGCACCTCCTACCTCGCCCAACTGGTGACGGCCTCGCGCGAAATAAATTTCACGCCTACAAGAAAATCGTGGGGTTACCTTAAGCAGTGATGAGGCGGCTGTTGTTCGGCGCTAAAGCACCTCCTACCTCGCCCAACTGGTGACGGCCTCGCGCGAAATAAATTTCACGCCTACAAGAAAATCGTGGGGTTATCTTAAGCTGTGATGGGGCGGCTTTTGTTCGGCGCTAAAGCACCTCCTACCTCGCACCTCGACTATCTAACCACTAACCACTAACCACTAACCACTAACCACTAACCACTAACCACTAACCACTAACCACTAACCATCGAAAGCTGACAGCTAAAGTCAGAACTCCTACCCACTTCTACTTATTTTTATTACACTGCTGCTATACAAAATAATTATAAAAATAAGAGTAGTAGTATGACGTCGAAATTGCTTAAATCGCTTTCTTGTTTATTTGCTTTAAGCCTTGTGGGTTGTGGTGGGGGTGAGGTGTATACCGCGCCTGCAAAGGATGAATTTGCTCATGGTGATGAGTTATTAAGTGCCGCAGCATTGACTGAAGATGCCAGTCACTCTCTACTCGCAACTGAGTCTAAAGTGTGTGTTTGGGATAACCAGTTAAAAGCACGTCTATACGATTGCATAACAGGGCAGGGCGCTGAGCATGTAGAGCTTGCGGGGTTTAGTGCTAACAAATCGCGTTTTTATATTTCTAATCGTTTATCGGTGACCTTATTTGATACCCGCACGGGTCGAAGTATTAGCTCTTGGCTAACAGGGCAGGAGATAGCCAGAGATATCGCTATTTCAGCGTCAGGCGATACATTAGTGATTGCTTATCGTAGCGGCAAGGCTGAGGTAATAAATACCCGTACGGGCGATACTAAGCGCTTTGACATTCATCGTCTTGATATTAATAGCGTGGCGTTGTCGGCTGATGGGCTATGGGCGTTTACCGGCTCGAGCGACAAATACGTTAAGCTTTGGTCAACGAGTGATGGCAGTACACGCTTTGAACAGCGTTTAGCTACCAGAGTGAATCGCGTCACCTTAAATAAAGCAGGCACGTTAGGCTTTGCAATCGACTCGGTCGATGACCGAATTTTCTTTGATTTAGCCAATAAAAAAGAGCTTGCTGAGGTAGCCTCATACTCTAACTTTATTGAGTTCACCGCATCGCAATTTATCAATCAAGACAAATGGCTATTAACGGGATCGCCAAAAATGAAGATGCGATTATACCGTGTTGCTGATGGCGAGCTAATCGCTGAATATGAAGCAAAACAGCAGCGCCAACGTACCTCGGTGCTGAGTGTGGCTTACGATGGTACGCAGTTGTATTCAGAAACCAGTGACGGTCTATTACAGGCTTGGCCGTTTGAGCCAAAAAGCAGCAAATAGCAGATAAAACAAAAACGCCTACTTTAAGTAGGCATTTTTTAGATTTCTAATTTTAACTAGTAATCAAATTTATGCTTGGTAAACAAGCTTTGTACTTGTTGCCATACTGCACCCGGTTTACCGTCACCCACCAATTTACCGTTCACTTTTACCACTGGGCCCACTTCTTTGGTGGCGCTGGTGATCCACACTTCGTCGGCATCGAGTAGCTCATCTTTGCTTATAATGCGCTCTTGCACCTTAAAATCACTGTGGCTGTGTAAAATATTGAGGATTAACCAGCGAGTGATCCCCGGTAAAATTTGGTTATCAAGTGGTGGAGTGCTGATCACACCCTCTTTAACAATAAACACATTACTTGAGCTTGCTTCGGTAATTTCTTCTAAGCGGTTAAATAAAATCGTTTCTTTGTTGCCTGCCGCTGCGCCATGTTGGTAATGCATAACATTGCCAAGTAGCGCTGTTGATTTTATATGGCAGCGTTGCCAACGACGGTCTTGCTCAAGTGATACCGTGTACGTTGTTGCACTGTCGACATCGCTTTTGGGCTCTGCAGGAATTTCAAAGGCAAAGGCGAATACGGTTGGCGTGATATTGCTTGGGTAGCCGTGGGCGCGTTTTGTGTCGGCACCACGACTAACATGCAAGTAAATGCCTAGGTTATCACCATGGTTTTTTTCGCATAAGTCGTTACAAATTTTACGCCACGTATCAGCACTGTAATCTAGCTTTATTTCGAGCTCATTTAAGCCGTTATTCATGCGTTCGATATGCGCACCAAAGCCGAGCATTTTACCGTTGTAAGATGGGATCACTTCATAGATGCCATCACCAAATAAAAAGCCGCGATCCATTGGTGAAATCTTTGCTTCATCAGCACTTAGGTATTCACCGTTTAGGTATACCGTACCCATTGTTAAACCTCATTCTGTCTAGTAAGTTGGCGAAGCCGAGTTATTAATTGTTGGCCATGCATTGCATGAAGGCCGTCTTCAGTGAGCTCGTTTTTATGGGTAACACCATCCACACTGCCGCGCTCACTCAGGTATTGCAAAATGTTCAAAGGCTCTATATCAGCCAAAAAATCGGTGTTATGCCAGCGGCTTAAAAATGCGATAAGGCCATAGGCTGCCCAGTTAGATACATCGGCAAGTAGTAATTCATCGCAAGGCGTTACACTGGGTGTTATGTTGAGCCCATGCATATGCTTTGCAAGATTACCCATGCCAATTTCGTTGCCACCATCGCCTATTGCTATGGTTGGGCAGGTTGCTTCTGTTATAAAAAAATCAAAACAGCCACAGTGCTCCGAAATATCGATACCACGCATATTGTAATAACGTTGATGCTCATTAAGCCCCGGACGTTCGATTGACAGTAGGCAATCTGGCTTTAATTGCTCAAGCGCTTTAATGCTAAAGGTGCGGGCATTTTCTATACTGTTAATCGGCAATTCAAAACAGTTAAAATCGTTTTTTAATGCGCTGTAAAGGGGGTTGCCAGTGACTAAAATGGGCTGTTTTCCTAGCGTGTCTAACACGCTATAAAGTGCAATTGCACCAACCGGGCCATCGGTTTCAAAGGTGTTATTAACCGCAAATCCAGTGCCAATTAATACCGGTCCATTTGCTTTATGTAATGCCTGAGCTGCGCGTAAGTACGTGCCGGTGCTTTGCATTGCGTATAAATGCTGCATACCACGTGGATTTTGTTCAACCATCATGGTTTCAATTTGTCGGCTGAGGGCTTCGTCGCTTAGGCTTGCTGACATAATGTTTTAATCTCTTGAATTAGGGCAATGCCTGCTTCGTTATCACCATGCACGCAGAGGCTATCTGCATTCAGCGTTAACTGTTGACCGCTTCGAGTGGTCACAGTACCGTGTTTAATCAACTGTTTAACTTGTGCGATTAACGCGGGCTTGTCGTGTACACTGCCAGCAAGGTTACGTGACACAAGTGTACCTTCGTCGGTGTATTGGCGGTCGGCAAATGCCTCTAAAATAAGTTCTAAATTGAGTGCGCTTGCGTGTTCTTTGTGTTTATCTGCTTGATTGGTGGCTAAAATCATTAATTTTAATGACTTTGGGTAACTTGCAACGGCACGCATTACACTCTCTAAAATACGCTCATCACGCATCATGTCATTGTAAAGCGCGCCATGAGGTTTCACATAATTAAGTGTTAAACCATGCACTGCTGCCATGCCATCAATCGCCGCTATTTGGTAATGCAGGCAATTTATCAATTCTTGAGCGCTTAAAGCCATTGAGCGGCGACCAAAACCTTGTTTATCGGGGTAGCTTGGATGAGCGCCAACAGTGACATTATGCTGCTTGGCAAGGGCTAATGTGTTTGCCATTACATCGGCATCACCCGCATGAAAACCACAGGCAATATTGGCCATATCAATATGTGGCATTACTTGCTCATCAAGGCCCATTTTCCACATGCCAAAGCTTTCGCCTAAATCGCAATTAAGTTTCATGGTCATTTTATAACGCCGCCATTCTACTGTTTGGAATATCGGTGATCAGCATATGACCAGGACTATGTGTAATGCAAAAATCGGGTGCTGCATTCGCAATGGCAATTTGTGGGGTGACACCACAGGCCCAAAACACCGGAACTTCGCCATTTTTAATGATGACAGCATCACCAAATTCAGGCTTATTTATATTTTTTATACCAATCGCTGCTGGGTCACCAAAATGAACTGGTGCGCCATGAACACTTGGAAAACGGCTACACACTTGAATAGCGCGAATCGCATCAGCAGGCTTCATTGGTCGCATACTTACGACCATATTTGCATGAAACATTCCTGCACTTTGACAGGGCATATTAGTCACATACATCGGCACATTTTTATGCTCGGTGATATTACGAATTTCAAGCCCTGCGGCAATCAATGCTTCTTCAAATGAGAATGAGCAGCCAATTAGAAAGGTCACTAGATCATCACGCCATACATCGCTTATGTCAGTGACTTCTTCAACCATTTGACCATTTTTGAATATGCGATAGCGAGGCAAGTCGCTGCGTATATCAATGTCTTCACCAACGGTTGGCATATCGGTTACACCTGGCGAGTGGCTGGTTGCAATAATAGGGCATGACTTAGGGTTGGCTTGGCTAAATTGCAAAAAGTCGAACGCATATTGTTTCGGTAAAATAACTAGATTTGCCTGCACGAAACCAGGAGCAAAGCCAGAAGTATGACCGCTGTAGTCACCTGCCCGCACCAATTTCCTAATCGCTGCTGGGGTCGTTAATGATGCATCTTTTTGCACGTGCCTCTCCTTCAGTATTTAGCTTGAACCAACCATAACATTCAGTTCAATCTAAGGGTATTAGACATTAATTTATACCGTTAATTGTAACGGGAAGCTGTCCTTTCGCAGGGGCTTTACCCAGCAAAACTTTTGCCAATGCTGTGAATGCAGGGCCTGCGATTTTCTCGTCAGTGTCCACGTCAATATTGTAAGCATAGGTGGCAAGGACTGCATCACCAAATTTGCCAAATTGGGCAATATCGTACGGTGCGCGTAAGCTGACAAATACGGTCTTTTTGTTTGCTAATTTAGCTTGTTTAAGTAACGATTCTAGCGCGGCTGATTGGTCCGCAATCGCAAACTCTGGGTTATCGGCCAAGTCATCCATACCACCTACTTCGACAGCACTTTGCTTTGGTGAAGCATTCGCCGCAATAATCACATCGGCTTCGTTTAACTCTTTTAACGTTGAAAGTGGTTCAAAGCCTTGCAAGCTGGTGCAGCTAAAGCTTAACAACGTGTGTGTGTTATCCAGCAGAGCTTGTTGCAGAGCGAAACATTTTCGTGTGTCAGGCATAATTATATGCACTTTGGTGTTTTCTTTAAGTTTAAGCGGTAAAGTGTGCTTTTCGTTTTTAACTTCGGTAATGGCCGCTAATGCCAGTTCTGCCTCTACTTTTCGGTGGTGTTGATCACCAAGCAATAACTGCGCTTTTTTAATTGCGGCTTCATCGTCAAGCTGCGTTGTTAGGTTGAATTTTTCTTTAAGTTTTAAAATGCGTGTTGCTGATGCACTCACTTCATCGGCATTTAAGGTGCCACGTTTTACTTCGTTTTCTAATCGCTCTAGCAGTGTTTCGAGTACGGCTAAGTCTTTAGGACTTCTGATTTCAATTGGCATCAGCGCGATATCAACGCCTGCGGCAAATGTGTTGATTACAGCTTCGATAGGTTCGAAAAAATGGCTGATGCCTGCCATATCGAGGGCATCAGTGATAACAACCCCTTGATAACCAAGCTCATCGCGTAGCAAATCGGTGATGATTTTGCGCGACATGGTTGCTGGCTTGATCATGGTTTTACCTTCTTTGCTCACAAAGGTGCTGTTATCAAGCGCTGGGTACTGTATGTGCGCGGTCATTATCATACCCGGTTGCTGGTTTTTAATGATCTCTTTAAACGGCGGTAAATCTTGTTGCCAAATAGTCTCTTTGTCGTGCATCACTTTAGGCAGGCCTGTGTGGCTATCGACATTGGTATCGCCGTGCCCCGGAAAATGCTTTAACGATGAAATAACCCCATTATTTTCAAAGCCTGCCACTTGAGCGCCACCCAGTTTAGCTACCAATTGGGGGTCTTCACCGTAAGAGCGTACGTTGATCACAGGATTATCAGGGTTCATGTTTACATCAACCGTCGGCGCATAATTTACGTTAACGCCCAGAGCGAGCAGTTCATCGGCAATAATCCGAGCGGACTCTTTGGCAAAGTGAGTTCCATGCTCTTTATACGTTGCGCCAATCGACATATTGCCCGTGAATGACGTGCCTACATCGCGTGGTATACGAGCAACCCGGCCACCTTCTTGGTCAATCGAGATAAACAAAGGTAAGCCTAACGCTGACTTAGCCGCGGCTTTTTGTAAGTCGTTATTAAGTTTAATTACTTGCGGCACGGTATCAATATTTTCGGCAAATAAAATTACGCCACCAATATTATGTTTAGTGATGATATTGGCTAAATCAGCGGGTAAGTGTGTAACTGGCGTGCGGCATTTTTTATCGCCGATGTCTTGCTCGCCGATTTTTTGTTCGCAGTAATAGCGTAAGTCGAGCATTAGTTTTTGCCCTAACTGCTGTTTTAAAGTTAACGCAGACTCAGCAAATGATGATTGTAATGGCATGAAACACCCTAATCCGATAACCAGTGACGATAGTGCAAACTTATTTAACACAGCAAGCTCCAAAGCAAAACGCTTAATTAATTTTAAGAATAAATTATTCTCGATGTTAATGTGTTTTTAAATAGAAATACAGTATTTTTTTGCTACCCTAACGGTTTTTGGTTTGGACTGCAAAAAGCGTAGTTAAAACACTGAATATTACTTATAACCCCAAAAAATATAACGAAAACCCGACCTGCTCAGAACGAAGTTGATAATTTATCAATTTAATAAGTCGCTTTTTGATTAAAATTAAAGTAATAATATATTCCATATTTATCACACCAGATTAAGGCTAGCTTGGGGGCGAGATGGCATTAACCCGATTGCATGCGTTTAAACAATACATTACACCTTTTTTACCAGAGTCCGCATTAATAGAAGATTACTCGCGCCGCTATGCGTATGGAACAGACGCGAGCTTTTATCGTTTAATTCCTGAGTTAGTGGTTCTTGTCAGTAACCAAAAACAAGCAAAGCAGGTTATTAGCGCGGCAAATCAACATAACGTGCCTATTACCTTTCGGGCTGCGGGCACCAGCTTATCTGGCCAAGCAATTACCGACTCTGTCTTGGTTTTGCTGTGTGATAGTTGGAGCAACTTTGAAATTTTAGATAACGCCGATGCAATTCGTCTTCAGCCCGCCATTATTGGAGCTAGAGTCAATCAGGTGTTGGCCCCTTATGGTAAAAAGATTGGTCCTGATCCTGCGTCGATTAACAGCTGTAAAATTGCCGGTATGGCCGCTAATAACTCCTCTGGTATGTGCTGTGGTGTCGCACAAAATAGCTACCATACACTAAAAGATATGACGCTTATTTTTGCCGATGGCACAGAACTTAATACGGCTGACGAACACAGCTGCCAACGTTTCTTAAGCACCCATAGCGATTGGGTTAATGAGTTAATGAATTTAGTAGCCAGTGTTAAGCAAAACGCTGCACTCAGTGAGCTAATTACGCATAAGTACCGACTAAAAAACACCACCGGTTACGGTTTAAATGCGTTGTTGGATTTTTCTGATCCAATAGACATTATTAAGCATGTGATCATTGGTTCTGAGGGGACGTTAGCATTTATTGCCGATATCACTTACCACACGGTTATTGAACACAGCCATAAGCACACCGGCTTCTTTATTTTTGATGACATAAACAAAGTGTGTGAGTTAGTGCAAAGACTTAGCGAGCTTGATGTCGCCGCCGTTGAGCTACTTGATAAACGTGCCTTGATGTCAGTGGCAGAGCACGCCATTATGCCCAAGAATGTTGCTGATTACCCAGAGCACGCCGCGGCGCTTTTAATTGAGCTAAGAGCAGAAGATGCACACACGCTCAATGAGCTTACGCACGCCACGCAGCTGTTAATTAATGAGTTTAGCGAATCTGCGCTTGCTACCATCGCCTTTTCGGCTGATAGCGTACGCAATGCCGCACTGTGGAATATTCGCAAAGGAACATTTCCAGCGGTGGGAGCTGTGCGCGAAACAGGCACCACAGTAATTATAGAAGATGTTGCTTTTGCCCTTGATAAGCTGGCTTTGGGTGTTAATGCGCTTCATCAGCTCTTTATAAAATATGGCTACGATGAAGCGATCATTTTTGGTCATGCGCTGGCAGGAAATCTACATTTTGTGTTTACACAAGCATTCGATACTAAGCAGCAAGTAACGCGCTATGAGCAATTTATGGCAGATGTTGCCAACTTAGTCGCCGTTGAGCTTAAAGGATCACTAAAAGCAGAGCATGGCACGGGCCGTAACATGGCGCCTTTTGTGGCGACAGAGTGGGGCGATGATGGTTTTGCCGTGATGGTGAAGCTTAAGCAATTGTTTGATCCGAAAAATATACTCAACCCCGGGGTGATCATCAATGCTGATAAAAATGCGCATACGCAACATTTAAAAACCATGCCCAAAAGTGACGATATTATTGATACCTGCATTGAATGTGGTTTTTGTGAAGTTGTGTGCCCTTCAAAAGGACTCACTCTAACCCCAAGACAGCGTATAACTTTGTGGCGTCATCGCACTGAATTACACTCCGCGTTGCAGGCAACAGACGATTTAAAAACCAAGCAACAGTTAAATCAAAAGCTCACCGTTATTGAAAATGACTTTAAATATCTGGGGATTGATTCGTGTGCAGCAACAGGGCTGTGTGGCTTAAAATGCCCTGTGGGTATTAACACGGGCGAATTTATTAAATCATTAAGAGCCGAAAAAGCGGCTACAAACAAACTCACACGCTCGCTTGCAGCCTTTGCGAGTAAGCATTTTGCGGTCATAGCAGGTGGGGCACGATTGGGTTTAAATGTGATGCAGGTGCTTGAAAAAGCTATCGGCACAAACAACCTTGTGAGCTTAACTAAACCTGCTCATAGACTACTGGGTACGCCTTTGTATTTTTCGGCGTGGCCTCGTGCTGAGCAACCAATTAATTGTCACGTAAAGCAAAAGCCGCAACATAAAAAAATGGTGTATGTGCCAAGCTGCGCAGGACGGGTTTTTGCTGCCGATAAAGGCAGTGATGATACGCGTTCTCTTGTCGAAGTAATGCATTCGTTAGCTGCAAAGGCAGGGTTTGAAGTTATCATCCCTAAGCAGCCAGATTCATTATGCTGTGGTATGCCCTTTGCGAGTAAAGGCCTTAATAAAGAGTTTAAAAGCAAAAGTGAGCAATTACTAACAGAGCTAATTGACTGTTCAAATAATGGAGAATACCCCATCGTTTTTGACGCCAGTCCCTGCGCTTTAACCACATTGAATGCAGCAAAAAATACGCAACTGACTATTTTCGAAAGTGCAGACTTTGCAACCGAGCAGCTTTTAGCGCATTTGCAGGTAACTCAAACAAGCGAGCCTATTATGTTGCATGTAACTTGTAGCTCAAAGCGGTTAGGAAAAGAGCAAAGTTTAGTCACACTTGCCAAGGCATGCAGCTCAGACGTTATTATTCCGGCTGATATAGAATGCTGCGGCTTTGCTGGCGATAAAGGGTTTAATCTGCCGAAGCTTAACGCCAATGCGCTCAAAACACTCAAACAACAGGTACCAAAAAACTGCAATCGAGGGGTGTCTAATAGCCGCAGTTGTGAAATAGGCTTAACAGAGCACAGTGGTATTAGTTATCAATCTATTTTGTATTTACTTGATAAGCAAAGCAGCACTGTTAATTAGGAGCCTGTCTTATTAACAGTCAGTTCTATTAACGAGCCAGAACGAGCCAGTTGTGTTGCCACAACTGGCTTAATTCATTATTTACACTTTCCAAAAAATGCCTTTTTTATAGCAGCCATACATCACACCGTATGAGACAGCTAAAAACAGCAACGAAAACACAAAAGAAGCTAAGTGGTTATCTGTGATCAACGTGTTTATTGAGCGGTAAATAAGGCCCTTTAAGCTTGTATCCCCCACGGGGATCATAATTAATAACCGCGCCAGTATGGCTGCAAACATAAAGAATAAAATGGCGTTAGCACCAAACACAATGAAGGGAGCACCCCATGCACGTACTTTGTAAATGTCTAAAATTGCACTGCAAAACGCATAGGTAATTATTGCAAGTCCAGAGCTGAGTAACACATAACTTGGTGTCCAAAGTGCTTTATTGATAGGTGTAAGTGGCGAGATTAAGTAGCCTGCAATAACCGCTAACACACCTGTGAGGATAAAGACGCGCGCTTGTTTTTTTAGGTCTGTTTGTTTGGTTAAGTACACCGCCGCCAGTATGCCACTCAGCGCGCTGGCAATGGCAGGCAAAGTAGAGAAAATTCCCTCAGGGTCAAAAGGTAAGGGCTGTGCTTTAGCATAATAAACATGGTGACTGCCCAGTACTGCATTATCAATCCACGCGCTTAAATTATTACCGTGTAACCATAAACCATTAACGACATCTCCGTTGGGCAGTGGGTAGGGAAGGTAGAGCATCGCTACAGCATAGACTGCAAGTAAGCTAATACAGGTTAATGCAATTTTTTGAGGCGTTAAATAGAGGTAACAACACAGTGCTACGATATACACTAAGCCAATACGCTGCAGCACGCCAAGTACTCTCAGTTGCAAAAGTGTGTCATCAATCCAGCTAAAGGTTGGATCACGAAAATTATAAAAAAACAGTGCTAAAAACCAACCAAGAGCGAGTAGTTTAACGGCTCTAATTGCCCCCATTTTTAGTATATAAGCATGGTTAAACCCTTTAGCTCGCATGCTATCGACAGAAAGAGTAATCGACATACCAACAATAAAAATAAAAAAGGGAAAGATTAAATCGGTTGGTGTCCAGCCGTGCCACTCAGCGTGTTTTAGCGGCCAATACATTGCGCTCCAACTGCCTGGATTATTTACTAGAATCATTGCGGTGATGGTTAAGCCGCGCATAACGTCTAACGCCATTAAGCGATGCGGCGGTAATGTGTTTAGAATGGATGAACAGTGTTGTTTCATTTTGAATTTTTTATCTTTTATTAATGATTTTAATCTAGATAATTTATTCCTTTAAAGCAAGCCGTATCTAATTTTTTATAAACGAGGGCACCACACGCATGAATTTAAATGAAAGTGTATGAATCTATGAATCTATGAACCTATGAATCTATGAATCTATGGCAGTGGTTAATCAATAAAGTGATTTATTAGAGTAAATGCACTTATTGTTGCGCTAAATCAATATTTGAGAAAAGTTCTATAGAGGTACAAATTTATAATTGCTAGTATAAAGGTATTAGATGTGCTCGATACGGAGATTGGGCTTTATAAAATGAGATGTATCGTGCTTAATTGTCTTAGAGCGGGCTTGAACCTGCATCGCTTAATTTTACTGCTGGCGTTTTCTGCAACGCTCATTACCTTGCTAAATAGTTACTACTCAAGCTATCAAGTTCAAAAACAGCAGCTGATAGATAACACATTAAATAATCATGAAGCGTATGCGGCGAAGCTTGTGTCTGCTACCGATAACTTTTTATTGGCGGCGCAGCAGCAATTAGCATACGTTGCCAAAATACTTGAAGCAGATTTTACAAATCAAACGCTCATTAATGCTGAAGCAGAACGATTAAGGCTGCAAACAAACAGTTTTAATTCAACAATTATTGTCAATAAGTTTGGTGACATATTAGGGGTGTCGCCCCTTTCACTTAACTTACAAAATCGTAAAGTGGATAGTTTTGGTACCAAAGCCGCGCTGTCGTATCGCGTCCCTATGATCAGTGAGCCCTATATCTCAATGGCCGGTAACTTACTGATTTTTATGTCACAGCCGTTATTTAACTCAAACAATGAATTTATTGGCTATGTAGGCGGCACGTTATATTTAAAGCGTGCCAGTATTCTCAACGAACTATTGCAGGTACATTATCACCAAGACGGCTCGTATTTGTATGTCGTCGATGAAAACAACCGTTTGCTTTATCACCCCGATAAAGAGCGCATAGGTGAGCAAGTATTTGATAACCAAGTGATCAATGCTGTGCTTAAAGGCAAAGTTGGTAAGCAACAAGTGATTAATAGTCAAGGTGTTGCAATGTTAGCGGGGTATGCCCCCATGACAATGGCACCCTGGGGTGTGGTAACACAACGTCCGCTTGAAAGTACCCTTGCACCGCTTGATAGCTTAATGTGGCAAGTATTTATTAAAACGACGCCAATAGGAATATTAACATTCGTGTTAATTTGGGTGCTTGCAAAATTGATAGCTCAGCCTTTAAGAAAGCTGGCTGAAACAGCAAATACTTTGGATGAGCCCACAACATCAGTTGCACTTAAACACATTCGCTCTTGGTATTATGAGAGCGATGAACTGAGAAAAGCAATGCTCAAAGGGATTGGGCTGTTAGAAAGTAAAATAGGCCTTTTGCGTCACGAAGCACACACTGATCCGTTAACGGGTTTGCACAATCGAAGAAGCTTAAATATGCAGTTAAGCCAATTAATGGCACAGCAGCGCTCATTTGCGGTATTAGCGATTGATATTGATCACTTTAAACGCGTAAATGATGAGTTTGGTCACGATATTGGCGATGTTGTTTTGCAATCTTTAGCAAAAATACTCCTCGATGTGACGCGTGATAGCGATATTGTGGCACGCACTGGCGGTGAGGAATTCATTGTTATTTTACCTAATGTGCACCCTAAGCGTGCGTATCAATTGGCTGAACGTTTACGTATACGCATTTCTAAAAGCATTATTGAACCGGTGGGTAATATTAATGTATCGATTGGTATTGCGGGCTGGCCGCTTGAGCAATTAAGCCTAGACGACGTTATGAAATTAGCCGACCAAGCGCTTTATCTAGCAAAAAGAACAGGTCGCAATCGCTGTGTTGTCGATACGATTTATGATCAACAGGATACGTCGCTTTTTGAGGCGACAGAGTTGGAATAAGTTATTTATTGTGTAATAGTGAAATTAATTAAGTTATTAACGGATAAATTTAATGGCATTCACTCACTTATATAGCGTGTCTAAATCAATGGCTTTTGTCGGTGTAGCATTACTGAGCGCGGCATCGGTCAATGCAACCCCACAAGAAGATAAGCGCAGCGAGTTTGTAGATGTCGGTGCATTATTGCCAAATGCGATGCTCGATATTCGTTATTTTGGCCATCATAACTTTGTCGGCAAACCGATAGAGGGCTATAACGCCCCTAAGTGTTTATTGCACACCAGCGCTGCCAATGCGCTTAAAAAAGTGCAAAATGCGGCGCAAATTGAGGGACTTGGTCTAAAAATATTTGATTGTTACCGCCCACAACGCGCTGTTAATCATTTTGTGCGTTGGGTAAACGACCTAGAGGATACCCGCACAAAAGCTGAGTTTTATCCAAATTTAGGGAAAGACCAGCTGCTTGGCGACTATATTGCTGCTAAATCAGGCCACAGCCGAGGTTCAACTATCGACTTAACGTTGGTTGACTCTAAGGGGAAAGAGCTTGATATGGGGTCACCGTTTGATATGTTTGATACCCTTTCTAACACCGACGACTCACGAATTAGCCCCAGTCAAAAAGCAAATAGATATAAACTTAAACAGTTGATGACCGATGCAGGCTTTGCACCGTATTCAATGGAATGGTGGCACTTTACTTATCAGCCTCAGGCATACCCAGCCACCTACTTTGATTTTGTGGTGGAATAGAAAAGCTCTAAATTATTAAAAACGCGGCATAAAACGTTGTGACAGGTCGGTGTGAAACTACGGGGTTAATCCCACATAGCCATTGCCTAACGGAATGTCCCCACTTTGTGCCTTTATAAGCACAAAGTGGGGAGTCGCAACTGCTCTACTGAACAGTCGCTTTTAAACCACGGCGTTTTAATAGCGCTGAGGTATCAGGTTCTTGACCACGGAATGCTTTGAACGATTCCATAAGGTCACGTGAGTTACCAACTTCTAAAATCTCTTTACGGTATTTATCACCCATTTCGCGTGTTAAACCACCTTGCTCTTGTACATAAGCAAAGGCATCTGCCGCTAAGATTTCACTCCACATATATGCGTAGTAACCAGCTGAGTAGCCACCACCCATAGAGTGTGAGAAGAAGGCTGATTTATAACGAGGTGGAACAAATGGTACGTTCACGCCGTGTTTAGTCAGTGCTTCTTGTTCAAACTTCTCGATATCTTGCAGGGGAGCATCTGCACTCAGTGAGTGCCATTCCATATCTAACAGCGCTGCTGCAACATACTCAAGCGTATCGTAGCCTTGGTTAAAGCTGCGAGATTGAATTACTTTTTTCAGTAATTCATCAGGAATTGGCTCACCTGTTTTGTGGTGTTTTGCATAATTAGCGATAACTTCAGGGTACATTGCCCAGTCTTCTTCAAAGGTAGAAGGGAACTCTACGAAGTCACGCGATACCGACGTACCAGACAATGTTGGGTACTTCACGTTTGAGAACATGCCGTGTAGGCCATGACCTAATTCGTGGAAGATTGTCGTGGCTTCATCATAGCTGATAAGTGTTGGTTCGCCATTGGCACCTTTTTGAATGTTCATAACATTCACAACCACGGGTTTTTGCTCTTTTAAGCCAGACTGTTTCACGAACGAGCTCATCCATGCACCACCACGTTTACCTTCACGGGCAAAGTAATCAGCAAAGAAAATAGCTAAGCTCTTACCGTCTGCATCAAATAATTCGTACGCTTTCACATCTGGGTGATAAACGGGCAGATCGTTGCGTGGTTTGAAAGTAATACCGTATAAACGGTTCATTGTGTAAAACACGCCGTCTTCTAATACGCGGTTAAATTCAAAATATTCTTTAACAGCGTTTTCATCTAGGTTGTATTTATCTTTACGCACTTGCTCTGCGTAGAATAACCAGTCCCACGGTTGCAGCTTAAATTGCTCACCTGACTCATCAATTTTCGCTTGGATTGCTGCCGCTTCTGCGTTGACGTTTTGCATCAATGCCGGGATCATGCTGGCAAACATATCAAATACGGCTTCTGGTTTTTTCGCCATTTGCGACTCTAAACCAAACGCAGCCCAGCTGTCATAACCTAGTAATTTGGCTTTTTGAGCACGTAACTTAGCAAGTTCAGCAACAATTTCACGGTTGCTGTTTTCGCCTGAAAGAGCACGCTCTGCAGATGCACGCCATACTTTTTCACGCAGGTCACGATTTTTCAGTGTGGCTAAAATTGGTTGACGTGTGGTGTTAGTGATTTTGATTAGGTACTTACCCGGGTGACCCGCTTCTGTGGCAGCATTAGCAAGCTGTTCAACTTGACCCGCAGGTAAGCCTTCAAGCTGTGCTTTGTCATCAACTAACACAACGTTGGTTTTAGTCAGTGCTAGTAGGTTTTGCGAGAATTGCGTGGTTAAGCTTGAATGCTTTGTATTGATATCACGGATTTGTTGTTTTTCTTCTGCGTTTAGTTTTGCACCTGCACGTACAAAGCGCTTGTAGTAAACATCAAGTAAGCGCTTTTCTTCGGCTGTTAGCGCTAAAGAATCCATTTGTTCATGTACGCTAGCAACTTTGTCGAACAGTGCTTTATTTAAGAAAATATTGTCGTTATGTGCAGCAAGCTTTGGAGCGAGTTCTTTTTGTATTTCACGACGAGCAGGGTTTGAATCACTGCCTGCTAGGTTATAAAAAATGCTGCGTGTGCGCGTTAATAATTCACCGCTTTTTTCAAGTGCAACAACGGTGTTAGCAAAGTCAGGCTTTGCTGTGTTGTTGATGATCGCTTGAACTTCTGCCATTTGCTCTGTCATGCCCTTATTGAAAGCAGGCATGAAGTGCTCATCTTTAATGGCGTTGAAATCAGGCGTTTCGTATTGTAGTTCGCTTTTCACAAACAGTGGGTTTGTTTGTTCAACAGCGCTTGCCGGTGCTGTTTGCTCTGTAGTGGTATTGTTTGCTGTTGTTTGTGGTTCAGAACAGGCCGTTAACAATAACGCTGAACTGATCGCTGTTGCGAGTAAGTGTTTCATTGTTTATCTCTTTTTTATTTCTAAAATTAAATTGCGCCGGTAATGCGAAAGCTTCGTTAATAGTTAGTCGCGGCGCAGTTATGCTCACTAGGAGCACAATGACTGTGTAACCAATAGACTGAGGATACTGTGGATGACGACGAATGACCCCATCCGTTGCGATAAGGTGATTATTGGCTGCGATAAGTGGTGAATCTACCCTAAACCCCGACTGTCTTTATTATATAAACAGACCAAAATCATATCGCCTTTTTGTCAATTTTAAAAGCAACCGTATTTTTTAGCCCCATTCTCAGTGATTAAATGGTATGTTATATTGTATCATTAATTATTCAGATAAACTGTATTGGCATTTTATTTTTAAGTCAGTCATTAGGAAAAGGCCATCAGGCTTTTAATTTTAGTCATTTATAAGAATCCACTATGTATTTACCCGATATAACCTCACACAATAATAGCCATTTTCAATTTCCGTTAAAGTGGGTCGGTATGGAAAAAATAGCCTTACCTATCAAGCTTGAGTTGGCGGGGTTAAATGTGGCGCTTAATGCGTTTGCTGATGTGTTTGTTAGCCTAGACAGCAATGCTAAAGGCATTCATATGTCGCGTTTGTATTTAATGCTTAATCAGATGTTGGCACAGCAAACATTAACTCAGCATCGATTGGCTGAGTGTATGAACCACATGCTTGCTTCTCAACAGGGCTTAAGCCAAGGAGCAAAGCTGGTGCTACATTTTGATTTACCGTTGTTAAAACCGGCATTGCTCAGTGATAACGCGGGGTATAATGCTTACCCCGTGGTGTTAACCATTACTCAGCAAGCGCACCTAACGGTTAAATTAAACGTCACGATTGCTTACAGTAGTACATGCCCGTGCTCAGCGGCGTTGTCGCGACAGCTTTTAAGTGAAGCGGTCGACACACATTTTAAAGAGGACAGCATCGATAAGCACGCATTGTTAGGCTGGCTTGCCAGTGAAGAAAGCTCGATTGCAACGCCGCATAGCCAGCGCTCTTATGCCTACATAGACGCCACCTTTGAGAGTGAACAATTGCCTGATCTTTCGCATTTTATACAAACATGTGAACACGCAATTGGTACTCCCGTGCAAACCGCGGTTAAGCGTGAAGATGAGCAAGCATTTGCAGCCCTTAATGCAGAAAACTTATTATTTTGTGAGGATGCAGCAAGGCGATTAAAGGCATGTTTAGAGGCAATGAATGGGCTTGCTGACTATCAGTTTAAAATTGAACATCAAGAAAGTTTGCATGCGCATAATGCCGTGGTTTACGAGGCTAAGTAGGCTTAAATGTTTACAAACTTTGACAATCGTAGTCGCAAATTATTGCTATTGTACAAAACAAGGTGAATGATACGACCGCTAAAAATGATTAACAAAATAATATAAAGGTATTCTATGCGTTTTAAATTTATTGCAGCTGCAGTGGGTCTCGCTGTGGCAAATGTTGCTGTTGCAGACGAAGGTATGTGGCAACCTCACCAATTGCCAGAACTTGAATCAATTTTGAAAGCGAAAGGCTTGAACATCGACGTACAGTCAATCTCAAAATTGACAGAGTTTCCAATGAATGCAGTTATCAGCCTTGGGGGGTGTACCGCTTCGTTTGTTTCACCTAAAGGGTTAGTGGTAACAAATCATCACTGTGCGTATGGCTCAATTCAGTACAACTCAACAACCGAGAACAACATTCTTGAAAACGGCTTTCTTGCTAAAAATCATGCCGAAGAAGTGCCTGCCGCACCAGGTTCACGCGTGTACGTGACTGAAGATGTCGTTGAAGTCACAGATAAAGTAAACCAAGGCACCGATACCCTAACCGGTAAAGCGCGTTTTGATGCCATTGAAGCAAACCGAAAAGCATTGGTAAGCGAGTGTGAGCAAGATGATAGCTACCGCTGTAATGTGTATACTTTTCATGGTGGCTTAGAGTATTACTTAATTAAGTCACTTGAAATTAAAGATGTGCGTTTAGCGTATGCCCCAGCCATGGGCGTGGGTAAATATGGCGGCGACATTGATAACTGGATGTGGCCGCGTCACACGGGTGACTTTTCATTCTACCGTGCTTATGTGGGCAAGGATGGCAAACCCGCTGAGTTTTCTAAAGACAATGTTCCTTACCAAAGCGATGCGTTTTTAAAAGTCAGTGCCAAGGGCGTACAAGAGGGTGACTTTGTAATGGTAACGGGCTACCCAGGTAGCACTAACCGCTACCGTATTTCACCTGAGGTTGATTACGTGTTTAACACGGCTTATCCACTGGCACGCAAATACAATTCAAAATATGTTTCATTGATTGAAGAAAATGCCCCAGAGGGTTCCGCGGCGCGTATTGCTTACGAAAGCACAATCGCTGGCTATAACAATTACATTAAAAATTATGGCTCAATGATAGAGAGCTTTAATAAAGGTTCAATGTATACCCGCAAACAGCAATTCGAGAAAGATCTAGCAGCGTGGATTAATAAAGACAGTCAACGTAAAGCTAAATACGGCAGCGTGTTGGCAGATTTAACCGCGTTAGTCGATGAGTCGCAGCAGCATAATCAACGCGACCGCATGTTAGGGTATGTGCATCGTTCGCAAATGATGTCATCAGCGCGCATGCTGTATCGTTTAGCCTATGAAAAGCAAAAGCCAGACGCAGAACGTGAAAGCGGCTACCAAGAGCGTGATATTCCACGTATTAAATCTCGCCTAGAAAGCATGAGCCGCCGTTACGACGAAACGGTTGATAAAGCTATTTTACTGTACTTTATTGAGCAGTATGCAGCGCTACCAAGCGACGAGCGTGTTGCAGAAGTTGATAAAGCACTTGGTTTAAGCGCTGGTTTTGACAAGCAAAAGCAACAGGCTTTGCTTGATGATATGTATGCTAACTCAGTGCTAAGCGATGAAACAAAGCGTCTATGGATGACTGATTTAGACCTTGCACAATTAAAGCAAAGCAGCGATCCATTTATTCAATACGCACACGCTATTTTTAACGTGATGAAAGACATTGAAGATGCGAAAAAAGAGCTTGAAGGTAAGCAACAAGCTGCGCGCCCAGCTCTAATGGAAGCCATTATTGCTTACAACAAAGCGATGAACAAACCTGTTTATGCTGATGCTAACAGCACATTACGTGTGACGTATGGCACGGTAGGTGGCTATTCACCGCAGGATGGCTTAGTGGCAACCCCCTTTACATCTTTAGAAGGATTGCTTGCAAAGAACACCGGCGTTGAACCATTCAACTCTCCTGAAAAGCAAAATGAGTTGATTAAACAAAAGCTTTACGGCGACTACACGGGCGGCATGAATACGGTGCCCGTTAACTTTTTATCGAATGTTGATACCACAGGTGGTAACTCAGGTTCACCTACTTTAAACGGCAATGCCGAGCTGGTTGGTTTACTGTTTGATGGTGTGTACGAGAGTATTATTGGTGATTGGGATTACGATGCTAATCTAAATCGCTCTATCCATGTTGATTCACGCTACATGCTGTGGGTGATGGATAAGGTCGACAATGCCCAAAACTTATTAAAAGAAATGAGCATCGTTAAATAACACGGTTAAATAGCTTTATTATCTGAGCGATAAAATGCCAGTCCTTGCGACTGGCATTTTTGTTTTTAATGAAAATAAATGCATTTCAATTCAAGGAAATAAAAATATTTTATAAAAATAAATATTTCTTAAGTTTTATTTAAGTTTCGCTCGATAAATTTTACACATAACCTATGTGGAGCGAACGATAATGCTGTCAGTTAAACACTCACAATATACGCAAGTAAACGATCCCACTTTTGTTTGTGTACGCGAAGGGGGACACGGCCGTGACCGTCTCGAGAATACTATTAAGCAAGGTTTTGCTGCTGCCTATAATGCGAAAATTACGCAATTTATGCCGTTACTTTGCGAGCTCAATATTGATGGTGAAGTGTGTACGCTAGGGCTTCGCTCTGCATCATATCCTTTGTTTATTGAACAGTACCTGCCAGCGCCTATTGAGCATTTCGTGAATGCCAAGCGTGAGCAGATTTTTGAGCTAGGTAATTTGTGCTCAACGCATCGAAAAGCCACCTTGGCGCATTTTGTGTTAATGAACGAAGCGCTTTATCAAGCAGGGGCAAGCCATTTAGTGTTTTGTGCCACTCGTAAAGTACGTGCTTTATTAAAAATGCTGGGTGTTCATTGCAATGAAATTGGTGTTGCGAATGCCTATGCACTTCAAGACCCTGCGAGTTGGGGCAGCTATTACGATAACCAACCGACCCTTTGTGTCGTTGACTTAAATGAAGCGCATCAATGCATCATAAACACCCCCGCTTTATTCAATATTAAACAACAGTGTTTGTTGTCATCGCTTGAGCTTGCTGTGTTTTTGGAGGCGCTATGAATTGGTTTGCACAGTTACCGCACCGCGATAGCGACGTTTTATTGATGTGCCAGCACCCTGATGGTGTGCGTTCTTTAACTAAGCATGGCTTTCTTGAAGAGGTCGCGCGTTTATTACCAACATTGGCTGAATTTTCAGGCCAAGGCGTTGCTTTCCAACTGGATAACACACCTGCATGGTGTGTGCTTGAAGCCGCACTCACTGAACTTGAAAGAGTCGCGATTCCGCTTCCAACGTTTTTTACCGCACAGCAAATTGCGCTGAGTCTAGAAAATAGTGGGGCTAAGTTGTTCGTATGTGACCGTGTTTTCGAAGGCGAAAATGCAACATTAGTGGCCTTGGTTGACGTATGTAAACGCTACCCTTTATATGTATATCAGTTATCTGATACACAGCCGATTACATATTTCGAAAATACGCAAAAAATAACCTTTACGTCGGGCTCAACAGGTACGCCAAAAGGGGTGTGTTTATCGCTTGAAAGCCAAATTAAGGTGGCAACGTCACTTTATAAACGTATTGGTTTAGAAAAACCAAACCATCTGTGTCTTTTACCTTTACCTGTACTTCTTGAGAACTTAGCCGGTGTTTATGCGCCTTTGTTAGCGGGTGGGAGTGTTAATGTAGTGCCATTGGCTGAACTTGGTTTTTCGGGGGCTCAGTTACGTGAACCGCAAAAACTCATTGCTGCGATAGAGCGCACTGAGCCCAATACCCTCATTTTAGTGCCAGAACTTCTTAGCTGCTTAGTGGCCTTTGCAAAGCAGGGATGGCAAGCGCCGACTAGCTTACAATTTATTGCTGTGGGGGGAGCTGTGGTGAGTCGCAAACTGATCAAGCAAGCCCGTGAATACGGCTTACCGGTTTATCAGGGTTATGGCTTATCTGAGTCTTCATCGGTGGTGAGCTTAAATACCCCAGCTGATGATGATATTGAAACGGCGGGGCGCGCGCTCAATCACATTCAATACAAAATTGAAAACAACCAACTGTTTATTAAAGGCTCATTATTTTTAGGTTACTTAGGGCAAGCGGCACATAAGAGCGATGATTGGTATGCAACAGGTGACTTGGTCGCTGAGCATGAGGGTCGCATAGTGATCCAGGGACGCTTAAAAAACCAGCTAATCACGAGCGTTGGCCGCAATATCAGCGCTGAGTGGCCTGAGTCGTTATTACTTAGTCACAGTCATGTACAGCAAGCGGTCGTTGTTGGTGAAGGCTACGCGTTTTTATCGGCGCTAATATTTGCCAACCCAGCAATGACTGATGATGAACTTGCCGCGCATGTTGCTGCCCAAAACGCGCAGCTGCCTGAGTACGCACACATCCTAAAATGGCACCGTTTGGCAGAGCCAATGAGCCACACACAAGGTTTATTAACGAGCAATAATCGCCCTAAGCGCGAGGTGATTAACTCATTTTTTGCTAGCGAGATTTCAGCATTCTATCAAGAGGCGACGAACATGAGTCAATTTTTCAATACATTACAAGCCGAAACACAAAAAGAGCGTGATTACCTATTAGCAGCACCAATCATTGGTCGTGTGTTTAAAGGTGAGGTAAACCTTGCAGAATATGCGTCGTTTTTATCGCAAGCGTATCATCATGTTAAGCACACCGTACCGCTTTTAATGGCGCTGGGTGCAAAGCTAAGCGATAAACAAGAGTGGCTACGTGAAGCCGTTGCAGAATACATCGAAGAAGAGTTGGGCCATCAAGAGTGGGTGTTAAACGATATTGCTGCCTGCGGTTTTGATAAAGAGCGGGTACGCAATTCGCGTCCGCAGTTTTCAACAGAGCTGATGGTGTCATACGCGTACGATTTAATAAATCGTGGTAATCCAGTGGCATTTTTTGGCATGGTGCATGTGCTCGAAGGCACTTCAATTGCCTTGGCAGATAACGCAGCAGGGCAAATTCGTGACGTCATTGGTTTACCTAAAAAGGCGTTTACTTACCTTACGTCACACGGTGCACTTGATATTGAACATGTGAAGTTCTTCGAAAGTTTAATGAATCAAATCGATAACGAAGACGATCAACACGCCATTATCCACGCTGCTAAATGCTTTTATAAACTTTACGGCAATATTTTCCGTGATCTTGATACCGAGCCTTTCTTTCGTGAGTCAGATTTGGAGCAAAGCGCATGAGTAGCCCCGTTTGTGTACTAACCGGTGCAACGGGGGGCATTGGTCGTGCTATTGCGCTTCGTCTTGCAAAAGAAGGCTGGCGTGTGGTGTTGGTAGGGCGCAACATTAAGCAACTTGCTGCACTGCAATTAGAATGTGGCAACGACGCTGAATATTTTCAGGCCGACTTAAATAACAGTGAATCACGCGATGAGCTCGCTAAATTTGCGAAGCAAATAGGGGGGGCAAGTTTACTTATAAACAATGCGGGTGTGAACGTTATGCAAGGCTTTAGTGAAATGAGTGAGCAGCAAATAGATCATCTATTGAATATTAATCTCACTGTACCGATTAAATTATGCCAGCTGTTTTTGCCCCAAATTACTCGCAATAAAGGCACCATAGTCAACATAGGTTCGTCGTTTGGAAGTATCGGGTATCCGTATCAAACGGTGTACTGTGCCAGTAAATTTGGCCTGCGAGGTATGACAGAAGCACTTGCTAGAGAGCTGAGCCACAGCGAGGTTAAGGTGTTGTATTTAGCACCTCGTGCAACCGACACCGCCATTAACTCGCCACAAGTACGCGCCATGAACAAAGAACTTGGTAACACGATGGATCCGCCAGAAAAAGTAGCTGATGCATTGGTTGAGTTAATTAAATCAAAAAAACGTCGCCGCTTTATCGGCTTCCCTGAAACATTATTTGCCCGTATTAACGGTGCATTTCCATCACTAGTTGATAACGCAATTGCAAAACAACTTCCTAAAATAAAAAGTTTTTTTGCGAACTAAATTGATTAAGGTGAACGATTATGACTAAACTAAATTTAAAAGCCCTGATGATGTTAGGCGTTATTATGGCAGCCCCAGCAAAAGCCGACTTTAATAGTGATTTAAGCTCGGTGCAAAAGCAGTGGGCAGTGGTTAATTACGAATTAGTTGATGATGCACAGTTAAATGCGTTTGAAAAGTTGGCCAGTGAAACGGCTGAATTTACAAAAGCAAATGACGCACAAGCGGCAAGCCATATTTGGTATGGTATTGTGTTATCGAGCTATGCAGGTGCAAAAGGCGGGCTAGGGGCGTTAGGTCTGGCTAAAGATGCTAAGGCGCAATTTGAAAAAGCGCTCAAACTTGACCCAAATGCACTTGATGGCTCAGCATACACAAGCCTAGCAACCTTATACGGAAAAGTACCCGGTTGGCCCATCGGTTTTGGTGACGATGATGAAGCGAAAAAACTATTTAAACAGGCGCTTGAGCTAAATCCTCGTGGCATCGACAGCAACTATTTATATGCCGCGTTTTTATATGATGAGCATAAATACAAATCAGCAAAAGAATTTTTACTGGTTGCTCAGCAAGCGCCTGCGCGCCCTGATAGAGTAAAAGCAGATCTTTATCGCCAACAAGAAATCACGCAATTATTGGCGAAGGTCGAGAAAAAATTAAAGAGATAACTCATGCATTTATTGCTCGTTGAAGACGACCATTTAGTCGCAGAAGGCCTGTGTCGCTCTTTACGTCAACAAGGTTATAGTGTTGAACACAGTGCGACCGTTAAGTCTGCGATGCAATGGTTGCAAAGCGATGAAATTGAACTGGTAGTTCTTGATTTAGGGCTACCAGATGGTGATGGCATCGATATTCTAAAGCACATAAAAAAGAATCGTAAACAGCTTCCTGTGGTGATTTTAACAGCCCGTGGCAGCATTGATGATAAAGTGATGGGGCTTGATTTAGGTGCTGATGATTATTTGGCTAAACCGTTTGATCCAGCCGAGTTATTTGCTCGCCTTAGAGTGGCAAGCCGGCGTTTAACGCAAGCGCAAACGAGTATACTGCAAGTGGGCGACGTCGAAATGGATACCGCAGCTTTTACCGTGAGTTATCAAGGCGAGCCTGTCAATTTACCTCGCAAAGAGTTTATGTTGCTTAAAGCCTTGTTAGAAAACCAAGGTCGGGTGCAGTCCAAACAGCAGTTAGAAAGTAAACTCTACGAATGGGGTGAAGAAGTAGGTTCAAACACCATCGAAGTGCACATTCATCATTTGCGTAAAAAATTCCCTAAGGAATTTATTAAAACCTTGCGTGGTATCGGCTATGTGGTGGGTAAACGCTAGTGTCAATTCGTAAGCGACTCACCTTATTAATACTCTCAATGGTGATTTTGACCTGCTTTTTGGCTTTCACCAAAGGTTACCGCGAAAGTATGAATCAGGCTGAAGCATTACTCGATAATGAGTTGGTGACGCTTGCACATGTGCTGATTGAACAACCGCTAAGCAAAGAAACACCCTCATATAGCACTGATTTGCCCCAGCTGTTGTTTCAGGTTTGGGTTGATGACAAAGTGGTCTCAAGTTCAACGTCATTGCACAATAACCCTATTAATCAAAGCCAATGGCAGCCAGGTTTTAGTGTCGAAAACTTAGCGGGGCAACGGGTCAAGGTTTACCGTTTAAGCGAAGCTAATAAGCGGGTATTAATTGCAGAGCCGTTAAGTAAGCGCGTAGCGCTCACCGAAACCGTTATTCTGTCAGCAATGACCCCATTGCTGTGGAGTGTGCCCATTTTGGCTGTTCTAATCAGTGTCTTTGTAAAACAAGGGCTTGCACCGCTAACACGTCTTTCTAATCAGCTTCAGCATCGCCAAGCAAATGACTTTACCGCAATACCATGGCAAACCCCAGAGCAAGAAATTAAACCCGTTATTAACCGCTTAAACGACTTGTTTAAGCGTGTTGAGAGTGCCTATTTACGGGAGCGTTTTTTTGCTTCAGATGCTGCCCATGAACTGCGAACTCCACTCAGCAGTTTAAAAATCAATGTACATAATTTACTTGCCCAAGGGGGTGATAATATTGAACTTGATGCGATGGAAAAAGGGCTCGATAAACTCAGTAACATTGTTGAGCAAATGTTGATTTTAGGGCGAACTTACCCCGAGCAATGGCAGGCGCAATTTAGCCCCATTTCAGTGCTAGAAATTAGCCAGCAAGTGGTGTCGCAACTTTATGACCGCATTGATGAAAAAGAGCACACAATTAGCATAGAAGGAGATGATTTTATCATCGACGGAGACGAATTTACGCTCGTCACTTTATTTGGCAACTTACTCAGTAACGCCATAAAATACACCCCCGCTCAGGGAGAACTGAGCATTACCCTGAAAACCGACAATAGTCGGTATATCTGGCAAATTGATGATTCAGGCCCCGGTATTGATGAAGCCCAAAAACAGCGTATTTTTAACCGTTTTTATCGGGTGGGCGGCGATAAACACCCATCAGGAGAGCAAGGGGCAGGACTTGGTATGGCGATTGTTGAACACATTGTATCGATTTATAACGCTGATATTGCGCTTGCCGATAGCCACTTAGGTGGCTTATGTGTGAGCGTGTCCTTTATAAAAGGAGACAGGAGTGAATAAATGGATTTTTGCGTTCACAATGATGTTGTGTCTGCCTTCTTGGCTCGCTTATGGCAAAGAGTACACACTCATATTAAAAGATCATTTATTTTATCCCGCCGAAATTAAAGTGCCGGCAAACAAAAAACTACGTTTATTGATCGACAATCAAGATAACACCCCAGAAGAGTTCGATAGTTTTGATCTAAACCGCGAAAAAGTACTTTACCCAGGCCGCACAAGCGTTATTTATATTGGCCCGCTAAGCCCCGGACGCTACGACTTTTTTGGTGAATTTTCGCCTAATACTGCACGCGGCACCGTGATTGCGACGGAGGATAAAAATGCTGATAACTAGTTTATTAATGAGCATAAATCAGTTGTTGCCAGTGGTAATTTTAGCCGTTTTATTAAGTTTGATTGTGCCCCTTAGCCAACGACAAGTACTGATACACAGCATGGTAGGTATTGCGGTTAGTTTACTGTTTGTTCAAGGTGCGGCGTGGGTCAGTCAGCTGTTTCAGCACCGAGGTTTAGAGTTTATTCAAATGCTACTGTGTGTGGTGATATTTGTTGCCGCGTTACTAAGCTGTCGGCACAGTAAAGTGGCAGCAGCAGTGGCATTAGTAGCGACTATGGCGTTGTATTTAAGTCATTACATGATTTATTTGGTGAGCTTTTGGCACAGTAAAGACGCGGCCGAACCACTACTATTAGGGACCTTTTTAGGAGTCGGTATTTGCATTAGCTTTGGCGTGCTGTTGTTTTTTTTACTCGAGAGCATTGTCAGGCGTGCAGGATGCCAGTCATTAATTGTGTTGTTGGCATTAAATGCGACGGCGAAATTACTCATATTGCTTGATTTAGCGAGTCAAATCGACGTACTCGATATAACATCAAACTATTTAGACTGGCGCGGGTTTGTGGTTGAAAACTCCGAGCTGGGTCGGGTGTTAAAAGCGTTGCTAGGCTACGAAGCAACGCCCAGTAAAACGGCGCTATGGGTTTATGCAATTGCCACAATTGTATTTTTAGTCCTCGCCCGTGTTTTAAACGTTAAACACACTAAGGAGCCTGTATGCGGTTCTTAATTATTAGCTTTAGTTGCTTGTTATTGGCAAGTATGGCACATGTTGCGCACGCCGATGGCATGGTGGTTGATAAAGTATATCACCCCTATGTTATGCCGTTTGAGCGTGAGGTTGAATGGCGGCTCGTTTCAAGGCAAACCGACCAAGGCAACGTACTTGCTCAGCGTGCAGGTTTTGGCGGAGCCATTAACGATACCATGAGCCTTGAGGGGTATATGGTTGGCGAAAGAGACGATAATGGCGATTTCGGTTTAGCGTCTTATGAGGTTGAACTGCGCTGGCAGCTTGTTGAGCAAGGGCGGTTATGGGCTGACTGGGGCGCCTTATTCGAGCTTGAAAAACAACATACAATTGATGCTTACGAGGCCACGACAGGCTTTTTATGGGAAAAAGAATTTGGTCGTACAAGCTTAACCATGAATGCGTTTTTAGTGTACGAGTGGGGCGCAGACATAGAAAGTGAATGGGAAACCGAGTTCCGCTTACAATACCGTTATCGTTATCGCGCTGAGTTTCAGCCATCGATAGAGGTGTATTCGGGTGAAGACTTTTTTGGTGTAGGACCTGGTTTTATCGGCTTGCACCGCTTTAGCCCTAAACACCAGCTTAAATGGGAAGCCGGCTTTATAAGTGAATTAAGTCAATCGGGTAAAGACCATAGCTTTCGTTTAGCGCTTGAATTTGAATTTTAATTGTCGATAGTGTTTGACTTATCGCTTTAACTCTATATAGTGGGCGTCAGCTAGAAAGAAAGCGTGTAATTAATAAATCTTTATTTCGTTGTTGTATAAGTAATACTTGTAGTACCGTCCTGAAGTTTTTAAGTACCATCTCATTTTTTGCTACACCCGCCCACATGGGCATTTTTAATTTTTTAATATCAGGAATAATACTATGTCTAACATCGTATCAGGTACAGTTAAGTGGTTTAACGAGTCTAAAGGTTTTGGTTTCATCGAGCAAGAAAATGGCCCAGACGTGTTTGCACACTTCAGCGCTATCAAAAGCGACGGTTTCAAAACTTTAGCTGAAGGCCAACGTGTAGAGTTCACTCTTTCACAAGGTCAAAAAGGTCCTCAAGCGGATAACATCACTCCGTTATAATTTTTACTGAAAAGTAAAAGTTAAAAAGAAGCAAGCTACGGCTTGCTTTTTTAATGCCTAAAAATTGACTGGCATGATGAATATTTCTATATTTAATGCAGTAATTTTATCTGAGTGCATTAGCTATTTTAAAATATTTAATATTAGTATGCCTATGTTTTGCCCCTGTCGCGTTAGCAAAACAAACGCTCACGATCTACACTGAGCAGTTTCCGCCGTATAACTTTTCTAATAAAGGGCACTTACAAGGCATTAATCTCGAGTTTGTAAGTGCAATGTGCGTTGATGCAGGCATTGAGTGTCGCTTCGAACTGTTACCTTGGGCAAGATCCTACCATTTAGCACAGCAGCATCCTATGTCTGGGCTTATATCAGCTGCGCGCATTAGCGAGCGTGAAGCATTGTTTAAGTGGGTTGGGCCATTGGCATCATCGCGCAATTACTTTTATCGCTTAAAATCGAATGCCCATGTTAATCCCCGTGACTTATCAGAAGTGAAAGACTACACCTTATGTGTTGTACGAGATGGCATTTACGAAAAATTTGTCGAAAGTATTGGCTTCGAAAATAATAAAAACTTACTCAAATTCGGCCATCATTATGAGTGCATCAACCTATTTTTCAAAAATAAACTCGACTTGATAATTGGCTCTGAGTTGTCATTTCATTACCAGCTTACGCAATATGGTTATGTTGGAAAAGAAGTGGTAAAACTTATTGAGTTGCCAATAAATGAAACAGTGGGTAACTTTTTGGCGCTTAACAAAAACATGCCTCAAGAGTTTGTTGAGCGTTTGCAAGCGAGCTACAACAAGTTAAGTCGCCAAGGGCTACTTGATAAATATATTGCTAAGTACGCCCCACCCAATAATTAATGTTGCTTGTTAAGCATCATTATTTCTTTATACCGTTGCGTTTTTGATACTTCATTGAATGCGGCTTTTAAGGCCATTATGTAGCGTGGATTGGTGTGTTTATTGGCAGCTAAATAGCCATTCATGCTTAAAAAATCGATGGCATGAACAAAGGTAAAACGTGACTCATCCTGTGCCAGTTGATCGGCCATCGCAGTAAGATAGTTTTTATCATCGATAATTAAATCAACTTTACCCGAAATTAATAACTGATACGACTTTGTAATATCCGTCGTATAGACCAGAATATAGCCACGCTCGGTCAATTGCTTCGCAGCAAGATCATCACGTTGTACCGCTATTTTATAGCGTTTTGCTTGTTCGTTTGAGCTGATTTTAATGTCTTTACGGGAGGTCAGTTTAACAAACCCCATATGGTACGTCGCTACTTCACCAATCCATTCAAATTGATTTAATCGCTCAGGCGTTTTTGCAATGCTGTAAATAAAGGTATTAGGTTTTTTTTGCGCCATATTAAAGGCACGTGCCCAAGGGTAAAGTTCAATATTTGCTTGCAAGTCAGCTTTGTCAAAAATAGCTTTCACTAACTCAGTGCTTACGCCCGTAACCTGATTATTGATGAGCGATTGATTAGGAGGAGAGAGCTCAGTCACGACCGTGAGTGATGGTGCGGCGAATACAGACCAACTCATACATAAGAATAAAGATATAAGTAGAGAAGATTTCATTTATGTACTTAAAAAGACTTAGTAAATAAATATTAGCACATAAAAACGATAAAAGGGCCTTTCGGCCCTTGGTGAAGTATCGTTCAAGTCAGATAGACCTTTAACCCCTTAAAGTCCTATCCTATTGTTTTGCAACTACGGCTCATCTCATTAAGTTTCTAAGCTAGCGAGAGGAAAAAACCTGCAATTGCTGCGCTCATTAGGTTAGCCATAGATCCTGCTAACACTGCTCTGAGCCCTAAGCGTGCGATATCCTTTCGCCGACCAGGCGCCATACCGCCTAATCCACCTAGTAAAATTGCTATCGATGATAAGTTAGCAAACCCACATAACGCGAATGTGACAATCGCTTGTGTGTGCGCACTTAACGTATCGCGATAATTTATAAAGTCGAGGTAAGCAACGAATTCGTTAACTACAACCTTTTGACCTATAAAACTGCCTGCGATTACGGCTTCGCTCCACGGTACACCTAATAACCAGGCAACTGGGGCAAATACATAACCTAAAATTTCTTGTAGCGTTAATGTTGGGTGATCAAACCAACCACCAATACCGCCTAATAAACCATTTAGAAGTGCAATAAGCGCCACAAAAGCAAGTAACATTGCACCCACATTGAGCGCTAAATGCATCCCGTTTGCGGCACCTGACGCCGCAGCATCGATGACATTAACGGGCTTTTCTTCTTGCACGTCTAAATCGGCTAAATCTTCTTTAGGGGTCTCAGTCTCTGGCACAATCATTTTTGCCATTAAGAAACCACCCGGTGCAGCCATAAAGCTGGCCGCAATTAAGTATTTGAGCTCTACACCAATTGTCACATAACCCGCCATAACAGAACCTGCTACGGTTGCTAGGCCACCCACCATTACTGCAAACAGCTCTGACTTAGTCATACTGGCAATAAACGGTTTAACAATTAGTGGTGCCTCTGTTTGGCCAACGAAAATATTGGCGGTTGCAGAAAGCGATTCTGGACGCGAGGTTTTCAATAGTTTTTGTAAACCACCGCCAAGAATTTTAATTATCCAATCCATCACCCCTATGTGGTACAACACAGCGACCAGCGCTGAGAAGAACACAATAACGGGCAATACTTGAATCGCAAAAATAAACCCTAAGGTATCTTGCGATGCGAGTGAGCCAAATAAAAAGCTGATCCCGTCATTTGCATAGCCAATGACTGAAGAAACGGCTTTAGACATACTTGCCAGTACGTTTTTACCCACTTCAAAGAACAAGACAAAGCCACCAATTAATACTTGTAGCAAGAAGGCAATGCCGACTGTTCTTAAATTTATTGCTTTACGGTTTGTTGATGCCGCAAATGCAATGGCTAGTAGCACAACAATGCCTACTAAGCTCATAAATGTTGTCATACTGACTGTTTCCCGTTGTTATTGTTGCAGTAAATATTTTATTTTACTTTTAATTATATCAATCGCAACGCGATTCATACCGCCGCGTGTGACCACTAAATCAGCCTTGTGCTTTGATGGCTCAATAAACTGATAAAACATAGGTCGCACTGTCGCTTGATATTGTTCAACAACGGACTGTAATGTTCTGCCACGCTGCTCCATATCTCGTTGCATACGGCGCATAAGGCAGATATCTAACGGTGTATCAATGAACACCTTAATATCAAATTCTTTTCGAAGTGCCGGATCACTCAATAATAAAATACCTTCGACTATGAGCACTTTTGCAGGTGCAACACGACGTGTTTCATCACTGCGTGTATGCATTGCATAATCGTAAGTAGGTACTTCTACAGAGTTACCAGCGCGTAATTGAAGCAAGTGCTCATGTAAAAGTTCATGCTCGAAAGCATCAGGATGGTCGTAATTAGTTTGCGTTCGATGGTCGAACGGTAAATGCGACTGGTCCTTGTAATAAGCATCTTCTTCGATCACTGCGATCGCGCCCGGTTCAAGCTCACTGACTAATTCGTTATAAATTGTCTTGCTAAAAAGAGACTTGCCCGACGCAGATGCGCCAGCAATAGCTATAATTGTTCGTGTCACTAAAGTTCTCGCCCACACAGAAGGAAACATTGTTAGGTAGATCACAATAGCAAAAAAGACACGATTAATCTCTTTTGCTTCGCTTAAGGACGCAAATTTATAATGTTTCCGTTTAATGAAACAGGACTTATGTCCTGTACCAAAAATTCAAAGAGCATATAAAGTATTCACACATTGATAACGAGGTACCCATGGCAAGAGCAATCATCTTAATGGCAGATAGCCTAGGAATTGGCGCAGCACCTGACGCAGAGAAGTTTGGTGATGTAGGCGCGAATACCTTTGCTCATCTATTGAAAGCCTATGCAGACGAAACGGGTGAGCATTTAGCGTTGCCTAATTTAACGCGTTTAGGGTTAGCCGATGCATGTGAAGCTGCTGGTAAAGAGCCTTGTTTAGTCAGTGACCGTCAAGCGCCAACAGGTGCGTGGGGTTATGCTAAAGAGTTATCAAGCGGTAAAGATACACCGTCTGGCCATTGGGAAATGGCGGGCGTTCCTGTGTTATTTGATTGGGGTTATTTCCCTAATACACAGCCGTGTTTTCCGCAAGAATTTGTTGACGAGCTAATTGCTCGTTCTGGTATCCCTGGCATTTTAGGTAACTGTTATGCCTCAGGAACCACCATTTTAGAACAACTGGGTGAAGAGCATATGAAAACCGGCATGCCGATTTGCTACACCTCAGTTGATAGCGTGTTTCAAATAGCCGCGCACGAAGAATCATTTGGACTGGAGAAACTTTATCAGGTTTGCGAAATCGCACGGGCGCTGCTTGATGAAATGAACATAGGAAGAGTGATTGCGCGGCCATTTTTGGGTTCTAACCGCGATGATTTTGCCCGCACAGGTAATCGTCGTGATTATTCAGTGTTACCACCGTCGCCAACCTTGCTTGATAAATTATCGCAAGACGGCGGTGAAGTGATCAGTATTGGTAAAATTGCCGATATCTATGCACACCAAGGCATTACCCAAAAACACAAAGCGCCGGGCCTGATGAACCTACTTGAGAAAACCTCAGAAGTGATAGCATCGGCTCCGGACCATAGTTTGATTTTTACAAACTTAGTTGATTTTGATGAAAAGTACGGTCATCGCCGTAATGCAGTGGGTTATGCCACAGCGTTAAAAGAGTTTGATGATTACTTACCGACTATTTTAAATCAGCTACAGAGTGATGATGTACTTATCATTACCGCTGATCACGGTTGTGATCCAACCGCAGCGGGTACTGATCACACACGTGAATATGTGCCAGTACTTGCCTACCAACCGGGAATGACAAACACCCCGCTTGGTGAAAGAGCTAGCTTTGCAGACATAGGTCAAACCCTTGCCCAGTGGTTTAATCTGCCTGCACTTGAATACGGTGATGGCTTTAAAGATGAGCTATTAGCGAACAAAAAAGGAAACCAATAATGAGTACTCCTCATATCAGTGCCAATGTAGGCGAATTTGCAGAAACGGTATTAATGCCGGGTGATCCACTGCGCGCACAGTACATTGCTGAAAACTTTTTAGATGACGCAAAACAAGTAACAGGCGTTCGTAATATGTATGGCTTTACCGGTACCTACAAAGGTAAGCCAGTGAGTATTATGGGTTCTGGGATGGGTATTCCATCGATGTCAATTTATGCCCGTGAATTGATTGTTAGTTATGGCGTTAAAAATCTAATTCGAATTGGTACCTGTGGCGGTATTGGTAGCGATATTAAAATTCGCGACGTTATCTTTGCACAAGGTGCAAGCACTGACTCAAACGTAAATCGTGCACGTGTGCGTGGTTACGATTTTGCCGCTATTGCTGATTTTGGTTTACTACTTAATGGCGTAAACGCTGCGAAAGAGCTAGGTATCGAAGCAAAAGTAGGTAATGTATTCACAACAGATACATTCTACCAAGCAGATAACACATTCTATCAAGAGCTCGACAAACTAGGCGTACTCGCCGTTGATATGGAAACAGCAGGCATGTACGGCGTAGCAGCCGAGTATGGCGCAAAAGCTATGGCACTATTTACCGTAAGTGATCACGTGATCACCGGAGAAGCAACGCCGAGTGAAGAGCGTCAAAGCACCTTTAACGAAATGGTTAAAATTGCTTTAGAATCAATTTAATTACATTAAAAAAGTTCCTTGGTAACGTATTCACTGAAATTTGGAGACACGCCCAAAGTGAAGTGAGACTAACCTCAAAGCCGCATTTATGCGGCTTTTTTTATGCGTGTGTAATGTATTAATTTAAAAGGGATAGCCAGCAAATAATCAACAAAAACTAGTCAACTTCGAAACGGTCGTAGCGAGTTTGCCTAGCCTATTAACGTGTATTATCTTTTTCGTATCGCGTATTTTAAAACTTCTTACTATGCCCATTGACACCACTACCAATCCTTGCCACCTTTAATAAAGGAACATAACTCGAGGATGCGTATGTCTAATTGGATTGAAGCGAAGGTTAAAGACGTAAAATGGTGGACCGACTCGCTATTTAGCCTAATAGTGAATGCAGATGTCGAGCCATTTACAGCGGGCCAGTTTACTAAATTAGCGATGCAAGTGGGTGATAAACGGGTAGCACGCGCTTATTCGTATGTGAATGCACCAGACAACCCTGATCTTGAGTTTTATTTAATAAATGTTGAAGACGGTCAACTGTCTCAGCAGTTAGCGCAATTAAAACCGGGGGATTCGGTGACCATTGAACGCCGCGCTACGGGCTTTTTTACACTGGACGAAGTACCGAGTAGCGAGCAACTGTATATGCTTAGTACAGGCACCGCGCTTGGGCCATTTATTTCAATTTTAGAGCAAGGCGATGTGTGGCAAAAGTTTGAGCACGTGCATTTAGTGCATGGTGTGCGTTTAAACGAAGACCTAAGCTATCAACAGCGTATTGCCGCTTTGCAAAAGCAAAACCCTAATCTTCACTATTCGCCCGTAGTCAGCAGAGAGTCAGCATCAGTCGGGTTTAATGGCCGGATCACTGACGTTATAAAAGATCATCGTTTATTTGAGGTCACTGGCAAACACGTTAATCCAGACACGGCTCAATTTATGATTTGCGGTAACCCCGAAATGGTAAAAGACACCACGGCAATTTTGTTAGAGCTTGGCTTTAGTCGCAACCGTCGCCGCGAGCCTGGGCAGATAACCGTTGAGCAGTATTGGTAAAAGACTATGCCTAACAGCGAGAATTTGCTACTTTAGCGCCTCAAATCAGGAATGATGCATTTAGGAAAAGTATGAAACCGTTATTTTTTGCAATTAGTTTATTATTTACATGGCAGTCTATTGCAAGTGACGAAACTGCCCAAAAAGCCGAGCCACAAACAAAAGCTGAACAAGAAACGAAAAGCGAGCAAAAAACAGAAAAATCAGTGCCAGCCTTAGAATTTATTGAAGGCAACACAACAGCAACCCACACAGACACCCGCGCCTTAAAGACAGACCAACAAACGACAACAGAGCAAGCCGTTAATAACCCGCAAGAGCCTGTAACAACAGAAACAGCGCAACCTAAAGTCGTTGCTGAAGAACAAAAAGCAGCAGCTCAGGTTGATGACAGCAAAGTGCTTGGTACACAAACGCCAGTACCCGCAGAAAAACCAAAAACAGCACAAGCAAAGCAAGAAGCTGTCGCAGAGGCCGAAAAAGCAGTTAACCAAGCTAAAGAAGCGTTAACGGCTAAACAGCAAGAGAAAGCGCGTCAATCTCGCGAGTCTATGGCGGTTATTGAGCAAGTGATAGCGGCTTATAATGCGCGTAATATTGAAGCATTTATTAAAATGTACGATGAGAATGTTGAGTTTTATGCGTTTCCTAATGAGTTAATGTTCACAGGCAAGGAAAAACTGATTGCGCGTTACGGCATTATGTTTAAAAAATTGAAGTGTATTAAGTCATCGCCTATCAAACGTATTGTGCTTGGCAACATTGTTATTGATCACGAATTATCAGAAACCTGCACACAAGACCCCAATGTAGTGGATAAACGTTCTGAGTTTGTGACCAGTTACCAAATTGAGAATGGCAAAATAACCAAGGTGTTATTCTTCCGTTAAGTAAAAAAGAGCAGCTGAGCTGCTCTTTTTTGTTGAATGGTAGGCGTAAAATTTATTTAGTATAAAAGTGAACCTCGTTGCTCGAACCTAGCTGCTCGAACCTCGAACCTCGCTACTCGAACCTCGCTACTCGAACCTCGTTGCTCGAACCTCGCTACTCGAACCTAGCTGCTCGAACCTCGCTACTCGAACCTCGCTACTCGAACCTCGCTACTCGAACCTCGCTGCTCGAACCCCGTTACTCGAACCTCGCTACTCGAACCTCGCTGCTCGAACCTCATTGCTCGAACCTCGCTACTCGAACCTCGCTGCTCGAACCTCATTGCTCGAACCCCGCTGCTCGAACCTCGCTGCTCGAACCTCGCTGCTCGAACCTCGCTGCTCGAACCTCGCTGCTCGAACCTCGTTGCTCGAACCTCGCTGCTCGAACCTCGCTGCTCGAACCTCGCTGCTCGAACCTCGTTGCTCGAAACTCGTTGCTCGAACCTGCTTAAGCCGTTTCATTTAATAACGAATTAAAGCTTTCGTTATCGTGTAAGCTTGCAAATGCACTTTCGTGTAATAACTCATTACGCAAGTTTGGCGAGTACTCAAGGGCCATACGAATATCAGCCATCGCATCAGCATGTTTGTGTAACAGCGCGTAAGCACAGGCTCGTTGCCAATAGGCATAACCATAGTCACTGTCCATTTCGAGCGCTTGATTACACAATTCAATCGCTTCACCTGTTTGATTAATTTCTAATAGTGCATCGGCTTTATACGCGATTGCTTCTACATCTTCAGGTTTACGTTTTAAAATCTCATCAAAAATTTCAATCTTGTTAGCCACATCACTTTCTAAATTCGCACGCATCCATAAAGAGTGTACTTCGTTGGTGATCGAGATTTTTTTCTGGTTCGTTAAAATTTCTTCAGAGCGCTCTCGTAGCTTTTCTTCTAGTACTTTTAAGCGTTCTTCGTATTCTTTAGTAATTGCACTCACTCGCGTATTTACAATGTCTTCTACTTTATTTTTTACATCGCGTAATGAGTTCCAACCAACTAACACTAAAATAGATGCCGTAATAGTAATAATGAAAAACACATTGTTAATGGTGTCGGTGGTATAAGTTAATGCACGGTCGGCAGTATCTAACTGGGTATGAGTAACTTGTTTTGTTACATCTTCACGCAGCTTTTGTTGATCTTGGCGTACCGCTTTAAGCTCATCAAGAATATAGCGCTCTAACAAAGGCTTATACATAGGCTCTTGCAGTTTATCGAGTGCCTGTTGTTGCTCTGCTTCGGTTAAGGCAGGGCTGTTTTCTTGTGCTGTTTGAGCCTTGGCAAAGTGACTAAAGCTCATTAAAAAGGTGAATAAAATTAAGGTATAACGCATGACATATTCATTGTTTAGTGAATTCTAAAGTAACTTTAACATGCGAGGCCTGTGTGGACTAGGCAAAAAAAACCAGCTCAAAATAGAGCTGGTCAAACTGCTTAAACAACATAACGTTGTAGGGGGTATCAACAGGAGTTAGGTACAATATAGCCACTTTAATCTGAACAACTACTTAATACTAAAAGAGTTTCTAAAAAGTAATTTTTGATATCTCAGATTTTCTATGTTCGTCTAGACTTAAGGTGTCCTGCAACTAAAAGGTGAGTGTAATGCGCCAACAACTAGTCCAACTGCTTTACGGCGTATCAATGTCTTCGGATCTTGATAGTGGTAATGTTGAATTAGCTGAACGCTTAATTCTAAATGCTGTACTTGATGGCCTTGAAATTGGTCGGGCAGGAATATGGTTACTAAATAAAGAAAACACCGCGATTGAATGTCGTTTGCTACTCGACAGAGAAAACGACAAAGAGATCCAAATGATCGTATTGCCTCGTGATGCTTATCCTGCTTATTTTAAAGCCCTCGATAGCCAGCGCACCATTACCGCTGTTGATGCTCACACAGACCCTGCAACATCGGAATTTAGCGAAAGTTACCTTGCTCCCCTCAATATTGGTGCGATGCTTGACGCTCCCATTCGTTATAAAGGCAAAATGATAGGTATTTTTTGCTGTGAACACATTGGCGGACAACGCCAATGGACAGAAGATGAGTGTTCATTTATCGGGGCATTAGCCGATTTATATGGGCGTGCGCTATCGGCGCAAGAAAATGAACGCATCAACGCTGAATTAGAGCGCTCAAATCAACTATTAGAGCAACGGGTTGCAGAACGAACTCGTACACTCGAAAAAACCTTAACAGAGCTTACAGACACCCAAGAAAAACTCATAGAATCCGAAAAAATGGCATCGCTAGGTAATCTTGTTGCCGGCATTGCGCATGAGGTTAATACACCTATCGGCATCGCCGTCACAGCAAATAGCTCTGCAAAAGATAAACTCACCGAACTCGATAAGCTTGTCCAGTCAAACACCTTAACAAAGGCTGCGCTTATTGATGGTATGAACCATTTAAATGAATGCTTTAAAATATCTTTCACTAACCTTGAGCGCGCTGCAAAGCTGATTAGTGACTTTAAACAAACCGCCGTTGATCAGTCTTCACTTAACTTACTTGAAACAAACATTAAGCATTACCTCGAAAACATAGTGCACAGTTTAATGCCGCTGACCCGCGGTCATAACGTTACAGTGACCATAAAGTGCGAAGATGATCTTAATCTGATCACCGTGCCCGGGGCTATAAGTCAAATAATATTAAACTTGGTGAATAATAGTTGTGTGCATGGGTTTACGGGCCGTCAGCAGAATCACATTGATATAGTAGTGACCGTTAACCACGAAAACGACACATACACACTGTGCTATAAAGATAACGGTCACGGCATGAGCGCAGAGGTAATACATAAAGTGTTTGAACCCTTTTTCACCACCAAACGTGGTACAGGAGGCAGTGGGCTTGGTATGTCAATTGTTTATAACCTTGCAACCCAAGCATTGCAAGGCGAGGTGAGTATAGCGAGCGAGCTAGACCAAGGTGTTGCTGTAACCTTTAAATTACCGATGAAAATAGCCTAACTAACTAAAAAATAGACTAAATGGAGTGAAAATAATCTGGTGACAGGGTAATAAAATTAAAATTTAATCAGTGTGTTTACCAAGACACGACATATCATCGCAGCGGTTGTCTTTACAAAATTGTTTGATACGTTTTTTTGAATATAAATAATTAATACTGAATGGCGTAACAATAAGCACGAGCCAAAATAGTAATGGGCTTCTAAAAGCCAGTCCTGCGATAGAGGCAGCGATGATCCCCGTTAATACTAATATTGGCAAATTGGCGATGAAAAAGTTAATACTTAATTGTTTAGCAACATCAGGATTAATGGTTTTCATATGGGACTCACTGTTAATTAATACCCTTATAAAATGGTCGACTTTCGCTGTTAACACAAATCAGATTTTTCTATCAGAGCAATCGATTTAAAGTCGCGTTTGGGGTCTGGCATTATTTTTATACAACTCCTATAGTTCTAAATAACGGGAACTTCTAACTGATTAGTGATTCATAACTAACAGAAAATCCCTTTTATGGCGAAACTGCATTTAATTGAGATTTAAAATATTTCGTCACATTTTAGCTTATAAGGAGCAAAAAATGAGTAATGGAAAAACGGGTCAATGCCCGGTAATGCATGGTAGTAACACAGTCACCGCTCAATCAAACACAAATTGGTGGCCTAACGCGCTAAACTTCGACATTCTTCATCAACACGACAGCAAAACAAGCCCATACGGCAAAGACTTTAATTATGCCGAAGCATTTAAATCTCTCGACCTTGAAGCTGTAAAAACCGATTTAAAAAACCTCATGACCGAAAGCCAACTGTGGTGGCCAGCTGATTGGGGCCATTATGGTGGCTTAATGATCCGCATGGCATGGCACTCTGCTGGTTCGTATCGTTTAGAAGATGGTCGTGGTGGCGGTGGCACAGGTAACCAACGTTTTGCACCTTTAAACTCATGGCCCGATAACGCCAACCTAGACAAAGCACGCCGCTTACTTTGGCCTATTAAGAAAAAATACGGTAACAAATTATCTTGGGCCGATTTAATGATTCTAGCCGGTAACATGGCGTACGAATCAATGGGCTTAAAAACCTTTGGTTTTGCGGGCGGCCGCGAAGATATTTGGCATCCAGAGAAAGACATCTACTGGGGAGCCGAAAAAGAATGGCTCGCTCCGAGTGATGAACGTTACAGCAATGTAGAAAAACCAAACACCATGGAAAACCCATTGGCCGCGGTACAAATGGGCTTAATTTACGTAAACCCAGAGGGTGTAAACGGTAACCCCGATCCACTTAAAACGGCAGAGCAAGTGCGCGAAACATTCGCTCGTATGGCAATGAACGACGAAGAAACCGCAGCGCTTACCGTCGGTGGTCACACGGTGGGTAAAACGCATGGTAATGGCAGCGAAGCAAATGTAGGTCCAGAGCCAGAAGCCGCTGATGTATATGAACAAGGCTTAGGGTGGAACAACCATACCTCGCGTGGCATTGGCCGCGATACCATGACATCAGGTATCGAAGGCGCATGGACAACGCACCCAACTAAGTGGGATAACGGGTATTGTTATTTGCTACTTAACTACGACTGGGAACTTAAAAAGAGCCCAGCAGGTGCGTGGCAGTGGGAACCTATTAACATTAAAGAAGAAGACAAACCGGTTGATGTTGAAGATCCCTCTATTCGTTTAAACCCAATTATGACCGACGCCGATATGGCGATGAAAATGGACCCAACGTATCGCAAGATCATCGAGCGTTTTAACGACGACTTTGAATACTTCAGCGATGTGTTTGCGCGTGCATGGTTTAAGTTAACGCACCGTGATTTAGGGCCTAAGTCTCGTTATTTAGGGGCCGATGTACCGAATGAAGATCTGATCTGGCAAGATCCGATCCCAGCGGTCGATTACACGCTAACAGACAGCGAAATTAGCGAGCTTAAAACCAAGTTACTGAATTGTGGCGTAAGCCAAGCCGATCTGATTACTACCGCGTGGGATAGTGCCCGCACCTACCGTTGTTCAGATCACCGAGGTGGCGCAAACGGGGCACGTATTCGCCTAGCACCGCAAAAAGATTGGCAAGGCAACGAGCCAAAACGTTTAGCCAACGTACTTAGCGCGCTCGAGTCGGTTCAAGCAGATTTAAGCAAGCCAGTAAGCCTGGCCGATTTAATCGTGCTAGGTGGCAGTGCAGCAATAGAACAAGCAGCAAAAGCTGCAGGGGTCGATGTAACCGTACCTTTTGCACCAGGGCGAGGTGATGCAACTGACGACATGACCGACGCCGAGTCGTTCGACGTGCTTGAGCCAATACACGATGGTTTCCGTAACTGGCTTAAAGAAGAGTATGCAGTATCAGCAGAAGAGCTCATGTTAGAGCGCACGCAATTAATGGGCTTAACGGCACCAGAAATGACAGCACTTGTGGGTGGTATGCGTGTACTTGGCACTAATTATGAGGGGACTTTGCACGGTGTATTCACCGATAACGTAGGCACACTCAGCACCGACTTTTTCGTAAACCTAACCGACATGGCCTTTACGTGGAAACCACTAGGCAAAGGTTATTACGACATAGTTGAGCGCAGCACAGGCGTTACTAAATGGACTGCAACACGGGTTGATTTAGTCTTTGGTTCAAACTCAATCTTACGCGCATACGCCGAGTTTTATGCACAAGACGATAACAAAGCACGTTTTGTACACGACTTTGTCGACGCATGGGTGAAAGTAATGAACGCCGACCGTTTTGATCTTTAATTTAAGTTAATAAATATCAAAAGGCTACAGCATTGCTGTGGCCTTTTTTATAGCAATATTATTAAAGCGTAAGCATCGCTTGCTTATCAAAAATACGCACATTATGAGCGTTATTCTTTAAAGGCTAACGCTTTATTCATCGCCTTTTTAAACAGCTCAAAATTTTCAATATGAGGCAAGTGACCAATGTCTTTTAGTTCAATTAAGTGCGCAGTAGGAATGAGATTAGCGGCCGTTTTACCCAGCTCGTCATAGCGACCAAGTTGGTATTCTACACCCGGCTTTTTCCAGTTACGGCCAGGACCTGTTCTATCGCGAGTACCAATAATTAAAGCAACAGGCATTTTAAATTGGTCGAACTCAGTAATAACCGGCTGAGTGAAAATCATGTCATAGGTTTTAGCATTAACCCATGCCATTAACTCATGATCAGGCCCCTGAATTTGGCCACTCAAAAAGTGCGTAAGTTGCTCATAGTCTTGATTCCATTTCCCGTCATAATAGTTTTGTTTTTGATAGGCAATGATCTTCTCGGGTGTTTTACCAAGCTCAAGATCATAGAAAAAATCAGTGTCTTTGTATTGAACATAGCTAAGGTAGTTTTCAAGCCCAATCGGGTTCAATAAAATAAGTTTTCGCACTTGCTCAGGAAACATTAATGCATAGCGGCTTGCCAGCATTCCACCCATAGAGTGCCCCAAAACAATAGGGCGTTTTATACCTAACGAGGTAATTAATTGATGCGTATTATTGGCAAGGGCAGGGAACGAAAACTGATAATCTTTAGGCTTTGAAGACTTACCAAAACCAATTTGATCGGGGATTAAAACACCATAGCCCGCTTCATTTAAATACTTCGCTGTCGATGTCCAGTAATGACCATTAAAGTTTTTACCATGCATAAGCACAACGGTAGGCTTATCATCCTTAGGTTTTAAATACGAGTAAGCCATTTTTAAAGAAGATTGTTGAGAAGACAGATTAAAAAACTTAACAGGGTAGTCGTACGAGTACGTACTCAACTCAGCGTCGTAACTGAGTTTTTCATTATTTGCTAGCACCGAACTTACGTTAAACAGCGCTACTGCTGAGATTAATATTACGCGTAATAATACCATTATCCTTTCCCACCATTTTTTAAAAAAGTGTCTCCAGCGTATCATCCCTGCTTTAAATTTATAATATAAATGCCACGAAAAAATACCGCGCAATGCAGCCATGAAACTTATCTCGCGCGCTTTTTTTACGATTTTATACCGCGTATTCAGCGCTAAGCTCGACTCTCTAAGCTCGCACCTCGTAGCTCGAAACTCGCATCTCGCACCTCGTAACCCGTACTTGTAGGCGTGAAATTTATTTCGCGCGCCATCGCGCCATAGTGTGTAACCACATCATGAAACAATTGACGCGCGCAGGTTAAAAACAAAAACCTAAACCTGTTTGCTTATTGCTTACCCATCCAATAACTATGCTGATATACGTTTTCTTTATAAACTTGATCGCTGTAATCATATAAACGTTGCCATATTAAGCGGTCGAAAATGTATTTATCACCGTCTTTATAAAGCATTTTAAAGTTAGCTAATGACAAATAACTGCCTGTTTCATTGGCTAATATTTCGTTTTTACAGCTTACAAACTCATCAGCGTTTGGACACAAAGACATTAATGCAAACGTAATGCTATTGTCGCTTTCGAGTTGCCAGTATGCGTTTGGTGTGAAATAAGCAGCGTCTGTCTCCCCAAAACTAGAGTTGAAATAGTAGCTGCCCTTTCCATCGTCGTTAATAAACCAAAATACTTTATTATTTCCGATGATAAAGTCTTGGCGTAAGTAGCTGAATACCTCTTTGTAATCAGCTAATGTGATATTGGTTTCGTCTATGACTTCTAATAGCTCGTAGGCTAGGCGTGCTTGGCGCTCTTCTTTATTACGTTCAAGCGCATAAAGCATTTTACCTGTGTGCATTGTAAAAAATTGCAATGATGTATCTGAGCCATTGCCTGTTAACTTTATGGTTTCGCCATTATTATCTAAGGTGTAATGCCACTTAAATGAATCGTCGTTTTTTGGTGTGTTAAACGTGACGGTCGCTTGGTTAGCAGCTGTTATAGCAAAGTGTGTAGGCACATAGCGTAATGTTAAACCCTCGCCAGTGTCTGCAATCTTATTATCTAGACGGCCTGTATAACGTGTGCCAATTTCAAGGTTGGGTACTGCGGTTGGTGTAATACGGCGAAATGTGCCGATCGATGTTTGCGTTTGCATTGCGGCAACAAGCTCTGCAGACTCAGCAATTTGGCTTGGGGTTATTTCATCGTGATAAGTTAAATTGTGGCTTACTTTTACGACCAAAAAGTCATCAAATTGCGCAATAATTTCTGCATCTATTAAGTTTAAGTCAAATGCAACATTAAACTCGTAGCCATCTTTGTGTAATTGCGACGTGTTATACGTATTAACAAGCGTGTCGCTAGTAATTGTAAGTTGTGTGCCATTAAGCATCGCCGAAAAGTCGGCATAAGGTTGGAATAGTGTTTTTCCTGAGGGAGTCGGCACTGAGCTGGCTAACACAAACTCAAAGTAGCTTTCTTCTGCTTCTGTATTCAAATGATTTACAGTGTGAAATGTACTCACACGGGTATCAACATAATAGTGTGAGCGTAATTCAGGCTGTGTTTTATACAATGTAACTACGTCGCCTTTGTCTTCAGATACATTAAAAAACTCAACACGCAGTGCATCATCACGCTTAGCCAAAACATCAATTTCAATCAATGCTTTTTGAGAACAGTCCAAAACACAGTCAATAGCGTGTGTGTTTAACGCTACCACGTCAGGATTTGACCATTTAAAAGCACTTAGCTCACCATTGTGTGATAGAACGCCGCTATCTTTCGAGGCAAAAATGAGTTGAATGCTCGCATCCTTAGTGTGCCAATTACCGATTATATCGTCATCGCTTAACGTTATAGATTGCCATGCTTCGCGATTTTCAGCGACATTCACAATGAGCGTATACTGATTAGTCGCTTTGCCATCCGACACCTCGACCGTAAATGTATGGTTCGCAATATCGAACAAACTGGGTTCAATTTGAAAGGTGACTTGGTTATTTTTGCTAGAGAGGTTCAGCCATTCTGGCTTATCAATGATTGTTGCAGTGATTGTATCGTTTTGCTCATCTTTTACATCAACCACTAAGGTTGCAGGCTCAAGTGCTTTTGTATTTATTGTTAATGAGCCAGACAATGTAGGTGCGGTATTTTGTACTACTTTATCATCTGGTTTTTTATCTGTTGATGAGCCGCCACAGGCCGTGAGCGCAAGCGTCAGTGCCGATACGCCAAGGAACTTTTTCATTTACATCCTAAAAATTTATTATGTTTTGTAAGGGAGATGTAAATTACCTAAAGTGGGTAAGTAGGTCAAAGGTATTATGTAACTGAACGTAAACAAAAAGGTGAGCTAAATAGCTCACCTGTATAAAAAGGGGTTATGACTCTTGTTGTGCAACATGGTCCATATATTCGTCAAATGTGCCCTGAAAATCGATGATCTGTTTGTCTTTAATATCGATAATGCGGGTTGCCAATGACGAAACAAACTCACGGTCGTGGCTCACAAAAATAAGCGTGCCTTCGTAATCTTTTAACGCATTGTTAAGCGCTTCGATGGCTTCCATATCCATGTGGTTCGTGGGTTCATCCATTACGAGTACATTAATGTCTTGCATCATTAATTTACCAAATAACAAACGGTTTTTCTCACCACCAGAGCAGTTGCGCGCCTTTTTGTTGGCATCGTCTGCGGTAAATAACAAACGCCCTAGCATGCCACGCACCATTAAATCGTTATGCTTGGCTGTGCGCCACTGCGACATCCAGTCGAATAGGGTTAAGTCGTTATCAAAGTCTTTAGTGCTGTCTTGTGGGCAGTAACCAACGCTTGCATTTTCTGACCATTTAACAACCCCTTCGTTACTTTGAAGTTCGTTCACTAAGCAGCGTAAAAACGTCGTTTTACCCACGCCGTTTTCACCAATAACAGCCAGTTTTGCACCCGCTTCAAGTAATAAGTCGCCGCCGCTAAATAAGGTTTCGCCGTCAAAGCCATGGCCTAACTTAGTGAGTTCAAGTGCTTGGCGGTACATTTTTTTGCCTTCGTCAAAGTACAAAGACGGGCTCATACGGCTTGATGATTTAACTTCATCTAGCTTAATTTTATCCATACGTTTAGCACGCGAACTCGCTTGCTTTGCTTTAGAGGCGTTAGCGCCAAAGCGGTTTACAAAGTCTTGAAGCTCATCGATTTCAGCGCTTTTCTTCGCATTTTCGGCCAGTAATTGTTCGCGTTGAAGGCTAGATGCCTCAATAAACTTTTCGTAGTTACCTGGGTAAATGCGCAGTTCGCCATAATCAATGTCGGCCATGTGCGTACAAACCGAGTTTAAAAAGTGACGGTCGTGCGAAATAATAATCATCGTACACTTACGTTGGTTAAGCTCATTGGCTAACCAGTTAATGGTGTAAATGTCTAAGTTATTGGTTGGCTCATCAAGAAGCAAAATATCAGGATTAGCAAACAGCGCTTGTGCTAATAACACACGCAGTTTCCAACCCGGTGCTACATTGGCCATTAACCCGTAATGAAACGCTTGTTCAATACCAGCTTGAATTAAAATTTCTTCAGCGCGGCTTTCTGCCGTGTAACCATCCATTTCGGCAAAGATACTTTCAAGCTCTGCGACCTTCATGCCGTCTTCTTCGCTCATTTCTGGTAATGAGTAAATGCGGTCACGCTCTTGCTTTACTTTCCAAAGCTCTGTATCGCCCATTATTACCGCATCAACCACTGTGTATTGCTCAAACGCAAATTGGTCTTGGCTTAGCGTACCGACTTTTAAGCCTGGCGTAATCGACACGTTGCCTGAAGAAGGGGTAAGTGCACCACTTAAAATTTTCATAAAGGTTGACTTGCCGCAACCATTTGCGCCAATTAAACCATAGCGGTTACCGTTACCAAACTTGGCTGAAATGTTTTCGAACAACGGCTCTGCGCCAAATTGCATGGTGATATTTGCGGTTGAGATCAACGAATTATTCCTAGAAAAATACTGACAGGGTTATGGTGCAAAACTGCGAAAATAAACAAGCAATAGGGTAAATAATAGGCCGCGGATTATACAGATCCACCCACCGGAAGGCTATTAAATTTATATGAATACTAACGAGGAAAGATTAGAGCTAATAAAACAGACTTTATTGCCCTATTTGCACCCTACACAGTTTAAACAGTGTAGGCGTGAAATTTATTTCGTGTGAAAAGTTCAATCGGTAGCAATGGCTCTACATCGCGTATTTAGTCCGCACTTCGCTCATATTTCGTTGCTCGCTCCTCGCACCTCGCACCTCGCATTTCGTAGCTAGCACTTAGCATTTCGTACCTCGCATTACCCTTTTAGCTGCTCGCACTTCGCAGCTCGCATTTCGTTGCTCGCACTTAGCACTTAGCACTTCGTAACTCGCACTTCGTAACTCGCATTACGCTTTTAGCAGCTCGCACTTCGCAGCTCGCATTTCGTAGCTAGCACTTAGCACTTCGTAACTCGCTCCTCGTATCTCGCATTACGTTTTTAGCAGCTCGCACTTCGTACCTCGCACCTCGTAGCTCGAATTTCGCAGCTTATGCTAATTCAACAAACTAAAATCGACCTCGGGTAGGCATTCAAATCCTGGGCGAGCAAATAAATACCCTTGCATTAAACTGACGCCAGCACTGCGCAGCCATTGGTATTCTTCAATACATTCAATGCCCTCGGCAAGAGGTGTTATATTAAGCTCTTCGAACATTGCAATACAGTGGCTAACAATTGTTTGGCGTGCTTTATCAAGGTGAATATCGCGAACTAACTCCATATCAAGCTTAATAATATTACTTTGGAAATCGGCCAATAAATTTAACCCTGAGTAACCAGAGCCAAAATCGTCGGTCGCAGTAATAAATCCAAGTGATTGATAATACTCAATAACGCGTTTTATATGAGCGGTGTCTTCGACTTGTTCAACTTCGGTAAACTCGAACATTATTTGCTTAACAGGAAAGTTGTATTTTTGGGCGGCTGCTAGCGTCGTTTTAATACAACGCTCAGGTTGATAAATCGCATTAGGTAAAAAGTTAATACTTAAAATAGACGGTAACGCTAGCTTTGCAGCAAGAGAAATGGCTTTAACACGGCACAGTTGATCAAATGTGTAACGGTTATCGTCATTAACCTGAGAAATAACAGAATAAGCCGACTCATTATTAGGGCCTCTCACTAAGGCTTCGTAACCAAAAATATTCTTTGCGGAGCAGTCAATAATAGGTTGAAAAGCCATGGTGAAGTCAAAGCCTAGTTCTAAGTTGTCTTCACACAGTTTACAGCTTACTTGCTGGCAATTAGTTTGGTTAGTGCGCATTTTTTACCTATTTATTAAGTACTCTCTTATATAATAGTGCTAGTAAATTCGTAAATGTGCAATGTTCTCGTCTGTTTTGTTTTACATAGGTTGTTGTAATCTTTAAGTTCTGTGTGGTGTGGCTCGCTTAAGTACATTGCTACAAGCCTTTAACTAGCAGAACAAACTGACAATAAAAAACTGACAATAGAACTGCTGATAACAGAGCAATCGATTAAAAAATGTTTCTCACAGTGAACCTTTAACAGTGCACTTAAAATGTCATGCAGCTTAAAAAGTCGTTTTTAAAAACAGCTTACTCGCTGTGCTCATGCCAGAAATAACGCGGCTTTTAGCCTTAAACGCACCGTATTTTTTATGCTCAGGCATGATTTATTTTACGCATTGATTAAAAAACAACTTGCAAGCCTACCTACTGGTAGGTAATATCCCCAACATGAACACGACATATACAAACATACTGCAACACGCCGATGCGCTTATTCAAAGCAATGGTTTCCATGGTTTTAGCTATGCAGACCTTGCTAAAGAGCTCGATATTCGCAAAGCGAGTATCCACCATCATTTTGCAACCAAAGCCGATTTGGGCATTGCGTTTTGTCAGTTAAAATGCGAGCAGCTAAAGCAGCTAGAATCACACTTAAAAACGCTGCCATCAGCCAAAGCACGTTTACAAGGTTATTTTGCTGTGTTTCAAAGTTGTGCGAACGATGGGCAAATGTGTGGTATTTACGCCATGCAAACCGACTTGCGACTCATGGCCGAACCGCTGCAAAAGCAGGTATTAAAAATGGCTGATCTTGAGCTAAATATACTCAGTGATATTTTGCAAGTCGGACTTGATAACGGTGAGTTTAATTTTAAATCTACTGCTTATCAGCAAGCGGTCATTATATGTTGCGCAATAAAAGGCGCACTTATGCTAAACCGAAGTGAGCATCATGCTGGTTTGTTTAATCAAACGTGTGATGCATGGATTGAGATGCTGGCCTAGTTCAGCACTCAAAAAATTTTACCTAGCAAACCTACCTACTAGTAGGTTAAATAAAGGAGAGCTGTCATGGCTTTTACGAATACACAATTAACAACGTTTAACGCCCTTGGTGAAAAGCTAGAAAAAGCAGGTGTGCCGCTTATCTACATTACACTCGGTATCATCTATATTTGGTTTGGTGGTATTAAGTTTTCTGCGGGGCAGGCTGAGGGCATGTACGGCATGATAGCTAATAACCCACTGGTTTCGTGGATGTATGCCCTTTTCTCAAAGCAAGGCCTGGTAAACTTTTTAGGCTCACTTGAAATTATCATCGGCTTATTATTTTTCGCACGCTTTGTTAACCCCGCTTTATCGGTGCTTGGTGGGCTGTTATCCATGGCGTTATTTACAGTAACCATTAGCATGATGGTGTTTTTATCAGGTATTACGAGCGATGCCGGTTTTCCTGTATTGAGCTTTGTGGGTGAGTTTTTATTAAAAGATATAGGGTTGTTTGCAGCGTCGTTGTTTGTTGCTGGTAACAGCTTAAAAGCGTTAGTTGCAAAGCAAAACGCCCAGTAATGCCCGTGTAACATAAAGGTCCGAGAGGGCCTTTTTTCGTTTCAGCGTGATTATTATGCTAGTTAGTTGCTTAACACGTAAGGTGTGTAGCGAGAAAACAGCCAGCAAACATACTTTACAAGCCTAAAGTTAAGGCTGGGGGTATAAAGTAGGGGCATGCCTTATAAACATGGCCTAGTGTTGTTGCCCTAAATGTGACCTTCCCCCCAAAATTAACACCGGTTTTCTGTTCGAAATAATCTGCTAACTTAGCGAAAATAAATGAATTACATCTAAAAATACTGACACCAAAAAGCGTGTCTATTTAGATAACTGCTATACTAGAAAAATCACACAAGTTAAGCCTATATCATGATGATACTACACTTTATTTATACGAATAAAGTCTGAAAATTGAAATATAATTAATACTTTAGGGAAAACAGGCGATAATACTAGGTAACAAGACAGCAAAGGTGGATTCAATGTCTGCAGGTATTTCATTTAAAAATCTAAGTATTACAAAAAAAATTCATGCCATAACATGCATTGCAGTCATTGCATTTGTCATTATTGTGCTAACCAACTATATCGCGATGAGCGATAATAGAGGCTCACTTGATGAGCTAGAAAAGTCGTCTTATCAAGTCGTTAAACTCACCTCGGCAAATGTGGCCTTACTCGAAAAGCTCGATGAGCTATACACACAAGCGGTCACCTTTGGCGAGTCAGACTTAGTCGATAGCGCAGCACAAACGTACAAAGTAATTAACGAAAACCTGCAAAATATTATTGCTATCAATAACAGCTATGTGAACGCAGAAACAAAAGATAAACTACAACAATACGCAAAAACCTCTTCTGCTATTGCCAGCTCCATGATCGACGGTACAGCCGACTTTAGTAAAATTCAGCAACAGGCACAGCAAAAAACAAAGCTATATGAAGCCGTACTCACCGGTTTTAAAGGGGCTCAGGCGCGCGCTGATGACCGTTTTTTTGAATTAGTACAAGCCACTAAAGCGCGTTCTGACAACGCATTGCATTTAATGCTCGTTGTGTCGATTATATCGTTAGTTTTATTGGTGATTACCTCAATTTGGATTGCCCGTGGTATTGGCTCGTCTGCAAGTGCGGCTGCCGACAACTTACGCTTACTTGCAGATGGCAAAGGCTCTTTAAGCACGCAGCTGGCTGTGCATGCTAAAGACGAAATTGGTCATGTATCCATTAACTTTAATGCCTTTATAAAGCTATTAAAGGCCGCAGTACTTGAAGTAATTGCAGTGTGTGAGCCGCTAATGGAAAACTCAACCCGATTAGTACAAGGTATGGAACGCGCCGAAAAAGCCACAACCAAACAAACGACCGATGCAGAAATAGTGAAGCAATCAATGGAAGAAATGCGCCAAAGCGTGGCCGATATCTCTCATTCTGCTGCAAGTGCATCTGAAGCAGCGCAAACAGCAGAGCGCGAAGTAGAGCAAAGCCGCACGCAAATTCAGCGCTCAGTGATAGAGTCACGCACCTTAAGCGACGAAATAAACCAAGCCGCTTCAACAATCAACCAATTGGCAAGCGACACTAAAAACGTAACGCAAATTTTGAACGTGATAACTTCAATTGCAGAGCAAACTAACTTATTAGCGCTGAATGCTGCAATTGAAGCCGCGCGCGCCGGTGAGCAAGGTCGAGGCTTTGCCGTGGTAGCCGACGAAGTAAGAGAACTGGCTTCACGTACATCGCAATCGACAAATGAAATCAGAGAGCTGCTTTCAACACTTACCACCGCAGCCAGTGAATCGGTAAATGCAATGAACTCAGCGCGCGACATGGCAATGAACAACGCCGAAGCCGCAGAGAATACAGGCCTATCGATTGAGAAAATCTCTGAGCAAATTTTAGAAATTAACGGCATGAACTCGCAAATTGCCGCCGCAACCGAAGAGCAAACCTCTGTTGCCAGCATGGTTGTAGAAAATGTGTCTAACATGCATATGTCGTTCGAAGAGACCATGGACTCGCTTTCGGCAGTACGCGATGTTGCTAAAAACTTACATTACCTGTCTGACTCACTGTTAGACGCCACAGCAAAATTTAAAGTTGAATAAGCTAAAAACGACACGCTAAAATTAAAAAAGCCACTTCATATTGAAGTGGCTTTTTACTACGTAAACAAATACCGATTAAAACGTCGCAACAACTTTTACTTTATCGGTCACTTTCGCAGCATCAATATAGCCAATCGCGTCGTTATTAGAGGCTACAAAGTCAATAACGGCTTGATCATTCGCCAGCTTTTCAGGAGGCGTGCCCTTACCGGTAAAAACCAGCTTAGACCAATACGCATTAAGCTGGCTGCTCGATTTACCAACCACCTTGTCGTTAAACTCATCGCTCACGCTGTTACCATCTTGGTTTACAGGGTTTACTTTAGTGCCATCATCGAACGACTTTGCTTTACCAAGGTAGATCTTTTTAATGGTGCCTTCATCAATTGCATTGCCATTGGCTGGATTAACAATCACGGCAACGTCTGCAAAAGCGGTGCTCGATAAAAGCGTTACCGCTGTAGCTAATAGTAATTTTTTCATTATGAACTCCAATTAAAAAACTAAATCAACAGCAACAGCAACGACATCAGTTTCTGTATCAGTGATGTCATCTTTAAAGCGACTAAAGTCAACTTTTAAAGCGGCAGACGGGTGGAAGTCATAACGAGTACCAATGGTGTAAACGTTACTTTTTGCTTTAACGCCCTCTAATACCTGGTTAATACCCGCGTTTAATGGCGGTACAGCAGGTAACGCGTTATAGCGATTACTATCGTGTTTGTCGTCGTTGTTTTCGTAAGTTAAGTGAACGGTCCACTCATTCATTCGATAACCAACCGACGTGTAATATTGTGTTTGTTTAGCCAGCGCACTGTTTTCTACTTCAAACTCAGTGTACTCAGCGTCAAATAAAATGTTGTTGTAATCAATCGAAAAACCAATCGCAAAGAACGAGCCATCATCTTCATTTGCAGCAATATCATTGGCTTGATCAACAAAGCCTGCACCACGTAATGCTTGCTCTAAGCCATTAAGTGCAATACCTGCGTCGGTATCGTTTGCAATATCAATGGTTGTTTCGGCAACAAAGTAAGCAGCGCGAGCGCTAAACCAGTCGTAGGCTAGAGTCCAGTTAATACCCGCAATGTCGTTTAACTCAGTGTCGCCATTAACAGATACAACCGCAATATCACCATCGAAACTGCCGTAAATAACTTGCAAGGTAGAGTCCCAATCGCCTAATTGGGTATTGTGCAATAAGCTTAAACCTTCATAGGTCGAAAACGGTAAGTTATACACTGATTGCGGTGGACGAACCCAGCGGTACGTGTAACCCACATCTAAAAAGTCTGAGTAGCGGTAAAACGGCGCACGCATTTTACCTGCGCTTAGTTGCAGCTCGTCGGTAAACTCATAGGTTAAATAAGCCCACTCAAACTCAGCGTCAAAGTCGTTATCGCCACGGGCAACAATTTGTGCTGTCGCACTTAATTTCTCTTGTAAATCAGCTGAAAGCTGCAAAGCAAACATGCTCTCATTCTTAAAAGAGATATCGTTATCGTAGCCGTATAAAGTAGTGTCGTCGTCGAGAGTTTTACCCCCCACAATTGAAGCAAAGCCATTTATGCGAACTTCTGCAAGCGTGTTTGCAGACACGAAAGCAGCACATAGCGCCAATGCGATAGGAAGTTTTTTCATTGTGTATCCCTAGTATTTAGTATTAAGAATGTTGATTTCACTTAACATTATAGTCGTATGTTTAGAAATGGGCGACAAAAGCCCCATTAAATTGTGACTTTTGCAACAAACAACCTGTTATATATCAAACATAACGCGTGCAATGGCACAGCTTTTACCTGCTAAAGTGTTAAATGGTCGTGAGATAGGCAGGGGGAATACTTCGCGTGTTTAAATTTATTAACACTTTTGGGGCGATTAGCAGTAAAAATGCAACGACAGTTTCATGCCGCGCTTTGTGTAACTGGTTTGGCCTATTTAAACTTTCTTCATTCATTTTATTTACCGATATCTCGCTTTAATGCTATTTTTAACCTAAGCACTACTGCCACGATAAAGGACGTAAAATGGCAACCAAAACAATCGATTACTACAACCAAAACGCACAAGCATTTGTCGATGCCACGCTCGATGTAGATTTAACTCAGCTTTACGATGAGTTTTTACCGCTGCTGCCAAAAAATGGCACTGTGTTAGATGCTGGGTGTGGCTCTGGCCGCGACGCCTTTATTTTTAAAGAGCGCGGCTTTATCGTTGATGCGTTTGATATAAGCCCCGAAATAGCCAAGCTAGCCTCAGAATACTTAAACCAAGAGGTGGCAGTAAGCAGCTTTCAAGACCTAAAAGACGTTGAAAAATACGACGGCATTTGGTGCTGCGCAAGTTTAATTCATGTCTCAAAAAACGACTTAACCGACGCCTTTAATAACCTAGCCCGCGCACTTAAACCTCAAGGTATTGTGTATGTATCGTTTAAATACGGCGACGGCGAGCGAGAACACAACGGCCGCGAATTTACCGATCTAAACGAAGTTGGCCTCGAAAGCATTATTAAAAACACCAACCTGTTTATTTTAAAGTCGTGGCAAAGCGCCGACCAGCGCCCAGAGCGCGCCAACGAAATATGGCTAAACGCCATTTTGCATAGACGAACGCCAAAGTAAGTCTTTAGTCTTATAAATTATAAAACGACAGCGCGGCATACCTCGTTATGCCGCATTTTTAAACGAATCCCTCACATGTTAATTTAGAGCAACCACTTTATTCATCGATAAACCCTATATTTATCATGGCTATTCGTGCTAGATTGTTTTTAAACTTAATAGCAGCTTAACGGCTCGTTATTTAGTATTAATAAATAACCATGGAGCGGTTTACTCATTTTAAGCCGCAGTAACAGGATTTAGCTTATGCGCTTAAAAGAAGCCCTCAGCGTTTTATCAAAGCCTTCATTAAAGGCATAGTTTGGATATGGCTATGCAGCAACAGCTCGACTTTATCGCTTATATTCAACGCATGCTGGTGGAAGGGGACTTTAGTGCCACTTACAAGTTTGCCTTGTTGCATGCGCTTGCTGATATCAGCATTGAAAAACAGCAAATAGATCCGAATGCGCAATTACCAATAACATTTGATGAATTAGTCGAAAAGTTTATTGCGTTGTATTGGCATCAAGCATCTCCTTTTGGTGCCATTGGTAATAATAGAGACCAGCTGCTTTTACAAAATACCAATTCCAAAAAACAAGCCAAAATCATCACCACACTGCACGATGCAAAATTAAATAACATTACTTCAGTTAGCCAATTAAAAAAGTGCAGTGATTGGAAAAACATACGCAGAACAACGTTACAAACCATTAAAGATGGACCGTTATGGTTATTACAAAAGCTAAATGGCAAGGAAGAGTGTTTCTTATATCCTCATGTTAAAGGGCAGCAATACATTACCTTAAATGCAGGTATTGCCAGTTGCTTTAGACGCTTTTACGACTTAGTTGTGTACTTAGCTAAAAATGCATGGCTACAAAAAATTCAAAGTATTAAATACAACCAAGCGCTAATCGGCCCACAAAGCCAACTTCATGACTTTTTATTTGGCTTTGATCGCAATGCACTCAATAAAGCAAAGCCTGTATTAATAGAACTACAACGCGGTCACTGCTTTTATTGTCAAAAGGCATTAAACAGCAAAACCGAGGTTGATCACTTTATTCCGTTTACGCGTTACGCCAACGATTTAGGCCACAACTTTGTGGCAGCTCATAGTAAATGCAATAACAACAAACGCGACTTTTTAGCTGCGCAAGAGCACCGTGAGCGCTGGCAAGAACAAAACCTTGTCATATATAACCAGCATATATCTCGTGAGTTGAGCGATTACTTTAATTGTGATGCCGAAAAATCACGCTCAGTGAGCGACTGGGCGTATCAGGTTGCACAGGCAAACAGCGCTAAATTGTGGGTAGGCATAAATAGTTTTGAGTTTGCAGAAAGTGCTGTTTATCAACAGCAAAATAATGAGCTTGGTTTAGTGGCGGAAGATAAGCCAAGTTATAACGTGTAGATAGTGAAGTTTAACGTACAGACCTAGAGTTTGCGTGCAGGATTTTTAAGGGATTAAAAACCTCTATTTGAGGTTTTATCGCGTTGGCGATGGCAACCAAAGAGAGGCTGCCGCCGACCTCTCTCTGGACTCTCTCGGCGCACCCGAGGATCACACTTGATCTTCAACTTATGTTAATGATGTGAACGTAACCGCCATGTATTCGCCATCCATGACGAAGTTACGGCTTAGCTTAAATTGCCTAAGGGATTTAGGTGCTTGGAAGTTGTCGGGAACAAAATTCCGCCATGCAGGTGATTACTCATCAATTCATAACTTTCGGGTTAGTAACTAGGTAAAAAGTTGGTTTAGTTAATTTTAATTTAATATATTAACGCTTTCCAAACTAATAATGACTTATTAATAAAATAAATTTGGGTTTTATATGTCTCATAGTACAAGAATTTTTATAGTTTCAGATATCCACGTCAAAGAAAGTGATGATAAAGTAATTAACAAGCTAAATAAGTTTGTTGAGTATATACATACTTATTCAAAAGAAGGTGATGTAGTGTTATTTGTTGGGGATGTTGCATTTTCTGGAAAGGAAAATGAATACTTTAAAGTGAATAGTATTTTTAATGAGTTATCAAATAAAATTAAAATACTCATGTGCCCTGGAAATCATGACCATAATTTTTCAATAAACTCGGCTGTGCGTGACATCTTGTTGACTAACATAAAAAATGACTATAAAAATGTTAAAGATGACATTATTTTGGCTATGACAGCAGGGCAAGAAGACTTCTTTACGTTTAGAGATTCACATACATCTGTTTCTGCGTTAGAAAATTCTCCATTAGCAGTCAAGTATCGCTGTCACGAAAAACAAAGACTAAGTTTTCAAGCTTTAAATACAGCATGGTGTTCAGAGATAAAAGAAGTTTCGGGTAGTCTTATTTTTCCAGAAGAAAAAATATTAAGTCCAGATATAAATAGCTTAAACATCATCTTTTTTCATCATCCACTTTCTTGGTTTGAAGCAAATAACCAAAAAGCTATCAGAAATAAAATCAGGAATGACTTTGATATAGTTATAACTGGGCATGAACATATTTCCGATGGATTCCATTTCAGTAAGGATGATAATAACTGTCTCTTTATTGAATCTATATCTTTTGACGATCCCGGAATGGAAAAAAATGGATTTTTAGTATTGGATGTAAAAGAAGATTCTGTAATTGAAGAGTTTTTATGGTGTGGAGATTACTTTAAAAAGTCTAAGGAGTTAGTACGTTCAGAAATAGAAATGCCAAAATATATTTCAAAAAATATAAATGGCGTTGAGCTGAAAAGTGATTTTCTTAATAAAATTTTAGATCTAGGCACTGGATTCACTCATGCTGAAAAGGAAAGTTTAGATTTAGATGATGTTTTCGTATATCCAAATATAAAACAGCTTGGCAGTATTGATAGTGAGTTAAAAAAACTTTCTTCAAAAGATATTGCCTCCGATATAAGTTTTAGTCACTTAATACTTATGGGTGAGGAAAGTATTGGTAAGTCAACATTAATAAAAAAACTTTTTGTTGATTTTTTGTATGACAAAAAAATTCCAATATTATTGGATGGAATGTCAATAAAAAGAGTTAAGAAATTAAAGTTAGATAATTTAAATAAATACATATCTGAACAGTACATAGATGTCAATTTTGAAAGTCTTTCTTCTGAGAAGAGAGAGAAAATATTACTGATAGATAATTTTGATTTCATAAAAGGTTCATTTAATGAACGTTGTTTAATATTTTCAGAATTATTTGATGTTTTTGACAGGGTTATTTTATGTGTTTCTGAATCTTTTGATATTGCAGATTTAACAATATCAAAAGAGAAGTATTTAACAAAATTCAAAAAAGCAGAGATTTTGAGATTAGGTTATAAGCTTCGATATGAACTTATTAATAAGTGGAATGAGCTCAAGTCAGGATGTCAGATGGATAGAGGTAGGCTTATAGCGCAAAATGATATATCCAATAAAACTATAAATAGGCTAATCGGTAAAAACTTTATTCCTTCTTCTCCTTTGTTTTTATTAACCATGTTGCAATCATTAGATTCTGGAGATGCCACTGACATTAACACAAGCTCACATGGTTATTATTATCAATATCTTATAACTAGTAGTATGGGGGCGTCAGGGATAAAAAAGGAGCAACTGGAAGAAATATTTAGCTATGTAAAAGAGTTGTCTTTCTACTTTTATAATAGACAGAGTAATAGCGAAGATTATGACAGCTTATGGGACTTTAACTCAAATTTTTGTATTGAATATGGGCTTAAAATTGATGCTGAGAGAAGACTAGAACAGCTTGTGAGATCAAAAATACTATATAGATCAGCAGAGCAAAACACTTATAGCTTTAAGTATCCTTATGTATATTATTTTTTTATTGCAAAGTACTTCGCTGAAACTTTAGATGATCCAATTACTACTAAGCTGATTGATGATTTAATAGAAGGTTTACATGTAAATAAGAACATGAATATATTAATGTTCTTAACTCATCACAGTAAAGATAAAACTGTATTAGATAAAATAATAAAACATGCTCGGCAGCACTTTAATGACATTGAAAAAGTATCATTAGATTTAGATGTAATGTTTTTAGATCAGTTGGTTGAACGTTTGCCTCCTATGATTTATGAATTAGATAAATCAGACTCTCAATCCTATCGGCTGAGAAAAGCTGAGGCACAAGACAATGCGGAGGAGGCTGAGGATGCTGATGATGAAGACAACACACAAGGCAAAAGTTTAGAAGAAAGTAACTCAGAAAAAGATCCTGAAATATCTACATTAATTAAAGATATGAATGTCACTTTCAAATCTTTAGACTTACTAGGTCAATTAGCTAGAACTTATTATGGTTCATTGAAAGTAGGTAAAAAAACTGAGCTGATAGAAGAAGCAATTGCTGCTCCATTGAGGGCTATGGGCTACATATTTGAAGAGATAAATAAACAACCAGATGAAATGATCTCTATTATAGAAAAAAATATTAAAAGTAAAGTAGGGGATCAAGAAGAGATGAATCCTAAAGAAATCAATACATATGCGCGTAAAGCATTATTTGATTTACTTTGGCTAATTTCTACATCTTTTATTAGTAAAATATCAACAGCTATAGGTAATGAGAATTTATTACCAATTATAGAAAAAATCGCTGAAAAAGAGTCAACAAACGCTTATTATATGCTATTACTTGCAACAAAGCTTGATTTAGGTAATAAAACGAGCCCTGATTCAATAAAAAAAATAATTGGTAAAATGAGTTCTAACGGCCTATCTAAAACTATTATTCAAGGTTTTATACTTAACTATCTTTATATGTTTGATGTTAAAGATGAAATAGTTAGAAAGCTTTGCTCAATAGCTAACATTAAATATGCACATGTACATCAGCAAATGAACTTAGATAATTCTAAAATTAAAGAGCTGGTTAATAGCGCCACACAAAGTGAGAAAACTATAAACTAATTTTCAACGGGGTGATACGCTATCACCCAACAGCCAATTTTCCTGCCTCATGCCACATTTCGTTTGGCATGGGGCTTACTAATTCCCATGTTATATTCATTGGCTGGCTGCCGCTGTGGCTTTGATATTTAACCTCGCCATAGTTCACAAATCCCATGGTTCGGCCGTTTTCATCTTTGCTTTGTTCACGCACAAACAGCAAGATGGTTTTGCCTGTTTGTTGGTGCTGAATGTAGCTTAGGCCGCGGCCGTGTTCTGGTCGGGCGCTGTTTTGCGTTTGCCAATGAAACAAGTTTGGGCTGATTGCATAGTCGTGATATAGCGTTGTTGGTGAGTAGGTTTTTTCGCACTTATTGAGCGTGACGAATAGTAACTCTAAATTTTGTTCTTTGAACTCTAATACACCTTCGCGAGCGGTCGATTTTTTATCAAACGTATGCGCGCCGAACGCCGCTAATATTTGTTGGCGAGTGTAGCGGCTGTGCAATTTTATTGCATGGTTTGGTAAGCACGCTAAATCACTTTCTTGTTGATGAATACGATTTATTAAAAGCGCAATCACTTCTGATAACTCTTTTTGTAATAACGGGTTTTTTAGTGCTTGTAAGCTTTGCTTAAGGGATTTAAACCCTAGACTTGTGCCAGTGTTATCCCAAAAATTGTAATGAGCCATGAGTGCATACTGTTGATTTTTAGGTGTTACCTCAATGCTAAAGTCGCTGTTACATAAATCGCGTAAAAAGCACAAATAGCTCAGTGAATCACAGCTAAGTAATTGCGTATTTATAGCTCTGTAATAGGCACTATATATATCAACTTGATCTGCTGGAATATTATCGTCTTTTAACCAATGCCAACCGCCATGCCTTGTATCTTTCGGTTTATAAATATCTTCTAATGTGACTTGTGGGTTTATACGTAAAAAGTTACTTAGTGTTAGCTCGTCGCTTGTATGATGAGAATAACTGTTTATAAGTTGTTGCAAACGGCGTTTGCTGTTTGTTGCTTGTTGTATATTACGTAGAATAGTTTTTTGCGTGCGTTCTTGTAGCTCTATACGACAGCCCAGCGGCAAGTGCGGAAAATTATTTTCTATTTCGGTTTTTATTGGCTGGTTACTTTTTCCAATGAGTGCGCGAAACTTATTGGCAAAGTCATATTCGGGGCGAGCGTTACCAACAAAGTCGAGTACGGTACAACATTGCTTTTGACTGTTGTCGGGTAAACGTAGGCCACGACCTAATTGCTGTAAAAATAGCGTTAGGCTCTCGGTTGGACGCAAAAATAGCAGGGTATCTACTTCTGGAATATCGACCCCTTCGTTAAAAATATCAACGACGCAGAGTATGTGTATTTCACCTCGTCTAAGCGCCTGCTGTTTGTGTTTTCGTTCACTAGTATTTTTACTGGTAAGTACGTCTGCACTTATACCTGCAAGGTTAAACTTACTGGCCATAAACTCAGCATGATCTTGGCTTACACAAAATGCTAATGCCTTAATAGCGTTAATATTTGTAACGATGTCGTTGAGACTCGATATGATTTTATTCGCGCGGTTATTCTCGCCTGTATATAGCTTACTAAGCTCACTAATATCGTAACGACCGCCTCGCCAAGTTACCGTGCTTAAATCTGTATCGTCATCAAGGCCAAAGTATTGGAACGGGCATAAATGGCGCTGATTTATGGCTTCTGGTAAGCGGATCTCTGCGGCAATAACACCACAGAAATCTTCTAATATATTTGCCCCATCTTGCCTTTCAGGTGTGGCCGTTAACCCTAATAAAATGTTTGGTTTGAAGTAATTAAGAATGCCACGGTAACTGTTAGCACTTACGTGATGCACTTCATCAATAACAATATAATCATAAAAATCAGCACTCAATTTTATGTTGTCGATTTGGTTGTTAAGGGTTTGAATTGAGGCAAATAATTGGTTGTATCTTTGAGGTTTGTAGTTGCCAACCCAAAGCTCGCCAAAATCATTATTTTTTAGCACTCCACGATATGCGCTTTGTGCTTGAGTGAGGATTTCTTCTCGGTGAGCAACAAATAAAAAGTTGGCATTTGGTTTTTTGTCGTACACGGTTTTAAAATCAAATGCAGATATGATTGTTTTACCTGTGCCTGTTGCTGCCACTACTAAGTTTTTAAAGCGATTGTGAACACTTCGTTCAACACTTAGTTTTTCTAAAATAGCTAATTGATGAGTTTTAGGGGTTATATCAAAATAGAACTGGTTACTTGCTTGTCCTTTACCACGCTGTTCATTCAGTGAGTTTATTAGCTTTTCTTTACATTCAACTTTACCACTAAACAGTTCAAAGTCTGGTGATTGCCAGTAGGTTTCAAAGGTGCTTTTGGTTTTAGCGATAATATGCGGAATTTCTTGCGCTGTAATTTTTAAATTCCATTCAAGGCCGCTGGTGAGTGCCGAATGCGATAAGTTAGACGAACCAATATAGCCAGTATGAAAACCGGTGTTACGCATAAATAAGTAAGATTTTGCGTGTAAACGTTCTTGCTGATTGTTATAGCTTAGTTTTACTTCAGTGTTTGGTAGGCTTGCCAAAAACTCAACCGCTTTAGCATCTGTTGCCCCCATGTAAGAGGTGGTGATAACTTTTAGTTTGTTACCACTTTTGGTAAAGGCTTCAAGTTCATTTTTAAATATTCTTAGCCCTGTCCACTTTATAAATGAAACTAACCAGTAAATAGTGTCGGCCGATTTTATCTCACGCTTTAATTCTGTCTCGAGCGATATACCCGCATTCGCGCCACTAAATAATTCGCTTTGGGTAAGCCCTGTTAATGGAAATATATTTTTGGTGTAGTCTTTGAGGTTTGCTGCAATTGGGTTTTCAGTATTGAATAGTGCAGTGAGGATTCTGCCTTGGCTATCTATTAGGTTTTCACTTATTAGCTCATCATCTCGAATATGATCTTTAAGCCAAAAAACTAAGTTATTTGCTAGATTGATTTGCTCTTGTAAGCGATTATTTGAACTAGGTATAGCATCAATCGCGTGAGCAATTAACTTACCTAAAAATCGAGACAGCCAAGTGGCAGCTTCTGCTGATTCAAGTTGGCGTTCTCCGACATAAAACTGTTCACGATCTAGGTGTTGCTCGATTACTTGCGTAATCAGCTGCTCGTAAATACCAACCTGTTCCATAACGACTCCCTGTTTTCGAACAGGCAGTTTACTAAAATGATTAATATAAACAAGCAGTAACTAAGACGTGTAGAGGGAATGCATCATGTTTTGATGCATTATTCGTTTAAAAGAAAATCAAGAAATAGTTCTTTACTCGGAAAAACGTTAAATGACTTTTTTCGATTTTGAGAAGTCTGATACATCAACCAATCGAAAGCTTCTTTTTTATATCCTTTCCCGTCGAAAACAATAATCACATTTTCCTCTGGGGCATTACTTAACGATTCATAAAAGAATGGAAACTTTTGATCAACAGAGCCACTCTGAACTTGTCTATGCGCTTCAACTCTTAGCAGTCCTTTTAACTTGTGATGAATTAAAAAAGTACTGTGTCTCGTGCCTCCATACATATCAGTGTATTCGGCTCTTTTAAGGTAGTGCATCGGGGAAGGTGATTTATCTTCACTTTCATTAAAACCCAACGAATTTAATTCTTCTTCCAACTCTGAGCAAAACCTTCTATTTGAATCTTGAGGTGAACTACTGTAGGCACCTGTTTCATTTATTTCTTTAAAGAGTGATAATTGGTTATCCATAACATTACCTTTTTAAAATTGAGTGTTTAATATACTAAATTATTATGTATAAATAAAAGCCACATCAAATAATTGTGCTACTAAAAATTTAATATGTTAGGTTACTTTTTCTAGGTTCTAAATTTGGTACAATGTAACTAACTTAATTACATTGATGTAACGTTATGAATAAATGGATTTTATTGCTCGCTATTTTACTCGTGGGCCAGAATGCGGTTGCTGTTGAGCAATATTATCAAAGCCAATGCGATAGAATTAAGGCTGAGCGCGAGGGCATTCGTAAAAGAATGAATAGAAGTTACACCGCTGAGCAAGGTGAGCGGTGGAATAAGCGCTCTGACGAGCTGTTTACCTTGCTTGCTAAGTATTGTAAAAACCCCAAAAGAACATCGGGTAATGGTGGCACCCATACCTATCAATCAAGCCCTACTGCACTTTTAAATACCAAAGTACATAACTCCACGGTTTACAGTAATTCGTTTAATGATGATAAAAAACGCATTGCATGGGGACAGTTTTATCAGTTACCTGAGCGATGCCGAGCTAAGAAAATAGAACAAGCTGATTTTGTATGGTGTAGTGAAAATAAATCGGAGCAAAAAGCCCTTTTTGAATCTATATGGGATGCAAAGCCTAAATCTGACTATAAAGATGTTGTCATTACAGTAAAGCCGACCATTACAGAAATAAACTCACCACAAAGCGCGGTTAAAACAACAGAAGAAAGTACACCCATTATTCAGCATAAAGTGCATGCTGTAACTCCTCAGTTAGATAAAATGAGCGAGACCAAAATTTGGCAGTTAATCGGGGTCGGTTTTGCGGCTTTACTGCTTGTATTTGGTTTTTATCGGTGGTTTAAGGATTAATTTTTCGCCGTTAAAACGGCTCCTAAGAGTGGCTTTTAGGTATGGCGGTGTTTTTGGATGTTGTGGCGATTGAAAAACGCGAGAAATAAATTTCACGCCTACAAGGGCGGAATAGCGCCGAGGTGCGAGATGCGAGCTTAGACTTAAAGATTCGAGCTTAAAGAGTAAAGCTTATAGCGAAGTTAAACCGCTGCGAAAGATTCACCGTTAAAGCGGCTCCTACGGGTGGCTGTTAGGTATGGCGGTGTGTTTTTGGGTATTTTGGCGATTGAAAAACGCGAGAAATAAATTTCACGCCTACAAGAGCGGAATAGCGCCGAGGTGCGAGATTTGAGATGCGATGTGCGAGCTTAGACTTAGAGATTCAATCTTAGAGAGTCAATATTAAAGAGCCAAGCCTAGAGCAAATACGCGCTATAAAATCGCTGCGACAGATTCACCGTTAAAACGGCTCCTACGGGTGGTGGCTGTTGGGTATGGCGGTGTTTTTGGATGTTGTGGCGATTGAAAACGCGCGAAATAAATTTCACGCCTACAAGGGCGGAATAGGCCAAGGTGCGAGATTTGAGATTTGAGATGCGAGATGCGAGATGCGAGATGCGATGTGCGAGCTTAGATATTCAATATTAAAGAGCAAAGCCTAGAGCGATACGCGCTATAAAATCGCTGCGAAAGATTCACCGTTAAAACGGCTCCTACGGGTGGTGGCTGTTGGGTATGGCGGTGTGTTTTTGTGTATTGTGGCGATTGAAAAACGCGCGAAATACATTTCACGCCTACAAGAGCGGAATAGCGCCAAGGTGCGATGTGCGAGCTTAGAGAGTCAATCTTAGATGTCGAGCTTAAAGAGCCAAGCCTAGAGCGAATACGCGATGTTAAACCGCTGCGACAGGCTCCCTCACAACATAAGCAGCAAGTGTTAAAGCGCTAATACTTCCCCTTGTAAGCTTGGTGACCCCGCAATACTGGTTTGTAGTTGCTCTATTAATAACTGCGCATTCGCAGAGGGGGTGCGCGAGTGAGCCCACAGAGCATAAATTGGCCTTGCTGGAATGCTGTGGGGCGTTTCTACATAACTAAAGTTGCGGGTGTCTTTTATACAGCCAATTTCACTCATGGGCAGTATGCCTACACCGTAGCCTGCTTCGATCATTTTTCTGGCGATTGTAATATCAAAACAAAAGCTTATTTGTTCAAATTCATTTTTTAATGCGGTTAATAATCCGCTAGGCAGCTGCGACTCTGAATAGGGCAGCACTAGGCGTGATGTTGGCGCCCCTTTCTTTACTATTAGCTTTATGGCAATTGCCCCTAGGCGTTTTTGAAAATAGCTTGAATCTTGTTGTTCGCCCACTCTAATCGCTAGGTCAAAACGCTTTTGGCTTAGTTGGCTATTGGCATTACTTGGGTAAATGTGGAGATTAAGCGCAGGGTTGGCTAAGGCAAACTGATTTATTGCGCTCATGAGTGGGCCTGCAATGATATTTTGTGGGCACAGGAGATAAAAGTCTTTTGCTCCCGACGAGTCATTTAATTGTTTTAATTGGCTATTAAGTGCAAGCACTTGCTGGCCGAGTTCATCGTAAAGGGTTTCACCTTTGGCTGTGAGTACAATGCCTCTGGCGGTGCGTTGCAGCAATGGTTCGCCAAGTTTGTCTTCTAATGCCTGTATGCGCCTAGAAAGGGTTGAAAGATTTAAGCCGAGATCTTTTGCTGTTTGGCTCATGCTTTTACGGCGTGCTATCTCAATAAACAAATGCAGATCATCCAGCATACGACTCCCTCAATCTTAGTTTGCATTTTCGTGACTGTTGTCACTTGCCCTGTGCAAATATAGTAACGCCAAGGAGGACATATGAAAATTCATTTTATTTTTACTGCGGCGTTTTCGTTCTTAATGTCGTTTTTATTATCGGCATGGGTTACATACGTGAATTTAGGCCTAAGCGATACGTTTATAGCAAGTTGGATGAAGGCCTTTGCGAATGCGTGGCCGGCTGCGTTTGTGGTGGCATTTACAGTGGCACCACCTATTAGAACATGGGTTTTAAAGTTATTTAGTAAGGAATCAGTATGATAAATATAGTTGCAAAAATCACCCCTAAAGCGGCGTTATTCGAAGAGTGTAAAGGGCGTTTACAGTGCATTTTAGCTGCCACTCGCGCAGAGCCTGGATGCAACCGATTCGAGTTGTTTGCAAGTAAGGAGCAGCGCTGTTTGTTTTTAGTGGAGCAGTTTGTATCGCAAGCTGCGCTTGATGCGCATTATGCTCAGCCTTATACCAAAGCGGTGTTCGCGTTTTATGAGAATGCGTTGGCAGAGCCGGTTGAAGTTGAGAAAGTGGAGGAAGTTATAAACTAGAAATTAGACGCTAGAAGTTAGACGTTAGAAATTAGACGTTAGAAATTTTGGGCGCTAAAAAAACTAGGCTACTGGGGAAGTACTGCTATTCGTAGCCTAGTTTTACAAGGTTGAAACAGGTTAAAGCATGGTTAAAATTTGTTTGGCTTTGTCACGTGTGAGGCAAGCGGCCATGGGGCGTTTGGCAAATAATTTTGCAGACACGGTGTGCTCTTTGCCATTGTATTGATTATGCAGTGTTTGCACATTCACGCGGCACGTTACGGTGTATTGGTTTTCAACGTATCTAATTTCAACGCGTTCTACTTTTTGAATTAAGTTTTTATAGGGGTAGCCTTCATCGGTATCAAGCTGTGTTACAGCGGGTTGGTTTGCATAGCTTGCACTCGAGAGGCAAATAAAGAGTAAAATGATGCAGTATTTCATAACAGTTATCCTTAATTGGTGGCGGTTGGCTGTATGAGTATTACGTGAGAGAACAATGCTGACAAACGATTAAAAATTGCCTATGCTTAAGTTTTTATTAACCATAAGCGCATATGAAACTTCCTCCTTTAAAGAGCCTTTGGTATTTTAAGCATGCTGCAAAGCTTGGCAGCTTTAAGCTGGCCGCTGAGCAGTTATATGTAAGCCAAGCTGCTGTGAGCCAACAAATTCGGCTACTCGAACAGCAACTGGGTTGTGCTTTATTTACCCGTCATACGCGTTACGTTGAACTAACGCGTCAGGGCGAGCAATTGTTGCCTCATGTACTCAAGGGGTTTGATCATTTGCATACGGGTGTGCAGTCATTAAGCCAAGACAGTCACCCAAATACGTTAAATTTATCGGTGCTGCCTTCGTTTGCTAGTGGCTGGTTACTGGGGCGTATCAGCGATTTTCAACACCAATACCCAAACATAAAAGTACGTATTGAGCCTAGCGATCAATTGGCCGACTTTTCAACGGGGCAAGTTGATTTAGGTATCCGCTTTGGTCTTGGTAATTACCCAGACTTACAAAGCGAGCTTTTAACCGACGACAGCTTATTTTTAGCTTATAAACCGGGTTTAATTGATGTAACTAAAACGCTTAAGCCGCAAGTAATGGCGCAAAAACTAATAAAAGATATTTGCCCCGATGCCGAACGAGGTTGGTTAACGTTTGCAGAACAACTAGGCATGAACGCCGATGCGTTACCTTCGCTCGAAATTGACAATGCGGCATTGGTTATACAAGCAACCCTTGCAGGGCAAGGTATTGCTATCGTTCGCCGACGCCTAATAGAAACACAATTACAACTTGGGCAGCTTGAAGTTTACCCCGACTTTGAATACCCATGCCAATTTAAATACTATTTAGCGGGGCCAGCAGAGCATTTTACATGGCACAAGGTGCAGGTTTTTAAAGACTGGTTAATGCGCCAATTTGAGCTTGACGACGAGCAATTTTATAAGCATCAGCAGTCACTTTAATGACTAAGCGGCATTATATTAATTCGCAAGAATACTTAATCGTTTTGAGGGATTAAACTTGTCGTTATCTTGCATTAAAAATGTTTGATTTACGACTGCATGGATGCAGGAGGTAGCGCAATGCAGGAGCAATTGCCGAGAACAACTCAATAACGACATGTTTGCCGTGTTATCAACGGGATTTTATTGCCTCAAGATTGCTCATTTAATTAAGTGAATAGGTAGTACAGTCTGTTGTAGCAAGAATGATTTAATAGTGGCAGTGCCCTGTGGGTAAATAATGAATACGAGGAGCGTATTCACCTTAGCCATTATTTAAAGAAGAGCGGATAAAGAAGCGCGGAGATTTAACGCAACCGTATTGAATTTTTAGCTAAAAATGGTACTCTGTTCCTCTCTATTTTACAGTGACGTAAATTAATGATTAAACGGATTTTATTCTCTCTGTTATTGTCGCCGTGTGTGTCATGGGCGCAAACAACAGCACCTTCAGTTGAATGCCACGCTATGGATGCTGAACGCAGTGAACTGCAATCGGCACTGCGTAAAACTCACCTGCTCGACGAAGTTGATGATTACAAACAGCGCATTCAAAACTTATCTGATCGCATTGCATCGAATTGTTTAACCGAAGAGCAAATAGCTGAGCGCAAGTTCGCATTTTATAACCATGATATTGCTTACCTTGAAAATTCGTTAGCTAAACCCTTGTCAGAACAAGCATATATTAGCAAGCAGGCCGCATGGGACCGTTTTTATGTGATCCCGTCTCGTTGCCTTAATAAGCCATTGTCAGTGCAATATTTAGAGTGGTGTATTGAGAATAAGCAAGTGCAGTTTCAGCAGTTTGATATGCTATGGCAGCAAAAGAGCACCCAAACGGTGCGTTCAGAAGTAACATCTAACGACTCATTTCATGAGTTTAAATTACCCAGTAAAGCCGAAAGAACAAAGTTAAGTGCTGAGCGCGAAATAAAGCGCCACACCTACAAGAGTGACTCGTTTTTGCCAAAAAACATTATTCTTTTGTGTGTGCTGGCCGTGGCTGTTTTCTTTTCGTTGATATTTGTTTTTCATTGGTTAATGCGCCCGCGCACCACACTGAAATAAAAAGGGAAAGCACGGTGCTTTCCCTTTTTTTATTTTAAAAAAACCTTTATTTAAAAAACCTTAGTCGCTAGTCGTCGGTTTTGAGTTGTTTGGCGCGTTCTTCGGCGTCGATCAAGGCTTGAGATTTAGGCTGTTTAGCTTTGCTCTCTAACGAGGGTTTTTCTGATGAGTTTGGATCCCACGCAGGGTCTAGCGACAAGTTAGCAAACGGATTGTGTGGCTTACTGTCGGTATGCTCGTCGTTATCATCTTGTTGTGCTGGTTCTTGCTCTTGCTCGGTTTCTGTTAGTGTTTCATCATCGTTTTGCTCTGTATATTCAACCTGAGTGTGCTTAGGCTCTTCGTACAGTTCTTGCTCAAGTGCTTGTAACGCTTTTGCCAAATCGTCGTCGCTAATATCGTCGTCGGTGTTTGATGGCTTAGGTTCAGTGACTAGCGATGGCTGGTCGTTAAATTGATCGGCAAATGATAAATCGTCACCCATTAACGATGATAAGTCGTACTCTGGTACGTCATCTTTTACAGGCTCGTCGTCTGCAAGTGGTTCTTGCTTTGCGTACTCGTCGAAGCCAAATGATGAACTGCTAGTAAAAGCCGGCGCTTGTTCGAGCTCGTCATTTTCAAGCTCGTCATTTGAAAGCTCGTCATTTTTAAAATCGCTGCTTTCAAAACGGTTACTTTCAAGCTCGTCATTAATAAGCTCATTGGTTAATGGCTCGTCGTCTGTAAGCGGTTCTTGTTTTGCGTACTCGTCGAAGCCAAATGATGAACTGCTGGTAAAGGCAGGCGCTTGTTCGAGCTCGTTATTTGAAAGCTCGTTACCTTCAAGATCACTGCTTTCAAGGTTGTCTCTTTCAAGAGCATCGCTTTCAAAATCGCTACTTTCAAGCTCGTCATTAATAAGTTCATTGGTCAATGGCTCGTCGTCTGTAAGCGGTTCTTGTTTTGCGTACTCGTCGAAGCCGAATGATGAACTGCTTAACAAGGTTTCAGCTTGTGTGGGCTCGGCTATAATTTTGGGCTCAGTATCTTTGGGCTCTGTCTCGTCGTTGTCGAGTTCAAGCTCATTAAACTGATCCGCATCGGCAAAATCAGTGTGTTGCTCGTGAAAGTCGCGTTCAGCACTAAAGCGGGCAAGTTCCGAAAGCTCATCGTTGTTGTCTTCGTTGTCTGTGGCTGTAAACGAACGACTTTGCTCTAATTCATTCTCTATGTCGGGGGCTTGTTCTGCGCTTTGCTCTGCAAGTATCGCGGCGGTGGCCGATTTAAGTTCTTCGGCTTCTTTATTTGCGTTTGCGGCGGCTTTTAGTGCTTGCGCTTCTAGTAAGCTGTGTTCAAGTTCAGGGTGTGTGTCTTGTTGTTTACTTTTGCGTAATCGTACAATAAACAAACCCGCCACAAGCAGCACTAATAGCACGATTAAGCTGGGCATAAGCAGTGACGTTGACGAACTAGGCGCAGCGCTTTGCACCGGGGCTGGTTGTGGTGTTGGTGCAGGCTCTGCGGGTATTGGCGCGGCATCGACTGGTTTTTCTGCCTCTGTTGCTGACACAGGGGGTGTATCAGATGCGGGCTCGCTTTCAAGGTTATCGGTTGAATTATTTGTCTGCGGCGCTGCTGTTTGTGATGCTGTTGTTTGCGGCGTTGCTGTCTGCGCCGTTGTTAGCGCTTCGTTAGTCTCGTTTTGCGGCTGCGGTACGCTCTGCACTGGCTCTGTTGTTTCGAGCGTTGATGCATTGGCTACAGGTTCAATGGCGGCTGCATCAGAAATGAGTTCTGGCTCTGATGTAGGCGGCGTATCTTGAGTTGCTTGCTCTAATTGCGTTACGTCGAGGTTTTGTGGCTCAGGTGCTGGGGTATCGTCAGCAATGCCTTGAATGGCAGCCGAGTGCTCTGTTGGGCTTACTGATTTGTTGGGGGTTATGGGGGTTGATTCTGCCGATTGCGCGGTTAACTTTTCAAATGCTTCGACATTGTGGACAGGCGTCGGATTTTTACAGTTCTTTTCATAGTTACGAGCTGCAGAGCGATAATTGCGATTACTCGTATTATTACGAAATTCATGCATTTGTTGTTTTAACAAAATGCACATGGCCTCATTATACTGCGCTTCGCTGGTGAAACTTACACTAGCAAGTATCAGTAAAAGTGTTGTTTTTATAATTGGCATAGTTTCCTGACCAGTAAGGTTAATCTGGTGACCCAAACAATGACTTAATTCTAAGCCTTGATAGGTTTTTTATCCACATTTTGTTAACAAATTAAAATAAATAGCTAAATGAATCAATCAATAACCATTAAAGCGCGGTACTCGTCGTAAGCAAATTGGTCGGTCATACCGCTAATGTAATCTTGAACAAGTCTGCAACGGTAATAAAACTCATAGGCTGCAAAGTGATCGGGCTCTGCTTTTAAGGCATCAATGGCTTTTTGGTAGCTGTTTATGTGTTTATTTGAGAGCTTTTTAACGAGCCGCGTTTCAATTAAATACTGAGGGTCGCCTTTTAAAACCCGTTTAAAGGCGTCGTGGTCAAGGGCAAGTAACGGTTTGTAGCAATCGAGCAAACCGCTAATGATCCGATAACCTTGCAGCTCTAGGCGCTCTACTTCTTTGTGGCAAAATACATGTTTAATGGCCACTTGTTTTAACGTGAGTGTGACTGCATGCAAGTGACTGCGATCTTCCAGTAAGGCTTGGTTAAAGTCGCCGTGGTAAATGGCTTCAATATTGCCAACAAAACGCTCTGCGGCATAATTTACCAACGGGTGTAGCAAGGTCACGCGTAGGTAAATAAAAAACTCGCTATTATAGTTATAGGGCTGCTCGGCGGCTTTACTCAGTGCGTAATCAATGGCTTTTTCGGCAAAGTCACTGTGCTTGGTGTCGTTAAGCGTGAGGTTTGTTAAGGTGCGCGTGTATTGCTCTTTTAATTTTTCGCACAATAGTTCAACGTTTATTATGCCTTTTTCTACAGCGTCTTCTATGTCGGCAAGGCAATACGAAATGTCGTCGGCTGCTTCCATTATGTAACTTGCGGGGTGGCGGCAATATTGCTCTATATCAAGCTCGGTTTGCAGTGCCTCAATAAAGGGTTTTTCGCTAAAGTAATAACCCACTTTTTTCATTAAGTAATTTTTGTCTTGTGGGATGTCTTTTTTAGCCATGCTGGCAGGGCGGGTGTACTTTAATATGCCGGCGCTTTGGCTGTATGTTAGGTTGAGTGAAAGCAAAGAATGAATAATGCGAATGCCTTGCGCATTGCCTTCAAAATTTTTGATGTCTTGTGCAAGGTGCTTAAAAATAACATGTATGCCACTGGCTTTGCAGCGCTCTGGCGTGAGCGACTCTAGGTGTTTTTCAAACCATTGGTTTATGGCGGCTTCGCCAAAGTGACCAAATGGCGGGTTGCCAATGTCGTGCATCAAACACGCCATTTCAACAAGGCTCTCTAAGGGCCTTTCTAGGCCTGCAAGGCCATACTCTTTTTGTTGGGCGTCGCTTAACTTATTAAAAATTGTTTGCACTATAAAGCGCCCCACTTGTTGTACTTCAAGAGAGTGGGTTAGCCGCGAGCGCACCGCTGCATTGCGTTCGAGTGGGAAAACTTGGGTTTTTTGTTGTAAACGACGAATGGCGGCACTGTTAATAATGCGCCCCCGATCACTTTCAAGGGCAGTGTGTAATGTGTTGGTTGAGCGCATTTCGCGCGCAGGGGTAATTTTTTTACGAAAGTCGATCATGTTTCATTCCCACGAGGCGCTTCCTATTAGGCTGCTCAGTGTTGTTATCAAAACTGCGATAGTTATTAAATTTAATCTAACAGCTTGTATCTTAAATTAAAATATTTGGATTAATTAAAGTTATTACTTTAAATCGGGACCTCTATTCATATATTATTCAGCTTTACACACTTCTTTATGAGCTCTAATAAAAAAGGAAAGCCTTTTGGCTGTAAATGCAATGATGCAAACTTCGTTTACTAAACCTTTGCTGCTGGTCGGCATTTTACTTATTTGTGTTGGCTTAACGGCCTGTAAAAGTACCCCAGAAGCGACTCCCGAAAGCACGCTCACTGTTGCACAAAAGCAAGCAGTGAAAGCCAAGCAAGAAGCACTGTTTGCCCGAGGCTTCTTTGAGAGCCAACTTGGCAATATTAACTATGTGTCGGCGCGACAATGCAGTGGATTTAACCTGCAAAGCCACCGAGGTTCGATTCGTTACGCCGAAAACTCAGTTAATGCAGTGATTGATGCCATTGATAATAACTTTGACGTGATTGAAATTGACGTGCGTATTACCCGCGACGATGTGTGGGTTGTACACCACGATGCGCGTACCGGCCGCGAAACGGGCACGGTCGACAACAAGCGTCGCAAAATTGAGTCGATGAGTTATAAAAAAGAGTGGGGGTATTTACGCCTGCGCAATCAAGATACAGGCTTACTGAGTGATGACTTGCCTGCCTCTTTTCGTGAGTTAGCGTCGAGCTTTGCGCGTTATCGTAAACCGCATCAAAAGCTTAATATTGAAATTAAATCAAACGCTTCGATCAACGATCTTAAAATGCTCGACTACTTGGCGTATGAATACATTGGTGGCGGTAATTACTTTTTTAGCAGTTTAGAAATGCGCAATTTAACGCGTATGCGTGACATTAACCCCGACATTTATTTAGCGTTTATTCAGTCGCCAGCTAAAGCGTCTATGAACAAGCTTGCGAGTGACTTAAAACGCGGTGCAGGGAGTGACCCTATTTATGAGCGCAACAAAGAACAGCTCGAAAGCTTGCAAGCATTAGGTAATCGTTATCACCGTGAAAAGCGTTACGACAGCCCATTGCAGCTCGACAAATTAGCAAAACAGCTGAAGCGTAACTTTGGCTACGTGCTTGATATTCGACACTACAAGCAAACCGCTGCTCGTTTAAAGCCTAGTGCCAAGGCGCGTGGCATTATGATTGCGACTTATTCAATTAACGGTCACGACTATCATGAGCGCAGTTTACTAGCTCAGTCGCGCTCGGTGCGTCCCGACTCCGTGATTATTGACGACACGGTGTATGGCTTTTGCTCGGTGTTTGAGCTGCCAAACGTGACCCCTTATTTTAGCGATGAAGCCGACGCTAAGTTAATTGCAAGCATGCCCGATGATCTTGATTTAGAGCGCCTAGACGAGCTTAAAGCGTATCAAAGTAACAAGCTTTATCCAGCTGTTGGAGGCACGCTTAAATCGACTCAAGCAGTGAGCTATGTTCCACAGGTTACACAGACGCCTAAAGCACCCAATCTCGAAATTGGCACACGCCAAGCCGATGAAGACTTTAGCTTGGAAACCGACCCAGCGGTTGAATTAGAACTACGTAAAAAGCAATAAAGAACAATACTATGACTACAATAATAAAGCCGTTTTGGTGGCGCTGTCTGCTGCTTGTTTTAGCTACTTTATATTTATTACCCGAAGCAATTTTTAATGCGCAACTTGTGTCGCTCGTAGGGTTAGGCACCCCTTCTGCGGCAGATTTAGAGCACCTCGAAATTTATGGGCGTGCGGTGTCGGGCGTTGGTGTCGCACTGTTATTAGCCGACTTTTTACCCAAAGCCATGGTTGCTAAAGTTGGCCGCGGTGTTGTTTCGTTTATTGCGCTACTTTGCCTTGTGTGGCCGGTGGTGTTTTTTGGGCAAAAGTACGCCATCGAAAAAACGTTAATAGAACCCTCAACGGCTGAGCAACGCCAGTTTGCAACCTATAGCGCAGCGCTGCGTGATGCCTTGGCAATTAACTCAATTAAAGTAAACGACCTTGATTACAACCCCGAACAGTTGCACAGCTCAGAAAACCTGACTTTTTTAGCGTTGTTTGGTGGCCTACTTTATAGCGATGCGGCACTGTCTGATAACCTTGAGCAAGATAAGCGTAAAATTATTGCCTCTTTCGTGCAAAAGAAAGCGTATCAAGACTTTGATAAACATTATAAAAATTACAGCCAGTTGTACGATGAGCTGGTGGTTAAGTACAAAGCCTACGCACAGGGCAGTAAAAAATATAACCATACTTTAGCCAGCATTGGTGAGCGCGAGCAAGGTTATTGGCAACAGGTTGAGCAAGAAATCAACAGCGGGTGGAATAAGTATCAACAAGCGCAAAAAGCCCATATTGCTAAAGCCTCTGCGCGTGCACAAAAGTACGGCCCTAAAATATACGATTACCACAATAGTATTGCAAAGTGCCGTGAGCGCTACGATAAAAGCAGCGAAAAAGACCGCCGTAATCGCTGTTACGAACGTGAAGCGGCCGATTACCGAAGCACCATTTTAAAAGCCGGTATTGGTTACATTGAGCCAGACTATTGGTTAATTGAAGAAGATGTCTCGGTGGCAGAAAACGCCGCAGGCACTATTTTAATGGGTGTGCTAACGGGCGGTGTTTATACTGCATTGCAAGCGGCAAGTTTAGCGACCGGTGGCGACGGTGGCTTTAAAGATAAGCGGTATAAATACACCGACGATCCTGATCATTATCAATTACGTTTTTTACAGCATCCTAATTTTCATAAAATGTTTGTTAAAGAAACGGGTTACCCGTTTACCCTTGAAAACTTAATGGCGTTTCGTGCACACGACACCACGCAACAAAAGCTGCGTGCCCATTTTGCAAACAAAGGCCTTGAGCTTGATAGCACGTGGAATGTGAATCAACGTCAGGTATTTGCTAATGCCGTTGCGACTAAAGTTACACAAGAAGCGACAAACCAATGGCAAAGTGAAATGCGCAAACGGGGTATGAGCTTACAGCCTAACTTAAGCTGGGTTGAGTTTCAGCTACACCCAGAAATTCAAGCCAAAATCGCCGACCGTATGGGCGACTTATACGTGAAAAACATTCGCGCAGACTGGAATAAAAAGAACTTTAAAGATCAGGTGCTTGATCCGAATATTGAAAAACGCACCGACAAGTACGTAGCCATGCTTAATAGCGCTGAAGGTAAATTTGCCGATGGCGGTGAGTACGCGCAGTACGGTAAACAGGCGCTGCGTTCGGTGATTATTCCGCCTATTTCAATGTCGTTATCGTTATTTTTAATTTGTTTAACGTTTAGCAAGCTGCCGTTGAAATTATGGCAACTTATTAAACCTGCCCAAGAAAAGCAGCCAACAACATGGCTGAGCGTACTGCAAAAACTGATAATGCCTGCCGTGATTTTAATTGCCCCAGTGCTCTTTATTCATAATAGCTTTACCGAAGATGAGCAAAGCCCGGTTAACTACTTTTTAGACAAAGTGGATGAGTCGAGTAATCCGGTATTTAGCTACGCGATTCGTTGGACTCTTCATGCCCAGCCGGTACTGCATCCTTTAGGCTTAGCCTTTGAAGAAAAGCTGCATATATACGAGCGTTTTAGCCCGGTGAGCCATGCGCTGGCACAGGTTGATATTTTACGTCACGAGACGGCAAATTTAAGCGCCGAGCAACAATCTCGCAGACAATATTTGGTTGAGCAAAAAACCAAACTGACCATTGCCACCAATGCACCTAATGCCACGGTTCGTATTATGAATATAGGCCCTAAGTACCGCCCAGGAATGACTTTAAAAACGGGCGCGTACGATATTCAGGTGTCGGCACCGGGGTATAAAACGTATCGTCGTTGGCATCAAATAGAGGCTGGCGAGCAAACATTAACAATTGATTTAAGTAAATAATTAAGCAAGGAATGACTATGCAACATTGCCAAAATACGGTGTATGCCACCGATCTTCACTGTTGTGATTGTGGTGAAGCTCTTGAGCAAAAAAGACAAATGCACACGGTTGAAGAGCTCAACCCAGACTTGCTTGCTGAAGTAAAACACTACTCGCCACAAGCCTGCACTATTACCGGTGTTGTTAAATCGATGTACTACTATAAGCGCCGTTATAAAACCAATAATGACGATATGTTATATGGCTATTGGTGGTTAGAAGTTGAAGACAAACACGGCCACATTCACGAGTTTAGCGTGGATGCTGAAAAAGAGGTGATTGCTAATTTACAAAAGGGCAATGTGATCACTGCATTTCAGCCAAGCCCTTTGACACTAAATTACCGAATAGCAAACAACGACGCGATTAAAGTCGTGAAGAATAATCGCTTTATGCCAATTGTGATTGTGCACTTTGCTGATCAACAATACCGCAGTTGGGATAGCAGCATTAACCGAGCCTACACCGGCGGGACTGTGTTATGGCTTGTATTGGGCTTTATTACATTTTTAGTGATGCTATTTGCTGCCAAACTTGAGTTTGTGCCGGCATTATTAGCAACCTTGCCTGTCGCTATCGGGGTATTTATTGCAGAACATAAATACCATAAAAAAGCCAAGGCCAAAAAGGAAGCACATTACGATGCGATTTTAGCGGCCACCGATGTCATGTTATCAACCAGTCAAAATCAATTGGGGTATCACATGCTTGCTCGCTTGCCGAGTAAGTCCGATGTAATTTGTATTTCGTGTCAGCAGCGTATTAGTAAAGATGCCGCACACTGTTATTGTTGTGGTGTTAAGCAGCATGTTGAGCCGGTAGCATCGGTTTTGGCAGATGACGAGCAAAGCACAGAAAACCAAACGGTGAGTGCAGAGCGAAAGGCTGAATCACATTTAGTTAAACCAACCACTATTGCTGATCTTGAACACGCCATAATGGGTGAATACAGCCTAGACTACAAAACAAACTATGTGCATAAAAACGTGTGGGCGCGTAATGAAAAGGGCACTATTCGTCACCGTGCCGTGCTAGGTAAAGTATTAGACAAAGCACAAAGCGCGCACGCCAATGAAACCCGTGAAACAGTCACTACAACAGAAACCACCACCACCTACCGTGGCGGTAATTATGTTGGCACCGATGTGACAGAGCGCGTTCAGGTATACCGTAATCGTAGCACGACCCTAAAAGGTGAGATCATGCTCGAAACAGCCTCGGGCGAGCCGTATATTTTTAAAGCCGGTGAAGACTTGTTAGGGTCTGTCGATGTCGGTGATTGGGTTTACTATGCCTACAGTGATGTAGAAACACAGCGTTATTCAAAGTACTACCGTGAGTATGCGGTGAATGTGAGTAAAGATATTAAATATGATTACTCATCAGTTAAACGCTTTGGTATGGTGCATGGTTTTAACCGTATGGTAATGCTAGGCCTTACATCAATTGGCTTGGCTTGGTATTTAGACCCGCAAGATTTTTATCCACTGGTGAATGCGCTTGTGCCAGACGCAGGCATTGAGTTACTTGATCAATACCCGCAAGTCGTGGAGCATTTAGATGGCTTTCCTGTGGTGGTATTTATTGTGTTAAGTGTGGTTACTGGGCTGTGGGGATTTATGTATAGCTTAGCAAATGGTACACGTTTAAAACGCAGTGTGAAAAAGCTTGAAAGCACGATCACAAAATTTTCAAAAGAGTACGGTAACATACTCGAACGAATCAAAAAATTAAACTAACAAGGGTTTTGTATGCGTATTTTTCAGTTACTTTTAGCAGGTTTGTTAATCATAAGTGGAACGGTAAAAGCCGATAGTGAGCAGTCTGTTGTGCTTATTTCGATTGATGGGTTTCGCTGGGATTACATTGAAAAACACCGCGCATCTGCGTTAAAAGCAATCAGTGAACAGGGTGTAAGGGCAACCAAAATGCGCCCTGTTTATCCAACTAAAACTTTTCCTAATCACGTGTCGATTATTACGGGGTTGTTGCCAGTAAACCACGGTATTGTTGATAACCGTTTTTGCGATACACAGCGCAATGAGTGTTACAGCATGGGCAAAGGCAAAGACGACAGCACTTGGTTAAATGGTATTCCGCTTTGGAACCTTGCACAAATGCAGGGGGTTAAAGCGGCAACCTATTTTTGGCCAGAGTCTGATGCCCGCTTTAACGGCATGTTGCCTGATTACTTTTATCACTATTCTAAGCACAGTGATTACCAAAAACGTGTTGATCAAATTATTCAATGGTTAAGCTTACCAAAAGAAAAGCGCCCACGTTTGGTGGTGAGTTACTTTTCGTTGGTAGACAGTATGGGGCATGAGTATGGCCCTGATGCAAAGCAAACCTTTGATGCAGTACAAACCTTAGATGCCCTAATGGCAGACTTGCACACACGCTTAAAAGCGCTTGATGAGAATATTAATTTGGTGATTGTTTCTGATCATGGCATGTCGACAGTTGATCCCCAACAGAGCATCAAAATTAGTCAGCTACCAGAGGATGATAACTTCATTGTTAAAAACACCGGTCCGCGCGTGCTTTATTACGCCAAACCAGATAGCCAAGCCGATATTACGGGGTTTAGCAAAAAGCTTGCTAAGGCGGCAGATGGCCGATACATCGTTTTAAATGATCAACAAAAGCGTGATTATCATTACGATAAAGGCCCGCGAGTGGGGGATATTATTTTACAAACGACTGCACCGCGCGTATTCACCGACAGCAAAATGGCGCCTTATTTAGGCACCCATGGTTACGCATACACCGATGATATGGCCGCCACATTTATTGCCACCGGCCCTGCGTTTAAAAACGGTATGCAACTTGATGAAGTGAGTAACTTAGATGTGTATCCGCTTATTGCAAATATATTAGGCCTGAAAATTTTAAGCCCTATCGACAGCGATGGCGCGACTTTGTGGCCAGTGTTAAACAAGTAGGCTTAAAAGCAAAGAGCGAGCGTGTAGTGCGATGTAAAACCGCGGCTACAAACTCGCCCTTTGTTGCTTCAATCTTGTCACTTACAGCTTGGTTACCCAACCATACTTGCCATAACTTTCAAATTGGTAGTTTTCGTTACCCGCATTAAACTGCCCGTGTAAGGTATTTTCTGTCAGGGTCATAACGGCTTGATGGTAGTTTTGTGCGTGATCATTTAGTTTACCAAACACACTGCGATCACCGTTGCTGGCTTCAATAATGTCGGTAATTTCGACGGTGTAGCTTAGGTATTCGTCTACCTTCAAAATATACTGATCACCGGTTTTTAAGGTTTTGAGTGTTTCAATATCAAATTCACTAAATGCGGTATCGCTCAGCGTTTTAGGTAAGCGCCTTTGTTTGTATAAGTAGTCGTGCGCTTTGTTTGAAAGCTGATTAAGGGGCGCGGTTAAGTTAACAATAGGCTGAGGTGCAATAAATTGCTCATCTGATTTGTATGCAATAACAGGCTTTTCAGCGCTTGGCGTAGATATAAAGCCATCGCTTTGAATATGCCATTCGTTAAGCGCAAATGCACTGATTGGAAGAATGAAGATTAATGCAAGCGTCCTGTTCACATGTTTCTCTTACGGGTTTTAATGTTAACTTAATGTAAGTTTTTACCTTAAATTAACTTAATGGTCAATAGTTGTTCTATCAATGCTGCTTTTGGTAATCGTGACGATAAAATTTATTTGTTTTACTCGGGCTGCAATGCTGCGCATAATCCGCGTTTTTTTGTCACTTAAACCCCAAGACTAGAGGTACTAACCATGCGTGGGTGGATCATTTATAAAGACAGTTCGGGCTTGTTAAAGCAAGAAACCTATGAAGTTGAGCGTTTACTTGCAGCTGCCAAAGAAGAGGGCATTGATTTACAAGTTTTTTCGCCTGATCAATTTGATTTAACCATTACCCGCGAAGATGGCAAAAGCATTTTGATTGATGGTCAATCAGTTGCACTACCTGATTTTGTTATTCCACGTATGGGCGCGAGCACAACGTATTTTGCTTTGGCTATTATTCGCCACCTTGAGCGTTTAGGTGTGTATTGCGTGAATAGCTCGCAGTCAATCGAAACGGTGAAAGACAAGTTATTTGCACAGCAAATTTTAGCTGAGTGTAATTTACCAACCCCTAATACAATGCTCGTAAAGTTTCCGGTAAATATTGATTTAGTTGAAAAACAAATTGGTTTCCCGGTGGTGATTAAAACGTTATCGGGGTCGCAGGGCAGTGGTGTCTTTTTATCAAAGTCGAAAGAAGAGTTTGATGATCTTATGCAGTTAATCGAGGCTGCAAACCCACAAGCAAACATTATTTTGCAGCAGTTTGTTAAGTCGAGCCACGGTCGTGATTTGCGTGTACTTACTATCGGTGGACGTGCCGTTGCATGTATGGAACGCAACTCGCAGGGTAAAAACTTTAAAGCAAATGTCAGTGCGGGTGGTACAGGTAAGTCATTCCCAATTACCCCCGAAATTGAGTGGCTTGCAACACAAACGGCCAACGTTTTAAAGCTCGATGTAGCGGGCATCGATTTATTATTTGACGAGCAGCATTTTAAAATATGTGAAGCAAACTCAAGCCCTGGCTTTGAAGGCCTAGAAGGTGCATTGGGCATTGATGTCGCAAAAGAAATTTTGCACTTTATTCGTATCCGCTTAGGTATTTTTGACAAACCCGTAGCGAAAGAAGTAAACGAAGAAGTGGTTGATCAAACAGCCGCTTAGTGATTACTTAACCGAAAGATGCACAAATACGGCCACCGCGACTAGGTGGCCTTCTGTATAGTAAATTACTCTTCAAATACTACAAAAGTGTACAGTGTCAACGTGTGCTTCTTGCGATAAGGTAGGTTTTTATCTGCATGTTTTGCAAGGAGTCTCCCCTTTATGAGTCAACTGATCAGTCGAGCAACCGCGGGCTTAGTGGCGGTGATTATTGGCTTTACCAGCTCAATTGCATTGATATATCAATTAGTGATGGTGCTAGGCGGTACCCCTGATTTAGTGGCCAGTTGGGTATTAATGCTGGGGCTTGCGATGGGAGTAAGCTCTATTGCATTGTCGTATTACTATAAAGTGCCCATTTTGGTTGCGTGGTCGACCACGGGCGCTGCATTACTTATTTCAAGCGCGCAAGGCTACACCTTAAACCAAGCTGTTGGGGCGTTTATGTTCTCGGCGGTGTTGGTGTTTTTATGCGGTATCACCGGTATTTTCGAAAAAATGATGAACAAAATTCCCAGTCAATTGGCCTGTGCTATGTTGGCGGGTGTCTTGGTGAATTTTGGCATTGATGTGTTCAATTTTATGAACGAATTGCCCTTAGTGATTGGCGTGATGGTGGCTGTTTATTTATGTGGTAAACGTTATTTCCCCCGTTTTGCGATGTTAGCCGTTGTTGTGGTTGGCTTTTTAATGGCAGCAATGACCGGACAAATTGATACAAGCAGTTGGCAATGGAAATTAAGCAAGTTTACATTTATTGCGCCAGAGTTTGATTTAAATGCCATGGTCAGTGTGGGCTTACCGCTGTTTATTGTGACGATGACATCGCAAAACTTACCGGGCATCGCTGTGTTAAAAGCACATCATTATAAGGCTCCGGTCTCGGCTGCTTTAAATGTTACGGGGCTTTTAAATGTGTTTATCGCGCCATTTGGTGGGTATTCGATTAACCTTGCGGCGATCACTGCGGCAATTTGTATGAGCCCCGAAGCCGATAAAAATCCCGATAAGCGATATTGGGCAAGTATTGCTGGTGGTGTGTTTTATATCATTATGGCGTTACTGGCTGCGACATTAGTTGGTTTAGTCGCCAGTTTACCGCAAGCACTTATTTTAGCATTAGCGGGTATAGCCTTGTTTGCCACGATTGCCAGTAGTTTACAGCAAGCGTTAACAGAGGCTTATTATACCGAGGCAGCCATAGTGACATTTTTAGTGACGGCTTCAAACCTGACCTTGTTCACGGTTGGTTCGGCATTTTGGGGGATTGTTGCAGGGGTAATAACCTTAGTGATGACACGCAAAGATTAGGGGCTATTTAAACTAATCCGCAATGATGCTTAATCATTTTGAGGGATTAAACCTGTCGCAAGCTGTGTTAAAAATGTCTGATTTACGACTGCATGGATGCAAGAGGCTGGAGGCAGAGCAATGCGGGAGTAATTGCCGAGAACACCTCAATAACGACATGTTTGCCCAGTTATCAACGAGCTTATATTGCCCAAAATAGATCACTTAATTAAACAAATTAGTATTAAAGGTGAAAGTAACAAATGAAAGTAATACGAAGTCATGAATTTACTGCCGACCGTGCATGGGGCGCATTAGATATCGCCACAATGAACGGCATTACAACCCGTTTGCATTGGACGAATGAGCCTTACAAGTGGCACACCAACGATGGTGAAGAAGTGTTTGTGGTGTTAAGTGGTCAGGTTGAGATGCTTTATAAGCAACAGGGTGAAGTATGCGCTGAGCTGTTAAATGCCGGAGATATCTTTTATGCCAGTGTTGGCACTGAGCATGTGGCTCACCCAAAAGGTGAAGCGCGTATTTTGGTGGTCGAGACACAAGGCAGCGTGTGAGTATCAATTAGGCCCTAGTAACTAGGGCCTAACTATAATTACTTAAGCAAAGGCTTAATAACTTCATACATGGCGTTAATGTGGTCGTCGCGCGTATTAAGTGCAGGAATATAACGGTATTTTTCACCGCCTGCATGCTCGAATATTTCGCGATTTTCGCCTTCTATCTCTTCTAATGTTTCTAAGCAATCGGCGCTAAACGCAGGGCTAATTATGGCAATATCTTTAATGCCTTGTGCGGGGTAACTCTCAAGCGTGGCATCGGTGTATGGTTTTAACCATTCTGCTTTACCAAAACGGCTTTGGAACGTGGTCACCGCTAAGTCTTTGTCTAAGCCTAGCTTTTCTGACACTAAACGCGTGGTTTGCATACAAAAACAGTAGTAAGGGTCGCCATTTTCTAAAAATAGTTTTGGCATACCATGATACGAAAATACCAGTTTTTGCGGTGTACCATGGGCATTTAAATCTTCGCTGATACTGGCTGCTAACGCATCAATGTAAATAGGGTGGTCGTGGTAGCCGTTTATAAAGTGAAGCTCGGGTACCCAGCGCCATTTTCGTAATACGTTCGACACAGCATCAAACGTTGAACCAATCGTTGTACTTGAGTATTGCGGATAAAGTGGCAGCACAATAACGCGGGTAATGCCTTTTTCGCGCAGTGCTTCAAGCCCCGCTTCAATCGATGGATTACCATAACGCATTGCCATAACAACGTCGGTATCTTGATGGCCTTTCTCTTTTAAAATTGCGGCGAGTTTTTCGCTTTGTTGGCGTGTGATATGCGTTAATGGCGAACCGTTTTCTGTCCATATACTTTTATAAAGTGCAGCAGAGCGCTTTGGGCGAAGCGTGAGTACAAAGCAATACAGGATGATCATCCAAATGAAGCGCGGGATTTCGACAATGCGTGGATCAGATAAAAATTCGCGTAAGTAGGTTCTGAGTGCCGCTGTGGTTGGGGCATCAGGGCTGCCTAAGTTGGTCAATAAGATACCGGTTTTTTTATTAAATCGGCCATCATGAGGCTTATCTGTTATAGCGGAAAATCGCGACACTGATCGCTCCTTTAGAAGTAAAAGTAATATAAATCACATTGTAACGAAGTAGCGATAATAAGTGATCACTTTATTCGTTAATTTTTGATCATGATCCTGAAAGGATTCGGTTTTTTCGCTTCGAGCTGCTGTAACTTACTTATCGATTTAGGGCCAAATACATGCCCTTTAGGTAAGAGCAAAATTCCGTCGTAGTTTCTCAGGGCATGCCCAAGCACCATGCCGTTTTTTAACTCATTTGCATTAATGATTTTCATGCTGCCAACGACTTGGTTACTGGCGCAGCTAATTTTTAATCCGCTTAAAATCTCGAGCAATTTAGGGTGGTAGTAGGTGCCACTGTAAAGTTGTAATTGCCCCAGTGCATTTTCGAACTTGCTGTTTCCCAGCGAACTGACTTGAGCCACGGCTTGCCAAAAGTCGCGAGAAATAGCCAAAATCATGGCGGTTATCGGGATGTCGGCGCCTTTTAATCCTTTTGGAATACCATTGCCATTGTATTGCTCAAATTGGTAATAAATGGCTTCGGATACATCGTGTAAATGCGTTGCGGGCATTAACATAAGTTGCGCCGTGCTTGGGTGCGTATAAAAAAGCTTTTTTTGATTTTCGTTTAATTCACGCGTGGGCTTTTTATACAGGGCTGGCTCCATTGCCAATAAGCCAATTTGCGCTAAATAGCCTGCCATTTCGGCCATTTCTATGTGTTTTTTATCTAACCCAAGTGCCTGCGCAATTTGCTTGCAGGTGTTCGCTATATTTTGCGCTTGAATACCATCTAGGTATGGGTTGGCGTTGATAAAATTATATAAAATCTCGAAAGTTGTGCGGTGTTCGTGTTTTTCACGTTCATTTGCTTCTTCAAGCTGTTTAAGCACTTTACGTATTTGTTGGGTGCGTTTTTCAACCATCTGCTCAAGGTTATTATTGAGCTCTTTTAGTTGGCTGTTTTGGGCTTTAATTTTTTGCTCAAGTTGCTTATTTTTACGTTTTAAAGAGGTTTTTTCGATACCGTCATGAATGTTGCGTAACAACAGCTCATTTTGCCAAGGCTTTTGAATATAAGCGTGAATTTTTCCTTTATTTACAGCGGCAATGGTATTGTCGATATCGGAATAGCCGGTTAATAAAATACGCTGTGTATCGGGGGCAATGTTGATTGCTTGTGCAAAAAAGTCTGCGCCATCCATACCGGGCATGCGCATGTCACAAATGATCACATCAAAGGTGAAACTGTCTAAAAGTTTTAGTGCTTCAATGGGCGAAAGGCTGGTTTTAACCGAAAGATTATTTGCCGTTAACAACCTAACTAAGGTGCGTAAAACAATTTCATCGTCATCAATGCATAAAACCTGAATATGTTCTTTATTAAGTTGTTTTGCCATACCACATTGCTTTGAATCATCTTTAATCAATAACATAGCCTTAAATTAGGGCTTGTGCTAGGTTTTATAAGAGATGAGCTAAGTTTGAGGCTAAAATGGGTGATTTTAAACAAGCCTATTTACTAGAAAAAGCGGCGCGTGAACAAGCGGAGCAATTGTTAGCAGATAAAAGCCGGCTGTTGGTTGCATTAAACAGTGAACTTGAACAAAAAATTGCTGATTTAGAGCATCATCAGGCGATGTTTATTCAGGCCGAGAAAATGGCAACACTTGGCACGCTTTGCGCGGGTGTTGCGCATGAAATTAATAATCCACTGGCTTACAGTATTAGTAATGTTGACTGTTTAAAAGATTACTGTGATTTTTTTAGTGAGTTGCTTAGTGCATGTGACAAGTTTGCCAAGCGACACATTGAAAGAGATGTTTTTTCTGAGCAATTGACGCAACTGAATAAAAAGCATGAATTTAATTATGTAGCCAACGACTTGCCCGAGCTAATTAGCGACACTGCCCAAGGCTTACAACGGATCCGTAAAATAGTTGCAAACTTGCTCGATTTTTCGCGGCCTAAAGGGCACGAAAAGCAATTTGCCGATATGACTGACGCGGTGAAAAGTGCCGTAAAACTGTTAGCAAATCAGTTAAACGATTACCACTTACACACTCACTACAGTCCTATTTCGATTAGCTGGTGTAATTTGCCTGCGATAAGCCAAGTTGTCGTTAATATTTTAATAAATGCCAAGCAAGCATGTGACAGTAATCGCTCAGAGGCACAGATTACGGTGTCGGTGTATGAGATTGAGCATCATATTTACATTGATATTGAAGACAATGGCGAGGGAATGTCGGAGCAAACAATGGCTAAAATTTATGATCCCTTTTACACCACTAAACCTGTAGGCGAGGGAACCGGTATGGGCATGACCATGGCATACGCTATTGTGCATGAGCATCAAGGTCGGATTGATATTCAAAGTACACAAGGTATGGGAACGCGTATTAGCTGTGTGTTTCCGATCCTCAGTCATGTAAGGCAAGTTGTTGACAATATCTAAGTTGTTGCAAAAAAATGTGGATTCGCTAGTGTAGGAATACACCCTAACAAAGGCAAAATATAAAGGCTCAATATGCTTAATAAAGAAAGTGCAGATGTATTTAAAAATTATCTCGCAAGTCAAAGCGAAACACAGCAGGTTAGTTTAGACCAAGTAATCGGTTTTATGAGTGGCTTGTTAGCGTGTTCTGAGTTTTTTGGCGAGTCTGAATTGGCTAATTACATAGCCGACGGCGACGAAACGGTGTTTAACACGTTAATGACTGAGTCAGCCCCTCGTGATGCGATGATTGAGCTGCTTGATAATGTAACGGAAGCACAAGTTGAGCAAAAAAAATTACTCGTACATATATACCCAGATGAAGTGAAAGCCAACGAGCCAAGCCAAGCATTGCAAGATTTTTGCAGTGGCTATATTGCAGCCTATATTGTTAACCAAGATATCTGGCATAGTGATTTACAATTTTTGTTGAAAGCCGATGAACAGAATGACAACGCAGGTGATGGTCAGCTGTTTATTGATAATTTTGAAGCAACGCTTGATTTACTCACAACCTTAGCCATGTGGGATCAGGCGCTTGCAAATCACCCCGAGCCTGATAAGTTAGGAGAAGGTTTTGCGACCTTTTTTACCGCGTTAGATGAAAGCTTGTCTGAGATTGCAACGATGGCGCTGATGCTTGAAGATGAAAAACTCGCGATGATAGAGCAAGAATAACCTCACCCTGTTAATAGCAGATATTAGTGTGTGGTTGCATTTTCTTGCTTATTTCTGCTCATTAAATAATCAAAACCCATTTCTTTAATCACTTAATAGTACAAATAGGTATAATTATACCTAAGTCGTAGCTAATTTTTCTTTCTTTTCATTTTTTTGTTGATAGGATGTTTTGTAAAGGTTAACTCGCAGGCTTGAGTTAGCTTTCAAAATTAAGATTTTATAAATCTATAACACGTGCTTAATGCTTTTCCTTTGTTTCTCCCTGTGGGGCGCTTTATTTTTTAGCTTTGGAAAAGCCAGAATATCAACAGGATTCACATGACAACACATTCTTTTAGTATGCTGGCTATTGCCGTCAGCGTCGCTGTGTCGGCGACTTCATTGCAGGCTGCTGAACAAGCAACAGACGTTCAAGCTGATAAAAATATTGAACAAATTTCAGTTTTGGGATCGCGAGTAGCAAACCGCACTGCGACCGAATCAAGCTCTCCTATTGATTTAATTGATGCTGATACCCTGAATAAAGGGGGCTTCACTGAACTTGGCCAAAGTTTACAAGCGACCGCACCGTCTTTTAACTTTTCTCGTACGCAAGTGTCAGATGGGTCTGATTTATTTAGACCCGCGACTCTGCGCGGTTTACAGCCAGATCAAACGTTGGTGCTTATTAATGGTAAACGTCGCCATAATCAGTCTATTTTTGGCCTAAACGGCACTGTGGGCGCGGGTGCAGCGGGAACCGACATGAACGCTATTCCGCTTAGCGCATTAAAAGGGGTTGAAGTATTGCGTGATGGCGCAGCGGCGCAATATGGCTCTGATGCAATTGCAGGGGTGATTAACTTATCACTTAACGATTCTACCGGTGTGACAACGGGCTATGTGCAAGCCGGTAGTACGGGCGAAGGCGACGGCGATACGATTTCGATTGGTTTAAATCGTGGTTTTGATTTAGGCGACGAAGGGGGGTTTATTAATTTTTCGGCTGAATACCGTAATGCTGATGGCACTAATAGAGCCGAGCGTGATACGGGTGGGTCGTTAGATGTTCCTGCTGGCACATTATCTGACGATGTCCGCTGGGGACAAGGTAATGCTGACAGCGAGTTTACGTCACTTTTTTATAATATGGCACTTCCGCTGGGTGACACAGAACTTTACTCATTTGGTGGCTATTCAAACCGAACAGCATTAGGGAATGGTTTTTACCGTAACTATAATCAGGCCGCAAAGAATGTGGTGCAAGTATACAGCGATGGCTTTTTACCTCGTATAGACAACGAAGCCGAAGATATTTCATTTGCAGTGGGTCTGCGTGGCGAGCTGAACCCTGACTGGGGTTATGATGTGTCTGCTGTGTACGGTGAAAATAGCTATGATTTCACTTCAAAAAATACCTTAAATGCCTCTTATGCTGCTGAATATGTAGCTAATAACCCAAATGCGAGTGATGCAGATATTGCTGCTAATGCGGGCCCACGAGGCGGGTATTCGGGCGGGTTTAGATTTGATCAAGCCACCGTTAATGCCGATTTAAACGGCGTTGTTAATATTGGCCGCAGTGAGCCTGTGTATGTGTCGGTGGGGGCTGAGTACCGCAAAGAAAACTATCAAATTGTCCCAGGCGAAGAAGCATCCTATGCGTGCGGCCTTGCTAATACAGACACTTCTTACCCAGCCGTAAACGATGACAGCGTATTTGCTGAATGTGGTTTTCAGGCTTATAACGGCCTTCGTCCTGAGGCATCAAACAAAGAAAGCCGCGACAGCTATGCATTTTATGTCAATGCTGAAACCTTGCTGACAGATGCATGGCAAGTGAGTACGGCACTGCGCTATGAAGATTTCTCTGATGCGGGTGACGACATCATTGGTAAATTAGCGACACGCTATGAAATCTCTGATGATTTTGCAGTGCGTGGTGCAATCTCATCGGGTTTCAGAGCGCCTTCATTACAGCAAAGTGCTTACACGGCTTACACCACTAACTTAGGTGCGGGTGGGGTATTATTGCAGTCATTTACTGCAACGGCAGGATCTGATTTTCCTTCAGCACTGGGCGTTGATAATCTTGGCCTTGAAAGCTCAGAGAACCTAAGCGCAGGTTTTGTTTATAACGTGAGCAGTGAACTGTCGTTAACCGTTGATTTTTATCATGTTGAAATTAAAGACCGCATTACGCTTGGCAGCTTAATGTCTGCGGATGATGTTGCCTTTAGCCCTGCGGCTGTGGCTGCATTGAACGCCACTGGCGCACAGCAAGCGAACTACTTTTCAAACTCGGTAGACTCAACCACGAAAGGGGTTGATATTATTGCCTCGTACCGTACTGATTTGTACGACGGTAATTTCTCAGCAACGTTTGCTGGTAACATTAACGACACCGAAATTGATAATGTTAATGCCCCAGAGGGGATCCCTGAGTCGATTGCACTGGATGATTTGCAGCGTAGCTTTTTAACAGATGGTCAACCTGGTGAGCGTGCAACGCTTACGTTTGAATATGATCGTGGCGACTTTAACAGTATGTTGCGCTTTAATTATTATGGCGAAACAGACGTTAAGTACTTTGGTAATGACCACATAGGCTTACCAGATGAGCTTTCACCTACAGGCGAATTTAAAGATACCAGTACGGTAGAGTCTGCGGTTTTAGTTGATATTAACCTGGGTTATCAGTTAACTGATGAGCTTATGCTGTCGGCAGGTATTGATAATATCTTCGATGTAACCCCTGATGAGTTAGGCGAAGATGAAGCACTTGATTTTATCACTAACCAAGCGTTTAAGTACCCTGTACGTGCCTTGCCTTATGGCTTTGATGGCATGACCTACTATGCAAAACTTAGTTTTAGCTTTTAATTCCTATATTGAAATGAAGTTTAAATAGCGCCGAAAGGCGCTATTTTTTTGTCTTTGCGAAGGTGAATACTAATACTTAATTAAGCACAGTGGTATACGTATAGCGCCCTGCATTTATAAAACGCAGCAGGGGTAAAGCAAAGCGTATAGCAGCGGTTTAATTCACTTTGAGTTATACCGCATAAAGCCGCTGTTACATGTAAGCCTTTATTGTTTTGAACTACTGGCAGCCCGTTCGCATATGTCGCGCATTCGCTGTTTAATCTCAGGCTCTTTTTCGTTGAGTAGTTTACTAATGCAGTCGATATACGCGTTGTTTTCTTCAAATGGCACACCTATTTCGTAGGCGTCTGCGGCTAAGCGCAGCATTTCTTTGTCAAATTCGCTGAAGATATTAACCAGCTCTTGTGCTTTTTGTTGCTCAATGCCGAGTGCTTCAAATGCGCTGCGACCCATGCGAAGGGAGCTGTCGTAGGTTTCTCTTATAATGTCGCGACACCCGTATGCCCACAAGTCATAAACATGATGGCGGTCTACAGCACGCGCAACAACATGAAGGTGCGGATAGTTTTGCATTGCATAGCGAACCAGTTTGGTTATTTGCTCGGCATCATCGAGTGTAACAACCAGTAATTTTGCATTGTCTATTCCGGCGGCGCTGAGTAAGTCGGGTCTTGTTGCATCACCAAAAAAATTGCGGATCCCGACACGCTCTAATCGATCAAGCTGTTTGTAATTGTAATCAATTACGGTGGTGTTAAAGCCGCCCGCTTTTAAGATTAAATCGACAACCCCTCCAACACGACCAGAGCCAGCAATGATGACGTGGCTATCTTCAGGAAAGGTTTCTTCTCGGTGAGCTTGCTCGCCAATATAGCGAGGGGCAATGAAACGTTGATACACAATGTATAATACCGGTGATAACAACATAGAAAGTGTGACAACCAATAACAATTGGTCGGCTAAAGCCGATGGAAGCACATGATTGCCCACGCTGTAGCTTAATAGCACAAACCCAAACTCACCGGCTTGAGCAAGCCCTAGCGCCAGTAACCACAGGGCGGCTCCTTTTAAGCCAAACAGTCGCCCAAGTATTAATAACGCCGCTGTTTTAGTAAGGATCAGTATCGCCGTTAAAAGCACAATAGTCGCGAGGTTATCAGTTAATAACTGAAAATTAATACTGGCGCCAACCGTGATAAAAAAGAGCCCTAACAGTAACCCTTTGAAAGGATCGATATTGCTTTCAAGCTCGTGTTTATAGGGGGAGTTTGCAAGCACCACGCCTGCTAAAAATGTGCCCAATGCGGGTGAAAGGCCCACTAACGACATCATCAATGCTATGCCAATAACAAAAAATAGCGCCGTGGCGGTAAAGAGTTCACGAAGCCGTGCTTGTGCTACAAACCTAAAAAGTGGGGCTGTGAGATGGCTTCCGCCAAACACCACAAGCGCAATCATACCTAATGTCACTAAGGCTGCTTGCCAGCTTTCAAGCCCTGCTACGAGGCTAAGCCCTGTATGACTGTTATTGCTGGTGCTTGTTATTCCTGTTGCCAGCTCTGGTAGGGCTAATAATGGAATAAATGCGAGCATGGGAATAACCGCAATATCTTGTGTGAGTAACACGCTAAATGATGCTTGGCCGCCGTCTGATTTTAATAACCCACGCTCTGACAGGGTTTGCAGCACAATCGCCGTGGAAGAAAGCGATAAAATTAAGCCAATAGTGAGAGCTGTTTGCCACGGGTGATCCAACATCATAGCCAGTGCAGTAAATGCTGCACTGGTTAATAAAACTTGCCCTCCGCCAAGACCTATTAGCTGTTTGCGCATTGACCACAGTGTTTTAGGTTCAAGCTCAAGACCAACAATAAACAGCATCATCACCACACCAAATTCGGCAAAATGCTGAATGGCAATCACATCCACATTTAAGGTGGTTAGCAAAGGAGAAATGGCAATACCAGCCAGTAGGTAACCCAGTACAGACCCGAGTCCCAGCTTGGTGGCTATTGGCACGGCAATAATGCCTGCAATGAGGAAAATATAGGCTATTAACAGTAAGTCAGTCATTATGATCCTGTTGTTCTTTTTGATTCTTAGTCATTATTTTTTAATAACTATGGTTGTTTTAATCAGTATTGCCAGCTGTTGGTATGTGAATGCAAATAAAAAACACGCTTAACCATAAAAATGGCAAAAATGCATGGCAGCCATTGATTTAAATTACGACAAAATAAGGGTGAAAAAAGAGCCATATTTTTAATAAAACTACTTGCGTAGCAGTATTAACGGTATACAATCGCGACACATTCATGAGGAGTAAAAAATGAGCAAAAAGAAACAAAAAAACCAAAGCCAAGTTGATATTGGCCGCGGCGTAATTAACGACAATGCCTATGCTGCATTGGTTACCTCTAAGCTGTTTCAGGCTAAAGTTGAAAAAGCTAAAAAAGGCAAAGGTGCATATCAGCGTAAGGCAAAACATGCAGGACGAGAGTCCTATTTAATCGCTGCTTAATTGAGTTGTGATCAAATAGGATTTTTTATAAAAGCAAACACCCGCTGTTTGCTTTTTTTATCTCAAACATCTTCTAAAAAAGTCACCGCGTTTACTTTTTACACAATTTTTATATATGTTTTTACAATAAAACTAATTTATTCGCTATATACCCAAAAAAGATACATTTTTTATTAACGCTATTTACCGCTATTTTCCCTCGCCAAATTCTAAATGCCTTGTAAGTCGTACGCTTCAAGGTTAAAAACTTGTTAATTTTGTGTTCATTTTTACGCTGTAGAATCGAGCGAGTTTTAGTCGCAGCTCAATAATTTTTATCAGTTTTGACAGAGATTAACGGTATTTTTCAGTAAAAATAAGAATGTATTTACCTTTATTGGGTAAATTAGAGGTTGACCTGATTATTTTTTATGTTACTTTTAGGTTGGAAATGTAAAATAATTGTTATAACAACATTGGGCGGAGGGAGCGAATGAGCTCACATCAATTAATAAAAAATGCCTTTAAACTAAGTGCGCTGTCACTCAGTGTATTTGGCTTTACAGCACAGGCTGCAATTGATTGCAGTAACTTAGAAGTATGGCAGCAAGGCCAAACACATGTCGGTGGCGATCAGGTGCAAGCACAAGACAGTGCCTATGAAGCTAAATGGTGGACACAGACTAACCCCGTGGAGACATCGGGTGTTGATCAAGAGTGGCGTTTATTGGGTGTTTGTGACAGCGCTGTCAGTGAGAATCAAGCACCACAAGTAACAAGCTTAAACCCTGCTGAGGGTTCTTTGTTTACCACTGGTGACAGCGTTGTCATAGAGGCTGACGCCATTGACACTGATGGCACAGTTGCGAGTGTTGAATTTTTTGTTGATGGAACATCGGTGGCTGTTACAAGCAGTGCGCCATATTCAACAAGTTGGCAGGCAACCGTCGGAAGCCATGTAATAAGTGCAGTTGCAACGGATGAGTTAGGGCTTGCATCAACAGCGGTGGCACATTCGGTGAGTGTGTCTGATGCTGTCGAACCGGGTAATCAAGCGCCGACAGCAAGCATTGAATTTAGCACTGTGGCGAGTCAAGTTACCGTGGGTACAGATATTGTATTTGCACTTTCGGGCAGTGATAGCGATGGTCAGGTGACCGGGCTTAGTTTGGCAGAAAATGACAGCGCTGTTTATCAGGCAAGTAGCGCGTCATCAAGCTATACATGGCAAGCACCGGCACTGGGTCAATTTACCTTTACGTTAACCGTGACAGACAATGAAGGCGCAACTGGCACTGCCACTCACGTTGTGAATGTGGTTGAAGCGACGCCGCCAGGTGCTGATTGTAAGCCACACGGTTTATACCAAACACCGGGTGTGAATACACCGTATTGTACAGTTTATGACAGCAATGGCCGTGAAAAAATGGGCGCTGATCATCCGCGTCGTGTGATTGGTTATTTCACTAGCTGGCGCAATGGTGCAAATGGTCAACCGAGTTATTTAGTGAATGATATTCCGTGGGACAAAATTACCCATATTAACTATGCCTTTGCGCACGTTGATGCCAATAACAAGGTGTCGATAGGCGATCCGAATGCTGCGGGCAACCCCGCAACAAATATGACTTGGCCGGGGGTAACAGGGGCCGAAATGGATCCTAGCTTTAGCTACACAGGTCACTTTAATCTACTGAATAAATTTAAAAAACAGCACCCAGATGTAAAAACATTAATCTCTGTGGGTGGCTGGGCCGAAACCGGTGGTTATTTTGGTGCTGATGGCTCGCGCGTAAACAGCGGTGGTTTTTACACAATGACAACGAATGCCGATGGCTCGGTAAACCAAGCTGGTATTGATGCGTTTGCGAAAAGCGCCGTTGAATTCATTGAAACGTATGGTTTTGATGGGGTTGATATTGACTATGAATACCCATCGTCGATGAATGATTCGGGCCATCCTGATGATTTTGCTATTTCGAATGCGCGTCGAGCAGGCTTAAATGCCTCGTATCGTGTGCTGATGAAAAAATTGCGTGAAGAGCTTGATATTGCGGGTGAAAAAGCCGGTAAGCATTACCTACTCACGATTGCATCACCGTCTTCGGGTTACTTACTGCGTGGTATGGAAACTTTCCAAAGCGTGAAGTACCTAGATTACGTGAACATTATGTCGTACGACTTACATGGCGCATGGAACTCACACGTAGGTCACAACGCAGCATTGTATGACACTGGCCTTGATTCAGAGCTTGCACAATGGGGCGTGTATACAACAGCTGAGTTCGAAGGCATTGGTTACTTAAATACCGATTGGGCTGTACGTTACTTCCGTGGCGCGGTGTCTGCGGGTCGCATCAATATTGGTATTCCTTACTACACGCGTGGCTTTAAAGATGTGTCGGGTGGCACACATGGCCTGTGGGGACAAGCTGCGTTACCTGATCAATCTAACTGTGCAAAAGGCACTGGAGTCGGTGAGAAAAACCTATGTGGCAATGGTGCGCTAGGCATTGATAACCTGTGGCATGACAAGAACGATGTAGGTGAAGAAATGCCTGCAGGTTCTAATCCTTTATGGCATGCGAAAAATTTAGAAAACGGGATTAATCCGTCTTACCTTGAAATCTACGGCTTAACGCCAGATACCGACACAGATGATGTTTTAACAGGCACTTATACACGTTATTACGATGATGTTGCCGTGGCGCCTTGGTTATGGAACGCAGATAAAAAGGTGTTCTTATCAATTGAAGATGAACAGTCGATGGCAACCAAAGTTGATTACGTTATCAACAATGGCTTGGGTGGCATCATGTTTTGGGAACTGGCGGGTGACTTTGATTACGACTCGGCAAAAGGCGAGTACTTTATGGGGTCAAGTTTAACGACGCTGGCTTACGATAAGTTTAATCAAAGCGGTGTGGCATACGACACACATCAAGGCAATGTTGATTTTACCGTGCCCAGCGAAGCTGTAGATGTGAGCTTTACGGTTAAAGACTTCCCGATTGGTGATGATAACTACCCAATTTCACCGACTTTCTCATTTACTAATAACTCAAATATTGATTTAAGCGGCGCGAAAATTAGCTTTGATGTGCCGGTATCGACATCAGCCATTTTCAAGTCGAACTGGAATGCGCAAGAAAAGCTCGGTATGGCGGTTGAGGCAAATGGCTCGAATGCTGCGGGCAACAATATTGGTGGTTATGAGAATGAATTCCATCGCTTTTCAATCACTCTTGTAAATGAGTGGGGTGGAATTGAAAAAGCCTTTAACACCGGTGAAACCGTTGATGCACAAGTCATGTATTACATGCCTATTACTGGCCCAACTAATTTCACTATTGAAAAAGAGGGCAAAACCTACGCATTTAAATACGAGTACCCAATGCTTCCTGATGCCGTGCCGGGCACCACAAACCCAGGCGGTGACAATGGCGGTGACACAGGGGGTAACGATGCAACGTGTGACGGTGTCGATGTTGCCAGCATTGCGGTCTATCCAAATTGGCCGCAAACAGACTGGGCTGGTAACCCAAGCCATGCCGTTGGCGGTGATCTGATGAATCACAACAATGTGATTTACGAAGCTAAGTGGTGGACAAGCACAGAGCCAGGCACATCAGCTGATTGGACTGTGAGCTGCACGCTTTAACTCAACAAAGCGGGGCACGCAATGTGCTCCGCATTTCTACAGCGAGAATACAACAATGAAAACAACTAAATCGAAGGCATTGTCTTTATCGGCAGTGGCAACCAGCATGCTGCTTGCCTGTGTATCAAGCCATGTGAATGCCCACGGATTTTTAGAAAGCCCTAAAGCTCGCCAAGCATTTTGTCAGGCAGACGGCGGTTATTGGTGGCCCGCTGATGGTAGCGCTATTCCTAATCTTGCTTGCCGTGCAGCATTTGCAGAGGCAGGACATGTGCAGTTTGTGCAAGATATTGAATATTCAGCGAACACGATTGATTACACCAACCTAGCAGCGGTAAAAGACAGTGTGCCCGATGGCCGTTTATGTGCGGCAGGCGACAGTGAAAAACGAGGCATGGATTTACCCTCAGCTCACTGGCAACGTACCGAGGTGGTGCCCAACGCGAATGGCGATATTTTAGTGCGTTTTTTAGCAAGTACGCCTCATAACCCAAGTTTTTGGCAGTTTTACCTGACAAAGCCCGGATTTGATAGCGCCACAGACGTTCTCACGTGGGACGATTTAGAGCTGGTTGAGGAATACGGCAATCTTGATTTTGTGATTGGTGATAATAACGACCGTTACTATGAAATGAGCGTGTCTATTCCTGCTGAGCGCAGTGGCGACGCTATTTTATATACTCGCTGGCAGCGTGATGATGCAGGTGGCGAGGGCTTTTATAACTGTAGCGATATTACCATTGTTACAGACACAGCACCGTCTGATCCGAGTGAATGGTCTGCACTGACGTATTTTGTGCGCCAAGGTCAAAATGCAGAAGTGGGTGACAGTGTGTCTGCGCGTTTGTTTGATGAAACAGGGCAAGAGCTGTTTACGCAACAAATGCAAGTCACCAGCGATAATCAGGCTAATTGGCAAGCAGAGTTTGCTCAGCTGCTTAATCTGAATTACAGCCATTTACTACGCATTGGTGTGCAAGATGCTGGTGGCACAATCGCTTTTAATGCCAGCGATATATTAACCAATCAGGTGTTTGCAACAAACGCCAACTACAGTTTTGCACTGAGCGTAAAAGCCGCACCTGAAAATACTGCCCCTATTATCCATCAACCTGAAGCTATCACCCTGAATGAAAATAGCACGGCAGATGTGCACTTACATGCCTTTGACGATCAGCAAACCGCATTAACATACCGCTGGAATGTACCGGCTCCTCTTCGCTTTACTGGGGCGGGTGCCGACATCACGTTAATAGCACCAGAAGTCGATGCAGATACCTCTTTTACTGTCACGGCCTCAGTATCTGACAGCATGCTTACCAGCGAAGCCAGCTTTACGGTCACGGTACTTAATAGCAGTGGGGTTGAGCCAAACCCCGATGCGCCCGCGTGGGATAACAGCGCGCAATATAACACTGGCGATAAAGTGAGCTTTAACGGCGGGATCTACAGTGCGAAATGGTGGAACCAAGGCGCACAACCCGACAGCAGTGATGCATGGCAGCTTGAATCAGGTTCGGCATCGAGCGAATGGAACATCGGCAAAGCCTACCAAGGCGGTGACGAGGTGACCTATCAAGGACAGCGCTATCGTGCGCAGTGGTGGACTCAGGGCGATACACCGAGTACCAGCCAAGTATGGGCAAAAATCTAAAGTTTTGTAGTTCAAACTTTATCAATAACAGCAAACAGCTAAATAAAAATAGATAAGAGAGAATCATGAATATAAAACAATTAAGCGCAGCCATTGGTGTTGCATTATGTGCCAGTGCAGCGAATGCTGCACCATCGACACCGACCATTATTTGGGAACCGCAAGAGTACTCGTTTGTTGAAGTAAACCTTGAAGGAACGGGCTCGTATAAAAGCCTCGTTAAACGTGTTGATCAAGTAACGATTAACATTGAGTGGAATGCATGGAGCGGTGATGGTGGCGATAGCTACAAAGTGTATTTTGACAACATGCTGGTAAACGAAGGCCCTTTGGCTGCGGGCACTAAAAGCGGAGTGATTAGTTTCCCTTATGATAAAGCGGGTCGCCACACTTTGTATGTTGAGCTTTGTGAAGGTGGCACAACGTGCGCGCGCAGTGAAGGCAAACCCATTGTTATTGCCGACACCGACGGTGCGCACTTAGCCCCATTACCCATGGATTACGATCCAAATAATAAAGACATTGGTACAAAAGAAGGGTTGGTAACAGGGGCTTATTTCGTTGAATGGGGTATTTATGGGCGTGACTACGATGTCACAAATATTCCTGCACAAAACTTAAGTCACATTTTATATGGTTTCATTCCAATTTGTGGTCCGAATGATTCACTGACTGGAGGCCCTAAAAACGCGCTAAATACTGCGTGTGCGGGCTCTGAAGATTTTGAAGTCGTTATTCATGATCCGTGGGCGGCGATTCAAAAAGCCCTTCCGGGTGTCAGTGCAGACGACCCAATCCGTGGTACTTACTCACAATTAATGGCGCTAAAACAACGCTACCCTGATTTAAAAATATTGCCATCTGTAGGCGGTTGGACGTTATCTGACCCATTCGCATATTTTACTAATAAAGCAAACCGCGACACGTTTGTCGCATCAATGAAAGAGTTCTTAAAAACATGGAAATTCTATGATGGTGTCGATATTGACTGGGAATTCCCTGGTGGCGACGGTGCTAATCCGGCGCTAGGTGACCCAATTGCAGATGGCCCTGCTTATGTGGCATTAATGCAAGAGCTGCGAGCTATGCTTGATGAGCTTGAAGCCGAGACTGGTCGTCAATATGAGCTAACATCAGCAATTGGTGCAGGCTACGACAAAATTGAAGATGTTGATTACCAAGCAGCAAGCCAATATATGGATTACATTTTTGCCATGACGTACGATTTTTACGGCGCGTGGAGTGGAGTAACAGGCCATCAAACCGCCTTGTACTGTTCATCGCATTTCCGCCCTGGTCAATGTGATGGCACGGGTGTTGACGCCCAAGGCGTACCATACAAAGGACCTGCTTACACCACCGATAACGCAGTGCAGTTATTACTTGCGCAAAATGTTCCATCGAAGAAAATTGTTGTGGGCACAGCGATGTATGGTCGTGGTTGGGAAGGGGTTTACCCAGCAGGCACGACTATTGATGGTAACCCTATGACTGCAACAGGGTCGGGTCCTTTAAAAGGCAGCACTGCGCAAGGCGTCTGGGAAGACGGTGTTATTGATTATAAAGGCATAAAAGCACATATGATCGGCGCAGCAGGCACCGGTATTAATGGCTTTGAAGTGGGCTACGATGAGCAAGCAAAAGGCGCATATGTCTGGAATCGCTCTACAGGTAAACTGATTACGTATGACAGCCCTGCCTCTGTTATTGCAAAGGGTAACTATGTTAATCAACATGACTTAGGGGGATTATTTGCATGGGAAATCGATGCCGATAATGGTGATATCCTGAATGCGATGCACGAAGGTTTAGGTGGTGCGGTTACAGAGCCTAGTAACAGAGCGCCTGTGCTGTCAGTATCAAGCACCGTAACTGTAAACGCCGGTGAGTCTGTTTCAGTTGTCGCATCAGCAACCGATGCTGATAACGATGCACTGACTTATAGCTGGACAGCAGACGCCGCGCTGTCTGTAACGGGTGAAAACTCAAATACACTGGTTATTGCTGCGCCATCAGTGACAAGTGATGCGCAATACCTAGCAACGGTGTCGGTCACCGACGGTAAAGCCGTGGTGAGCCGTAATGTAACAGTGAATGTTGTGGCGCCAAGTACGGGCGGCAATTCAGCGCCTGTCGTGGCTGCAATTTCAGATAAAACCGTTGCTGAAGATGCAAGCGTTGCGGTATCAGTGTCTGCTACGGATGCAGATAATGATGCACTTAGCTATAACTGGACAGTGCCTGCGGGCTTAACATTGGTGGGTTCAGGTGCAAATATTAGTTTGCAAGCGGGCAGCGTTGATGCAGATACAAGCTATGTTGTAACGGTAGAGGTATCTGACACACAAGCTACGACATCGGTAAGCTTCAACGTGACAGTGACTGACTCTGGCACAACAAACCCACCGGGTGGCGATACAACATGGGATGAAGCCGCCATTTATGTGGGCGGTGACACGGTAATCTATAACGGTGTTGAATATACTGCAAAATGGTGGACACAAGGAAACCGTCCTGATTTAGGTGGCCCGTGGGAAGCAAGCTCAAAACCAACAGACGGTAATGGTGATGTGGTTTGGCAAGCTGCTGGTATCTACAACGGGGGCGACCAAGTCGTTCACCAAGGTACAAAATACGAAGCGAAGTGGTGGACTCAAGGAGAAGAGCCAGGCGTTGTGGATGTATGGAAAGCACTTTAAACCTACCTAGCTACATGTAGTGTATTTTATTAAAATGTGATTTCCCTACAAAGCAGCCTTCGGGCTGCTTTTTTAGTGTCTAATCTCTAACTTTTCCTTATTTTAATTGCTCACTTTCCTCCTCGCTTAGTTTTTGTGTTTCACCTATTATGAACCATACTAAAAGAGTGATGAGTTTAGGCTCTTAAACTACAGGTGTGTTGATGACGATGAAAGTGCTTTTCTTATTGGTTTTTGCTGCGTTAAGCACTGAAGCGTTTAGCTGCGATAGGGTTTTAAAAGTCGGGGTGAGCCAATCGTGGCGACCCTATGTTTTTAGCCAAAATGATCAGCTCACTGGGATTGATATAGAGATTACTGACTTGGTGTTAAAAGAAGCAGGGTTTTGCAGTCAATTTATCGCAATGCCTTCGTCAAAACGTGGATTTGCTGAATTAAAACATGGCACTGTTGATTTACTTCCCGCAGCCAGCTACAGCCAACAGCGAGATGATTTTAGTACTTTTTCAGTGCCTTATCGTAACGAAGTTATGCGTCTTTTTTGGTATCCGCACAGCCATTTGGAATCACAAGACTTAAAAGGTTTACTCGACCATAAACAAACTATTCTTACCAATAGCGGCAGTTATTATGGCGATGAATTGACACGTTTAAGTAAGAATAAAAAATATAAAGATCAGTTTGTTACTGTCCCCTCGTTACGACAGCGCTTAGCAATGCTGGTGGCCAAACGCGTTGATTTTTTTATTGACGATGAACTAGCAGGCTTAAGCTTGATTCAACAACATCAGGCTAACAACGTAAAAATTCATCCGTATATTATTAATAACGATTATATTTATTTTATGCTAAGCGACTTGAGCCTCTCCGAGGAGGAACGACAGGCTATTAACCACGCGATTCAATTCAACAAGCAAGCAATAACCGATATTATTAGTTCCTATAAAACACAGTGAGTTAGCCTAACCGCGTAACACGCAACTTGATACGTCCGGCATTGGCACCATAAAAACGATTTAAGTCATTCGCAAAGGGGCAAAACTCGCCTGACTTTGTAATGCGAATATCGGCACCTTCAGCAATTTCAAATAAATGCTCATCGTTGTCATCAATCGCGCCAATAAGTGCAAACCACTGTGCATGCGCTAAGCGTCTAAATGGCTCAAGCACAGCCATGGGAATTTCTTTTACACCTAATTGCACGTTATCACGATGCCAACCCGCGGGGCCGCAACTAATGCCATCGTCATACCAAGTTTGATCAGGATAAGGCGTAAACCGATAGGTCGCCCCTTGCGCTAACATTAATCCGGTGTGGTTATATTTTTCGGCGCCATAAACAAATACATCTTTACTTTGACCAATACTGAGTACGGTCATGTTTTGTTTATCAAGCGCAATATGTGGGCTTAAGCCGTTGAAGGTTAAGCGGCTTTCATCATTGTAGAGCACATCATACGTAAGGCTTTTTAGCGACTCAGGACGATAACTGGTTAAACGGTTAATACGCTCTGCCACGGTGTAATGAATTGTGGGAGGATGTTCACTTTGCTCATTATCAACCAATACGCAGCACTCTCGGTCAACAAGCTTAAATAAAGGATTAAACCAAAAGTAATTTTGTTGGTGACTAAGCGCCAACGGATCGGGGGTGACAGTGACATCGTCTTGGGCAATTAAATTACGGTGCTCATCGGGCAGTAAACTATGGTAATTAATATCAGCACTGGTCAGAAGGTTAAGTGAAATAGTTTGTTCTATTAACCACTCAATAGCATAACGCAGACAAATGTCGGCTAAGCCATCACGGTAATACCCGCCACCCACGTCAGAGTGTGCGCCCGCAAACCATACCTCTTCTATATGGGGCGCTTTGTTTATGAGTGTTGGCTCAAACGCGCGGCGCTTTTCATCCAGTGCAACACAATGCAGGGCTGCGTTAATATTATTGGCTAGGGTGTAGTTTTCAAAAATAACGTGTTCAGCGCCACGTGTTGCTTTGGTCACTTTTGAAAAACCAATGGATGCCACGGTATCAAATACGCATAAAAAAACATTGTCGCTTATTAAGGGCTCAAGGCATTTTGCAAAACGCCTTGCCAATGCTGCACCACGACTAAAACCCGTTAGCAAAACCCGATCGCCCACAGCGTAATATTGTTTAAAGTCGTTTATTGCGCGGTTTAAAATACTGGCGACATCGTCGCCTCTTGGGGCTAATGCTTGATTGAATAAACGTCTGAAGCGACTTCCTTGAGTGCCTATGCCTTGATAATAAAAACTAAGTTGGCTTGGGAATGGCGTTTCGGGTTCACTGTTGAGTGTGCCGCCAAATAACAAGTGAAGTTTAAGAATATTGGAAATACTGGCGTCTTCTTTGAAATGAGCGGCACTAAATTGTTCTGCATCACGGGGCTCACTGCCTGTGCCATCAAAGTTGAAAATCAGCGTTTTAGGGGTCATAGCGTCATTCCTTTAGTGGTTTGTCATAACATACAAGGCATTTATTAAAATTTGAAGACAAATTATGCGTGATGGCACTCTTTTTATATCAGGCTTTTTATATCAGGCTTTTTATGAGAACACAGAAGACAGGAGAGAGATTTGGGCAAGGTGTGTGGTTAACCTTGCCCAAAATAGCTGTTTGAACAGCTAAAATTAAGCGTAAGTGTGGCTGTATAGAATGCCTGAGCCAATTAAGATAAGGGCAATACCGCCAATGGCTTCAGCTTTTTTGCCAACCCAGCCACTCATCACATTCCCCAGTAATGAGCCGATAGTCACCATTACGGTTGTGGCGAGACCTATCATTGCGGCAGCAACATAAATATTAACTTTCATAAACGCAAGGCTTATGCCCACGGTCATTGCATCAATACTGGTGCCTACTGCGGTCAGCAGGGTTGCCATTAATGAGCGCTTATTGCTTGGCACTTCGTCGGCGTCGTCATCGTCGTCTTTACGACTTTCAATGATCATGTGTATGCCAAGGCCCACCAATAATACAAACGCAATCCAGTGATCATAGGCTTCAACGTACTCGGCACCCGCACTGCCAATTAACCAACCTAAAACAGGGGCAATTGCTTCAATGCAGCCAAAAATTAAACCCAATTTAATGGCACTAAGAATACGTGGGTTTTTAAGTGAACTGCCTTTGGTGATTGATGCAGCAAACGCGTCGGTTGACATTGCAAGCGACAATACGCTGAGAGTAATAATATTCAATTTTTGCGCCCCACAAAAAGTGGGCATTATACGCGTATAAGCCGTAAACAGGTAGAGTAATTTACGGCTTAGGGTGAGTCTCGCTGTTTGTTAATGCAGTTTCATTTTGGGTCTTACCACGCGGAGTACTTTTTCGCTGATCCACAATGCAAAGGTTTTGGCACTGCCATGAATGGCGCGCTGGTGCATGCGATAAAGAGAAATATACATAAACCGCGCTATTTTCCCTTCGATAAAAAAGCTATTACTGGTTAAGTTACCCATTAAGCTGCCCACGGTGCTGTAACGTGACAAATTCACCAAAGAGCCATGATCACTATAGGTAAACACGCTTAACGGGTTGTTTTTGAGTGTGGCTAGTAGGTTTTTTTCTACGCATTGTGCCATTTGATGCGCTGATTGTGCGCGTGGTGGAACCTGCGAGCCATCGTCTTGAGTAAACGCGCAGCAATCACCAATCACAAAAATAGTCTCATCAACACTGCTTTGTAGGTATTGATTTACCTTAATTTGGTTGTTACGTGTAAGCTCAAAAATACCAATATCTTTGATAAAATCGGGGGCTTTTACACCTGCTGCCCATACCATGATATCGGCCTTTATAATGGCGTCATTGTTAGTGATAAAGCTGTTTTCTGTGGCTTCTTTTACTTGCGTGCTTTCGCGCACCGTGACCCCTAATTTTACCAGTTCTCGTTTTGCCGAGTTGGCTATGCGTTCAGGCAAGGCAGGCAAAATACGAGGACCTGCTTCGATTAAATCAATGTGTAGGCGCTTGGCTGTCATTTTATCTAGGCCATACATTTTTAGCATGTCGGATACATGATACAGCTCAGCCGAAAGCTCAACGCCCGTCGCTCCACCGCCAACAATGGCAATTGTTAGAGCCTGCTGTGGGTCGTCATCTTGGTGCAAGCGAGTAAAGTTATCGAGTAATGCATGTTGAAAACGCTCGGCCTGTTGGTTTGAATCAAGGTAAAAGCAATGATCTTTTACGCCGGGGGTATTAAAGTCGTTACTCACACTGCCGATGGCGAGCACTAGGTAGTCATAGCTGACATGTCGCTGTGGCAAAATACGGTGGCCAAGCTCGTCTTTTAACTCGCTTAAGGTAATGGTTTTGTTGGTTGAATCTAAGTGGCAAAAACTGCCGAGTTGAAAATTATAATGGTGTTTTGCTGCATGAGCAGAGTACACAACGCCGTCTAAATCGGCATCAATCGACCCCGTCGCTACTTCATGAAGTAACGGTTTCCAAATATGGCTACGGTTTTTATCGATTAATAAAATATCTGCTTGGCGTTTTTTCCCGAGTTTATGTCCTAATTGTGTTGCAAGCTCTAAGCCGCCTGCGCCACCACCGACTATCACGATTTTAGGAGGTTGGTTAGTCATTACGTTGCCCTCAAAAGTATAATACCTAAACACTCTCGATTTAAAAGCGCTTAGGTATTGCAAATCCATTCTTCAATACCCCATGGCAACGGGTCTATTGTGCGCCTTTTTGCTGGTTTTGTCAGCAGATCTTACGAACAATATAGTGTATTTAGTGATATTAATGGCCTTGGGTGATGAGCTTAAACACGTTAACATGGCTAATTCGCACTAAGGCACCTATCATTACCTAATACAGGGAAATGAAACAAGGGATCAGGATGACTACAGCACTCCACACTTCGCTAAATCAATACTTTGGCTTTACTGAATTTCGCCAGGGTCAGCAACAAACGATTGAACAACTGTTAAATCAACAATCATCATTGGCTATCTTTCCGACGGGGTCGGGCAAGTCGTTGTGTTATCAATTAACTGCATTGCATTTGCCTAATTTGACCTTGGTGGTTTCACCTTTGTTAGCGCTGATGAAAGATCAAATCAGCTTTTTGAATAGCAAAGGTATATATGCGGCCAGCTTAGATTCGAGTCAAACGAGCGAACAAAGTCATACCGTGATGAGTGATGTGCGAACCGGAAAGGTTAAAATTTTAATGGTGTCGGTGGAGCGTTTTAAGAACGAACGCTTTCGCGAGTTCATCAAGCAAGTGCCGATTTCAATGCTGGTGGTTGATGAGGCGCACTGTATTTCTGAATGGGGGCATAACTTTAGGCCCGACTATTTAAAACTGCCACGTTATCGCGATGAGCTTAATATTCCTCTGGTGTTGCTATTAACTGCAACGGCAACCAAAAAAGTAAAACGTGACATGTGTGAGCGGTTTGCCATTGCACCTGAATGCGTTGTGCAAACAGGGTTTTATCGTGCGAACCTTGATTTATCGGTGTTAAGTGTGGCGAGCCAAGACAAACAATCGCACTTAACACGCGTTATTGCTGAGCAGCAGGGCGCAGGCATCGTGTATGTGACACTGCAACACACTGCCGAGCAAGTGGCCGCAGCGTTAGCGCAGACAGGACTTAATGCAGTGGCGTATCATGCGGGTCTTGACGATGATAAGCGCTGGCAAATTCAAGATGACTTTATGGCAGGTAACATTAATATTGTGGTTGCCACCATTGCGTTTGGCATGGGCATTGATAAGTCGGATATTCGCTTTGTTATTCATTATGATTTACCTAAATCAATTGAAAACTACAGCCAAGAAATAGGCCGCGCTGGGCGAGATTCTAAGCAATCAAATTGTTATACCTTGGCAAATCTAGATGGCCTGAACACAGTTGAAAACTTTGTCTATGCCGACACCCCCGAGCAAAGTGGTATTGAATATGTGATCAACAATATTCGCACGGAGCAAACGAATGGTCAGTGGGAAATGCAAGAATACAGCTTGTCGAGTGACAGTAATATTCGTGCATTAGCCTTAAAAACGTTATTAGTACAGCTTGAAATTCATGGCGCTATCACGCCGTTGTATGCCTATTATGCTGACTTTAAATATAAGTTTTTAACAGAAAAGGACACACTTCTTCAGCAATTTGATGAGCAGCGCCAAGTATTTTTACAGCAGGTATTTAATCATACTGAGTTTAAGAAAATTTGGGGCACTCTCAACTTTGACGCCTTAACACATGCCACGCAAGTCGATAGAAAACGGGTGGTTGCTGCGCTCGATTATTTGGCCGAAAAAGGTCACATAGCCCTTGAAACTAAACGCATTACACAAGTGTATGAGGTGAATAACGAAGTCATTAATGCAGACAATTTAGCGTCGCAATTACATCAGTACTTTATTGAAAAAGAGCAGGCAGAAATAAAACGCATTGCTGCATTGGTGCGCTTTTTTGAGCTTAATAGCTGTTTGAGTTATAACCTTGCACGTTATTTTGATGATCATAATGCCCCAAAAGGGTGTGGCCATTGTTCTGTGTGTCGAGGCCAGTCTGTAAAACTTAGTTATTCACTTGAGCACACCATGCCAGACACTGCGGTTATTGCAGCTAAAGTTACACAGCTAAAAGAGCACTTAGCCACTAAAGGGGTAACTGAAATCAGTATTGATACTCAATGCCGTTTTTTAGCGGGAATGAGTGTGCCACTGTTTACCCGCAATAAAGTTAGGCAGCTTTCAGGTTTTGGGGTGTGTGAACACCTGCGTTATAGCGATATTAAAGCGGTGCTACAGCAGTTGTAGCATCGCTTTAAATTTTAAACGCATGTGCTTAAGCTTCGGTAGCTTAGGTAACCATTTTGACGAACTTGTCTTGAATAACTCTGTCAGTGTACTTTGTAAGGACAACTGAAAGTTTTCTTTGTCAAGTGGTAACTATTGCAACGTGCCACTTATCAGTTTTGGGCTGAGTATTTAGGCGCTTCTTTTTATTGCTTCCAAAACGTACGCGTAAAAAGGGCAAAAACAGTAAAATATTCCAAACGACCCACAAGCATTGCGCTGGTTAATATCCAGGTTCCTGCGTCTGAAACTGGTGCAAAGTTAGCGCCTACTTCACCAAACCCCGGTCCGAGCACATTGACACATGCGGCGACTGCTGAAAACGCACTCCAAAAATCCAGCCCAGTAAACATGAGTAATAATGTAAACAGCATGCTTGATCCTGCGGCAAAAGTCATAAATGCCATAACGGCATGAAGTACATCATCTTTTACAGGGCTGCCTTGGTACTTAATGGTGAATATAGCGCGGGGATGAAGAAGTTGTTTAAAGTTATTATTGAGCATTTTAACCACTAGAATATTTCTGATGATTTTATTTCCGCCAGCCGTTGAGCCCGCGCATCCCCCTAAATAGCCGGTGATAATAAGTAAAAATCCGACAGCTTCGGGCCATTCAGTAAAGCTTGCTGCACCAAATCCGGTGCTGGTTATAAACGACACTATATGAAAAGTTGAAAAACTCAATGACTCAAAAAAAGAGGAGTAGGTATCGTGACTGTATAAAATTACGCCCGACAACACTGCAAGGGTTGTAATGATGTATATAAAATAACGCGTTTCTTCATCAGCATAGTAACTACCGAGCGCTCGTTTGTGGACGACTCTAAAGTGCAGTGCAAAATTAATAGCACCTGCAATCATAAATAAGTTGGCGACCCATAAAATTAAATGACTTTTGTAAAACCACATACTGGCATCGTGGGTCGAGAACCCTCCCGTTGAAACGGTTGTCAGTGCATGAGCCAGTGCATCGTAAAAAGTCATGCCTGCAAAATAGTAAGAAACAGTACACAACACGGTTATGCTTAAGTATACACTCCAAAGGTAATGCGCCGTGTTTGCAATACGAGGTGATAGCTTTTCATCTTTAATTGGCCCAGGTGTTTCGGCTTTTAAGAGCTTCATGCCACCTATATTTAGCATGGGTAAAATAGCCACCACGAAAATCACAATGCCGAGCCCTCCCATCCATTGTAAAAACTGGCGGTATAATAAAAACGTACGCGGCATATCATCTAAGCCCGACAGTATTGTGGCGCCGGTGGTGGTTAATGCGCTTATTGATTCAAACATGCCATCTGTAAAGCTCACTTTGGTGACTAAAATGATTGGAATTGCCCCCAAAAAGCCTGCAATCACCCACGTGGCTGTCGCGTAAATCAGTGCATCCCTAAAGTTGGCCAGTGATGAATCAACATGCTGGGTTTTTAACAATATGACACTTGCTGTAAAAAGCATTATTGACGCAGGCAATAGGAATGACACGGATACATTATCTTTAAATAAAAATGCAGATAAAGCTGCAAATATCAATTGCACTATACTCATCCACAAAATAGGGAAAGCGAGTAATCGAAATGTGATTTTCCAATTGATCATACGTCTACTGATTTAATGAACGGCTCTTAAATCAGCATGCTATTGAAATAGGCGTAGATGTCTTTAGAGAGAGTGAAAGCTTTATAAAGATTTTATGCCGAGATAAAAAAACTTTATAAAAACTTTATAGTGACAAAAATAAAAACACTTTAATCTAATGACAATTCGTTAGATGAGCATAAACAGATGATGCAGTCAGTATTCAAACCCCCGTTATTTAAGGCCATATTTTTAAGTGTATTGATGCCACTTGTGGTGGTGCTTGCTATTTTTCCGTTTCGTGAGCTGTTTACTACCACCGATATTGTGATGTTACAGCTGTTGTGGGTGACGTGGGTGGCTGTACGAAGTAATCGCCGTGTTGCAGCGCTGACAACCCTAGTGAGTGTTGCCTGCACCGACTGGTTTTATGTGGTGCCGTACTTTACCTTTCATATTGAAAACATTGAATATGTGGTGACATTTGTGGTGATGCTTATTGTTGGCCTAGTGATAAGCCATTTAGCCGGTGAGCTCAATACTAAAGTGCGCGATGTGCAAGAACACGCCAGCAATAGCCGACTGCTCTATGAGCTTGCGAAAAAATTAAATGAACTCGACAGTTTAGATGAGCAAAAGCAATTATTTATAGCCGCGATGACGGCACATTTAAAGGTTAAATGTGATTGGCATGTATCGCAGACAAACAATGTTATGTATTTAAATGAGCAGCAGCCTGAATTAGGGGGGATCGCGTTTGCAAAACCCTTGACGAGTGAGCAACAAGCGCTGGCAGATACGGCGTGCTCTTTATTGTATCAAGTTCACGAAAAAACGTTATTGCGTCAACAGTCTGCGGCCATTGCAGTACAAGCTGAACTTGAACGGTCAAAGAATACCTTGCTGCGCAGTTTATCGCATGACTTGCGAACTCCTTTGGCAACCATTATGGGGGCATCAAGTATGCTGGCTGATGAGGAGATTGAATTAAGTCGTGACGTGGTTAAAGAACAAGCCAGTAATATTTTTGAGCAAAGTAAAATACTTAATCAGCATTTTGATAAGGTAATGGAACTAAGCAAAGTCAATAAGTTAGGTGAGAATATTACATGGCAAAAACTCAACGTTTCGAGCCTCATTAGCGAAGCAAAAGCGCGTAGGCAACAGCAATTAAGCGACTTTAAATTAACCATTAATGCTGCACAAAATAGTGCCTGCTATGGTGATGAAACACTGCTAGAAATTGCCTGTGCTAATATGCTCGAGAACGCAGCGCGTTATGGTGACGGAACGGCGGATATGCAATTTATTGAACGAGATAATGAGTATCAACTCGTGCTAATAAACTCGATTAATCGCAATAATGAAACCAGTCAAGACGAAGGCGTTGGTCTTGGCAGTATTATCTGCGATGTGGTTGCTAAGTGTCATCAAGGTCAATTTGAGTTAACCCTTAATGAGCAAACAGGGCAGGCGAAAGCCCAGTTGATTTGGAGTAAACAGCATGGCTAACATTTTAGTGTTAGAAGACTCACCTCCACTGCAAAGTTTTTTAAAAACGTTGCTTAAAGCCAGTGGCTATGATGTCAGCCTATGCGCAAAGGGCTTAGATGGCTTTGCACTGTTAAGTGAGCAACAGTTTGATTTAGTGCTACTTGATTTAGGCTTACTCGATATGGATGGACAAAATTGGTTGCTTGAGTTTAGGCAATGGAGTTTATTACCGGTACTGGTTTTATCTGCGCGTGATGGCGAAACAGAAAAAGTAACCGCACTGGATAATGGCGCAAACGATTACATAACGAAGCCCTTTAGTGCCAACGAACTTCTTGCCAGAATACGGGTTTTATTACGCGCCCAATCTTCGCCAAATATGACATTGCAATGTGGTGATATTCATATTGATCCCCACAAACATGTTGTTAAAAAAGACGGGCAGAGCATCAAGTTAACTAAAAAAGAATACGCTATTTTACTGTTACTCTTTCAACAAAAAGATAAAGTATTAACGCATAACGCTATTTTATCTCAAGTATGGGGGGAGCAATATATAAATCGCCCTGAATACGTGCGTGTTCACATAGGCCAGTTAAGACAAAAACTCGAAGATAATGCAGCAAACCCTAAACACATACTTACCGAGCCCGCCGTGGGTTATCGGCTAATTGATTAAGCTTTATGTCTTTTTCGTTGAGCATACCCCATTTATTGATTACTCTTTTAATATTAAAAACAATAAATTGGGGTATTTGATTGACGTCTAATTCAAAGGGCAGCAAAGGGCTTAATACGCTGTCCAATAAGCAGCTAGAGCGTATTATTGCAGAAATTGATCAAGCAATTGAATGGCACCAATCTTGGTATAAGCAGTTACTACGCAGCCTAATCTCAAATGTCCCTGCCAATAAGCATGACCTTAGCGACAATGCGCATACTTTTTGCGAGTTTGGTCAGTGGTTTAATAAGTTACCAACCGACACTAAAAAGTTGCATCCTCATTTTTCTGAGATGGGCACGGCGCATCAAAAAATGCATCAAGGTGCTAAAGTGCTTTTGTCGTTAAATGAAGCTAAATCGGCTATTCCAGTGAGCTTACTCGATCAATTTCATGCTGATTTAGACACACTCAGAGATTTATTTGAAGCGGTGAGCGATGAGTTTTCCGACGTTTTACATACCCGTGATCCACTTACTGGAGCGACTGATCGCACCAACTTACTGAGTCACCTGCGCAAAGAGCACGAACGCTGTAAGCGTCACTCGCTTGAATGTGCAATTATCATGATAGATCTTGATCATTTTAAACGCGTAAATGATGAGCATGGTCACGCAGCTGGCGATAAGGTATTGGTTGCCTTAGTAAAATGTATTCAATCGCATTTACGAGAGTACGATCAACTGTATCGTTATGGGGGGGAGGAATTTTTAGTGTGTCTGCCAGATACAGAGCTTGAAGGGGCCAAGTCATTTTCTGAGCGTTTAAGAGCGAGTGTCGAAGAGTTAAACATTAATATTGGGACCAGCACGCCTATAAATGTGACAGGCTCGTTTGGTATTGCCTCTGTCAGTGTTTACGATGATATTGAGCAGGCAATTGAAAGAGCAGATCACGCGATGTATCAAGCTAAAAAGTCTGGCCGCAACAGAGTCTGCGTGACGTAAGGATATTAGCGACGCTTGCCTCTTCTTTACTGATTATTTTGGGCGATGAACATGGCCATGCTTACTTTACCTTAAGCCCAATCAACACAGACGACTTTGCATTGCGTGAACTAAATAAACTGGCACATAAATAGCCGCTATCAGCGATATAGGCAGAAAGTTGTTGTGAGTGTTTTGTGAAAGTTTCTAAATCAAGGTGAGTCGATGCTAAGTACAGGCCATTGCTAACGATAGCGTTATTTACGGTGTTTAAAAATGTCACCGCTGCTTGAAAGGAATCAAAGCAACATAATGTGTCTGCTTCATTATTAAGGTTTATGATATCTGCAAGGTCTATATTGCTCGGCATTTCATGACTGTAAAGCTTGGCAGCAATATTTAAAATGACATTTTGTATCACGCTTGTGTCGTTGCTTGGGTGGGTTATTTCAATGAGTGGTGTGCCATACGATGCACAATAATCAGTAAGCTCTTTTGTGTTAGAGCAATCAAGCCCGCCAACAAATACGGCATCGAATTGAGCAAAATCTGTTGCCTGAAATGTCTGTGGGTAAAGCAATGTTGCATGCTCTGAGGCCGTTAGGTTTGGTACTAATATGGCGATGTTTAAATCGTTAGATAATTCGTGAATAGGTGCAAACATTACTTATTTACTATTTAAAAAATGCCCAGTAAAACCACGGCTATGCCCTCCATCGTAATAATATAGAGGCAGTAAAGGCACCAAACAGTGCCCTTACTTTTTACGCTAATCGTATTTTGCTTCTAGCTCATTGGCTGTGTGATAGCTCTCGTGAGTTTTTAGCTGCTCAAAGTAGCGTTCGATTTCAGGGAAGTGCGACAGCTTACCCGCCTGAGCAACCTGCTCTACAACAAAAGACATCATGAAATCAGCGCCTGTCAATGTGTCATCGACTAAGTACTGCTTACCTTGTAATTGCTGATTAACATAGCTCAGTATTTTAGCAATTTCATGGTCGGCATAGTCGGCAATAAAGTTAGTTTTACAGCCATCTTTAGTAATAAAGAGTTTTAGTAGAAGAGGCACCATGGCAGAGCTTTCAGCAAAATGCAGCCATTGCTGGTAATCAACATAGCTGTCGCTTTGCTGACTTGGCATAAACTTGCCTTGCCCGTACTGGCTAATTAGATAATCAGTAATTGCACCAGACTCGGTAATTACTTTACCGTTATCTTCAATAACGGGCGATTTACCCAGCGGATGAATTTGTTTTAGTTCATCAGGCGCTAAGAACGTTTCTTTATTGCGTTGATAGGCAACAATGTCGTAATCGACACCAAGCTCTTCCAGTAACCAAATAATACGTTTAGAACGTGATTTATTTAAATGGTGTAACTTAATCATTCGTTATCCTTATTAGTGGCGCAGCATGGGTTGCTACGCCTAAAAAATTTACATTGGCTGCTGAACTTGCACGACAGTTTTGCCAAAATTCTCACCATTCAACATAGCATTAAAGGCGTTAAGTGTATTTTCGAAATTAGCTTCAAGGTGCTCTTTATATTTGATTTTTCCTTCGCTTAGCCATGCTTGCATGTCTTTTGCGAACTCCTCATAACGATGAGCGTAGTCATCAAAAATTATGAAACCTTGCACTTTAATACGTTTCTTTAAAATTAAGCCCATAAGCATAGACAAACGGTCTGGACCCGGTGGCAGCTCGGTTGCATTGTACTGTGATACTAAGCCACATAATGGAATGCGTGCTTTGGTATTTAACAGTGGTAATACGGCGTCGAGTACATGACCACCGACATTTTCATAATAGACATCAATGCCTTTATTACAGGCTGCGCTTAACTGTTCTGCAAAATCATCCGCTTTGTGGTCAATACAAGCATCGAACCCAAGGTTTTCAACGGCATGTTGGCATTTTTCTTTACCGCCAGCTACGCCAACGACCTTACAGCCTTTTAATTTAGCTATTTGCCCTACCGTTGCACCGACAGGTCCTGTGGCCGCAGCAACAACGACCGTTTCGCCTGGTTTTGGTTCACCAATATCCAAAAGCCCCATGTACGCCGTAAACCCAGGCATACCCATAATACCTAACGCATAAGAAGGGTTTTCAGGGTTCTTACCCAGCTTCATTAAGCCTTTTGTGTCGCTGATTGCGTATTCTTGCCAGCCCGTATACGCCAACACCCATTCACCTTCTTGGTAGTCAGGGTGGTTTGATTGCTCAACTTGGCATACGGTTGCGCCCACCATCACATCACCAATTTCAACAGGGTCAGCATATGACTCTGCATCGCTCATTCGCCCACGCATATAGGGGTCGAGTGATAAATAAATAGTTCTTAGCAGTACCTCACCGTTTTTTGGTGCGGGTACTGAGTGTGTTTTTAATACGATATTGCTTTCATTTGCGACGCCATTTGGGCGAGACTCAAGAATATATTGACGATTTTGAATATCAGACATACTTTGTTCCTATTACTAGGTTTATGAAGTGGTGCATATAGATGAAGTGCGGGCGCATTCATAAAATTCAATGATTAAATTGTCACTGTGAAAATAAACACAATTTCAGTCACGCAATAATCGATTTTGCAGAGGGCATAGAAAGGTGTATGCTCAAATGCAACAGATAAGTCAAAAGGATTGATATGAAACGTATTTTATTGTTAACGACGGCGCTTTTAACTGGCGCGTTTAGCGCTCAGGCTAACGCGAATGATGAGGTATTATCGGTTGACCCTGTCTCGCTTTCGGGCGGTGCGTTTGCATTTGAAAACGACGCCAAACGTTATCCCAAACAAAGCCAATTTAGTATTTTGCATAGTGTGATGATGAGTAGCGAAAGTGGCCGACGTCTCGCCGTGGTTACTATCGAAAACAAAGCATCTGGCTCTCGTATTTTACAAGCCGACCATATTATGGCGTTGTTTGCAGATGGCAGCCGATTAAACCCACTCACTTTCGATGAAGGCATTAAGCTTGATGATGGAGAAAAGCGCTCTCTTACACTTTCGTTTGGTGAAAATGAGTACCCAATTTTAGCTGTCTATACCAGCCTAGATAAATAAAAGGATGATCATGAAATTTCGCACTTTAGCAGCTGTCGTTGCGCTTTTTAGCTCACAAACCGTTATGGCCGTTGATAGCCAAGACTTTGTAAAAGACAATGTGTTTACGCAAGGCATTGAAGGACCTACCATGTTCAACGGCACTTTGTATGCCGTTAACTATGCAGAGCAAGGGACGATAGGCCGAGTCGATAACATGGGCAAGTCGTCATTATTTGTGCGCTTACCAAATGACAGCGTTGGTAATGGTTTGCAATTCGATCAACATGGTAACCTTTATATTGCCGATTACGTTAATCACCGTATTTTAAAAGTGCCTGCGAACAGCCAACAAGTCGAAGTATTTGCCCACAACAGTGAAATGAATCAACCTAATGATATTGCGATTACGCAAGGAGGCAGCTTTTTTGCCAGCGATCCTAATTGGGCAAAAAGCACCGGACAGCTGTGGCGCATAAACGCAGACGGTAGCACACACCTTCTCGAAAAAAACATGGGAACCACTAACGGGGTTGCCGTGAATAACGACAACAGCAAGCTGTATGTAAATGAAAGTGTGCAACGCGTTGTATGGCAGTATGACCTTGACGATGCACTGAATATTAGTAATAAACGCGTGTTGATACGCTTTGATGATCATGGCCTAGATGGCATGCGCGTGAATAACCAAGGGCATATTTTTATTACCCGTTACGGAGCGGGTAAAGTGCTGGAGGTTTCACCTGAAGGTAAGGTTTTAAAAACCTACACGCTTAAAGGCCAGCATCCCACAAATCTAACCTTTAACGACGAGCAGGATACTCTCTTTGTTACTATGCAAAAGCGCGGTGCGATAGAGGTCATTAAACTTTAAATTAGCCTTGCTTAGCGCGAGTGATAGCGGCGTTAATCGCCGCTTTTGCCTGCGGGCTATTTTTCCAACAGCTTGAATGCAGCATTGAGGCAACTCGCTCAGCAATTGTGTTTGCATCGAACCCTGCTAACTGCTCAAATGAGTCAATCCCTATTTCTTCAAAGCGTTTTACTACTGTGGGGCCGACCCCTTTAAGCGCTAATAAAGCCGCGCGTTCTTGTTCATTAAATGGCATGTATACATTCCCTGTTTATCAGTTTTTATTTAGGTACTTTGACCTAATTATTAAGGCGTTAAAATTAAATATTATACTAATTCGCTTAATTAAGTGGTCTATCTTGAGGCAATAAAAAAGCGCACCGGGCAGGGTGCGCTTGAGGGGATTAATCCTGTGTAGCTAAAACAGTAGGACTAATTAAAAACTCGGAGCGTATCTCAGTGAAACACCGACAGAGCGGCCAATCACACTATAATCACTTACGGTATTAAAGTGGTTAGCACCGATTTCAGGTGTTGGTGGTTCACGGTCTAATAAGTTATCGACACCAAAATTAACAGCAAGTTCCTCATTAACTTGCCATGCTGCTGCGAAATCAAGATAATTTTGTGCTGAGATTGTTTCTGAACGGTCTACAGCATACTCTACTTCCCCGATTCTGCGCCAGCCAAGTTGGAAATTCATGTTATCTAATTGCCAATCAATGCTTGCACGGTGTTTATAGTCTGCTTGTAGAATACTCGCAAAGTCACCAGAACACGCACTGCCATAGGTGCCTTTACAGTCTACTTCTGCCACGGTGCTGTTATTTTGGCGAGTTTGTTTAGTAACAAAGTTACCTTGGTACGAGAATCTAAAGCGACCGCCCATTTGAGCTGGGGCATCAATAACGTAGTTAGCCGCAACGTCAATACCTGCTTGCTCAATTGCTGCTAAGTTAAAGTCGTTAACAATAGCTGTGCTAATAAACCCGGTATTCGGATCGCGAAGTACTGCACCACACAATGGGTTATTCGGGTTAGGATCGTCAATGTAACAGCTTTGCAGTGCCGCACCTGGTTGAATTTGACTTACCGCATCCGTTACGCGAATGCTGTAATAATCTAACGATAAATCAAAGCCTTCTAAATAGCTAGGAGTGTAAACAATGCCCAAAGTATCAGATTCAGCTTGCTCTGGTTTAATATTTGGGTTTCCGCCGTACGTGTATTTTGCTGTGCTTGAGTCAAACTCAGTGCCAACTGGCGGCGCACCAAATGCAGCACATTGGCTTGCATCGCCCGTACCTAGCAAACAAGGATCGCCGTTATAACGGCCCGCTAATCGAGGGACAAATTGATCACTGTTTTGATCAAATAACGACAGCGAAAGTGCCGTAATAGGGCTGGCAAATTCACCTAAGTTAGGTGCTCTAAACGCCGTTAAGCGGTTTGCACGAATACGAATATCGCTGTTAATTGCCCAGTTTATACCCAGTTTATAGGTGTCTTCTGCTTCAGTGTTTGAGTAGTCAGAAATGCGATAAGCACCTTCAAAGCTAAGCTCTTCGGCAAAGGGCTGATCAACTAAAATAGGCACTAATACCTCAGCATAAAACTCTTCTGAGCTGAAGCTTGCGTCCATATCAAATGCACTAATTGACGCAAAGCTGGTGCCATTTCTAAACGCATCGCCCGGTGTTTGTTTACCGGTTTCTTTACGGTATTCGTAACCAACGGCAAAGTCGACAGGGCCAGCAGGAAGCTCAAACAAGAACCCTGAATCACCCGATAAGGTTGCTGAAATCACACTTTGTGTACGGTCGCGAGTGGTATAAATTAGTGGGTCGCTGAAATCAGTTAAGTCGAGGTTGGGATCAAAAATGTCCACTGAGTTAGCAAGCGCTGCAAAGCGGCTGTTGCCACTGTTGTCATTGCGATAGGCATTGTTATAAATGGTTGCTACTTCGTCGGTTTTACCGTATTGACCATACACATCGTAGCGTAAGTAATCGGTTAAATCGCCTTTTAAACCTAATTGAAATTGCATTGAATCGCGAACGGCTTCTGTATGTTGCACACCTAAACCAAGGTTTCGCTCTACATTTACACGTGCATTACCTTCGCTATCAAACGTTAGTTGGTCACGTAACTCGCTAGGAATATACGGGTTATTACTGGTAAGAGTGACTTGCTCGTTCACAAAAATAGGTGTTTGACCACTGGCACCCGCTCCCTTTACAGTCACTTTCGAATACATGGCACGCCCATATGCAACGGCGCTGTTGCTTACATCAACATCGAATAACAAGCCAGTTGAAAAGCGATCCATTGGTTGGGTTAAGTAACGATCGGCTGTAAAATCAGTCGTTTGACGCTCATTTGAAACACTTCCAGCATCTGTAATAGCAAGGCTATTGCCTGATGCAACATCGGTATAGTAACCACCACTATTAATCAGCGGTGTTGAGTTATCAAGGGCGTAGCTTCGCTCGCCTGCTAAAAGTTCTTTACGTTCGGTGTAGCCTAAATATCCGGTAACGTGGCCGCGACCCTCGGCGATATCACCCCCGAAAATTGCTTCAAAATTAAGTTTTTCATTCCCGCCATCTGCACTTTCATAACTCGTCGAGAATTCAGCACCGGTAAAATCATCATCTAATACAAAGTTTACAACCCCTGCAACGGCATCAGCACCGTATACCGCAGCAGCACCGCCGGTAAGCACGTCAACACGCTTAATTAAACCTGCCGGAATCGTATTTACGTCAACTGAGTTTCGAAAACTAAAAGGTACAGCGCGTGTACCATCAATAAGCACAAGTGTTCTGTTTTGACCTAGGCCACGTAAATCAATCGTCGATGAGCCAAACGAGTCGCCAACGGTTGCGCCTGTGCTATTTGCACCTGCTGCTGCTTGTGGCAGTTTAGCCGTAATATCTTCAACGTTTACCGCACGGTCTAGGTGAATTTGTGCTTCATCAACACTGACAACAGGGCTGCTTGAAACTAATTCGGTTCGTTGAATACGTGAGCCTGTTACAGTGATTACTTCAGGCTTTTTGGCTTGTTCGGTATCTGCAGCGTGCGCCACCCCCATAACCGAGCTTACAGCAATAGCAAGTGGTGAGAGCAGCAGTAGCGAACGTTTTGTGTGAGTTGTCTTTGCTTTCATGTTGATTCCCTAGCGTTTTATCATTTAAATCAACGCTGGTTGGTATGCGACCAAGACCATTTAGTTAATTTAATGCGTCATACTTTTTGTTATGATGGCTGTTGTGTTCTCCTTTTGGGGAGCTCACCCGTACAGTTTTAAAGCAAATTAAAAATCTTTGCAATAATTATTCTTTAAATGTATTGTTTTAAAATATAAACTATTCCAATCCATCAAACGGCTTATTACTATATAACAAGCTGATTTTAAGTGATTTATTTATGCATCAACATATTGAAAAACTGTATTTAAGTGCAAAAAAAGAAAAAAAATTAATTATTGGTCTGATGAGTGGCACCTCATTAGATGGCCTTGATATTGCGCTGTGTGAGGTCTCTGGGCAAGGCATGAATACCCATGTTGATGTTATTAAGTTTACTACCGTTGATTACGACGATAATTATAAATCACGCGTTAAGCGCGTGTTTGCAAAGCGTGAATGCGACCTTGAAGAAGTAACCTTACTTAACCCATGGATAGGTCAGCTTCATGGCGAGATGGTTGCACATACTTTAGCGAGCTGGGGTATAGATAAAGAGCATATTGATGTAATAGCAAGTCATGGACAAACTATTTATCATTGCCCTAAAACTCAGCACAAACGCCCTGAATACGGTAATGCAACGTTACAAATTGGCGACAGTGATCATCTCGCGGTTACCGCAGGGATCACCACTATTGGCGACTTTAGGCAAAAGCATATTGCTGCGGGTGGAGAAGGTGCTCCTTTGGCGGTATACGGTGATTATTTGTATTTCACAAGTCATCAAGAAAACCGTATTTTGTTAAATATGGGGGGGATTGCTAATCTTACCTATTTACCAAAATCTGCCGATGCGCGAGCTGTTTTTAGTTCAGACATTGGCCCAGGCAATACCATTATGGACGCGTATGTACAGCGTCATTTTGCTCCGCTTCAGTATGATAAAGATGCATTAATCGCCAGTAAAGGCACCGCAAACGACGCTTTGTTAGCGGCGTTATGTAGTGATGCATTCTTTAGTTTAGATTTTCCAAAGACAACAGGGCCAGAAGTATTTAACCTAGATTATTTAGCGTCGGCTCAAGCACGTTCTAACACGAGCGATCTGTCTCATTACGACGTTATGGCCACTTTAGTCACGTTTTCAGCTTTAATGATTGCTAAAGCAATCAACCAATGCAGTGAAAAACTGACCGATATTGCAGTGTATGCCAGTGGCGGTGGAGTGCATAACCCGCTGCTAATGAAAATGATCTTAGCGAATTGCCCGCAGCTTTCAGCTATTAAAAACACCGATAGCTTAGGCATTAATCCAGATGCGAAAGAGGCGGTATTGTTTGCGATTCTGGCAAATGAGTGTTTGTCGGGGGGTCAACAGCGTTTTGGTAATACCGAGCAAGGGATCCCCGATATTACCATGGGTAAAATAAGCTTTTGCGATTAGAAAAACGCTAAGAAACTTGCCCCAAGATTACTGATATAGTGCCGAAAACCCTGATTCTTAGCGTGGTTTGTCGGCGCTAATTGTGGCGATGCGCTGGCAGCGATACCGACGTCGAATTGCGCGCTGTCTTTCAATGTTGCATGCTTACCATGAAGCATTAGCTGCAATACAAATTCACCACTTTGTGTCACGTTTTCTAACGTAAGCATAATAAGCTGCTGATCTAGGTCATGTTGCGTCAGTGTGCGCGCTGTAAAATACGCTGATTCACGCGCATTAGGATAAGTCGCACTAATAGAGATCACATCGCCCTCATGCGCATCTTCGGGTAGCACACAATAAAACAAAACCTGCTTTTGCTCGTTAGCAACAAAATGCAGTTGTTCGTATTCCATCGTATGCTCAAGTGCCGCACATAAGGGATCATCACTAGAGGGGAGTGCAAACGAAAGTTGCACCAAAGCACTGTTCATTACTTCTTCATTACGTTAGTTGATTAAATTAGCGCCAATTATTGATCAATTAAATGACAGAATTATGACTATTGTCATAAGAGGGATTATTTATTTTATGAACAACTAAAATTGTTCTTTCTGATCCAAGGCTGGAATAGTAATAAATTAAAATCCGATAAATGATATGGATCTCAACGAGGCACCGCAAGATAACCATTAAGCAGTTTTAATAGTCGAATTCATTGGTTGAAGACTGTTTGTAACTTTGCGTTATGAATGTTTTGATGAGACTTTGTAAGCAAGTAAAAGCGCATGTAGCGTCGTTTTAATTAGTCAATGAGCTAGGCACCTAGCTCATTGGGTAGGAATATTTAAACATTAGATAACTTAAACACACTAATCTGAAGTAAATGTTCTCGTTAATTTTTGTTCACTTGAGCTATTTGTAGTCTTATTGCTTGAATATATAAAATATAAGGCAATACCAAGACAAATAATTGCAATTACCCTATAAATTGAAAAAGGTATTGGCTCATTCCCCAGCCAGCCAAAATTATCAATTAACATACTCATTGTTAGCTGCCCGAAAATAACCGCAACCGTTGCGACAGCGGTACCGATACGTTGCACCGCAAGTACCATTATGACTATATATGGAACACCACACATAGCTCCCAGTAATTGCCATTTGGGTACATCCAGCAACGTGATTGAATGCTTTGGCTCAAAGTAGAAGATCAATAAAGCTGTGATTAATGCACCCACTGAAAATGTAAGGAATGCGGTCTTAAAAACGCCTAATTTACTTCCAAGTTGACCATTAATTGCTGCTTGAATACTGAGCATAACGCCACCGAGTATCGCTAATAAAATCATTATAAATGTCATAATAGATCCTAACCTTGTGCAACCATCGCTAACGCGATAATGATGAAAATGAGTGCAATAATTCGTCTATTGTCGATTCTTCTGTGAGGGGTACCAAATAGACCAAAGTGATCGATAATTAAACTTTTAGAGATTTGCCCAGCTAAAATACCAATCATCGTCATTGCAATACCTATTTTAGGCGTCGCCACAGTGAGAATAACGACATAAACGACACCTAATACTCCCCCTGACAGTTGCCATGATGGCTGAGAGAAAAAAGATGCACTATTACGAGGGCTAAAAAACAACATCAACAAAAATGTTAATGCAGCCCCAACTGCGAAAATACTAAATGTTGCCCATAAATCGCCAACTTGCGTTCCCAAAGGCCCTAGTAACCCGGCTTCAACGGAAAGCCCCATACCACCAGCGATAACAATCAAAATTAAAAAGAGTTGCATATAAAACTTTCTCCATTTTTTAAGGTGAAGAAGAATACGCTTTTCGATTGATGAGAAAAATGCCATTATTGTGTGAACACCTTTGCACAATATGCATATATGAGTAATTTTGAATCTATAAATCTAAAGAGCTTACTGATTTTCATCAATGTGTATGAGCTAAAGAATTTTTCGTTGGTAGCGAGACGGGAAGGGGTGTCTGCTTCTCAAGTGTCTCGTGTTATACACAATCTTGAAGATGCGCTTGGGCATCAATTATTTTATCGGAATACGCGTGCGATAATACCCACTGAAAGCGGTAACCTATTCATAAATCATGCGCGTGCAATGGCTTTAAATTTTCATGATGCACAACAAGCGTTAAGTGAAAGATTACTAGAACCCTCGGGACTTGCTCGGATAAACGCGCCAGTATTTTTTGGTCAAAAGCATATAGCTCCAGCCCTCGCTAATCTGAGCGAAAGATATCCAGAATTAGATATAGAGCTAACTCTTACTGATGATTACATTGATCCGATGAAAGATGCGTCAGATGTCATATTTCGGATTGGTACGCTTAACGACTCCTCATTACGAGCACGTATTGTGGGAGAGCAGAGTTATCATCTCACTGCATCACCCAAGTACATTCAAAAATATGGTGTGCCTAAAAAACCTGAAGACTTAGTTACACATAAATGTCTTGTCTATAGTGGCTCATCAGGTCCAAATCGTTGGTATTTCAGGCAACCCGAAGGTTTATGGGTTCACTGCCCGATCACTCCGACTTTAAGTTCGAACAACGCCGAGTCTCTGCTCACCGCCGCTTTAAATGGTATGGGAATAGTATTGTTTCCAGATTGGCTCATTGCTGACAGTCTATCTGAGGGGAAACTTGTGAAGCTTTTTACAGAGATTGATTCATCAATTAATACTGAAACTCAAACTATTGCTGCAATATACCCGAATGCCCGTCACCCATCACTTAATGCAAGAGCCATTATTGACTACTACATAGACGTGTTTGGGTCCCCTTTGTATTGGCAGCTATAGCCTCGCTATATTTAAAAGAAGTTACGGCCTTTTAAAGCCTATATTAGGGTCGAATGCAATTTTCAACGCTTAGTTTTGATAAAAAATAACGGTAGAGTGCTTTAGCGTTCAAAACGACGAGTGATTATCCCCCAAAAAACTCCCCAAACTATTTATATATACCAACTAACTAACCTCTCTCAAGGGGTTATTTACTGATCTAGTTAAAAAATTCATTCGTATTTTTATGCGGATAGATGATCTTAAGAATGTAAGAGTCTCTATTGCTACACTTATACGATGCAATAGCATTCGCATACTGCCGTTGTTGGTCGATCTCTCTACAAGAATAGGATCTGCCATGCAGACCCCACAATAAATTTTGAGAGGATGAAATAAATGAAAAAGCTTTTACCAATTTTTCTTTCTTGTATTTATGGGTTGGCAACCCCTTCAGTACTGGCTTTAGAGGATAGAGAAGCACTGGTTCCTTTACCTTCATTAGATGATTTCACTAAAGGGAAAGACGGCTGGAGCTTTGGGCTTGGTGCAGGCGTTGAATATGAAACGGCTTACGAAGGTTCAGACGAATTTGGGTTTGAATTACAGCCTGCGGGAGCGGTGCAATGGCGTAAGGGCGATAATATATTTTATTTTGCTGGAGAAGCATTTGGTTGGCGTGGTCTTCGAAACAATGATTGGTTGTTAGAGGCATCGGTAGGTTTTGATGAGGGGCGAGAAGAAAGCGATTCAGATGATGGCCGATTAGATGGGTTAGGTGATCAAGAAGAAGGGTTTGAACTGGTGTTTCAGGCTCGTCGTTCTTTCACACCTGATTGGCGTTACTGGCTAGTAAGCCGTGTTGTGGCGAGTGAAGATGGAAATTTAGGTTTGTTTGGGGTAGGTAGACGCTTTGGAACCCACACGGATGGGTCGGGTTCTGAAGTTAATCTAGTGGCTGTTTTTCATGATAGTGACTATGCCAACAAAGGGTTTGGTATAGACGAAATGCAATCTGCGGCATCAGGCTTAGAAACGACCTCTTTGAGTGGGGGATTACGCTCGTTTGGCGTTGATTACAGTTACCGACATAATATGAATGATAATTGGCAGATTTACGCGGAAGCTCTTTTTGAGTACTTCAGCAGTGATGTAAGGAAAAGCCCCATCGCGCGTAGTAATTATGAAAGTGAAATAGGCGTCGGTTTCATTTATATTTTCTAACCTTAATGCTCTTTGATAGCCTGCTCAAAGCGTTGGGCAGGCTTAAATTACCGTGGCTAAATTACGGTATTTTATATTTTTGCTACTTTATAAGCTCTATTGATTTTGAAGTGTCTGCGGCATTTTCAACCTTAATGCCTGAATGTCGTGTTGCTATGAGGGGTTAGAACATTGAGTAAGTTACTGAATATTGTTATTACGCTTATTCTATGGTCAATGTAATGTGTTTTGTTCTTCCTATTGGTGTTAATTTTAATTGTCTACAGGTTTTAGCGCGGGTATCTCGTTGGCGAGTAAATCGCTGATAGGCACTAACACTATGTGGTAAACACATTGTTCAGACGTATTTTGATCCGGCACCATTAAAGCGCGAATGTAGAGTACGTCTTGGCAATCACTCTTTTGGTTTTTTACAAATGTTTGCACCAAATGCCCACCTCGGCAGGCTGATTTTATGTTTTGAAAATCATCAGAGGCAATTATTTCGCTAATTTGGTCTGTTTGAATATCAATCTCAATATGGGCGTGTTTATTGATGCGTGTTAGCGCTCCTTGCTCATTAACAATGATAAAAGGGGCGGGGAACTGGTTTGTTGAATCGAAGTGCTTTTTATGGGGGAGGCGCGAATGAAACCCTTCAAACGCATGCACCATCATAACGTAGTTACCTTCTTGTGAAACGCGGGGGATTTGAATACAAAAGACTTTTTTGTGCCGACCATTTGGGTAAAAATCCCATTCAGAACTTATTTCGGCTTCTCCCGAAACAAAGCGTCGATAATAGCTTTTTAGCCGTGTTTTAACTGAGTAACTCATTAAGTTGAATGTTTTTGCTTGTAAGTTTTTGAGGCTCTCTACTCCCCAAAATTTAACCCCAGAACGATTTGCCCAAATGACTTTATTTGTGTTGAAATCCCATAGCCAAGAAGGATGTGGGCGAAGCTCTAGTAAACGAAGCTCTTTTTCACTGAGTAACAATGTGGCGTTATCACATTTTGCGCTGTATTGACTGTGAGTATAATTAGTAATCCACTCTTTAAGAGCGTGCTCCTCAACCCCTTTGTCAAATAAAAAGCCCTGACCAATTTTGGCGCCTGCTTCAATAAGAATGCCTCGTGCCATGCAGGTTTCTATGCCTTCGATTACACAACGCAGCTCTAAATCACTGCACAGTTGAAGAATAGCGTTCATGCCTGCCATGCTTGCTTTGTCATTAATAAGCTGCGAGGTTAAGGAGTAGTCAATTTTTACTTCGCTAAACACATTTAACCGAATCGTTTCGAGTGTCGAAAAGCCCGTCCAGAAATCATCAATAGCAAGTTGAATACCCAATTGACTGAGTTGTCTTAGGTTTGCCACGCTTTGGTTGCTGAAAATACCTGCGGTTTCGGTGACTTCGAGTACAATCGAATCTGCATTTATCTGGTATTGATTGATTAAATGACCGATTTGTTTGGCGAAGCCTTCAATGGTGAGGTCATTAGCTGACATATTTAATGAATAGTGAATAGCCGTTTTCGTATTATCAAGGGACTGAATGGTCTGCAGCATTCGCTCAAACAGTGTGAGTGTTAATAAATAACATTGTTCATTTATTTCAAGTAGATCAATAAAATGAAATGGTGCGATGACACCATATTTAGGATGGTTCCAGCGTGCCAGAAATTCAAACCCGACCAGTTCGTATGTGTCGAGGTTGACTTGTGGCTGTGCGACTAAAAAGAACTCATTGTTTTTGATGGCCATCAAAATATCGTCAATTTTAAAACGCGGTATATTCGACAGCATCAAGGTTCCTTATTTTTTATTGGGTTGTGTTTATTGCCGTTACAGTATTGGTGAACGTAGTTATGTTAGCCAGTCGGAAAGGGTGATTAAACATTCAGAAATTGCTTAAAATTAAGGAATTACGATTTTTTGAATAGCGTGAAGTAAAAAAGCAGGTGTCGTTTAGCACGCTACCTGCTTGTTTATCTGTAATGTCGTTGTTTTTCGTAAGGGTTAATTAGCTAGCAGCTCTTTTCGTACAAGCTCTGTCCCTGCGCTGAGGGCTTTTAATTTGTCATTTGCGATATCTCGGGGCAATGGGGCCATGCCGCAGTTGGTGCAAGGGTAGAGCTTATCGGCATCAACATATTTGAGTGCTTCACGCAGTGTTGCGGCAACCTCTTCTGGGGTTTCTATTTCATTGCGTGCGACATCAATGGCGCCTACCATCACTTTTTTTCCACGGATCAGCTCAAGTAATTCAATTGGTACACGCGAGTTATGACATTCGAGTGAAATTATATCGATATTCGATTTTTGTAGCTTAGGAAATATTTCCTCGTATTGGCGCCACTCGTTGCCCAATGTTTGTTTCCAATCGGTATTGGCTTTAATGCCGTAACCGTAACAAATATGAACGGCGGTTTCGCATTGCAGCCCTTCGATTGCTCTTTCAAGGCAGGCAATTCCCCAGTCGTTAACGTCGTCAAAAAACACATTAAAAGCGGGCTCATCAAATTGAATGATATCGACACCTGCAGCTTCAAGCTCTTTGGCCTCTTGATTAAGAATTTTAGCAAATTCCCAGGCGAGCTTTTCGCGGCTGTGATAATGGTCATCGTACAGGGTGTCGATCATGGTCATCGGACCCGGCAACGCCCATTTGATTGGCTGCTTGGTTTGTGCGCGAAAAAATTTAGCATCGTCAACAAACACCGGTTTGGTACGTGATACAGGCCCAACAACACACGGCACACTGGCATCGTAACGGTCACGTATTTTAACGGTTTTACGGTTTTCGAAATCAACCCCTGTTAAGTGTTCAATAAAGGTGGTGACAAAGTGCTGGCGGGTTTGTTCGCCATCACTCACAATATCAACACCTGCTAACTGTTGTTCATGTAACGAAACACGCAGAGCATCATGCTTGCCATCGCTAAGTTCACTTCCTTGTAATTTCCAGGGTGACCAAAGCGTTTCTGGCTGTGCCAACCAAGACGGTTTTGGCAAGCTGCCAGCGGTTGAAGTAGGTAATAATTTTTTCATAATAATCGCTTAGTTATCTCGTTATTAGGCCAGATTGCTAGACCATTGCTCAAGCACTGTTTTATAGGGCTTTATAAAGTATTGTTCGGCAAATTTGCCTTGTGCAACAGCTAACTGACTGCGCTCTTCACGGTCATAAATAATCTGTGTTAATGAATGATCTTGGTTCTTTAAGTTTGGTTTATAACGGCTCCCTGCGACTGCATTGGCGTTATAAATTTCTGGCCTGTAGATCTTTTGAAAGGTCTCCATGGTGCTAATGGTGCTGATAAGCTCAAGGTTAGTGTAATCGTTAAGCAAATCACCAAAAAAATAGAATGCCAGAGGAGCCACACTGTTAGGAGGCATAAAGTAACGCACTTGTAAGCCCATTTTTTTGAAGTATTGTTCGGTTAATGATGTTTCATTTGGCTGATACTCTACCCCTAAAATTGGATGCTGGTTTTCAGTGCGGTGATAGGTTTTGTTGTCTGACACGCTTAAGCAAATCACCGGTGGTTTTTTAAAGTGGCTTTTATAAGTATCAGAGCTTACAAAGTGTTGAAACAGCTTGCCGTGCAAGTCGCCAAAGTTATCGGGGATGCTAAATTGGCTTTTACTTTTATTATGATCAAGCAGCAACACACTAAAGTCATAGTCGCGAACATAAGATGAGAAGTTGTTACCCACAATGCCTTCGATTCGTTCATCGGTGTGGTGATCAATAATATTCGTTTTTAACACTTCAATAGAGGGAAAAACGTCACCACTGTTCGCAATATCGATATCAACAGAAATAATTTCCAGTTCAACAGAGTAGCGAGTGCCTTGTGGGTTATCCCAATTTGCTAAGGCATTAAAACGATTATTAATCATTTTTAAAGCATTGCGTAGGTTCTGTTTACGGCTTTCGCCTCTTGCTAAGTTTGCAAAGTTGGTAGTAATACGCGTGCTGTTTGATGGATGGTAGTTTTCATCCAAGCAAATGCGCTTAATAGTAAATGTAAAATCATTTTTCATGGCTGTAGGTATCCAATGTTTAATCCGAAAACGTAACTGCTGTTTAATCATTAATCGCTGTGTTAGTCATAGCAGGCTACTCAATTAGCTGTCGTAACCTTTGCAGCGTTAATAAATTTATACGTGCTCTGGAGCATGAAGAAAAACGTTTTTATTTCAGGTAAAACATGAATGCGATTCATACATTCAAGGGACGCACTCATGTGGTGTGTATTTAATATGGGTGCAAAGTGCTTAAACATACTTTGAAAGTCTAGATGGCTAAATGAGTGAGGCTATGATGTGGTTTTTTCATGTGAAACGTGAGTAATATTCAATACTTAACGCCGCAACTATTGTTCCTTTAATTGATATACTCGAAATCTAAACGAATAACAGAGATAAAGGGAATGAGTGAATTAATCGTGTTGGTGCTTTACTGCGCTTTACTTGGCAGTGGCGTTGGATTTTTAGCCGGTTTATTAGGGATTGGTGGCGGTTTAGTGATTGTGCCAATACTCAGCATTATATTACTGCACTTTAATGTCTTACCCGCAGAGCAGGTCGTGGTAGTGGCTATTGCAACCTCATTGGCATCCATACTTTTTACTTCAACGTCGTCAGCAATAGCGCATCATAAAAATGGCAATGTGCCATGGGAAATTGCGCCTTGGGTGATGGTTGGTGTGGCGTTTGGGGCGCTCATCAGTGGCTTTATTGCGGCGTTATTACCAGAAAATGTGGTGAGGTTAGTATTCGCTATTTGCGTTGTGCTCATTGCGCTTAAAATGATTTTTGGGGGCAGGGGAGATACATCCACTGCGCGCCAATTACCTAATAAAGGCCTGCTTACATTTTTAACCACAATCACCGGTGGCTTATCGGCCATGATAGGTATTGGCGGCGGTGCGGTGCTTGTGCCATTATTAACGTTTTTTTCAGTTGATATGAAAAAAGCCATTGGTTGCGCATCGGCTTGTGGCATTGTTATTGCGCTATTTGGTTCGGTAGGTTACATCAGTGCGGGTAGTCAGTACTTTGCATTGCAAGACGGTTTTGCAGGGTTTGTTTATTTACCGGCTCTGTTGGGTATTGTTTGTACGTCTTGGTTTACTGCGCCTTGGGGGGCCCTAGCAACGCAGACATGGCCGGTGTCATTGATCAAAAAAATATTTGCCACTTTGCTTATTATAATGGCCGTTAATATGCTGACTCGCTAGCATATTTTTAATGCTTGAGTGTAAGGCACCTGTTGGGCAGCTATGTCTTGCATTCAAGTTTTTTGGGCTAGCGTAATCTAGCAATTTGCATTTTATCGTGGGATGCTATGTTTACGTTTAACACCTGAATTTTATGTGCGTTCGCAATTTCCTACTAAACTTGCAAGGGCAGAATTCATAGCGCGCGCAGCGATGCAGGGAAGTGAAAAAGCACGTATATGTTTGTCGATGAGCAAGTGGGCGTAAACAGTGCGGCTAAAGCCTATGCGATTAATCGTTTGCTTATGGAAATGACGCAAAATAATGATTTATATAATCGCTATGCTTGGTTTGAGCAAAAGCACTCCCCACGCTTGTCACAGAATGAGCTGGCTGATGCTAATACCTTGTTTGAGCAGTGGTTAGCAGAGATAAATAAAAATGGCTCTCTTTATCCGAGTGAGTGAGTGAGTTTTAAGGAGGAAATTTACGATGATAAAACCAGATTACGCAAATTATACATTGGCAGAACTGATTGATTGCCAACATTATATAGACGCACACGCATGGCCTGAACGTGTTAAAGAAATCGATCACTATCTTGGCCTGTATGCTGCAAAATCGCCTGAACATGAACGGGAATACAAGCAGGCAGTCTTTAACGCATTTTGCGATACCTTACGTCGCGATCTTGCGATAAACATCGATGATAACATTTTGTGGTTTTTAAGGTTTTTTTCTAAGCGTGCAAAAGCGTTAACTCCAAGTACATTTGCTGATGAAGTGTGTCCACTTTGCCATGCAAGTCTTCATGCTCGAACTTGGGCTGGTGGTTGGGAATTGCACTGTAAAGCATGTGATGTGGCGGGTATTGTCGTCGAACGTTACTCTGTTTAAGAAGTCGAATCGTGGTAAAAAAACAAGTAAAAAAGGTGTAGATTTTACTTTGTACTTGTGACTTTTGGTTATATAGTCTACGCCTAACCTTAGGGGAGTAGTCGCTTAGTTACTAAGATGAACGTCAACAGTCTCCGAACATTCGTTCGTGGCGTTCATGTCCGTAGTATGGATTGACAAGACTTAAGGCATCTACTGTGTTCCGGGCGGGCATAGTGCATGCCTTATTGTATTCCGCCCTAAGGAGCCTGCTCGTGTTTATTACTTTTCTAGCGTGTCGTCTGGGTGACTACGCAATGTTCAAGTCGGTCATTTTGTTACTATTGATGCGCCGGGAGTTCATATGATTACTTTTGTCCTCGCTATTTTATGCGGTTTTGTATTGCTGATTTGGAGTGCCGATCGATTTGTTGATGGTGCCGCTGTCAGTGCTAAATATGCGGGTATGCCAACTCTTTTAATTGGTATGGTCGTTGTTGGCTTTGGCACGTCTGCGCCAGAAATGTTGGTGTCAGCTATGGCGGCGGCAGACGGCAGCCCTGAGCTTGCTTTAGGGAATGCCGTTGGGTCAAATATCGTAAATATAGGGCTGATCTTGGGCCTTACAGCTATTATCTCGCCGATAGTTGTTCATTCAACGATTGTTAAAAAAGAGCTACCACTATTACTGCTTGTTAGTATTTTGCTTGCTGTGTTGATATGGGACAACAGCCTAACGCGTTTTGATGCCATTGTATTATTACTTGGGTTTCTAGCCTTTATTGGCTGGAGTATTTTTGCTGCGCTAAAAAGCAAAAACGATACCTTACAAAACGATGTTGAGCAGGAACTGAGTGCCCAACCTATGTCGCTTAAGGCGGCTATTACTTGGTTAGTCATCGGGCTTATTGTACTCATTGCCAGCTCTCGTTTACTTGTGTGGGGGGCGGTAAATATTGCTGAACTTATGGGAATAAGCGATTTAATTATTGGCTTAACTATTGTGGCACTGGGTACGTCGTTACCTGAACTTGCCGCCTCAGTTGTCGCAGCGCGAAAAGGTGAACACGATATTGCCATTGGTAACGTGATTGGCTCTAACATGTTTAATATTTTAGCGGTGACAGGCATTGCTGGTGTTATTGCGCCTGCCGTTAATCTTTCAAGTGATTTATTAATGCGTGATTGGTTAGCGATGTTCTCTTTAACGCTATGTTTATTAGTGTTTGCTTATGGCTATCGCAGGACTGGCAGAATAAACAGAGTTGAAGGGGTTGGGCTACTGCTTGTGTACTGTGCCTATAATGCGTGGTTACTGTTTTCAGTAAGCAATTAAGTTAACAAATTGAAATATAAATATATTATACAGGACATAGTATGAAACAAACGGTTAGCGATTTTTGGCTTAATCACTCACAGACTATTATTGCGCTGGGCTACAAATTGGTGCTGGCGATTGTAATTTTGATTGCCAGTGCGCTTATCGCCAAGTCTGTGAAAAAGGCGATTAAAAACTCTCATTCAAAACTGAATAAAGTAGACGACACACTCTTGCCTATTTTGTCATCGGTTACAGGCTATACGGTATATGTGATTGGTGGTGTGTTTATTTTAGATATTTTTGGCGTAAATACCGCAAGTTTGATTGCGTTAGTGGGGGCCGCAGGCCTCGCGATTGGTTTAGCGCTTAAAGATACTTTAAGTAATATTGCTGCTGGCATGATGTTGCTTATTTTAAGGCCGTTTAAAGTGGGTGACTTTGTTGAAATAGGTTCAATGCAAGGAACAGTTTCTGAAGTTAATTTGTTCACCACTATTTTTCAAACCATCGATGGCTTATATATCGCATCACCGAACGGGATTGTGTGGGGCAACAATATTAAAAACTTTACTCGAAATGGTAAACGCCGCATGGATATTGTTGTGGGTATTTCGTATGCCGATTCGATTGATGAAGGGTTCGATGTTTTAAAACGTATTGCTGCCAGCGAACCTCGCTTACTTTTAGAACCTGCACCTCACGTTATGGTATCGGCTATGGCCGAAAGTGCAGTTAATATACAGCTTAGAGCGTGGGCTAAAAATGACGATTATTGGCAAACGTATTGGGATTTAAATAAGCGCGTTAAAGAGTCTATCGAAGACGCAGGCTTAACGATTCCATTTCCGCAGCGTACCTTACACATACCCGAACGGCTTGTTACTAAAAGCGAGCCTGTGTGAAATAAAAGCCACAATTGTGGCTTTTATTGTTTAACCACCGTGGGTGGTAACAATGCATTATGGTAAAGATAAACAAACGCTCACTCAGGACCCAATTGCCAATGATGTTTTACAATTTAAAAACGACAAACATCGACATCAGCACACATAAGCTGTCGTTTCGATGGGTTAATAAATGGTATGAACGGCATGAATACACAGTTTAAAAATAAACCACCCGTTGTCCTTATTCATGGTATGTGGAGCACCGCGGTGGCTATGCAAGACGTGGCGGCAGTATTTACGCAACAGGGCTTTGAAGTTCATGCATTAACGTTGCCAATGCATTTTGACAAATCAAGTTATACAACGGCAGATAAACAGACATTAGCGAAGCTGCGCTTACAAGATTATGTTGCGTTTATTATGGCAGAAATAGCCAAGCTTGATAGGCCTGCCATTATAGTTGGTCATTCGATGGGTGGGTTACTGGCTCAATTGGTCGCAGCAAGGACGCATGTTGCCAAGCTTATTTTACTTTCATCAGCGGCACCGGGGGGGATCAATGCATGGAGTTGGTCTGTTATTCGCATATTTGGACGTAATTTATTTTTATTTCCGCTATGGCGGCGGGTAACACACATCACGCTTGCGCAGATTCGTTATGGTATTGCGAATACGCAACCTGATTCGGTTCAGCAGCTAATATATCAGCATGCGACTTATGAGTCGGGGCGGGCTACATTTCAAATGGGGGTAAGTGGCTTTTTTCCAACGGGTTATTCACGCGTTAATAGTGCATCAATTCGCTGCCCAATACTTATCATTGCGGGCAATAAAGACAGGGTGACCCCCATCAAAGCACAGCGAGCAATGGCAAAAAAATATGCCCGAAATAAGGCTCAGTTTATTGAGCTTGAAGGTGTTTGTCACTGGACTGTGGGCGGCGAGCATGTTGAAGTTGTCCGCAGCGCCATGTTGTCATGGCTGGCTGAGGACGCGCAAGCTTAAGCTTTCTTTACAAATTTTGCGGTGACCATCATTTCGCCGATACCGTCTACTTTACAGTCGAGCTCGTGGTCTTTTTTATCGAGCACTCGGCGAATAACAGCTTTGGTGCCAATTTTAATGACTTGTGAGCTGCCTTTGATTTTTAAATCTTTAGCAACTGTCACTTTATCGCCATCTACCAATAAAGTGCCGTTGGCATCTTTTACTGTGATCACGTCATCGCTATTTACAGCTGTTGGATTCCATTCATGCCCACATTCAGGGCATATGAGGTTATTTTGATCTGGGTATACGTATTCCGATTGACACTTTGGGCAAGGAGGGGTCGACATAAACTACACCTAGGTTAATTTTATTTGCGCTTATATTAATGGCTAATGGTGCACTATGCGAGCCTAAGTTACTTACAAATACACCATCATGGCATTGTATTAGGGGGTTTCCAGTGTTTTGCTCACAGAAAAAATGCCTCTTAAATCGCCTAGTTTATACCCAGTTGCTAAGTCGTTAGGGTAATGATTATTGAGCGCTTGTTTTACCTCTGGTGATATTTTTTCACCGTGACAGGCTAAACACATCGGGGCAACTTTTATGGCTTTGGCAAAGCGAAACTGACCATCGCGGGTGGTTGAAAATGTGACATTCTCGATGCTTTCGCTGTTTCGTAGCATGTCCAGAAGTTCGGCTATTTTCTCGGCCTCCCAACCATCAGGTTTATTGTTCGGGTTTCGGTTTTTGCTGCTTTTACGAGCGACTTTCCAGCCATTGATTGACAAACTTTCAGCGATAGCGGGCGCCTTCATTTGGCACACATCAATCCCTGCAACAAGCCCACCTTGCTGTATTGCCTCACTAAGTTCAGATTTGAGTGTGTTTGCAAATAATGCAATGCGCTCAACGGCTTCGCTCTCCAAACTCGCGATATTAGGCAGTGTTGTTTGTGCATAGCTCATTGAGCTGAAAAGTACTAAAAGACCGCTGACTCTTTTTGCTGTGACCATGGTGATTCTCATTATATTAGTTATAACTAATATAATAGGGTAGATTTTAAGATTTTGCGAATAGCGTGTGTTCATAGGCCGAATTGAAAGCAGGGATGTTGATTTAACCCTATTAATGCACATGTTTTTATTCATCGTAGAGGTTTATTTTAGAGCGTTTAGTGTTGTTTTGAACGCACCTAAAACTGGTGTAAATAAGCGCAATTAGTTATTGTGGGACTTTAATAGCGTAGAGAATAATAATTATGAAATATGTATTGAGTGCCTTTGTGGTGCTTTTGTCAACGACGCTGTTTGCCGCTGAAGCGCCCTATGCTGGCGATATAACGGTTGCAGACTTACTTAAAAACTACGCTGAATTTAGCGAAGAATATGAAGACTATTCGCCAAGCGAAAATGACCTAAACACAATAAAAGCACTGCAAGGCAAGCAAGCTTTAGTTTTTTTAGGCACGTGGTGCCATGATTCAAAACGCGAAGTACCGCGCTTTTTAAAATTGCTTGATATGGCTAAAGTGCAACTTGGTTCATTGCGTTTAGTTGCGGTTGGCTACGACAAGCTCGACCCTAACGGCCTCGCAAAGAAGCATGACTTACGTTACACCCCTACCATCATTATCAGTGATGATGGCACAGAACTTACCCGAATGATTGAAAAGCCTCAGCAAAGTATTGCCCGCGATCTTACGGGGCAGGATCAAATTCAATAAACTTTTCGATTGGTAATGGCATTGAAATTAAATACCCTTGAATGTAATCAATGCCTTTATCACTGACCAGTTGCCATTGTTCTGAGCTTTCGACCCCCTCGGCAGTGATGGTTAAGTTTAAATGATGCGCCAAGTCACTCATGGTTTGTAAAAAAAGACCGTCACGCGGGTTTTCGACGCAATTACAAATAAACGCACGGTCTATTTTCACGTTATCAAGGGGGAATTGCTGTATGGACGCAAGCGATGAATAACCCGTTCCAAAGTCATCAAGCGATAAATCAAAGCCCGCTGTTTTTAGTTTGTGCATTAAGCTAATGGCATATTGTGTGTTTTGAAAAAGAGCAGACTCAGTGATCTCAAGGTTTATTTCTTGATCCGCCGGGAACAAGGTCATTTTTTCTTGGCTTAAACGTTTTACGAGATGCGCATCTGAAAACTGTTTACGAGACAGGTTTATCGACATTCTTATACGAATGTTATTTTCCACTAATCGGTGACAGTCTTCAGCGACTTTGGCAATGATCCACCGCGATAATAAGTTGATCAACGCAGACTGCTCTGCAATGGCGATAAATTCGTTTGGTGACACATAGCCCCTAACAGGATGCTGCCACCTAACTAATGCCTCGCATGCAACCAACGCCCCTGTTTTGGTATTAAGAATGGGTTGGTAAACCATACTCAATTGCTTACCGGTAGAGAGGGCGTGACGCAAATCACTTTCTAAGTCGCTCTTTGCTATCAGCTTATCTTTTAGAGACTGGCTGTAAATAGTGAATGTTTTTTCTAAGCTATGGCACTCATTCATTGCAATAAGTGCCGTATTAATTTGCTCTCTTGCATCGAGACTTTGTAAATGAGGGTAACCCACACCAATATAAAAATGATAAAAGTGGGCCGTGCCTGCGGTTTCAATTAAACCAGCAACTTGGTGTTGAAGTTTATCAACAAAGGTTGCAAGCTTTTCATCAATAATAGCTTCTTTTAACAGCATTAGAAAACACCCGGGTTTAATATGAGCGCAAAATGCGTGGTAGTGCTCTGCAAACTCTATTAAACGATTGGCAATGATTATTTGTAATTCGTTTATGAAATTATGACCATAGATATCTTCGAGTTGTCGAAAGCCTTTTATTTCAGCGCATAACAAGGTAAGTCCTGAGTTATATTGATTTTGAGGACATAAGCTGGTGATGTATTTTTCAGTGTAATGGCGATTAGCCAGTCCGGTCATTGGATCAAAATTAGCTTGCCGATAGAGTTCATGTTGCTGGTGTTTTTCGTCACTGACGTCTTCGACAGTCCCCACTAAAGTGTTGGTTTTAAAGTTCCACTCTGCAAGTTCGTGAAACCAGCGCTTTTCGCCATTAATTTTTATGGTGTACTCAAGCTCTATAGGCGTATTTGGGCGTGAATTGATAAAATTTAAAAAGGCATTTTTATAAAAACTGTCGATGCTGTTACAGATAGCGTTGATCGTTTGTTCTGCCGAATCTGAGTTAAAAAGCACTTTGGCTTGGGCTGATAAATGACGCGTTCCCGTATCGGGTGATAAGTGCCAGCTCCCCACACCACTCAATGATTGTGCTTGTTTGAGTGCTAACGCTTGTTCTGAAAGTTCGACTGTTTGTTTTTGCACTAATTCTTCTAAATTATGCTCGTGCTCGCGAAGACGCGCCGTGATAAAAAACAAATAACAGCTGATAGATGACAACAGCAGTGAGAACAGCAGTAAAACAGCAATTTCGGTGTGACTACGCAATATAAATTGGTCTTTAATGCCGACTACCCATTGCTGATTTTTTATCATGATCGGCTGAGTTAGCCATTCACTTTCATCAAACGTCTGATTAGCGAGTAAAGGCCGGTAATTGGTGTCTTGTTTTTGCCAGACTTCAAAACGATGAGATGCAGAGGCAAGTTTAGGTTTAATATTGCTTATAAATTCAGGAAAGCGCAGCACAGCAATACTAAACCCCCAAAGGGTGTCTTGTTTAAAAATAGGTAAGCGTGCGACTAACCCTTGTCCACCTTGTGAGAGCTCTTTAGGCCCATCAAGTTGCATTTGTTTGGTTTGTATCGTTTTTTGCAAAGAATCTTGGATGGTTTTGTTTTTGAATAAGTCTGCATTGATGACACTTTCATGGCTTAGTAATGGATAGCTGTAGGCAATAATTCCGTTTGGCGCCAACTGGATCGTTTGGCTGCCATCGCTGTGATTAAGGATTTGTTTGGCGAGTGTTTCGAACTGCTCTTGTGTGTATGAATAGTCACGCATTGCTGCGCGCACTAAATAAGGGCCTTGAAGGGCATTGAGAATGGCCTTTTCAACATCGCTACTGTAACTATTCAGAATCGTTTTTTGTTCCAGCTCATGCATTTCTTGCCTATCAAAATACACCTTGAATGCAATCGTTGAAAATAAGCCGAAACTAATGATAAAGGAAAGTAACGATTGAGAGATTTTATTTTTCTTCAGCAAGGGCATCCCTAAACTCTTAGGCAATTAAAGTATGAAATTACTTACTGAAAAATACTAGTTTAGGGTTGCTTTATTGTCTAGCAAAGCTCAATAATTACTCATCAATTTCAACAAAATAGCAAAATGTAACAGACCAGATTACAATAACTTGCAAATACTTAAGAAAGAACTCCTATGTACCAAGCTGTAATAAAAGCAATAGATAATGCAAATAATGCTGATCCAAATAGTGTGAAGTTCGAGGGGCAGTCATATGCAAAAGAATTCCTTTATGCGATGCGTATGACAGACATGCTAACGCGTTTTAAACCTGACGCTGATGAGTTAATGCACATTGCTGCACGAGGTCAGCATATTGAACGTTGGCGCTCACCTCGCAGTGATTTCCCTTTAGGTAAGCAGGGTTATTATCAGTGGCGAGGCGCGTTATACGATTTTCATGCTGAGCGAGTGACTGCGCTAATGAAAACTGCGGGCTATTCAATAGCTGATTGTGAGCGTGTGTATGCTGCGGTTGCTAAAAAGAACATTAAACATAACCCTGACAGCCAGCTGATAGAAGATATTGCAAGTTTGGTATTTATTGAGCATTACATGCTTGATTTTTCAATGAGTAAACCTGATTACGACGAGGCGAAATGGCTGGGGATCATTCGTAAAACATGGCAAAAAATGTCGAGTGAAGCACATGAGTTTGTTTTAGGTGGGCAAATCGCATTGCCAGAACCATTAAAACCGCTTATTTTAAAAGCGCTTAACTAATATTAAAAACAAGGATGTTTTATGGATTGTCCACGCACAAATACACCCCTTAATGAGGTGAGTATTGGCGATACTAAGGTGTATTTTTCATCAACGGGTGGCGTGTTTTTTGATAATCGGCAAATATTTCACTTCAGCGATCCCAATTTAAAAACAGCACAGGTGTTGGTCGCACACTTACAAACATTACCGACAGAATGCATTGATCTTACCAAGCGGATTAATTGCCCTAAGTGCCCTGATATCGTGATGATGCGGCGTTTTTTTACCCCGCTTAAAGTAGTTGAGTTAGATGAGTGCCCCAACTGTGCCGCGATTTGGCTTGATAATGGTGAACTTGAAAAAATTCATGAAAATCACCTAACCCCAAAAGAACGTGAACTATTACGTCTCGATATGGCAAACAACCATGGCTTTATTCAAGTTAAGATCCCAAAAAGGCGTTATTCTGTTGATGCTGAAAAACCAGAATCTAAGGCAAGCTCATCATTAGAAAAACTGGCAGAGCTGGCATACTTATCGCTTTTGAATGGCTGATAACCTATATAAAGCCCCTGAGGCTGAGCTAACTCGCAAAGCTATGTACCTCTCGAAACTTCGAGATTTAGCTATTTGTGACGTACTGTTTTCTTTTCTAGGGCGTTTAAATCGTAAACAGTTCTGGTTTCGACGATGGTATTTTTTAAATTTGTTCACTTTTAAAAAGCCTGTGTCAGCGAAGACACAGGCTTTTTATTACACGTTTAGCGTGTTATAGCTTAACCAGCATTTTGCCCTTATTCTTACCTTCGAATAAACCAAGAAAAGCATTTACGGCATTTTCTATGCCTTCGTATACTGTTTCTTCAGACTTAACTTTACCTTCACTGAGCCATGCGCCCATTTGCTCTATAAATTCAGGGAATTGGTCAAAATAATCAATAACAATAAAGCCCTGTACGGTTAACTTTTTAGAGTTAATGAAGAATAAGTTATTTGGCCCAGGTTGCGCCGTGTCGTTGTTGTAACCTGAGATCATGCCACAAACAGGAATGCGGCCGTAATCGTTCATCACATTTAATGCTGCTTCAAGGTGGTCGCCACCGACATTTTCAAAGTAAACATCAATCCCTTGTGGAGCGGCTTGCTGAAGTGCTTGAGTAAGGTTTTCAACGGTTTTGTAGTTGATTACAGCATCAACCCCTAAGTCTTTTACCATGCGAGCTTTTTCATCTGAACCCACCGAGGCGATAACTTTACAGCCTTTTAGCTTAGCAATTTGGCACACAACACTGCCGACTGCGCCAGATGCAGCAGACACAAACACAGTGTCTGTTTCTTTTAGAGTGATAACTTTTGTAAGGCCTGCCCATGCAGTTAAACCTGTCATACCCATGGTGTTTAAAAATAATTGATCAGGCAGTGGTACATCAGGTAACAGGGTTAAGTCGCTGCCATCGCTAATGTGTGCAGTGCGCCAGCCACTAAGGTGAGTTACTTTACTGCCAACAGGAAATTGATTGTTACGTGATTCAATTACTTCGCCAATGGCACCGCCATCCATAACGTCGTTTAATTTAAAGGGTTCGATGTAAGATTCACGATCTATCATACGTGGGCGCATGTAAGGGTCGACTGACATCCAGGTGTTTTTAATTAAGACTTCGCCATCTTGTAGTTCAGGCAATGTTATTTCTACTTGCTTGAAGTTATTGTGGGTCGGCATGCCTGTAGGGCGTGATACTAAATGAATCTGTTGACTTGTAGCCATAAAAACCTCGTATTTTTTAATCTAGCAATGCTAGTGAAATAACAAACTAATATCCACGCAAAACATTTGCGCGCAAACTATTTGTGATCAATTTAATGATCTTTTAGGCAAATGGCAAGTGTTATTCGAAAATAATTTGCGCGCAAAGTAAATTAACGTAATAATAGCCGCAGTAATTATCTTTAAGGCACTGCAATGACTCAAAACTTATCAGACAATGTGTGTTTTACGCTTTACAGTGCGACTAATGCGCTAATAAGAGCGTTTCGCCCTTTACTCGAAGCGTATGACTTAACCTATCCGCAATACATCGTGATGCATTCTTTGTGGTACAGAAATCAAGTAAGCTTAAAAGAGCTTTCTTTTGATACGCATTTAGACTCAGGCACACTGACCCCTATTGTGAAACGGTTAGAAGCAAAAGGCTTGTTAACTCGCCAAGTTTCTAGTGAAGATGAACGCAAAAAAGTGATCTCGTTAACAGAGCAAGGCATACAGCTTAAAACAGACGCGGAAGAATTAACGGCTAAGTTAATGGCACGCTCTAATATGAGCTTAGATCGCCTTGAGGAACTTCGCGTGCTGACACTAGAGCTGCATACCGAGCTGACAAAAAGTTAAATCTCAATGAGGCACACCAATGTACCTTCAATGGCCCTTACATAGGCATAATGTTGGGCGTCTTTTTTTGTCGGTGGGCATAAAGGTTCAGCACCTGCAAGTACGGCTTTATCGTAGCTTTGTGCTAGGTTTTCACAACTAAATCTTAATTCAAATCCCAATGCGGGTTGCTTAGGGTGCGCGCGAATGTAGCCTTGCTTAAAATAAGATTGCGCGTGTGGGTGAGTGGCAAACGCTAATTTCACCGTGCCCGTTACGAGCTCGCCGTACTCTGCATCGTCACTAATATGATTGGTATTAAAACCAAATGCTTGATAATAAAAGTCGAGTACTTCTTCTACGTTATCGACGTAAATAACCTGACTTATAAACTCCATTCATTGTGCTCTTGTTTTTATTCGTCCTATAAATAAAGCACAGTTTTTGCTGTTTTGCAGGGATAAAAAAACCTTGTAGGCAATGCGTACAAGGTTTTTATAGTTGTTAGAGTTCTTGCCTAGCTCTTCTGTCTTATGAATTTGGTATTTATATCACTTAAATTATTACACAATGAAAATGGTGCTGAAATATCGATAGTAAATGATTGCAATATGACTTGGTCATCAATTATTGCACGAATAATAACCGTGGATTGCCCAATATCTGAATCAGAAGGCATCCACGTTATTTCATTTTGGTTAATTACCATGCCACTAGGTGCTTTAACAAGGCTATATTCAACGCTTCCAACATAATTAACAGTAATGGAATATGAAAATATCTCTTCAATCATAACTTGGGTGGAAGGGGTTGAGGTAAACTCATAATCACTAACAGGAATGTCTAGATCAACATCTGATTTATTCAAACGGCTTAGCTTACCATCAAACCAGGTTAAAATACTCTCGCCTACTTCCTGTAAGACCACTATTCGCGAATTACTTGGAACAGAGCCTATATCATTCCCATCTTGATCTTGAGATAACTCAATATAAGAGCCCTGAGTTTGACCGAAATATCCATTGCCATAAGCCTGGTATGATGCATCGTTGTGCTAAATATTTAACCCGCTACCGGTGCTTCTTGTACCGACAACTGCATATTTCTCACCTGCATTTATGTTGCCAACAAGTTCAGATGATGATGTTGCCTGAGCTCTTAAATTGACTCTTTTTATATGCTCAGAAATTAAAAATTATGAAAAAGCATGAGGAGAAAAATATACATAGATAAATAAACTTCCTTGTTAGTTGAATAAATTAAGCTGTTTTTTATTTGCAATGTTATTTGAGTTGTTTAATAGCTAATTGTTGTTTTTTCTTTTTGTAGTTATATTTTGTTTGTTTTTGTTTTAATGTAGTGATTTATTATGCTTTCTGTTTTTTAATATTTATTTTGTTTGATACATTATTGAATTGATGTAATGTTTGTTTTAATAAAGGGGGAATTTTAATGATAAGGAATAGTTATGGAAATTAGGCCTAGTAGTTTTGTATCTTGTTTTTTTGGTTGGTTTGCTGCTTTTTAGCTTTAAATTACTCGCTGTTAATTTAAATGATGTCAATCAAATAGAGTCTGAAATAGAAGATCTTAGAACGTAAGCTGGTTATGGTTTAAGTTATATTCAAAATTTAGTTATACAGCTCAATAATGTTGAGATTAATCTAAATAAAGAACGTGTGTTAAACAATGAAAAAATTTCTTATCTTGATTTTATTTTGAAAAATAAACTGGCCTTATTAAAGCATGTAAATGAGAGTTGTTTATATGGTGTTCTTAATCAATAGCTAATAATGTTAATGGTAGGTACAAATAAAAGCATGACTCGCTATGAAAGAGATAAAGCGCTTGGTTATATTTTAAAAAACAATAAAGCTGATTTATTAAAAGAGTTAGGGCTATTGTTTGATACAGACAACGGCCTTGTTTTATCGCCTGAGCTGGCGCAACTTGCAAATATTTATGGCTACCAAATTAGTGGCAGTGCCGACAACCCCATTATTAGCGCTAAATAATTATTAAAATAGAAGGTTAATAGTGTGAAAAATTTAGTAATGTACTGTGTGCTACTGGCGTGTTTTTTGACATCAGGCTGTGATTTTTTATTTGATAAAGCACATGGTTATCGTGGGCCCATTGTTGTGACGATTGAAACAGAGGATGGCTCAGTGCCAGAATTTCCTTTTTTAATAGAGTCGGGCTATTCGGAATCGTGTGGTCACAGTAGTTGTGGTATTGAATTTGGTTATAAATATTTTAAAACTGCCTATGCTAATGAGCCAATTACCTTCCCTCGTGAGCGTTTGGATTTATTACAGCCCAACGCCTATGCATCGATTGAGTTTACGGTTACCCA